>CAYTBN010000019.1:0-108455 GCA_964436045.1 uncultured Rickettsiales bacterium | reverse complement strand
CGCAGGTGACCTCGGCTGCGCCGGGGAACACGGCCGGATCGGCGTCGTCGCAGTCCTCGTCGCAGGTGGACACGCCGTCCCCGTCCAGATCCGCCGGGCTCAGGGTGGGATCGAAGTCGTCGCAGTCCCCCGCGCACTCGTCGAAGCCGTCGCCGTCGTCGTCGATCTCCTTGTTGGGCAGCGAGCCGTCGCAGTCGTTGTCCTCCCCGTCGCAGATCTCGTAGGCGCCCGGGTAGGTGTTGGGGTTGTTGTCGTCGCACTCGTTGGTGCAGGACGTGTAGCCGTCGCCGTCCAGGTCGTCGAGGTTGAGGGCGGGGTCGGTGTCGTCGCAGTCGTCGCAGGCGGTGAAGCCGTCGCCGTCGTCGTCCGGTCCGTCCTCGGTGGCGGGGTCGCAGTCGTTGTCGACACCGTCGCAGGTGACCTCGGTGTTGCCCGGGAAGGCGCCCGGATCCGCGTCGTCACAGTCGTCACATTCGGTGAACCCGTCGCCGTCACCGTCCGGTCCGTCCTCGGTGGCGGGGTCGCAGTCGTTGTCGATGCCGTCGCAGGTGACCTCGGCTGCGCCGGGGAACACGGCCGGATCGGCGTCGTCGCAGTCATCACAGTCGCTGAAGCCGTCGCCGTCGCCGTCCACCGAATCGGCGGTGGCGGGGTCGCAGTCGTTGTCCAGACCGTCACAGGTGACCTCGGCCGCCCCGGGGAAGACCGCGGGGTCGTTGTCGTCGCAGTCGTCGCAGGTGGTGAATCCGTCACCATCCAGGTCCGCCTCGTCCTCCGTGAGGGGGTCGCAATCGTTGTCGATGCCGTCGCAACCGATCTCGAGCTCGCCGGGTGAGACGTTCGCGTCGGCGTCGTCGCAGTCCCCGAGGCAGGGGCTGTAGCCGTCGCCGTCCAGGTCCAGGCTCACGTACTCGTCGACCACACCGTTACAGTCGTTGTCCAGCCCGTCGCAGAGTTCGGCTCCACCGGGGAAGATCGTGTCGTCCGTGTCGTCGCAGTCTCCACCGCAGTCGGTGACGCCGTCGCCGTCTTCGTCGGCCAGCTCGTCGGTGAGCGGATCGCAGTCGTCGTCCAGCCCGTTGCAGATCTCGTCGGCCCCGGGGAACACCGCCGCGTCGTCGTCGTCGCAGTCCCCATCGCAAAGCGACAGGCCGTCGCCATCGTCGTCCGCCGCCTCGTCGGTCGCGGGATCACAGTCGTCGTCCACGCCGTTGCAGACCTCGGTGGCGCCGGGGAACACGGCCGGGTCGGTGTCGTCGCAGTCCTCGCACTCTGCGAAGCCGTCGTTGTCCCCGTCCAGACCGTCGACCGTGGCAGGGTCGCAGTCGTTGTCGATGCCGTCGCAGGGCACCTCGGCCGCGCCGGGGAAGATGGCGGGGTCGGCGTCGTCGCAGTCGTCGCAGACCGTAAATCCGTCGCCGTCGTCGTCAAAATCGTCGACGGTCGCGGGATCGCAGTCGTTGTCGTTCCCATCGCAGGGAACTTCTTCGGCGCCGGGGAAGATGGCGGGGTCGGCGTCGTCACAATCGTCGCAGGTGGTGGCGCCGTCGCCGTCGTCGTCCGGACCGTCCTCGGTGGCGGGGTCGCAGTCGTTGTCCACGCCGTCACAGGTGACCTCGGCGGCGCCGGGGAAGATGGCGGGGTCGGCGTCATCGCAGTCGTCACACGAGGAGAAGCCGTCGCCGTCGTCGTCGGGGCCGTCCTCGGTGGCGGGGTCGCAGTCGTTGTCGATGCCGTCGCAGCTGACCTCGGCGGCTCCGGGGAAGATATCGGCGTCCGCGTCGTCACAGTCGTCGCAGGAGGAGAAGCCGTCGCTGTCGTCGTCGGGACCATCCTCGGTGAGTGGATCGCAGTCGTTGTCCACACCGTCGCAGGTGACCTCGTCGGCACCGGGGTACGCCTCGGCGTCGGTGTCGTCGCAATCGTCGCAGACGGTCGACCCGTCGCCGTCCGCGTCGGGCTCGTCCTCGGTGGCAGGATCGCAGTCGTTGTCGAGGCCGTCGCAGGTCGCCTCGGTGTTGCCGGGGAAGACCTGATCGTCCGCGTCGTCGCAGTCGTCACACATCGTCGATCCGTCGCCATCGCCGTCCGGCGCGTCGTCGGTGGAGTCGTCGCAGTCGTTGTCGACGCCGTCGCAGGTCTCCTCGGTGGCGTCCGGGTGGACCTCGTCGTCGTCGTCGTCGCAGTCGCCGTCGCAGGTGGAGAATCCGTCGCCGTCGCCGTCGTCCAGGTTGAGATCCGCGTCGTTGTCGTCGCAGTCCTCGGTCTCGTCCCAGCCGTCGCCGTCCGCGTCCACCGGACCCGTGGTGTCATCGTCGCCCGAGGTGTCGTCATCGCCGGTCGAATCGTCATCGCCCGTGACGTCGTCGTCCCCGGTCGTATCGTCGTCGTCCCCCGGACAGCCGGCGATCAAAAACAGAGCGGCGAACAGGGCCAACAGCAGGTGTCGGGACATCGAACTCCCCTTTTGGATATGGGTTGGTGACGGTGATGATAGCGTCCAGTCCAGGCTGGACGCAGGGGTTTCTTTCCGGACCCGTCGGTCAGGTTTCGACGATGAACGCGAAGACCTCCCGGCCCTCGCCCGCACCCAGCACCAGGGCCGGACCACTGATCCCCGTCGAGCGCAGCCGTTCGATGGTCATCGCCAGGGCCAGGGGAAGCTCACCAGCCATCATCGAGCCCGCAGATTCGCCGTCGATCCGCGGCGGCCTCGAGATGCCAGCCTCCTCGACCAGCGTCGCCAGCTCTCCCCGTCGCGGCCCCGGCCAGGGCGCGAGGCTCACCAGAGCCAGCTCCTCGCGCGCGTACCCGCTGCGCGTGATCCAATCCTGGAGTGTCCCGGCATCGCACCCGGGCAACCGGTCGGCGGCGCGCAGCCGCCCCGCGGGGACGTGGCCCCGTTCGGCGGCCGCCGCGGCGTCCTCGACCACCAGCATGACCGCACCCTCGGCGGCGAACGGCTCTGGAGTGTCGCCGTCCCGGTAGAGTGCCGCCAGCTGCAGGGGGATCAACCGTTCGACCGCGCCCGCGACAACCCGTCGGGCGCGGCCGGCGACGATGGCGGAGCGAGCGCAGAGCAGCGCCTCGGCGCCCGCGCCGATGCCGCTGACGAAGGTGGCGTTGACGCCGCGCAGGGTGTATCCGACCGCGCTCCAGCCCGCCGGAGCGTTGTCCACGGTGCCCTTGAAGGCCAGCGGACTCGCGCCGCGCAGGCCGACGACGGGGTCCAGACTGAACTGGTCGAACTGGGCGTTGGCGTCCTGGCAGCCGTACGCGGTGCCGTAGATCACGCCGCCGTCCTCGAAGCCTGGATCCGGGGCGCCGATGGCCGCGGCGTCGAGGGCGTGGCCGGCGGCGATGAAGGCGTAGCGGCTGAAGGTGTCCATCTGGCCGAAGCGCTCGTAGCGGCGGCCGAAAGGGTGATTCCGGATCAGTCCGATGCGGCCCACGGGCGCCGAGAGGCCATCGTCCAGCACCTCTTCGGCGGGTACCGGCGGTTCGCCCAGCAGCACGGGGAGCACGCCGGGCCCCTCGCCCAGGTGGCTCAATACCCCGTATCCGCTGATGGCGATCTCCACGTCGGCCTCTTCATCGTGGTCGCCCGCCCGGTCGCTGGACGAGCGCGGATGCCGAAGGCTACCCCTCGTAGCGGCGGAACAGCAAGGCGGTGTTGTTGCCGGCCATGGCGGCGTTGGTGCTCAGGACCCGGTTCAGACCCTGTGTCGGGCGGGCCCGCTCGAACACGAAGTCCCAGTCGTCGACCTCGGGTTCCTCGCCTCCGTTGACGGTCGGCGGCAGCACCTGGTGGCGCATGGCCAGGATGGACACGCCCGCGTCCAGCCCGCCGGCGGCGCCCAGGGTGTGGCCGAAGATCGACTTGATGGAGGAAATCGGGGGCATCTTCCCCGGCAGGACCCGCGCCAGAGCCTTGCACTCCATGGCGTCGTTGTAGGGCGTACCCGTGCCATGGGCGTTGACGTAATCGATGTCCGCCGCGTCGACGCCGCTGTCCGCCAGCGCCTGGCGGATGGCTCGCTCCATGCCGCGCCCCTCCCGATCGGGGGCGGTCATGTGCACGCCGTCGGCGGCAAATCCGCCCCCCTCGAGGATCGCCAGCGGCTCGGCGCCCCGCTCGCGGGCCGCCTCCTCGGTCTCGAGCAACAGCAGGGATGCCGCCTCGCCGAGGATCGTGCCGTCGCGCCGCTTGTCGAAGGGGCGACAGAGCGTTCTGCTGGCGGCGCCGATGCAGTAGAAACCCGTGAAGATGAAGGGGCTGAATCCCTCGAAGCCACCCGCGAGTACACGGTCGACCACGCCGTCTCGGATCAGACCGGTGCCCTGCAGCAGGGCCATCGAGCTGCTCACGCAGACCATGCCGATGGTGGTGCGGGGCCCCTCGATCCCGAGGGCGTCGGCCAACCGCCCGGCGCCGTTGCCCGGTCGGTAGGCCCGGATCGCGTCACGATCCTCGGGGGTCAGCTCGCCCCCCTCGCGGCGCATCCGGCGATGGACGTCCGCCATGCCCAGGATCGAGCCCTGGGAGGTCCCCAGCACCACCGCGGTGCGGCGGCGGACCTCGCTGTCCTCGGCCAGCCGCGGTGCCAGGTCGCCCGCGGCCTGACGTCCGGCGGCCAGCAGCATCCGCAGCGCCCGGTCGTCCCCCGGGCGTTCGGCCGCGGGTAGCTCCAGCAGCTCGGCACCCGTCGGGTTCTGGAAGACCGCGGCATCGAAGGTCTGGATCGGACCGATGCAGCTGCGCGCCTCGGCGACCGCGTCCCAGGTGGCGTCGGTGTCACCCCCGGCGGCGGAGACCAGTCCCAGGCCGGTGACCACGATCCGTGGATGGCTCACGCGCTGGACCCGCGCCAGCGGCGGAGGGCCAGCGCCGCGTGGGTCCCCTCGGGGCTGAACGCGGACACCCCGAGGACACCGATCTCCACCGGGATCGTTGCGGGCCGCGATGGCACGGGTCCGCAGGCAGGGTCGGGCCGCTCCAGGTTGATCGCCGGGGGCAGGTGGCCGGACTCCATCGCCAGCAGGCCGGTGACCGTCGCCAGCGGAGCGGCGGCGGAACCGGAGAACCCGGTGTTGGCCGACGGGGAGATCCAGGGGATCGCGCCTGCGCGCTCGGGACCCAGCTGCGCTGTCCAGGCCTGGCCTTCCAGGCGATCCAGCTCCGGGTGACCCGCGCCGGTCAAGGCCAGCGCGTCCACCGGCAGATCGGCGGGCAGGGCGGCCGCAAGGGTCGCTCCGCGGGCATCGTCCCCGGAGCCGGGCACCGCGAACCGCGTCGCGCCGCCGACCACCTCGGCCAGGATCGTCGCACCCCGCGCCTGGGCCACGTCCAGCCGCTCCAGCAGGAAGGCCGCGCCGGCCTCGGCGGGGACGAACCCCTGCCGGTCGCGGTCGAAGGGGCGGGTGGCGACCGTGGGGTCGCCGGCCTGGGCGGCGGAGAATCCCCGCCGACGGAGGTAGCCCAGGTACATCTCACCGAAGGGGTGCCACGCACCCGCAGCCAGCATCCCGTCGGCCACGCCAGCTCGAATCTCGCGCCACGCCTCGACGATGGCCTGCACGCCGCTGGCCCACGATCCGAGGTAGGTGGAGATCGGCCCGCGGAAGCGGCCGCGAATGGACACGTGGCTGCCCGCCATGTTGGGCAGCGTGCGCAGGAAGTCGAAGGCCGACAGGGATTTCATCGCGTCCCCCAGCCGGTCGTCGTTGAACCGCCAGCCGTCCGTCGACTCGGGATCGCGCTGGACCAGCGTGATCGCGCCGCGCGCCTGCTTGCGGTGGTCCGGATACGCGATCTCGGTGCCCACGTAACAGCCGTATCGCGCGCCGACCGCCGTCTCCGTGTCGAGGCTCGCTCGGGCCAGGCAATCGCCGGTGGCCACCACCGCCATCAGGGTCGAGCCGTGCATGGTGGCGTTGCGCAGCGCGCGGGGATCGAAGAACTCCCGGGCGACCTTCATCGGCACCGGGGTTCGGCCGCCGGCGGCGGGGGGGATCTGGGCGAGCGGTCCCTGCTCGAAGGACTCCGCGGCAGCGCGGGACTCCCCGAGGGCGGTCCAGAAGGCATCGACGCCGAGGCCCAGCGGGCTGGCGACGCCTAGCCCGGTGACGACGACGCGTGGGGCCACGATGGCGTCCAGAGCTGGGAAATCAGGCGGACTTGGCCTCGACGAAGTCAGCCAGGGCGTTCACGGTGAACAGGGCCAGCACGCCATCGCGCAGCTTGTTCGGCTCGTAGGGATCGAGTCCGTCCAGCTTGTCCTTGACCACCGGAATGTAGAACTCGGCCTTCAGCTGGTCGAGTACGGTCTCGATCTGCTCGCGAGTGCTGTCCTCGGTCACTCCGCCCATCAGCTCGCCGAGCTGGTCGGTGGGGAAGGGGAATCCGAAGCTCTCCTCCATCCGGAAGGAGATCTCCAGGAAGTCGATGGACTCGAGGCCGAGGTCATTGAACAGGTTGGCCTCGGGGACGACTTCACTCTCGTCCACGCCGCGGGTCTCGACGATGATCGTACGCAGGGTTTCCAGGATTTCGTCCCGGCTGGGCATGTCGGATCTCCTCTGGTCTCTCGTGTTGGTCGGTCGGGCTCGCCGCGGGTCGTGCGGCGCGTCACATCGACCGCGCGGGAATCTCATATTCGGCGCACAAAATCAAGTTCCAACCGCCTCCCGACCGGGGGTCGTGAGCACCAGAGTGGTGTTCTGTCCCCCGAATCCGAAGGCATTGCTCATGGCCACTCGCATCGTCGCCGGTCGGGCCTCGATGGGCACGTAATCAAGATCGCAGGCGGGATCCGCCTCACGCAGGTTCTGGGTCGGGTGAACCACCTGGGCGGCCAGCGAGCGCACGCAGACCACCGCCTCGACCGCACCGGCCGCGTGGATCGAATGCCCGATCATCGATTTGCTCGAGGAGATCGGGATGGCCCGGGCCCGCTCGCCCAGCACTCCCTTGAGTGCCCGGGTCTCGGCCGCGTCGTTCATGGAGGTCGACGTGCCATGAGCGTTGACGTAGTCCACTTCGTCGGGGCCCAGCCCCGCGTCGTCCAGGGCGCGGCTCATCGACAGGGTCATGCCGCTGCCGCCCGGCTCCGGATCCGTCAAGCGGTAGGCGTCGCCCGACAGCCCGGCGCCAGCCAGCTCGGCCAGAACCGTCGCGCCGCGCTCGCGGGCCGAGCGCAGGGACTCGAGCACCAGCACCCCTGCACCCTCGCCGAGCACAAAACCGTCGCGGGAAGCGTCGAAGGGCCGGCTCGCGGTGGCAGGCTCGTCGTTGCGAGTGCTCAGGGCGCTGAGCTTGGCGAATCCGGAGACGATCTGGCGCGTGACCAGGCAATCGACGCCACCGGCGAGCACCAGGTCGGCATCGCCGAGGCGGATCGCGCGTGCGCCGTTGGCGATGGCCTGCGCGCCGCCCGCGCAGGCCGTCGACAGGTAGGTGACCTGGGTCGCCTCGACCAGGGCGCCGAGCACCAGGGGCAGCAGGGCACCACAGTGGTGGTCGAGCTGGCCGATGGAGGGTTCGTCCGGGTAGGCCCCCGGCAGGTCCTCCGGGACCAGTTGCAAGACGTCGTCGCCCTCGGGACCGACCCGGTGCGCGGTGCCGGCGATGACGTCCAGCAGCAGATCGGCGGCGCCACCGCTGAAGGCCACCGCCCGGCGGTCGCGGGGGACGCCGTCGATCCGGGCCTGAGCGAGCGCCTCGAGGGCGGCGGAGACCGCCAGTACGTAGGGTCGGGCCTCCACCTTGTACGGACCGATGGTGGCGGGCACCGGGGGAAGCTCCGGCACCTCGGCGGCGATGTGGCAGGCCAGATCGGTGGGGTCGAATCCCTGGATCGGGCGGATCGCCGAGCGCCCCGCCACCAGCCCGTCCCAGAGGGCGTCGGCGCCGGTCCCGAGTCCAGTCACCGCCCCGATCCCGGTGATGGCGACCCGCTCGCGGCCCGCGTGGTCGAGGAACTCGGCTGTTTCCTGGTTTCCCACGTTATTTCCAATGGTTAGGAGTCATCGCGACCCCGTGCCGAGTTGAGTACCATACGGCCTGACAGGTGTAAAGAGAAACGGGGACGGAGGCCAATCCGAGTGGGCTCGCGGAGCCTTCTGGCTTCGTTGACATCGAGATCCCGCGATCGATATAGTGCGGCGATTCCGGGGCGATCTGGAAGGAAAGAGGGACCGTGTCCGAGCACAGCGAACATCTGGCAGGGAAGGTGGCCCTGGTCACCGGAGGCGCGCGGGGTATCGGCAAGGCGATCGCCATGCGACTGGCTGCCGACGGTGCCGACATCATCCTCAACTACAAGAAGGACGAGGGTACGGCGAACGAGACCGCCGCCGAGATCGAGGCGATGGGCCGTCGTGCCATGGTCATCCAGGCCGACATGCGGGCCCCCAACGACATCCGCGGCCTGTTCAAGACGCTCAAGGGGAGCTGGGATCAGCTGGATATCCTGGTCCACAACGCCGCCTTCGGCGCGATGGGGCCGATCCTGCGGCTCGGGCGCTTCAGCTGGAACGCCACGTTCGAGACCAACGTCACCGCCATGCTCCTGCTGGCCCAGGGGGCACACCCCTGGCTCAAGCGCGACGGGGGCTACATCATCGGCATCTCCAGCGAAGGCAGCCGCACCTGCTTCTCCGAGTACACTGCCATCGGCACGTCCAAGGCGGCGCTCGAGGCGCTGGTTCGTTACATGGCCTTCGAGTTCATCAAGGACGGGATCCGGGTCAACAGCGTGAGCGCCGGGCCCGTCGAGACCCGCGCGATCCAGTGGTTCAAGTACCCGCAGGCGGTCTACAACTTCGCCGAGCGCAAGTCTCCGATGGGTCGGATCGGCATGCCCGACGACCTGTCCGGCATCGTCAGCTTCCTTTGCTCCGACGACTCCGCCTGGGTCGTCGGGCAGAACATCGTGGCCGACGGTGGAATCATGCTGGGGGTGGACTTCAAGGACTGGCTCGACTAGCCATCCATCGCCACCCCGCTCCCCGAGGAGGAACCGATGCGACGTCTCATCTGCACCTTGACCGCGCTCCCGCTGGTGCTGGGCCTGGGCTGGCTCGTCGGCTGTGGCGAGGGCGAGGCCTGGCGGCGCACCGAGCTCGCCGACAGCGCCGAGGCCTACAACACCTTCATGGAGGAGTATCCGGACAGTCTGCACGTGGCCGAGGCGATCAAGCGGATCGAGGAACAGGACTACGTGCGCGCCACCGAACTCGGCTCCGCGACCGCGTACCTCGACTACCTGGAGCGTCACCCCGAGGGCTCCAACTCCGACGCCGCCCGCACCAACCACGCCCGATTGCTGTTCGAAGAGGGCAAGGAGGAGTGCGACGCCGCCAAGATGCAGCAGTACGTCGACCTCTACCCCGAGGGTGCGTCCCACATGGACGCCCGTCACTACCAGCGGGTGTTCGCCTACTCCGAGAACATCGAGGTCAACGACTTGACCTCCAGGAAGGTGAACCTCCAGGGAAAGCCCGACGGCGAGCTGGACGGCTGGGGCATCTACGCCAACATCACGAACAACGGCGACAAGAACCTGACCACCTGCCAGATCCGCATCGAGTGGCTCAGCGAGGCCGACGTGGTGCTGCTCAAGCGCCTGTGGTACGTGGCCACGCCGCCCCTGGACATGTACCCCACCGCCGAGTGGATGCAGGTCTCGATGAAACCCGGCGAGACCCGCCCCCTGGAGTACGAGTTCGGCCGCTCGGTCAAGCCCGACTACTGGGAGGACAAGGTCCGCCTGAGGATCCACGACCTGCGCTTCGAGGGTGAGAAGGCCGACGTCGCAGTCGAGCTGAAGTAGTCGCCACCGCGACGACTCTCCCTTGCCCTCGCCCTTCGCCTATCGCGGCTTGAACGGATCCGCCACCGTGGGGATCTCGGTGGAGGTCGGCCGGGGCGCCGAGGCCTGGGCCTAGCCCTCGAACATCTGCGCGAAGGTCCCGGCGTCCTCCACGCTCCCCACCGCGTCGCGCAGGTGCTTGTTCATCTCGACGATCTTCATCGACTGGGCGTCGAGGAACAGGATCGAACCCAGCCGCTGTGCGATCCTCCTGGGCTCCGGTGCCTCGGTGAGGAAGATCAGGATGTCGATGGGATCGGCACCGGAGATCCCGGCGATCACGTGCTGGCCGACCGACGCCTCGGTTGCCCTCGCCAGCTCGTCGTAGTCCCCCACCTCCTCGAGCACCGCGTAGTCGGCACCCAGCCGGCAGGCCCGCTGGTAGGAGTCTGCCCTCCCTTCGCGGTCGGTGGGTAGCAGCACCACACCGACGTCGTCCAGGTAGTAGCGGGGGTGCTCGCCAGCGTAGACCACCCGCTGTCCGAGCGCCGGTCCGGCGAGGGCCCCCGCCAGCAACGCCAGCATCGACTCGCGGTTGCGGCGGCGGGGGGCTACCACGGCCAGCAACGACGGCGGCCGGGTCAGCTGGCGGGCCATGATGCCGGCCAACCGCTTGTCCCCCAGCCGGGACGCGAGCAGGTCCCGCAGGTGACCGGGCGATCCCTCCCCGATGCCCCGCGGCGGCAGCGGCTTGAGACTGGATCCTGGGTAGCGGACGGCGTCCAGCATCTGACACTCGCCGGCTCCCCCAGGGATGGTCTGCACGAAAAAATCGGCCACGGTCCCGTCGTCGAACCGCAGGTGGATCCTGCCGCTGACCTCCGGGTCGTCGGCGGCCGCCTGCATCCCTGCCATCGTCCGCAGGTGGGCCAACAGCTGGCCCCCTTCCGCCGGCTCGAACTCGTTGAGCCGGGCCGTCCGAAAGCCGATTCGCGCGCGCAGCAGGACCCGCTCGGCCAGGGTATCGAGGAAGATCTCGGTGGCCCCCATCCGTAGGGCGTCGTGCAGCATCCCGCGGATCTGTTCGGTGGAGCGGGCCTGGTCAGTGCTCGATGCGCCGACTTCCCCGGAGACGGCGCCCATACCGGACTGGGAGTCGTGCGCCCGGGCGCGCTCGATGAACAGGGCCGACAGCCCCTCATCCTCGGTGCGGCGGGCACGGGCCGGGGCCGGTTCGCCCCTGTCGCTTCCCAGACCTTCGAGGCTGCCCAGTGTGTCCTCGAAGGGATCGGGCGCGGCCGGGGAGGGCTCGACGGGCGGGCCGCCCAGCGAGGACATGCCGAAGCCGCTGGATGTCCGTTCGACGAACGAATCGTCGGCGTCCAGGCTCTGCAGGCCGACGTGGGCCGGGGGCGCCGTGTAGGAGCCCGACAGGCTCCCGCGATCCACGTCGGGTGAGTCGGGGCCCCGGATGGCGGGGTCGGACCCGTTGGTGGCGGCCAGCGGAGCGCGCACTCCACTGGGGCGGTCGCCAAACGCGTAGTCCAGCGCCTCACTCATCTCGTCGTCGGACACCTGGCGGGCGTCGATCTTCAGACCGAACTGCCGCTCCAGATCCTGGAGCATTCGTACGTTCTTGGGGTTGGATGTCACCACGGTCAGTGTGGACGCCGTCCGCCGGATCGGCAGCAACCGGAAGCGCACGGCCAGCTTCTCCGGGATCAGGCGCAGGGTCTCGTCGGTGGGCATCGGAAAGCTGAACTTCGCTGATTTCGCCACGTCGCATCTCCGCCGCCGGCTATGGCCAGTCCGATGATTGTACACCGCGGGGGGCAGCTACCGCGCGAGTCGGGACTGGGCCTTGCGGGCGCGGCGCGCCCAACGGTCATCGCCCTCGCCGGCCTGCTGCAGGTGTGCGACGGCGGCCTCCTCACGATCGTTCAGCCACTCGGCCCAGGCCAGGTAGTACAGGAACTGGGCTTCCTCCGGGGTCAGATCGTCGGCGCGCTGCAGCAGGTCGGTGGCGGCACCGGGGCGTCCCACCAACAGGTGGCAGACGCCGGCGAAGAAGGCCGGTTGGGGGTGGCTCGGCAATCCGGCGGCGGCGCGGCCGAACAGGGTCGACGCCTCATCGAACGCGCCGGTCTGGTAGTGGTCCATCCCGGTCTGCCAGGCCCACAGCGTGACCTCGTCGGCGCCGGGGGGGGTCCACTGGATGGGGGGTGGCGACAGCATCGGCCCGAACGGACCACTGCGGGTCACACCGAAGATCAGGTAGACCGCGATCGAGGCCCCGGCCAGCAGGGCCAGCGGGATGATCACGCGTTTCCTGGCCCAGGGGCGCCGCGGCGACTGGGGCTCAGCTGTCATCCGGATCTTCCTCCGGGCGGGTCAGGCCGTCCGCCGGTCCGGGCAGGGCCGCCGTCTCGACGGTCTCGGTCTGCTGGCCATCGAACCGGATCCGCACCAGGGCCACCTCGGGGTCGTGTTCCAGCATCAGCCAGTGGCCGCCGCGATCGGCCTCCTCGAGCAATCGCCGCTTCTCGTCCACGATCGTCAGCGGCGCCAGGTCATAACCCATGTTCCAGGGGATCCGCAGGTGCGACCGGGTCGGGAACAGGTCCCCACAGTACAGCAGATCGGGCGCCCCGGTCGCGCCGCGGACACGCACGACCTGCTGGCCCGGCGTGTGTCCATCCTCGCAGGTGAATCTCCCCGCCTGACGCCTGACGCCTGACGCCTCCCCTACCTTACCGTGGCGCCGCCGCAGGAGCTGCCAGCACCCGCGGTGCAGCCGTAACAATGGCGGGCCGTGCGGATCCGGCGCTCGCTCCAAACGACGGGGTCGAAGTCCTCCACGTGGAGGGGGCCCGCGGTCGGGTGGACGGCCTGGAGATCGAGCATCTGGTTGAAGTCACAGTCGTAGAGTCGGCCGTCCCAGGCCACCGACAGGGTGCTACGGCACATCACGCCCGAAATGGTCTGCGGGTTGAAGGCCTCCACGAGCCGGACCTGGTAGGGGCGCAGGTTGCCCGTGGCCAGCAGCCACTCCTGGAATCGGGCGATGGGCATGTTGTTCAGCGCGATCAGCCTGTCGAAGGACACCCCGTGGCTGCGCCGCAGATCGTCCTTCCACTCCCGATCCATCGACCCTTGACCCCCGGCGAGGTAGGCACCCGCCGGATTGGTCATCAGCGTGAGCACACGCTGCGGATCGCCCTGGCCATAGCCGGCCTCGTTGAGCCGCTGCAGCGCGGTGATGGAGCGGTCGAAGGTGCCCTCGCCCCGCTGGGCGTCGGTGTTGCGCCGTCGGTGGTGGGGCAGGGAGGCGACCACCTCGATGTTCCGCTCGGCGAGCCACCGCGGTCCACGGCGCGCAGACAGGCCTCGAGTACGTCGTCGTCCATCTGCTCGGTCCGGCCGGACCCGGCGTCCACGTGGCAGTGCTTGCATGACATGTTGCACACGCGGCCCAGGTTGATCTGGAAGACGTCCAGCACCGCGGGCTGGATCTCGTCCCAGCCGTGCACCGCCAGATCGGCGGCAAAATCCGCCTTGTCCACGGACTTGCCAGCGATATCCAGCGCGTCGAGTTGCTCCAGCTGTCTTGCCGCGGCCCGGGTCATCGCCCTCTCCGGCTCGAATTCACATGCCGGTGCTGTCCGCGTGCTCCTTCATCTGCAGACCGTGGACCAGCGAAGCACCGCCGCGGATCGCACAGGCGACGTGAACCGCCTCGGTCATCTGCTCCAGGTCCGCGTCCTTCTCCTGACAGTCCTTGGCATACGCCTCGATACAGTAGGGACACTGGACTGCAGGGGCCACTGCCAGGGCGATCAGGGACTTCTCACGGGCGGTCAGCGCGCCGTCGGCGAACACGGCGCCGTAGTAGTCGAAGAACTTGGCGGCCAGCTCCGGTGCCCCCTCGCCGATCTCGGGGAATCGGGGCAGATGGTCGGGCTCGTAGTAGGTCATGCGTCACTCCCAGCAGGTGGTTGCCGGCGGCTTGGTGGTCAGATCGAGGGCGACGGCACCCGCGCCTGGCAGGGCGAGGATTCCAGCGGCGACCCGCTGGAAGAACTCCCAGGGTAGATCCCGCTGCGGAACGACCGGCCGCCCGGTCATGAAGTCCCGGGTGATGATCCCGCGGATGATCACCGATCGCTGCTGGTTGCCCGCCAGATCCGCCGGGATCAGGACGAAGGGCATCTGGGCGACCCGGTGGTCCGGATCGACGCGCCGCAGCTCGTCCTCGCCGATGGCGTGGACCTCTCGCAACAGATCCAGGGCGGCCGGTTCCAGCCGGGTGGGCAGGATGGCCGGGCGGGAGCGGGCCTCGATGGCCGCGTCCGCCGACCAGGCGGGCCGGTCCGCCGTCGGTCCGTCGACCGCGATCTGGAGGACGACCCGGTTGATCCTGTCCTCCCGCCGAGGGAGATCGGTGGCGATGGCCATGGCCCGTTCCCAGTACGCCGGGTCCTCCGGATCGCCCTCCACGGTGACCAGCGCAGCGGGTGCGTAGGTGCGGGCGTCTCCTTGGACACCCACGGTCGCGACCGGTATCAGCCGGCCCCGCCAGCCCGTGCCGCCGGCCTCGGCCACCAGCGCCGCCACCCGCTCCGACAGATCGTCCAGGCCGCCGGGCACGCCACACGGTCCGTCGGCGCACAGCACGCGAATCGCCAGCCCGGGGCCAGGGAAGGGTCGGCGCCGGGCGAGGTCCTCGCCCAGCTCCAGCTGGCCAGCGACCCGCCGGACGTCGTCCTTGTACCAGTTGGCGTTGGGTTCCAGGACCCGGCCGGCCTTACGGAACTCCCGCACCAGCGGTGTGTCGTTGTGGTGGAACTTGATCACGTCGGCCTGGCCCCGGGAGACCTCCCGCGATCCGCTCTCGATCAGATCGGTGTACAGGGTGCCCTGCACCAAGAAGGTGTTGCCCACGTCCAACCCCAGCCGGGCCATCCGGTCGCGGGCCACGGCCATGAACGTGTCGCCGATGATCAGGCGCTTGGCCTGGGGTTCGGTCTCGTCGGCCAGCGTGCGCGTCCGGGGCCAGCTCTCCCTGGGGGGGACGAAGACAACCTGCCCGTCGTCGGTCACGCGCTCGGTCGCGCCGGCCGGGGGAATGCGGGTGTGGCCGGCGAGGAATCGCCCGGCCTCCTCGGCCAGCACCAGGTGGCCCGGCGCAAAGCCGAAGTCGGCGAAACGTTCGATGATCGCCCGGCTCTCACCGCGGCGCATGAGGCCGTGGTCGACGTGGACCGCGTACACCTGTTCGGGCCGCAGGGCGTCGATGCACAGCCGCGCCACCACCGACGAGTCCACCCCGCCGGACAGGAAGACCAGAACATTGTCCTCGCCCACGACGTCGCGGATCAGGGTTCGTTTGGCCTCGACCTCTTCGTCGGGGTCCAGGGTCCGGGTGGCCCCGCAGACACGGAACAGGAAGTGGCCCAGCAGCTGGCTCCCGAACTGGGTGTCGTTGACCTCGGGGTGGAACTGGACGCCGAAGCGCCGCCCGTCGTCCCCCGCGATCGAGGCCAGGATGCCCTCCTCGGTCCGGGCGGTCTCCCGGAAGCCCGGGGGCGGCGCGTCCACGCTGTCGCCGTGGCTCATCCAGACCTGCATCGAATCCGGCAGCCCCGCGAAGAGCGGATCGTCGCCAGCGGAGATCCGGAGCAGGGTATCCCCATCTTCCCGGCGCTCCTTGCGCAGCACGTCGCCACCTGTCGCGCGGGCCAGCAGCTGCATCCCGTAACAGATCCCCAGGTACGGCAGGTCGCCGGACAGCACCGCCGGATCGGCCTGGGGCGCGCCGGGGGCGTAGACGCTGTCCGGTCCGCCGGATCCGATCACACCCCGCAGATCCGGGTGGCGCAGATCCTCGAGTCGGGCGTTCCCCTCGCGGCGATCGACGGTGACCCCCAGGCTGCGGATGCGTTTTTCGATCAATCCCGCGTACTGGCCGCCAAAATCCAGCAGCAGGATCTGTGCCCCGGCGTCGGTCTGCGCTAGCGACATGGACTACCCCTCGAAGAAGCGCGGAGTTTACACCTAGGACCCGCTCCGATCGAACTCCACCCACCCACGCCCTTGCGAGCCCACGCCGGCCTTGCGGAACAGGCGGATCCAGATCTCCTGGGACCGCTCGGGTTCCACCTCGAACACCAGCCGTGCATTGCCCTCGTCGGGCACGGAGAAACCGATCTCGTCGGGACGGGTGCCGGCCGGATGGTGGCGATCGGTGGCGGAACGGAAGACCACGTCCCAGCGCACCTCGAGGACGTGCTCTCCCGGCGCCAGCGGTTCGGCGTGGACCGGCTCGCCACGGGGCACCTTCCACTGCTCCAGCGTGACGGCGTCCCGGTCGTCCAGGCGCAGGTGCAGCCGGCCTTGCCGGAGCTTGAACTGTACGAGCGGGTCCGCCGCTCCGCCCGCGTCCACCCGGAACGTGATCAACGCGGCGTCCGCCGGCGCCGGCGCGACCTCGTCGCCCCCGGGGCGGACCTCGCCCTCCGCGCCGCCGGGGTCGTAACAAAGGTCGGGGGCGACCTGGAATTGGGGATCCGTGTCGAGTTCCGGGAGGGTGCCGTCGACCAGGAAATCGACGATCCAGCCGGTGATCACCCCGTTACAGAACAGACGGGTGTGCATCGAAGGCCCCCTGCCCTCCCAGATCCGCAGGGGCACGCCGTCCAGGTAGGGGGACTCGGCGGAGACGACGCCGTCGTTCGAATGGCCCTGGCCGCTGCCGTCCATGTCGCCGCCGCCGGGCATCGGGCTACCGCGCCACGCGGAGCCCACGCTCAGGTACCGCGCCGTCAGCTCCTGCGGCGGGTGTGTGCCCAGGGCCACGAGGAACTCGGATCCGTTCCGGGTGTCGCAGCCCGCCTGGCGCCAGGGGTCGCTGGGGGGCAGGCCGCAGGCCGCCTGTCCCAACCCCGTCCGCGCCCCGTGGTTGGGCACGGCCAGCAGGGCCACCCGATCCACACGATCGGTCCACCCGCCATTCTCGATCAGGTGGCGGGCGACCAGTCCACCGAGGGAGTGGGCCAGCACCGAGAATCGCTGTCCGTCGGGGTAACCGCGCGCGGACAGCTCCGCATCGACCCGGTGGCTGACGACCTCCTCGGCCGTTGCGGCCAGCCCCATGTCGCCATCCGCTGGGGCGAACTCCAGCGGGATCGGCGCCAGCCCGGCCGCGGTCAGCGGAGCGATGATCGGTTCGAAGGTGGACGCGTCGCCACGGAAGCCGTGGAGACAGATGACCGGGTGGGGGAGGGGCGGGTCGTCGCCGGGGGTGTCGCCAGGGTCCGCCGCTGCCGCAACTGCCGTCCCGAGGGCTAGCGCGGCCGCCACCGCTCGCCAGCGAGGGCAGGTCATCCGGTTCCCCGGTCCCTCAACAGCACCTCGGCCCGGGCGAGGTCGCCGGGGGAGTTGACGTTGAGGAACAGGTCTTCCCTGTCCCCCCAGCCATCCATCTGGTCCAGGCGGACCTCGCGTGTGCGTACCTCGGAATAGAAGGCGAAGACCTGCCGCTCCTCCCGATCGAGGTTGACCTCGATGGCGGACAGGCACGAGCGGTGATAGACGGCACACAGGGGCTGCAGGCCGGCGTCGACGCGGGGGACGACGACGTCATGGCCGTCGATCAGCACTGCCAGGTCGAGCAGGTAAGACCGCTCGAGCAGCGGCATGTCGCAGGCGATCACCACGACGGTCTGCCCGGCCACGGAGCGCAGACCGGCGTGGATACCGATCAGGGCTCCGCTGCCCGGCCACTGGTCCGCGACCTGCGGCACGTCGAGTCCGGCGATCGGGGCGCGGTGGGCAGCCCCGCGGGCCACGACGACCTCGTCCGTACAGCTCGAAGCCAGCCGCACGGCATGGTCGATCAGTCGCTCTCCCCCCAGTTCGAGGGTGGCTTTGTCGCGGCCCATGCGGCGCGAGCGGCCGCCGGCCAGGATGACGACAGCGAGGTCGGTTGGCGCGTACATGGCGGCAGTGTAGCCGAAGCGAGCCCCTCTGTGCCTTGCCTCTCTGACCATAGGACCTACATTGGTCCCGGGCCGCGGTTGGTCCCCGGAGGATCCATGAGCCACAAATTCACGATCCAGTACTGCGTCACGTGAAACTATCTGCCCCGAGCCGCCGGTCTGGCGGAGCTGGTCGAGGGTGAGACGGGGATCAAGGCGACGCTGATTCGCGGAAGCGGTGGTTGCTTCGAGGTCGAGCTCGACGGTGAGTTGATCTACAGCAAGCGACAGACCGGGCAGTTCCCGGACGACGGGGATATCCTGCGGACCGTCCAGGAACGGGATCCATCGGCCCGCCCGGGCCACTGAGGCTCCCCCCCGCGGCGGAAGACCCCCCTAGATCCGGGGGATTACGCGCTTTGGGGCGCGCCTGCTCGCCTCCTCGACAACCCCATCCAGGCTTATCCACCATTCGGCCCGCGAGAGGCGCATTGTGGCGTGGGACGACGTGGAAGCCTCCCCGTTCCCAGCCGCCCCCGCTTCCGCGTAAGATGGAACCTCCCTACAAGCGGGAGGCCCAGCGTGTCCGACGACCGTCCGTGGTCCGAAATCGCCCGGGGAGAGATCACCCACAAGGAGATCACCGAGGTCGAGGAGATCTTGCCCCTGGGGGAGGTCGAGGGGCCGACCGTGGGGGCGACGATGGCGGTCGAGGCGGGGCCCGAGGCCGGGCGGATGCTCTACGTGGGCAGTCTGGGCGGTGTGCTGGGACGCAGCGACGACGCGGGTTTCACCTTCAGCGACAAGGCGATCTCCCGCGCCCATGCGCGAATCGATCTGCGGGGGCGACATTTCTTCATCCGCGACCTGGGAAGCGTGAACGGGACCTTCGTCGATGGCCAGCGCGTGCTCGACGAGTACGAGCTGCCCCCCGCCTGCCGGATCCGTATCGGCCGCCACACCGTCCTGCGTTTCACCGCCGTGGACGAGCAGGGGCGGGAGCGGGAGTACCGGCGGGTCATCACCGAGGAGCGGCTCCGCTTCGAGGAGGAGAAGAGCCGCGCCCTCGGGGAGCAGGCCGAGGAGCTGCGCCGGGCCAACGCGGACCTGGAGACCATGGCCTCGGTGGTGTCCACCGACCTGACGCAACCGTTGGACGAGGTGGTGGCGGCGGCGGGGGAGCTGGAGCAGCGCTGCGCCGACTGGCTCGAGGATCGAGATCGGGCCTCGCTCGCGACCCTGACCCGGGCGGCCCGGCGGATGCGGGGGTTGCTGGACGACCTGGCGGCCTATGCCCGGGTGGGGAGCGAGGGCGCCTTCGAGGAGCTGGACCTGGCCGCCATCGTGGTGTCCGCCCGCGAAGACCTGGATCGGGAGTTCGAGGATGCCGCCGCGATCCTCACCGCCGACGACCTCCCCCGGGTCACTGGCGACCGGCTGCTGCTGATCCGGCTGTTCCGTTCCCTGCTGGCCAACGCCATCAAGTTCCGGGGTGCCGACCCGCCGGCCATCGTGATCTCCACCGCCCCCGAGGGGGGCACCTGGGTGGTGTCGGTGAGCGACAACGGGGTCGGCATCGCCCCCGAAGACGCGAGCCGCGTGTTCCAGGTCTTCCAGCGCACGAGGGCGGCCGACGGCCAGTCGGGGACGGGCATCGGCCTGGCCATCGCCAAGAAGATCGTCGAGCTCCATCGCGGTGAGATCCACATCGAACCGGGCGAGGGTCCGGGCACGACCGTCCGTTTCTCGCTGCCAGCGGCCTTCGAACCCGAGGGCTGATCCTGACCGACGCGATCCCCCGCTGCGCTGGACCCGCGCTCCCCGCATGGGCCGGGCACCCTCTGCTGCACGGCGTCGTCCTGGCACTGGCGGTGCTGGCGACCAGCGCGCCCAGCCTGCGCGCGGAGTTCATCTGGGACGATCAGCGACAGGTCGTGGACACCGACGCCCTGGACTCCGTGGCCCGGATCCCGGGGTACTTCCTGACCGGCGTCTGGAAGGGGGTCGGCGATCCCGCGTCCAGCGACGAGATGGAGCTCTACCGGCCGGGTTTCCTGACCGCCCTGTGTCTCACCTACGCCATCGGCGGTGCCGACGCGGCCGTCTTCCACGGGGTATCGGTCCTGATCCACCTGGCGGTGGTGCTGATGTTGTGGGGGCTGGCGCGGCGGTGGCTGGACAGTCCGTGGTTCGCCCTCGGCGCGGGGGCCCTGTTCGCGTTCCACCCGCTGATCGCCGAGGCCTACCTGTTCGTGTCCGCGATGACCGACACCCTGGGCGCGGCCGGCGTTCTGGCGGCGGTGCTGCTGGCGGACGCGGCGGGGGGCGACCGGCGCGGGAGCCCGGGGCGGCGCTGGGCGCTGGCGCTGGCTGCGGGTGGCGCTGCGCTGGCGGGCCTGCTGACCAAGGAGGTGGTGGTGATGGCGCTGCCTCCGCTGGTGGTCTGGCTGTGGCGCCGCCGGGCGGTGGCTCCAAGGCACCTGGCGCCCCTGGTCCTGGCCCCCGTGATCTACGCGATCCTGCGGTTCGTGGGGCTGGGGGCGATGCACGTGGCGCCGGACGGCGGCAGCCAGCGACTCGCCGCCCTGCGCAACCTTCCGATCCTGCTGGCCGACGCGGCGCGCGGGCTGGTGACCATGCAGCCGGTGGGGTACCGCGAGCTCGCCCTCGAATACGAGGGGCTGTCGGCGATCTGGGTGGCGGTCTCCGTCGCCGTCGTGCTGGGCCTGGTCGCCCTGGCGGTCGCGCTGCGCCGCCGGATCCCGCTGCTGGCTGTGGGGCTGGTGGTGCTGCTGCTGATGCTGGCCCCGGTGGCGATGGTGACCACCGTGCGCGGCTGGGGTGGCTTCGGTCGATACCTGTACCTGCCGTGGGCGGTGATCGCGCTGGGCCTGGCCCAGGGGGCCCGCGCTCTGGTGAGCTGGATCGAACCCCGGCTACGTTCGGTCCACTGGGCTGGGATCGCCGCGCTCGTGGCGGGGTATCTGCTGACCCAGCAGCTGGGCCTGCGCGAGGCGATCTGGGCCTATGCGTCCAACGAGAACCTGGCCCAGAGCGCTGTCCTCGTGGCGCCGGACGTCGGCCACGGGTACTGCTGGCTGGGCCGGATCCAGGCGGCGAAAGAGGACTACCCCGGCGCCATCGAGCTGTACGAGCAGGCGATGGCGCGTACTCCGGACCTGTACCTCTGCCAGCGGGACCAGGCCATCGCCCACCTCTGGTTGGGTCAGGCGGGGGCAGCCCTGGACGTGGCCTTGCGCAGCGAGGCGACCGGCGGTCCGGGCCCCAGGAGTTCCTTCGCCATCGCCTTCGCGTACAAGGAACTCGGGCGCCCCGACGAGGCCGCCGAACGCCTGCTGTGGGCGCTGGAGCAGGCACCCGCGGACGGCGACCTGCTGAAGCTGCAGGTGCTGATGATCCGGGATCACCCCGATCCCGGGGGGTACCGGGCGTGGCTCGACGCCCAGCTCGCGCTGCCCGAATTCGCCCGCGCGGCGGGCGCCATCCGCCCGTTGATTCAGTAGACCTCGTAGGTCAGTTCGAGCGGTTCACCGCCCCGCTCCAGCTGGAGCGCCAACCCCTCGAGTCCTTCGACCTTGCCCAGCAGATCGAGGGCCGCCGCGGGATCGACCGGGCCACCATCCACGCCCCGGATCACGTCGTTGCGCTCCAACCCGAGCAACCTCAGCGGGCTGTCCCCCGGATCTTGACGATGCGGTAGCCGAGCAGCTCGCCGTCCTTGAAGTTCGGCACGACCCGCACGCCCTTGCCGACCTCGTCCAGGTGCGCGAGGGCCTCTTCCAGGGTGGCCCGCTCGACGCGGTAGCGGTTCTCGCCCAGGTCCTCCACCCCCCGTGACCAGTCGACCCGCGAGCCCCCCGTCGCCTGTTTGGGCCGCGGCCCGGGGGATTCTGCCCGGGCACCGCCGCCCAGGCGCAGCAGTTCGCGCCGGCCGTCGCCCCGGCGCAGGATCACCCGTCGCCGGTCGATGCCCTCGATGACCGCGTCGGCGACCCTGTCCCCGATCCCGTAGACCTGTGCGTCCCCGTCCTCGACCGCGATCAGGGCCGACGAGTAGCGGTTCTCCGCCGCCGCCGAGGTGGCCAGCAGCCGCGCGGGCAGGTCCCGGGCCGCGGGTAGACCGCCGCCCCCACCCTCGCCACCGCCGCTGTCGAACAGGGAGCGCCCGGCGATGGGATCGCGGTACTCGCCCAGGGAGGAGGGGAGGGACCCTGTCGGGCGCTCGACCACGGCGCCGCCGCGTGCGCTCACCTCGATCAGCGCCGCTCTTTCGGGGATGGTCACCCGATCCCCCACCAGACCCGACAGGACGATCCCCGCGGCCGCAGCCAGCATCACCGTGCACACCAGCGAGATCCGAAAGACCCGGTTGCTCATCGGACACCTCCTGGCGCCTGGCTTCTGCAACCCGCGGGCCAGCGCTCAACTGCCACGCCGATCGACGGACATCGGCGTGGTGGACCCGGGCGCGTGGGCCGGCTGGTGACAGGTTGGCAGCCGTTGCCGATCCGCGTCGGGGTGGCGTGACAGATCGTCATCGCCGCTGGCCGCCGAGCGGTTCGCGATAGGATGGCGTCCGGACCCCGATCTCTCCCGGAGGACTACCCGATGCGATCCAACGCCCCCATCGCCCTGGCCCTGGCCGTCTTGCTGACAGCCGCCACGTCTGCGGGCGCGGTCACCCTCGCCGATCCGGCGAACTTCCAGGAGGTCAACTCCTGGAGCGGGGTCTCGCTGGATGTGCCGGGATACCTGGGGGCGTTGATGTTCTCGGAGGACGGGGACGTCCTGTACGTGGTGGGCGACTCGGAGACGACCGACCACGCCCTGTACGCGGTGCCGGTCACCAGGGATCCGGTCACCGGGCAGGTCACAGACCTGGGCCCGGCCGAGGACGTGACCGTGGTGTTCGAGGGATCGGTGGACGTGCGTGGGCTCGACGCGGGGCTCGAGGTCGGGCCCGAGGGGACCTGGTTCTATACCTATTTCCCGGACAACCAGCTGGGGGAGCGGCCGGGCGGACCGGGGGGCGCCGAATCGATCTACGACCTGGCCACCGCCGGGGTGCCCGACTCGGTCGCCGGGTTGACCTTCTCACCCCACGTGGATGATCCGGCGACCGGCTACGGGCTGGCCCAGGTGAGCTGCTGGAACAGCACCGAGCTGTTCAACCTGCCCCTCACTCCCCTCGGGGGCGGGCTCTACGAACCCGGCGTCGCCGAGCTGTTCGCCATGCTGCCGGCCGGCTCCACCGGGGCCATGCAGTACGTTCCCTTCGGCCCGATGGCCGGTGACCTGGTGCACGCCGACTGGGGCATCGGCGAGGTGCGGATCCTCGACATCGATCCGGACAGTGGTCTGGCCATCGACGCGGACACCGGGGTGCCCACCCTCGGAACCACCAATCCGGTGGACAGCGAGTTCGCCGCGGACATGGACACCGGCCCCTGGGGCCTGGAGTTCGATCCGCTGACCGGGGACCTGTTCATCGCGACCTGGAACGGCGATCCGGAAGACACCATCATCCACATCACCGGAGACGGGTTCTGCACGGACGCCGACGGCGACGGCTGGACCGACTGCGAGGGGGACTGCGACGAGGGAGACGCCCAGATCAACCCGGGCATGACCGAGGACTGCAACTTCATCGACGACGACTGCGACGGGGAGGTGGACGAGGGCTTCGACGCGGACGGCGACGGGGTGTTCGTCTGCGACGGGGACTGTGACGACGGCGATCCGGCCCAGTATCCGGGCGCCGCCGAGGACTGCAACTTCGTGGACGACGACTGCGACGGGGAGGTGGATGAGGACTTCGACCTGGACGCCGACGGCGTGACCACCTGCGGCGGCGACTGCGACGACGGCGACGCGGACCAGTACCCGGGCGCCGACGAGCTGTGCAACGGCGAGGACGACGACTGCGACGGCGATGTGGACGAGGACGGGGCCGTCGACGCCCTGACCTGGTACCTGGACGCCGATGGGGACGGCTGGGGGGCCGTCGACACCACGGTGGTGGCCTGCCTGCCGCCCGCCGACCACGTGGCCCTGAACGGGGACTGCAACGACACGGATCCGCTGGCCTACCCGGGGGCGGCCGAAGAATGCGACGGCCAGGACGACGACTGCGACGGGGAGGTGGACGAGGGGTACGACCTGGACGGGGACGGATTCCTGCTCTGCGGCGGTGACTGTGACGATCTCGACGCGGCCCAGAACCCGGCCGCGGACGAGGTCTGCAACGGTGAGGACGACGATTGTGACGGCGATGTGGACGAGGACGAGGCCGTCGACGCCCTGACCTGGTACCTGGACGCGGATGGGGACGGGTACGGTGATCCGGCGGCGACGGCGGTTTCCTGCGAGCCGCCCCTCGACCACGTGGGGATCCCCGGGGACTGCGACGACTCGGACGCGGCGGTGAACCCGGACGCCGACGAGGTCTGCGACGGCATCGACAACGACTGCGACCCGTCCACCGACGAGGCGGCGGACGTGGACGGGGATGGATTCACCCTCTGCGACGGGGACTGCGACGACGGGGACGAGGACGTGAACCCCGACGCGGAGGAGATCTGCGACGGGATCGACAACGATTGTGACCCGTCCACCGACGAGGATGGGGACGTGGACGGCGACGGCCACAGCGTCTGCCAGGACGACTGCGACGACGCCGACGCCGCCATGTTCCCGGGGAATCCCGAGGTCTGCGACGGCCTGGACAACGACTGCGACGGCGCGCTGCCCGCCGACGAGGAGGACGTCGACGGCGACGAGATGTCGACCTGCGAGGGTGATTGCGACGACGGGGATGCCCTGACCTACGACGGGGCGCCGGAGCAGTGCGACCAGCTGGACAACGACTGCGACGGAGTGGTGGACGAGGACGTGGACGAGGACCTGGACGGGGATGGTGTCAACGCCTGCCAGGGGGACTGTGACAACGGCAATGCGTCCACCTTCCCGGGGGCCGCCGAACTCTGCGACGGCCTGGACAACGACTGCGACGGCGCGTTGCCCGCCGACGAGGAGGACGTGGACGGCGATGGCTGGCTGGCCTGCGAGGACTGCGACGACGAGGACCCGGACAGCTACCCCGCCGACCTGGACGGCGACGGGGTCGAGGCCTGTGACGGCGACTGCGACGACACCGACGCCACCGCCTACCCGGGCGCGGACGAGATCTGCGAGGACGGGGTCGACAACGACTGCGATGGGCTGGCGGACGAGGACGACCCGGACTGCGAGGACCCCGGCGACGACGACACGACGGGTGACGACGACACGACCGGTGACGACGACACGACGGGTGACGACGACACGACCGGTGACGACGACACCACCGGAGCGGACGACGACGACAGCACGGGCGGCGGGTGCGAGTGTGAGAGTAACCTCTCGGGCAGCGGGGCCCAGCCCCGGGCCGTGCTCGCGTTGGCCCTGTTGGGACTCGTGGGGTGGATGCGGCGACGGAGGTGGATCGAGCCCGAGCTCTAGCCTTCTCGGTTGTCGAGCCGCCCACGGCCAACGAGCTGGCCGTGCCACCCGGGCTTGGGAGTCACCCTCCATGCAGGGCGGCATGGCGGATGGCCGCCCCGGCAACTCGTTGCCCATGGGCAGGTCGAGTGGATCAAGGTCCGAGACCGAGACCGAGTCCGAGATTACTCCCCCCCCACCATTCGCTACCTCCCTATCCGGCCCTGGCACGGGCCCCGTGCTGGCGGCCCTCCAGCCAGCAACCTGATGGATCCGCCTCCGGCGCTGGGACCATGTGCTCCACTCCGCCGGCTCCCGGGGAGGCACCATGGACGACATCCTGATCCGCGTTCCCAACGCGACCCGCTCGCTAGTCTTCGGCCTGTGCTGCCACCTGCTGCTCTGCGGCGCACTCATCCCTCTGGTCGGCGGGTACATCGCGGCCTTCGGGCCCTTGCTGGTGGCCTTCGCCGGGCTGATGGCCGGCATCTCGGCGATCCGCATCATCATGAAGGAACCGGACGTGTACACGGGTATGGGCCTGGCCATCGCCGGCACCGTGATCAGCGGTGTGTCGCTGTTCGCCTACGGCATCTTCAGCCTGCTGATGTGTACGGGACTGATCATGAGCCTCGTCTGACCGGCGAAGCTCCACCTCAACGCAACATCGATCTCCGCCGCAGGCCGACCAGGCCCAGCAACGCCAGTCCGATCCCCGTTGAACCGGCCCGGGCCGCGTGGGGCTCGTTCTTGCCGCAGGAACACCCCTGGTCCGGATCCCCGGTGTCGTCGTCGTCCGCGCTGTCGTCGTCGCCCGTGGTGTCGTCGTCGCCGCCTCCGAGCGAGTCCACCCGGCCGTCACAGTCGTTGTCGATCCCGTCCTCCACCTCCTCGGCGCCGGGATGGACCTCCGGGTCCCGATCGTCGCAGTCGCCGTCCGCCTCCGAGTAGCCGTCACCGTCGTCGTCCGTGTCGTCGAGGTCCTCGTCCACCAGCCCGTCGCAGTCGTTGTCCAGCCCATCGGCGAACTCGGTGTGCCCCGGGTAGACATGGGGGTTGTCGTCGTCGCAGTCGCCGTCCGTCTCGGTGTACCCGTCGCCATCGTCGTCGTGGTACTGCGTTCCCTCGTCCACGTGGCCGTCGCAGTCGTTGTCGATGTGGTCCGGCTCCTCGGTTGCCCCGGGGTGGATCGCCGCGTCGGCGTCGTCACAATCCCCGTCCGCCTCCGAATACCCATCGCCGTCGTCGTCGGTCACGTCCAGATCCTCGTCCACCTCGCCGTCGCAGTCGTTGTCGACGTGATCGCCGATCTCCGGCGCCCCGGGGTGCACGTTGTGGTTGTCGTCGTCACAGTCCCCGTCCAGCTCGGTGAACCCGTCCTGGTCGTCGTCCGAGACGTCCGTGTCCTCGTCCACGTGGCCGTCGCAGTCGTTGTCGATGTGGTCCTCCAGCTCGGTCGCCCCGGGGTGGGTGTCCGCGTGCCCGTCGTCGCAGTCGCCGTCCGCCTCCGAGTACCCGTCTCCGTCGCCGTCGTGATAGTCGCTTCCCTCGTCCACCTCCCCGTCGCAGTCGTTGTCGATGTGGTCCACGGGCTCGGGCGCGTTGGGGTGGATCTGGGGATCGGTGTCGTTGCAGTCGCCGTCGGCCTCGGTGTAGCCGTCGCCGTCGTCGTCGTAGTAGTCGGTGTTCTCGTCGATGGTGCCGTCGCAGTCGTTGTCGATGTGGTCCGCCAGCTCGGTGGCCCCGGGGTGGGTGTTGCCGTCGCCGTCGTTGCAGTCGCCGTCGGCCTCGGTGTAGCCGTCGCCGTCGTCGTCGTAGTAATCGGTGCCCTCGTCGACGGTGCCATCGCAGTCGTTGTCGATGTGGTCTGCGATCTCCGCGGCCCCCGGGTGGGTGTTCGGATCGCCGTCGTGACAGTCGCCGTCGGCCTCGGTGTACCCGTCGCCGTCGTCGTCGACCGCGCCCTGACCGCCGTCGCAGGCCGTGCCCGGGATGGCGCCGTAGGCTCCGGGATCGGTCCAGTAATCGGGCGGGGAGGAGCACGGTCCATCGAACGGATCGCTCTGACTGCCGTTGGATTCCCGCACCTCGAAGTGGATGTGGGGACCCGTCGAGTACCCGGAGGATCCCACCTGGCCCAGATACTGCCCGCAGTACACGGTCTGCCCAGCGCTCACCGCCACCGTCCAGATCCGCATGTGGGCGTAGATGGTCGTCTTGCCGTCCCCGTGTTCCAGCTTCACGTAGTTGCCGTAACCGCCGCCCCCCGAGCAGTCGCCGGTCTGGCACTCGTCGAACTCGCCGTCGTTGGTGGCCAGCACCGTGCCGTCGGCCGCGGCCACCAGATCGCGGCCCGCGTACATACCCGGGAAGCCGCCGACGCCGTAGTCGGACCCCTTGTGTCCCGAGTAGCTGTTCGAGCCGCAGTTCCAGTCCTGCACGCCGCCGTGGTCGTAGTACGAGGTCGGGTAGAAATAGCCGCAGTCCGAGTCGCCGCAGGGCATGCGGTAGTCCTGGGCCAGGGCGCCGCAGGGCGGGAGCAGCAGGGCAAGGACGAGCAGGCGTCTCACGGCAGCGCCACCCCCCGGGGGCCGTCGGGGGCCTCCCAGCGCAGGTGGTCGCCGTCGAAGCGGAGGGAGCCGTCAAGGGGCGGCGGGACGAACCCCGCGGGCGGCTCGCCCGGGGTGTGACGGGGGCCGTCGAGGGGGACCTCGGACAGGGCTGGAGACGTCACTCCGACGTTGGTCAGCTGGCTCGGATCCCCGCCGTCGAAGTAGGTCAGCCAGACCGAGGCCATTCCGGACCGGCCGGAGACGTACGCGATTCGTTCGCCGTCCGGCGAGATGGCCGGGCGGTCGGCCTGCTCGGCCAGCGCCCGTGGCCCCGTCCAGGCGCCGTCGTCGCCCAGCTCCCAGGCCTCGAGCGACGACAGGCCGACGCCGTCGCCGCGGCGGGCGTAGACCAGCCGGTCGCCCACCGCCGCCACCGCGGGTAGACCGGCGACCTGGTAGGCGAGCCGCCAGTCGAGTCCCTGCTGCTCGATGATCAGCAGGCCGCTGGACAGCCGGAGGACGGCGTCACCCGCCAGCTCCCAGCTGCCGAGCTCCATCGGCCCCATGCCCGCGTCCTGCGCCAGCGGCGCGCGCACCCCGACGTCATCCCCGCCGCCGCCACAGGACGCCAGCAGGATCCCCAGGAGTATCGGAAGCCCGGTCCGCCGCATGGATCGGATTGTACCCCTACTCGCCGAACCGGGGAGCCTCGTACGTCGCACCTGGGTCGACGGTGGTGGCGTATTCGCTGGTCCACAGCTCGTCGAAAAGGGGGGCCAGGTCGGCGGCGAATGAGGTGCCTTCGACGATCAGGCCGTAGTTGCGGCTGGCGAGGAAATAGTCCCGGCTCCAGTTGGCGGTGCCGAGCCACGCCGCCCGATCGTCCGCCACCAGGAACTTGGAGTGGATCACCCGCGCGTAGGGGATGTGGCCGCCGCTGTGCTGAGGGATCGTCACGAGCTTGACCTCGATCCCCGGCAGGGCCTGGAGGCTCTGCAGGCCCTCGATGCTCCAGCGCCTCTTGCTCCAGTCGGCGACCATCAGCTGAACGTCGACCTTCCTGGCCGCGGCGCGGCGCAAGGCGGTCTCCAGCTCCTCGAAGTAACGGCCCTCCCGATCGGTGGTCTTGTAGCTCAGCAGCTGGACCCGGACGGTGCTCTCGGCCGAGTCGATCAGCCCGACCAGCCGGGGCAGGTCCCACGAGTCCTCCTCGGCGAGCCAGCCGGTGGGGCTGAACACCGGAGTCAGGGACACCGACTGCTCGCCATACGCGACCTGGACCGGGAAGCGCTCCGCAAAGGCCGCCATCTCGCCGGGGGCCGGCGGATCCTCCCCGGCTGCCCAGGCCCAGTCCGCGTCGAACACCGCCTGGCAGGCCGCCACCGTCTCCGACTCGGCGATCCGCAGCCCCAGCTCCAGGTTGTGCTCCAGCGAGCGCCAGTCGAAGTTCTGGCTCCCCAGGTACACCTGGCTGCCGTCCACCAGGATCACCTTGGCGTGCTGGATACCGCCCATGGTGGCTTTGGCGTCGTAGAGCCGGACCTCGATGCCCTTGCGATCGGAGAGGCGGTCCAGCGACTCGGGGTAGTTCCGGTCGTAGAACCCCTTGTCCGCCAGGACCCGCACCGCGACACCGCGCCGCGCCGCCTTCTCGATGGCGATCAGCACAGGCTCCAGCCGGCTCGATGGCGCGTTGGACACGTAGAACTGGGCGATATCCACCGATTCTTTGGCCCCGCGGATCATCTCCACCCAGACCTCGTGCGCGTCCCGGATCTCGTCGTGGCCCAGGCCCGTCTCGATCGGGGTGCTCTCGACCAGTTCCAGGGGGGGCGGCGGGGCCTTCTCCTTGCGGCCGGCGTTCGCGGGACAGGGAAGCAGCGAGATCGCCGCGGCCAGCAACGGGAACAGGGCCCAGGAACGTGGCATCGCGGATCCTCCGGGGAAAGGGGTTCGTTCCGCAGGGACAATCATAGGTCCCCCGGTGTGGAAGTTCCCGGTCCACGACGCCCGATCAGACAACGGGGTAGCCAGGCCGGGCGGTTCGGGGCATATTCCCCGTTCGTCGCGGCGCAAACCGCGGCGTCGGAATCATACCCATGACGCAGATTCGCAACTTCGGCATCATCGCCCACATCGACCACGGCAAGTCCACCCTCGCCGACCGGATGATCCAGAAGTCCGGCCTGGTCGCCGAGCGGGACATGCGGGCCCAGATGCTGGACACCATGGATCTGGAGCGCGAGCGCGGCATCACCATCAAGAGCCAGACCGTGACGCTGCCCTACACCGCCGCCGACGGAGAGCAGTACGCGCTCAACCTCATCGACACCCCCGGCCACGTCGACTTCTCCTACGAGGTCTCCCGCGCGCTGACCGCCTGCGAGGGTGTGCTGCTGCTCGTGGACGCGGCCCAGGGCGTCGAGGCTCAAACCCTGGCCAACCTGTACGTGGCGATGGAGGCCGATCTCGCGATCATCCCGGTGATCAACAAGATCGACCTGCCCTCGGCGGACGTCGAACGGACGCGTGAGGCGATCGAGAACGAGCTGGACCTGGATCCGGACGAGGCTGTGCCCTGCTCGGCCAAGACCGGCGAGGGGGTGGGAGAGGTCCTCGAGGCCGTCGTGCGACAGGTGCCGCCTCCGGCCACACATACGGACCGTCCGCTGACGGCGTTGATCTTCGACGCCCAGTTCGACTCCTTCCGGGGCGCGATCATCGCCGTGCGGGTGTTCGACGGCGAGCTGCGTCCCGGGAACATCATCCGCACCATGTCCAACGGCGCCACCTACCGCGTCGAGGAGGTGGGGCTGTTCCGCCTGGCTCGTGAGCCCCGCAAGTCCCTGCGCGCGGGTGAGGTCGGGTACGTGATCGCCAATATCAAGTCGGTGGGCGACACCCGGATCGGCGACACCATCACCCGGGAGGACCACCAGGCGCCCGAGCCGTTGCCCGGGTTCAAGCTGGCCAAGCCGGTGGTGTTCTCGTCGGTCTACCCGATGGCCACCGACGAATACCCGACCCTCAAGGACTCCCTGGAGCGGTACGTCCTCAACGACGCCTCGCTGGTGTACACCAAGGACAGCTCGGCGTCCCTCGGACAGGGCTTCCGCTGCGGGTTCCTCGGCTTGCTGCACCTGGAGATCGTCCAGGAGCGGCTCGAACGCGAGTACGGCCAGTCGATCCTGATGACGGTGCCCTCGGTGGAGTACCACTTCACCCTCAAGGACGGGGAGCAGATCAGCGTCGACAACCCGACCTACTACCCGGATCCAGAGAAGATCGAGTCGTCGGAAGAGCCTTTCATCCACGCGTCGCTCTACTTTCCCGAACGTTACATGGGCCAGGTGATGAAGCTCTCGCTGGACCGCAGGGCGGAGAACACCCGGATCTCCTACCCGGCCCCGGGGCGCATCGAGCTGATGGCCGACATGCCGCTGGCCGAGGTGGTGTTCGACTTCTACGATCGACTCAAGAGCATCACCCAGGGGTATGGCTCCTTCGACTACGAGCTGGCCGGCTACAAGGAGGGGGACCTGGCCAAGATCGACATCCTGGTCAACGGCGAGAAGGTGGACGCCCTGTCGATGGTGTCCCACCGCGAGCGGGCGCGGGGCCGGGCACTGCACGCCTGCGAGAAGCTCAAGGATGAGATCCCACGCCACCAGTTCAAGGTCGCGATCCAGGGTGCCATCGGCGGCAAGATCATCGCCCGCACCACCGTCAACGCCTTCCGCAAGGACGTCACCGCCAAGTGTTACGGCGGCGACATCAGCCGCAAGCGCAAGCTGCTGGAGAAGCAGAAGAAGGGCAAGGCGCGGATGAAGATGGTGGGCAACGTGGTCATCCCACAGCGGGCCTTCATCGCCGTGCTCAAGACGGATGGGGACTAGCTGCGAGTCGCCCGGGCTCTACATCCACGCCCCGTTCTGCGCCACCCGCTGCCCGTACTGCGATTTCCACTCGACCACCGATCCCGGGCGGATCCCGGGATGGATCGCCGGTGTGCTCCGGGAGGCGGATCGGCATTCCGGGCGCTGGCAGGAGTTCGACTCCCTGTACCTCGGTGGCGGCACCCCCAGCTCGCTGTCCGTCGCCGACCTCGGCGCGCTGATCCACGGGCTGCGCCGCCGCCTACCCCTGGCCTCACGGATCCAGGCCACCGTGGAGGTCAACCCTGACGACGTGACCCCCCGGCGGGCCGCGGCCTGGCGCGGGCTGGGTTTCGACCGGGTGAGTGTCGGGATCCAGTCCCTGGACGACCGGATGTTGCGCTTCCTCGGGCGTCGCCACGACGCGGCCACCGCGCTGCAGGCGGTGGAGTCGTTGCGAGGGGCCGGATTCCCGGAGCCGGGCCTGGACCTGGTCTTCGGCCTACCGGGCCTGGATGACGACCTCTGGGAGGAGAGCCTCGACCGGACCCTCGAGCTGGGGCCGGGCCACCTGTCGTGTTACGAGCTCACCATCGAGCCGGGCACTGCCCTGGGGCGGCGCCTGGCGCGCGGGGAGGTCTCGGCGCCCGACGACGAGACCGTCCGTCGGCAGTTCCTGCGGACCCACGCGCGGCTGACTGCGGCCGGCTTCGACCACTACGAGGTGTCGAACTACTCCCGCAGTCCAGCCCACCGATCCCGCCACAACGGCAAGTACTGGCGGCATGCGCCCTACCTGGGGCTGGGGCCAGCCGCCCACTCCTTCGACGGACGACGTCGCTGGTGGAATCCCCGGTCGCTGTCTGGCTGGGAAATGGCCCTGGCCGATGGGCGGGATCCCGCGGAGGGGCGGGAACGCCTGACCGCCGATCAGCTCCGGATGGAGGCGCTGATGCTCGGGATGCGCACCTCCGACGGCGTCCCCCGAAAGACCCCCGGTGTCGCGCCGGAGGCCCTTGCTCTACTCCAGGCCGAGGGGCTGGTCACCGTGGCCGGGGGCCGCATCCGGCCAACGGCGCTGGGGATGCTAGTTGCCGACGGGATTCCCCTGACGCTGACCGGCGGCAAGGGTCGGGACTCGTCTTATGACTACAGGACCCACGGAATCTCGGCCACCGTTCCCGACCCGAAGTCGGATTAGCCAAAAGACGAGAGCCGGCCCCATCTTCATCGCCCGAGTCCGAGTGCCCCGGCCCCGGCGGATCCGCGCCCTTCCCCACCGCCTCCCGTGCTCAGATGCCCGTACCGCGGCCGACGGACGTCCAGGGCAGTCCGAACTCGGACTCCAGGTGTCCGGCGAGCGCCCGTACCCCGTAGACCTCCGTGGCGTGGTGGCCCAGGAACAGCAGGTGGATGCCTGCGTCGCGGGCGTAGACCGCCGCGGTGTGGTCCTGTTCGCCCGTGACCAGCAGCTGGATGCCGTTGCGGGCGGCCTCCTCGACCATGTCGCCGGCGCCGCCGCTGACCACGGCGACGCGGTCGACGGGGTTCTCCCCGGCCAGCACGGCGGCCGTCGCGGGCCCGACCCTGGACTCCAGGCTCCGGATCAGCTCGACGGCGGGCCGCGGGCGGTCCAGCGAGCCGGCGAGGCCGATGGACTTGCCCCGGTAGACCCCGAAGGGCTCCACCTCCCGAAGCTCGAAGCGGCGGGCCAGCTCGGCGTTGTTGCCCAGGGTCGGATGGGCGTCCAGGGGAATGTGGGCTGCGTACAGCGACACCCCGGTCCGGAACAACCGGCCGACCCGGGCGCCGAGCACACCCCGCAGGGGGCTCGGCTTACCCCACAGCAGACCGTGGTGGACCAGCAACAGCTGTGCGCCCGCGTCCGCCGCGCCCTCGATCGCCTCCAGGCTGGCGTCCACCGCGATCGCGAGATTGGCCACCTCATCGCCCGACTCGACCTGCAGGCCATTGACCGAGGAGTCGTCGAAGGCGCCGATGTCCAGGGTGACGTCCAGATAGGTGACCAGCTCGTCGAGCTTCATCGAGTCCTCCGCGCATTTCGGGATGGAGACAACCTAACACCGCCGGACGTGACCCGCAGGCGCCTGTGGTAGACAGGGGTAATGGTCGGGATCACGCGAAGCTCGCGCTGGGGGTTCTTTCTCTACGACTTCGCCAACTCCGGCTATGTCCTCGTGTTCGGGGCCTTCCTGTTCCCGTTGTACGTCAGGGAACGGCTGTTCGCCGACCACCCGCGCCCCGACCTGGTCTGGGGGGTCAGCCTCTCGTCCGCGGTGCTGCTGGCGGCGCTGCTCGCACCCCTGATCGGCTACCTGGCGGACCGGGTCGTGCGACGCACCGTGCTGGGGTTGGTGGTCAGCGGGGCCGCCTGCGGGCTCGTGGGAATCGTCGCACTCTCCCATTCGGTTGCCCCCGCGCCCTGGCTGGTCATCGGCCTGTTCGTGGCGACCCATGCCCTGTACGTGCTGTCGGTGGCGCTGTGCGATTCCTTCCTCTCCCACCTGGCGGTGGCCACCGAGCGGGCGGCGGTGTCCTCGTTCGGCTGGGGATTCGGCTACCTCGGCGGGGTGGTCTGCTTGCTGCTGGTGCTGGGCGCCGGAGGTGCGGACCTGGATCGGGCCTGGATCGGGTTCGCGGTCACCGCTCTGTTCTTCGTCCCGCTGGCGGTGCTGGCGCTGCGGCTCCTGCCGCCGCACCGGGGTCGGGCGGGGCTGGGGCTCGGACAGCTGGCCCGGGCCGTCTTCGACCGGCGCCTCGGCCTGACCCTGGGGGCGTTCTGGCTGATCAACGAGGGGGTCGTCACCGCCCTGTTCTTCTCGGCCCTCTTCGCGCGCGAGACCCTGGATCTGAGCATCGGCGCCATTGGCGGGGTGTTCGTGGCCGTGCAGCTGCTGGCCTTCCCCGCCACCTGGGCCATCGGCCGCGTCGCCCCGCGGCTTGGGCTGCCCAGGACGATCCTGGTCACGATCGGGCTGTGGTGCGTCCTGCTGATCGGGCTCTCACAGGCGGCGGCGGCGAGCCACTTCGTGGCCCTCTCGTTGACCAGCTCGCTGGTCATCGGCTCCACCCAGGCCCTGATGCGCGCCCACTACTCGTCGCTGTACCAGGAGGACACCTCGGGGTTCTCCTTCGGCCTCTACACGCTGGTGACCAAGTCGTCGACCCTGGTCGGGCCCGCCAGCTTCGGACTGGTGGCCACATTGGCGGGCAGCCAGCGCGTGGCCGTGCTCACCGCCCTGCTGCCGCTGCTGGCCGGAGGCTGGCTGTTCGCGCGGGTGAGCCGTCAGCGATCCGGCAGCGATCCGGGCGGGAGGATCTCGGCGAGGGCCTGACGCGGGTCGATTCCCGGTGGCATGGTGAGCGGCTACTATGGACGGGTGCAGAGCCACACCTCGGAAGTGGATTCGCCCGGCGAAGGTGTCCCGTTCGGCAAGTACCGGATCGTCCGCAAGCTGGGCAATGGCGCGGTCGGTACGGTCTACGAGGCCCTCCTGCCGGGGCCACTCGGATTCGCCAAACGGGTCGCCATCGCCCTCGGCGTCTGTCGCGGCTTGCATCACGCCCACCGGCTCCGGGATCACGATGGGCTCCCCCTCCGCCTGGTGCACCGGGATCTGAAGCCGTCGAACATCATCGTCAACCGGGGTGGAACGCCGAAGATCCTCGACTTCGGCATCGCCAAGGCGACCTCGAACCTGGTCACGACGACCACCGGTGCGTCGATCAAGGGCACCCCGCGGTACATGTCCCCCGAGCAGATCACCGGCAACAACTCCCTGGATCCCCGCAGCGACCTGTTCTCGCTGGGGGCGATCCTCTACGAGTTGATCACCCTCCGGCCCGCATTCGAGGCGGACTCGGTGTTGACCCTCGCCTACCGCATCGTGGCCGGCGACACCCGGGATCTGATCGCCCATGGGGAGGACGTCTTCCCCGGCTCCGGCGCCATCCTCGGCAGCCTGCTGACCAAGCGCCCCGAGGACCGCTACCCGGATGCGCGCGCCCTGTCCGAGGACGTTCGCGAGCTCGGGCGTTCCTACCCGGCAGAGGCCGACATGGCCGAGGTCATGGGGCGGATGCTGCCCGCCGCCGAGCGTCCGGGCGTGCGTGCGGTGAGGGACGTGGGCGAGTTGGCCCGGGACGACAGTGAGACCCCGGATCTGATGGGGTTCGACGAGCCCCTGGCGTTGACCCTCGGCAGCAGCGCCCCCGGGACCGGCGGCTGGAACCGCTTCGTGTCGCACTTCGACGAGCTGGATGCGTCCCTGGACCCGGATGAGGATGCCAGCACCATGTCCATGCAGCCACCGATCCCGCCGGAGGGGTTGGGCGGATCCGAGCCCGCCCCGGACGCCGTGTCCCAGCGCGAACCGGAGGGGAGTTCGGGGATCCGCTGGCTGCCCGCCTGGGCGGTGGAGAGTGTGATCCCGGTGCTGCCCGCCTGGGCGGTGGAGAGCGTGATCCCGCTGCTGCCGGAATGGGCCGTTCGCCCCCTCGAACGCGGGCGCCGGCTACGGACCACATTACTTCTGTCGTTGGCGCTGGCCACGGCGGTCCTGGCGGTGGTCTTCGTGGCCGACCCGAGCCTCGGGATGGAGATGGCGTCCGTCCTCAGCAGGGCGTGGGGCGTGCCCGACGTGGGCTTCCCCTTCCCCTGATCACCAGCGCAGGCGACCGGTCAGCAGCCACATGTGGATCGAGTCCGGGCCCTCGCCGGCCAGCGCGGGCCCGACGAAGAGGTGGCCGCCCTGGGCCAGGAACGCCGCTTCCACCGAACTGGCCCGCGCCGGGCGCACAGGTCCCCCGAGGCGCAGCGCCCAGTTGATCTCGGCGCCCAGGAAGCGCCCGTCGGGCGCCGTGTCCAGGTGGTTCCGCGGGGCACCGCCGGCCCGGTAGGTGTAGTAGGGCTGGGTCCAGTCGACCACGGCGGTTGCCAGCAGCGCCCCCACCTTGAAGCCCAACCAGTGGATCGGGTCGTATTCGAACACCGGTTGAACGAACACCGCCCGGCGGAAGGAACCCTCGGTGACCAGGCCGTCGACGCCGTCCGGCGGGGGGCTGAGGGTCGGATCGGTCAGCTGGGCGTGGGCCGCGGCTTCCGCCCCGCCGGACAGCTGATCGAACAGCACCATGCCCACGTCGAAGTCGCGATCGAAGGAGAAGTCACCGGTGAGCCCGTCGTCGGGATCGGGATCCCCCGACGCCAACCCACCCCGGAGGCGGATGCGCATCACGTCGCCAGGGGCGTGGATCGCGGCGGAACCGGTGACGCCGCCAGAGACCACCCCCATCAGCCGCCGCGCCGAGTAGGTCAGCGAGCGGTCGGTCTCCCCGGTGATCAGCGCCCCCTCGGCCGCCAGGCTGAGGACGGGGCCCTGGCCCAGGGAGATCGGCAGAATTCCAAACGCGTCGATCACCACCACCCGCGTGGTCCGGTCTTCGTCCAGCTCACGCTGATGGCGGTAGACCGCGTAGATCCCCAGCTGGCGATCGCGGGCATCGGCATACAGCACCGACACGATGCCCTGCAGCGCCAGCTGGCGCTCGCGGAAGCGGGCGGCCTCGTCGGCGATCACCCAGTCGATGGCGGCGGTGACGTTGAGCGCGTGACGCAGCGGGTGGTCCTGCTGCAGGTAGAGGGGCTTGCCGGTGGCACGGAGCCGGACGACGCGGTCGCCGAAGTCGTTGCGCCCGAACACGGGGTCGTGGGCGCCGTCGTTGACCAGCATCCCCAGCCCCCAGTGGCTGGTCACCAACCCCATCTCCAGTGTGAACGCGGGCCAGCTGAAGGTCGCGGCCGCGCGCCGGGGCACGAAGCCGTCGCGCAAGAAGATCGTGCGGGTGTGTCGGTTGCGCTCGTCCATCTCCCCGGGAATTCCCCAGGTAGGGCCGAACATCTGGCCGCTGAACAGGTCCCACTCGGTGCCCACGCGGAAGTGCCGGCCCGAGATGTCGAACCGTCCGCGCAGCCGTTGATCGGCCACGTAGGGCTGGTCGATGGAGGTCCCGTCGGCGGCCACGGGGATGTCGGTGAACATCATGCCCTGGAAGCGGTACTCGCCGGCGAACTCCAGGTTCAGCGGGGACTCGGGTGTGCCGAACTGGACGCGCTGGGTGGCCCGGGCGGCCGTGCACGCGGACAGGGCGACGAGGAGCAGCAGGAGGGTCGCGGAGGATCGTGCTGTGCCTGGCATCGTCTAGTCCTCCGGCACCGGGCGCAGGTGATCGCAGTCGTTGCGGGCCAGGCAGGGATCGTCGCTGACCTCCGCCCCGCGCACGGACAGGTAGTGCGCGACCTGGTTGAACAGGAAGGTCGACATGTCGAACTCCGCCTCCAGATCCGGCTCGTGTGGGCCGTGGGAGCCGCGGGTGTCCACGTAGGGCAGACGCAGGGCCGATGTCCCGCTGTTGGTTGTGATCGTGGCCCGGTACGGCAGCTCGGAGGGGGCGCCCGTGCCGTCGGTGCCGTCGTCCAGGTCGTCGGCGTCGAAGAGCGCGTGTTCGCCGTCCACGTCCGTGTAGGGCCCGTACTCCTCGAGGCCGTGCACCACGCGGCGGGCGATCAGCCAGTCGTCGGCGGTCATCCCGTAGCGAGGATCGATCTCGTGGCGGTCGACCAGCCCGGCGGCGCGGGCCAGGGCGATCCCGGCGTTGATCATCACGACCTCGTCGCCGACGGTGTTGACCTGGAGCACGTTGGCCGGCCCGTCGAAGAGATCGGGGAAGGGGTCGTCGATCCAGTGCGGAGCGTAGGCGATGGGGTCGCCGGGCTCCGTGATCATCGCCAGGCTCTGCACGACCCGCCGCAGGCGCGGCGTGCCGCGGACCAGCCCGAGCCCCGACGAGAGGGCCACCAGCGGCGAGCCGTCGTCGACCGTCACCCCTTCGAAGGTGGACTCGGCCTCGAACCGCTCCAGGTCGGCGACCACCTCGTCGTCCGCGTCCCAGACGGTGATCCGTAGCCGGTCCCCCAGCCCCTCGTTGTCGGGGACTCCGTAGGCCCGGTCCTCGTCGGGGCCGGTCTCGGGGATGCCGGCGGCGGCGCGCTTCTCGGCCGCGTCCAGGGCGTCGGCCGGGATCGCCACCCGGAACCGTCCGTCGGCGTCCAGAATGCCGTCGCGGATCTCTCCATTGTCCAGGTTCTCGACCCGCACCCGCCCGCCAGCGGGCACCGTCGAGAGGGTGGCGATGGGCACGTCGCGCATCTCGACGAAGCCCGAGACGCCGTACTGCGAGATGACCAGGCCGCCGCCGTCGACCGGGGTGCCGAGGATCAACGGCGTCATCATCCGGCCGAAGACCGCCTCGGTGGCGCCGCCCAGGTTGGATCGCAGGCTGATGTCGGTCAGCCCGCCGCCGCCGGCGATGGGCGCACTGGCCACCACCTCCGGTTCGACCGCGAGCGCCACCGAGGTGACGATCCCGCCCAGCGAGCCGCCGGAGAAGAAGATGTCCGCGTCCGGGCCGCCCAGGTCGGGCGCGCCGTCCCCGTCCCAGTCGCACGACAGCTCGGCCACGCCGTCGCCGTCCACGTCGGTGCCCATGGTGGTGGTGCCGCAGCGGGCGAGCGCCCGGCGCAGCTGGATCATGTCCAGCGCTCCCTGACGCACCTGGTCGCGGGTGTGGAAGGAGTCTGCGGTCCACTGGTCGGCCCCGGAGTCGGCGGTGCCGTCGTTGTCCAGGTCCCGGGCGCGGCTGTCCTCCAGGTGCTCGAGGAAGGTCAGCAGGCCCGCCTGCTCCAGCAGCGGTCCGTACTCCTCCAGATCCGAGGGGTTCAGCGCCAGCCCATGCCCCGGGTAGTCGGCGGCGCAGGTGGCGATGCCGACCCTGGAAGTGGCCCAGGCCAGGTTGAACATGTCGAAACGTGACGAGCCGTAACCGTGGCCCCAGATCGCCACCGGGAAGGGCTGGGTGTGATCGGCGTCGGCCCGGGGTACGACACAGGTGAAGTTGAGCAGCTGGGCCTCGGCGTGCACCTCGCCGGTCACGGGGTCGAGATCCCACCACTCCTCGGAGGTGTCGCGACCGTCGTCGTCCCGATCCGCCAGCAGGAAGGGGGTGGTGATCACCCCGCCGACCACGTGGGAGGAGAGGGCGTAGCCAGGCTCCATCACCTCCCGCGCGCTCTCCGGCAGCAGCCCGGCGAGCAGCAGGACCTCCAGCAGCCGATCCACGGGCAGCGCGTAGACGTTGTCCACGCCGTCGATGTCGTGGACCTCGGAGGCCCTCCAGACCCCGGCCGGGAAGGTATTGCCCAGGTTCGGGAACGGGCCCTGGCCGTCCAGACCCCGGCGCAGGTCCACCAGATCGCCGGTGACCCGCGCGGTGGTGAAGACCCAGGCGAAGTCCACGTCGTCGACGGTCAGGTCCACGTCGGCCAGCGCCTCGAGCACGGGCCACAAGGCGTCGGTCTGGCGGGTGTGGTTGACGTGGGCCCAGGGGGAGCGGACCCGCTCACCATCCGCGCCCCGCAGCCGCGACGTCAGCACGACGGCGTAGCGCGTCTCCTCCCGCAGCGGGACCACCGGGCGCAGGATCAGCGTATCGGTCTCCCGGTCGTACCACTCCATCAGGTCCTGGCGCGGGTCGCTCCCGCCGGGCCACAGGTTGGCCACGTCCAGCACGCCGTCGCCGTCCGTGTCCTCCCCCGGATCGAGTTCGCCGTTGCCGTTGACGTCCTCGTCCACGGTCTCGTAGAGCACCGACGGCGAGTCGGCTCTGGGGTCGTTGGGGAAGTACCGGTCGGTCTGGACCACGTCCGCCGGGAAGCGGCCGTGTCCCAGGTCCAGCTCCACCGCTTGCAGGTAATTCGGGGAGGTGGGGCTGACGTCGAACACGTAGACCGCGTCGTCGTCGGGTTCCAGGTCGGCGTCGTGCCGCTCGAGCAGGTTTCCCAGGTCCAGGGGGGCGGTGAAACGTACGGTGATCGGCGAGAAGATACCCCAGCCCGACAGCTCGTTGACCTTGCGCCGCGCCTCGCGTTCCAGCTCCGTGGGCGCGTCCTGTGGAAAGTTCAGCCGCAGTCCGGTGGGTGAACCCGGATCCGGCCGGGTCCCCAGGTCGTTGGGGAAGGGGATCTCGGGGAGGGGCTCGGCGTCCCAGTCCACGTAGACCAGCGGTCCGGTCCCCTCGGGGGTGGGCCGCAGCCCGCCGGGTGGGGCTCCACAGCCGCCGAGTGCCAGGATGATCGTGAGCGCCGTGAGTCTGCCGGGAGCGTGCATCGTGTCTTCCCCATCGTCGGCTGCCGGGCCCGCCCGCGGGTGCTCGGTAGCCAAGCCTAAGTTGCCTCCTGCCCGGGGGCTCGTCAAGGCGCGTGTGAGGGCGGTTGCCTTTCCAGCGGCCGTGCGCACGCTGGTACGCAGCGCGCGTCGCAGACACCTGTTCTTTTCAGGTCCGCTCCGCAGTACGATCATCCCCGGGGGTGCGGCGTATGAGGCGCCGCGAGGAGGAGGCATTGACCGGGGATGTCCCGCGGTCGTCCGAGGCGCCTCGGACGCTGATCCAGCCGACGATCGCCCTGTCCTGGCAGGGTGGTGCGCTCCCCGCGAGTCCCGCTTCGCTCACGCTCACCCGGATCTTCGTGCGCACCCCGAACGCCGTGGACGACGGGACCGAGGTGCGGTTCGCCGGCCAGCTGCGATCCGGGGGGGAGGGGGGCGGTGCGCACGGCACCGGGACCGTCGCCTGCACCATCGCCGACGGCGAGGACCTGGACGGCGAACCCGGCCCCGGACTGGTCGTGCGGATCCGCGAGCTGGTTCTGGTCGAGGCGGCCCCCGCGTCGGTGGTCCCGCCCCCCCCGCGACCGATCCCAGCGAGGTCGAGGGCAGTCCCGGTTACCGCCTGCGCGTCCCGGCGCGCTGGGGTGGCTCGCTGCCCCCTACCCGGGCCGGTCTGCTGAGCAACGAGATCTCGTCGAGGGCCTTTGTCCTGGCGGCCGAGGAGCTGGCGCCCGAGGGGGAGCGGATCCACGTCGAGTTCGACCTCCCCAGCGGCTCGGAGCAGGTGACGGTCCGATCCGAGGCGACCGTGGTCTGGATCGTCGAGGACGGCGTGGGGGACATGGCGGCCATGGCCCTGGCCTTCGAGCGCTCCGGGGAGGGCGGGGACGCGGTCACACGGTTCCTGCTCGGGCCGATCGCGGAGGCGATGGTCGGGGGGATCGATCGGGGGGTTGGGGAGTCCGAGTCCGAGTCCGAGTCCGAGTCCGAGTCCGAGTCCGAGACCGAGACCGAGACCGAGACCGAGACCGAGACCGAGTCCGAGTCCGAGACCGAGTCCGAGTCCGAGTCCGAGACCGAGCCGGTGTGCCGGACCACCGAGACCGAGACCGAGACCGAGTCCGGTGCCCCTGCCCACCGCATCCCCTGGGCCGCCCGCGACATGACCAGCGCCCGGATCCCCGCCAAGGCCGAGGAGCCGCGCCCCAACGAACTCATCGACAAGCTCTCGAACTCCATCGCCAAGGGCGGCTCCGAGCGGATGCGGTCGAGCACGAAGATCCTCGTGTTCGCGATGGCCGGGGTCTTCATGCTCTACCTGATCAAGCACTGCATGGGCGCGGTGGAGTGATCCGCGCTCCCGGGGCCGCTCAACCCGGCCGCGGACCCTCGTAACGGGTCAGGTGTCCGTCGCAGTAGGCCACGTCGAACCGGTCGGAGAGGAACACTCCCAGGCCGTCGGCGACGCTCAGGATGGTCATCGGGCGGGGGGCTTCCTCGACCGCCTGGGCGAAGCGCTCGTAGAAGGCGCGGCCGGGGCCATCGGGGCGGACCGGTCGGTACAGATAGAGCATGTCGATCCCGCGGGGTGTGTGGTCGATCACATCGCCGACGACCCACTCGACCCGCTCCCCGGGAATCCCGAACCAGGACTGAAGGCGCCGGCCGACGGCCACCATCCCGGCGCTGATCTCGATCTGGATCGTCTTGCGGTGGGGTGCCAGCAGCTGAAACAGCAGGGCCTGCAGTCCGTTGCCGGCGCCAAAGTCCGCGCTGACGCTGCCCTGGTCCAGATGATCCGGCGCCATCAAGACCGGGCCCAGCCCGCCAGCGTGGGCCCAGTAGCCGCCTGCCGCGTCCAACCGCGCCCGCTCGTCGGCCGTGTAGGGCGTCTCGGCCTGGTGGAGGTGGGTGTACAGCTCGAGGAATGTCTCCTCGATGACCTCGCCGTCGTCCCCCGCGATGCTGACATCGAGGGCGTCGCGGAGCTCGGCGAAGCGGGGGAAGTCCTCTGCGAAATCCGGCGGCGGCGGTCGGCCGGACAGCTCGAGAATCAGCCGGGCCAGCCGCCGACGATGGCGGACGGGGCGGTCGTGCCCGCGCAGCAGGTGCGCCAGGCGGCGAGCCAGCACGGGCCGGGCCGCCTCCACCGGCTCAGTCGACCTTGGGGCGCGGCCGGCAGATCACCTCGAGCACGCGCGTGTCGAAGAACGCCAGCGAGTGGGCGGGCCGGATCACGCAGGCGGTGTCGGCGCCGCGGGCGCGCCCGCCCACACAGGTCACATCGACCCCGTGGGGAATCAGGCCCGCGTCCAGGGCCATCACCGCGATCTCGATGCAGACCTTCACCCCGTGGCCGAACATCCGCAGGGAGTCGGCGATGATCTCCGGGGGGTAGTAGCCGTTGAACCGCAGCCGCAGGGCGCGGTCGACGCCACCGAGCAGGTGGGTCGTGGTCAGCAGCTGCACACCCGCATCGGCGAGGTGAGCGCGCATCTCCTCGCCCATCTCGTCGACCCCCGCAGACTTGAAGCCGACCTGGTGGGTCACGCAGATCACCGACAACCCGTCGAGGTCACGCTGGAGCAGCCCCTCGACGGTCTCGCCGCTGTTGGAGGCCACGACCAGGTGCCGCAGCCCCAGCTCGCGGCACGCCGCGAGTGCGGCGTCGATGGTGCCCGCCGTGTTCCACTTGCCCTCGCGATCCCACAGCATCGGTCGCTCCTTCCGGGGTGCGCTCAGGGGGCGGATCCTAGCCGATCCGGTCGGCGTGCGGTCGCCGACGTGGCTCTGCTAGCATGGCTGTTCCGCGGGAGGCTCCGTTGACCAAGCTGGTCCTCGCCGACAACCCGGTGTCGTGTCCCTCCTGCGGCGATCCCGTCGACGTGGGCGAGAACTTCTGCGGCATCTGCGGCGACGACCTGCGCCATCTCCAGCCCGCCGTCGACGGTCCCGAGCGCCAGCACATGGCCTGCGAGGGCTGCGGCGCGGCGTTGACGGTGGAGGGGCAGCGCACGCTGACCTGCCCGTTCTGCAAGTCGCCCCACGTGGTCGCGGTGCCCCCCGACGCGGGCCGCCACGAGCCCGAGTTTGTCGTGGGATTCGCCAACACCGAGGAGATCGCCCGGGACCGCTTCAAGCGCTGGGTTCGCAAGGGGGGGATGACGGTCCCCGGTGACCTGGCGCGCTCCTCGACCCTGGCGGAGATCCGCGGCGTCTACGTGCCGTTCTGGAGCTTCTCCGTGCGCGCCGACAGCCGCTACCGGGCGCGGATTGGCGAGTACTGGTACCGGACCGAGACCTACACCACGATGGTCAACGGCAAGCTGCAGACCCGCACCCGCACGGTGCGCGAGACGGAGTGGTTTCCCCTCGAAGGCACCCACCACAGCTACCACAACCGCTACCTGGTCTCCGGCAGCAAGGGGTTGCCCCAGTCCCTCGCCGACGCGGTCATGCCCTACGATCTGACCCGGCTGCACCGCTTCAAGGAGAGCTTCCTGGCCGGCTGGACCGCCGAGGAGCCCTCGGTCGATCCGGACGACGCCTATCAGGTCTCCAACCAGCGGTTCTTCGAGGGGGAACAACGGCGTGTCGCGGCTCTGCTGCCCGGTGACACCCACCGCGACATCCGGGTAGAGACCAACTTCAGCCAGGCCACTCGCGACCTGTTGCTCCTTCCGCTGTGGCTGCTGGTCTACGACTACAAGGGCAAGCGCTACCGGTTCGTGATGAACGGGCAGACCGGAGCCGTCTCGGGGACGCGGCCCAAGGTCTACGTGAAGATCGTCCTGCTGGTCATCGGGATCCTGGCTCTGCTGGGTGTCTGTGGTGGTCTCGCTGCCGCGCTGCTCGCGCTGGCGCTGGCGTTCGCGTGAGCACCGCGACCGCGGAGCTGCGACGCTGCGGCCGCTGCCGCAACGTGATCGATCCCGAGGACCTGTTCTGCGCGAACTGTGGGACCGAGGCCCCGCTACACGAGCACGAGGCCGCGGCCCGGGCCCACCGCCCCGAGTGGGAGGTCTTCGCCTTTCACTGCCGTGGCTGCGGTGCCTCGATGAGCTTCGACGCCCGCCAGGGCGCGCTGAGCTGCCCGTTCTGTGGGGCAACCGAGGTCGAGGCCGAGCCATCGACCGAGGGTGTGGTGTACCCCGAGCGGATGATCCCCTACGGCCTCGGCCGCGATGGGGCGGTGGAGCGCTTCCGCGAGTGGCTGGGCAAGGGATTCTGGCGACCCGGTGATCTGAAGGAGGCCGCCGCCATCGACGGAATGAGAGCGCTGTTCCTGCCCTGCTGGAGCTTCTCGGGCAACTCCGACACCTGCTGGGCCGCCGACGTGGGCGCCCGCACGCGCAGCGGCTGGCACCCCCGCTCCGGCAGCCATGTCGAGGCCATCTCCGGCGTGCTCGTGCCGGCCAGCCACGGGCTGGGACCCGCGGAACTGCAGCAGGTCGACGACTTCCGTTTCGAGGGGCTGATCCCCACCGAACACCGCTTCCTGCGCGGTGCGGTGGTCGAGGCCTTCGGGCTGACGCGCAAGGCCGCGCGTGGCCGGGCGCGGGCGGCCTTCGAGCGGGTCGTGTCCGCGCGGATCACGCGCAAGCTGCGCTCCGGCAAGGTCCGCAACGTGCACTGCAACGTCCTGCTCGCGGATCTGAGCAGCGAACCGATCTTGTTGCCCCTGTGGATCTTCGCCTACCGCTACAAGGGCAAGCCCTACCGCTTCGTGATGAACGGGCAGACCGGCAGCGCCATTGGCAAGGCCCCGTTCAGCTACTTCAAGCTCGCGGCGCTCGTGGCTGCTGGGCTGGGGCTGATCGGCGGGGTACTGGCTCTGGTGGTCTGCGCTGGTGTGCTCAGCCAGGCCCTGTGAGGAGGGTGTCACTCCATGCCGAACGCTCCCCGCGTCCTGCGGATCGTCTCCCTGGTCGCCGCACTGCTGGCGACCGCCGCCCTGTCGCCGGCGGCGCCCGCCGCCGATCTGGCCCCGCCATCGGACCTGGCGGCCGCCGATCGGGAGCTGGCCGCGTACAATTTCCAGACCGCCATCGACGGATACCTGGCCTGGCTCGCCGACCAGGCTGATCCGACCACCGCAGAGGCCGTGGCCGTCCAGCAGCGGATGGTCCAGTGCCAGCTCTACCTCGGTCAGTACGACGACGCCCTGTCGTTGCTGCGCGGTTTGCTCGCGGCCGAGGGGCTCGGCCCCCTGCTGCTGGCCGACGTCGACCAGGCCCTGGGCGAGCTGTATTTTTCGCTGCCGAGCCAGGCCTATCGCCGCGGGGGGGAGCTGTTCTTCGACCCGGACGACTACGAGGGCGAGTACGTGTACCGGTGGGAGGAGAACCAGCGGGACGGTCTGGCCTTCCTCGGACGGGCCAAGCTGCGGGTCGATGGCGCGCTCCGTTCCCAGCGGGCGGGGACCGATCTGGCCGACGCCGACCTGGCCAGCCGGATCATCGAACAGAACCTCGCCCTCGCCGAGCGTCTGGAGCTGTCCTCGCTGCCCGTGGAGACGCGGACCGGGGGCGAGGCCGGGGAATCCGGGCCCCGGTTGCCGCCGGATCCGACCTTCGATCCCGGCTGGCCCGCGTTCCATCAGGTTCTGTTCCTGTACGACGAGGCCCGGGCGCTCGCGGACGAGGCCGGGGACCCCGCCCAGGCGTCGAGGGCGCTGTATCGCGAGGCCCTGTTCCTGAACTCGGGCTACATGTCGTGGCCAGTGATCGCGGCGGCGGAGGAGACCGACGGCGGGCTTCCACTGCCCGCGCTCCCCGATCCTCCGCCCACCCCGCTGGACCTGCTGGACCAGCTGCTGCGGGCGTACCCCGGTGACCCCCGCGAGGACCTGTACACCTACAGCCATGCCCGCTTCCTCGCCGATGCCGGCGAGTTCGTCGCGGCCGAGGCGAAGCTGACGGCCTTCGTCGAGCGGTTCGGCGGCAGCGAATGGGCGGCCGACGCGCGTTCGGATCTCCAGGAACTGCGTCGCCCGCTGCTCGACGTGACCGCGGTCGGCGTGGTCGCTCCCGGGGGACAGGCCGAGCTGCCGATCAACGCCCGCAACGTGGACCAGGTGCGGTTCAACGCCCACCGGGTCGACCTGCTGGCCGTACTGGGCAACGGCGCGCGGCTGCGCAATCCGAACGTGGGCTTTGCCGACTTCCAGCGCAACTTCGGCGGCATCGACGGCGTGCGCAAGCACTACCTGGAGCGGGTCGGCGACTGGTCCGTCGACCTGAACGATCCCGGGGATCACACCTGGCTCCAGGGCAGCTCCCCCCTGCCGCTGCCCGAGCCCGGCGCGTACGTGGTGGAGGCCACGGGCGGCGGCGTGGACACCGCGTTCCTGGTGGTCGTCTCCGACGTCACCCTGCTGATCCGGCGCGACGAGGGCGGCGCGCTGATCTTCGTGGCCGACGCCCTCACGGGGGCCCCCCTCGACAGCTTCCCGTTGATCGTCAAGGAGACCTACTGGGACTACAGCGGGCGTCGCGGTCGCTCGCGGACCCGGCTCACCCGGGCCCTCAGCGGGCTGGACGGCACCTACCGCCATCCCGGGCTGGACGATGGCTTCAGCGCCGACACACTGGCGGTGCTGGCCGCCGAGGGGGACCGGCTGGCGGTGACCGGCGACATGTGGCTGGGGATGTACTACGGGTACGGCTACGGCTGGGGATACGGCGGCGGGGGTGACACCAAGGCGTTCTCCACCACCGACCGGCCGGTCTATCGCCCGGGACAGACCGTACACTTCAAGCACGTGATCCGCGGCGTCGAGGGCGGGGCGTACGTCAACCTGCCGGCGGTTCCGGTGCGGGCGACGGTGTTCGACGCCCAGGGTGAGAAGGTCTTCGACGAGCTGCTGACGACGAGTGAGTACGGATCGGTCCACGGCTCGTTCACCCTCGGCGAGGAGCCACCGCTGGGGGTGTACGGCCTGGCCCTGGAGTTCCCGGACACCCAGGCGTCGATCGCGCTGTCGTCCGGGTCCAGCTTCCGGGTCGAGGAGTACCGCAAGCCGGAATTCGAGGTGGCGGTGACGCCCGCGGCCACCGACGCACGGCCCGGCGGCCCGGTGTCGGTGGAGGTCCAGGCGACCTACCTGTTCGGCGCGCCGGTGGACGATGCCAAGGTGGTCTACCGGATCTTCCGGACGCCGTTCAGCTACCGATTCCACCGCCCCGGGCCCTATGACTGGCTGTACGGCCCGGGCTACGGAATCGTCCACGAGCGGCCCTACGCGGGGGGGCAGGAGCTGGTGGAAGAGGGCGAGCTGGTCACCGACGAGGAGGGCCGGGTCACCCTGGTCGTGGAGCCCCCCACCGGCGACGAGCTGGACTTCACCTACGACGTGCAGGTGGAGGTGACCGACCTGGCCCGCCGCACCCTCGAGGGCTCGGGCAGCGTCGTGGTCACCCGCCAGCCGTTCTTCGCGGCCGTGGACAGCGAGCACGGGTTCTACAGCCCGGGCGACACCGTGGAGCTGGAGGTGCGCGCCGAGACGCCTGGAGGCGTGCCCGTGCCCGCCGTGGGTACGCTGCGGCTCTACCGCGTGACCTACGAGAAGGCCGCGGCCCCCGACGGCGGCGCTTCGCCGGGATTCCGTTCCGGGCCGCCGCTGGAGGAGGTGCTCCAGCTGCTCGACGAGCGCCCCCTCGTCCTGGACGACGACGGCCGCGGTTTCACCGACTTCGTCCCCGACGAGACCGGCGTCTACCGCGCCGTGTTCAGCGCGCCCGCAGGCGTTGGCTTCGAGCCCGTCGAGGGCCGCCGGGAGCTGTGGGTCTACGACGACACCTTCCCCGGCCGACGGCTGCGCTTCGCCAACCTGGACCTGATCACCGACCGGCGTCACTACGGCCGCGGCGAGACCGTGCGGCTGATGGTCCAGTCGCCCCATGTCGACGCGACCGTGTTGCTGAGCCTGGACGGCGCCGCCGATCTGATCGAGCACCGGGTGCTGTCCCTCGACGGGCGCTCCACCGTGGTCGAGATCCCCCTGGGCGCCGCCCATGTACCCAACTTCTTCATCCGGGCGGCCGCCGCCCGCGACTACCAGGTGTTCCAGACCGATCGGGAGATCTTCGTACCGCCGGCCGACCGCTTCCTGGAGGTGACGGTCGAGGGGGATCGGCCGGACCACCGGCCGGGGGGACAGAGCACGTTCAACGTGACGGTGCGCGATGGTGCGGGCTCGCCGGTCCAGGGCGAATTCAGCCTGGCTGCGGTCGACAAGGCGGTCTACGCCATCCAGCGCGAGACCGCCGGCGACCTGCGGGGCTACTTCTACGGCGACAGGCGCTACGGCGCGGCCTCGCTGGAGCACTCGCGGGGGTTCTACGCCTATCCGCTGCTGCGGGACCGCAACCGGCTCGTCGACATTCCGATCACCGGGCTGCCGTACTCCGGCGGTGGCGGCTGGGGGCTGGGCTGGGGTGGGGCCGCCTACTGGGGATACGGCGAGATGGACATGGGCCGCGGCGGCGGCGGCATGGGATCGGACGACCTGTTCGTGGGTGGGCTGGTGCCGGCGACCACCGTCGCAAGCGGCGCGAAGGTGAGCCGTGAGGCCCAGATGGAGGTGGCGCCGACGCTGTTGTACCGGGACGAACCCGCGGATCCCGGCGACCTCCGCCGGGCGGACAGCGGCGAGGACCGGGGGGGGCAGGCGCTGGCGTCGATTCGCAGCGACTTCCGCGACACCGCCCACTGGGAGCCCACCTTCGTCACCGACAGCGACGGCCGCGCCGCGGTGACTGTCAGCTGGCCCGACTCGCTGACCACCTGGGACGTGGTCGTGCGCGGGGTGGATGCAGACACCCGCGTCGGCGGCGCCCGGATCGATGCGGTGACCACCAAGGAGGTCTTGGTCCGGCTGCTGGCTCCTCGCTTCCTGGTCGAGGAGGACCGGCTGCTGCTGACCGCGGCGGTCAACAACCGCAGCGCCGAGGAGCGGCTGGCCACCGTCGCGTTCGAGCTGCCCGAGGGCAGCCTCCGCGCCCGGGGTGAGGCAACCCGTGAGGTCACCGTACCCGCGGGTGGTCAGGTCCGGGTGGACCTGCCCGTGGAGGTGTTGCGGCCCGGCGATGCCCGGGTGGTGGCCCGGGTTACCGCGGGGGACGAGGGCGACGCCGTCCAGGGCACCTACCCGGTGCTGACCTGGGGCGCTGAGAAGATGCTGACCCGATCGGCCATCCTGCGCGACGGTGGCCGCGAGACGCTGAGCTTCGACGCGCCAGCCGCGAGACGAGCGGACACCGCCGTGCTCAGCATCCACCTCAACCCGTCGCTGGCGTCGGTGATGCTCGACGCAGTGCCCTATCTGGTGGACTACCCCTACGGTTGCGTCGAGCAGACCATGAGCCGGTTCATGCCCGCGGCGCTGGTGGCCACCACCCTGGACGACCTGGGCGTGGACTTCGCGGACCTGCGCGCGGCCGCCCGGCAGCCGGGGGTGCTGGGGGAGGACGCGGAGCAGCTCGCCGTCTGGGACGACCATCCGGTCACCAGCCGGAGGGGGCTGGACCGGGTGGTCCGCCGTTCCCAGAGCCGACTGCTGGCCTTCCAGCACGCGGACGGCGGCTGGGGCTGGTGGAAGGGCGGTGACAGCGACACCTACATGACCGCCTACGTGGTCGCAGGGCTGCAGGTGGCCGCGGACGCGGGATACGCCGTCGACGCCGGCTCCCTCGGACGGGGGTATGGTCACCTGAAGCGGCGCTTCTACGCGGAGGAGGGCCGGGGGGATCCCACCTGGGACCACGGCCGGGTCTACATGGCCTACGTGCTGGGCCAGCGGAAGCTGGTCGGTCCGGCCGACCTGGACGACCTCTTCGCCGGCCGCAGCGAGCTGAGCAACTACGGCAAATCCCTGCTGGCGTTGACCCTGCACCAGCTGGGGGACGAGGAGCGTGCCCAGCTCGTGATCGACAACCTGGCGGAGCTGGCGCGGGTCGACGAGGCCAGCGGCAGTGCCTCGTTCGACCACGACGAGGGCGGCTCGTGGTGGAGCTGGTACAACGACCGCGTCGAGACCAACGCCTGGGCGCTACGGGCGTTCCTGGCCGTCGACCCGGACAACCCGCTGTGCGACGGCTTGATGCAGTGGCTGGTGGCCAACCGCCGCGGCAACCGCTGGCAGAACACCAGGGACACGGCCCAGGTGGTCCAGGCGCTGGCGGAGTACATCCGCTCCCGGGACGAGCTCTCCCCGGACTTCGGCCTGACGGTTCGGGTCAACGGCGCCGAGGTTCACGAGGCCCGCATCGATCGCAAGGGCCTGTTCCGGTCGCGCTCGCAGCTGGTGCTCACCGGCGATGCCATCGTCGACGGGGTGAACACCGTCGAGGTGGAGACCGCGGGCAAGGGCTCCCTGTACGTCACCGCGTACCTGACGTATTTCACCCGGGAGCGGCGTATCGCCGCCAGCGGCAACCGAATCCAGGTGACCCGCGAGTACGTTCACCTGACGCCGAAGCGGGGGCAGCGGTCGTCGGCGCGCGGCGAGATCGACGTCCTGGAGTACGACCGCAAGCCCCTGCGGGATGGCGCGAGCGTCGGCTCCGGCGACCGGGTCGAGGTGCGGATCGTCGTCGAGTCCGACAACACCTACGAGTACCTGGTGTTCGAGGACTTCAAGCCCGCGGGTTTCGAGGCGGTCGAGGTCAAGAGCGGCTACATGTACGACAACGGCGCCTGGTTCAACATGGAGCTGCGGGACGAGCGGGTGGCGTTCTTTCTCGATCGCCTGCGCCAGGGCCGTCAGGTCCTGAACTACCAGCTGAGGGCGGAAACCCCCGGCACCTTCCGCGCCCTGCCCCATGCCGCCCACGCCATGTACGCGCCGAGGATCCGCGCGATATCGGACTCGTTCCTGGTCAACGTGACCGACTGAAGGAACGGCGTGGGTAACCTGCCCCCCGGGGGACTTGCGCATCACCTGACCCCCTGCCATGCTGCGGACAAGGGAGCGGCCGGGGCGCGCCCGCGAAGCGGGTGACGATTCGGCGAGGTACACGATGACCCGCGATCGCGACCCGGGACCGGTCACGACCGATTCCACGGAACCCAGCACAGCCGCCCGCAAGTCCGCTGACCGCACGTCGTCGACCACCGAGGCCCGCGAGACCACCGGCGTCGGCAAGACGAACACCCAGCTCTCCACCTCCTCGGACACCTCTCGCTGGTCGCCGCCGCCGGACACGGCGGGCGGGCGCCACTCGCCCGGCTTCGTCGTCGGTTCGGTGCCGGAGATGCTGCGCAGCATGGAGGTCTTCGGCGACCTGGATCGGGGCTTGATCGACAAGCTCGCCGAGCGCATCGTCCAGGTCCGGTTCGAGGGCGGCGCCAAGGTGATCCAGCGGGGCGATCCCGGCGACTGCATGTACGTGCTGGCCAGCGGCGAGGTGGAGATCCCGGTGCAGGCCCGGGGGCGGGGCACGTTCTCGGTGACGCTGGGGCCAGGGCAGATCCTGGGCGAGATGGCGCTGCTGACCGGGGACCCGCGGTTCACCGACGTGATCGCCCGTACCGACTGTCTGTGTTTGAAGGTGGACAAGGACGCGGTCTACGACCTCATCGGCCAGGAGCCGGCGGTGGCGAGGCTGCTGACCACGATCCTGGGCAAGCGGCTGGTGGAGTCGGGCCAGATCGACCAGGTGGGCAAGTACCGGCTGGTGGGCGAGCTCGGTCAGGGTGGAATGTCGACGGTCTACGAGGGGCTGCACCCGTCGCTGGAGCGGCCGGTGGCGATCAAGATGCTCTCCCACGAGCTGGTCTGCCGCCCCCATTTCATCGAGCAGTTCCGCCGCGAGGCGCGGATCCTGGCCACCCTCAGCCACCCCAACATCGTCGAGGTGCTGGACACCGAGGAGGCCTTCGCCACCCTGTTCATCATCATGGAGAAGCTGGCCGGGGTGAACCTGGAGCGCTTCATCAGCAACCAGGGCCGCTGCGAGGGGGATCAGGCCCGGGACATCCTGCGCCAGGTGGCCTCGGCGCTGAACTTCGCTCACTCGCGGGGCGTGGTCCACCGCGACATCAAGCCGTCCAACATCATGATCACCCCCGAGGGGCGGGTGAAGCTGACCGACTTCGGCATCGCGGTCCACCGGGAGGGCGAGTCCTCCATGGACGACGAGGCCGAGGAAGACGAGGAGAACACGGACTCGGTGACGGGTACGCCGGCCTACATGGCGCCCGAGCAGATCCTCGGCCAGGCCCTGGACGGGCGGTCGGACATCTACGCCCTGGGTATCGTCGGCTACAAGATGCTGGCCGGCAAGACGCCGTTCCGGGGGTCGGACAAGAGCGTCCTGGTCCAGCAGGTGCAGCTCGATCTGCCCGACATCCGCCGGGTGCGGCCCGACGTGCCGGAGGATCTGGCGTTGCTGGTCAGCCGCGCCACGGCCAAGGACCCCGAGGACCGCTTCCAGAGTGCGGCGGAGATCCTGGAGCTGATCGGCGCGGCGTCGGAGTCGTTCAGCTCGTCGACCCTGTCGGTCTCGACCATGACCTTGCTGTACCCCCCGTGGCGTCAGCACGCGGTCGAGGTGTTGCTGGAGGACTTCCGGCGGCGGGCCGAGCGGATCCCCGATCTGCTCGTCCGCTGACCGTCGCGGCTACTTTCGCCGCATCTCTGCGACCGAGGCGACCGCCTCGATGGCTCGCTCCGCGTGTTCCATGGTGTTCATCGGCCCGACGCTGAGCCGGACCGTACCCCGCGGCGAGGTACCCATCTGGTCGTGGATCAGCGGCGCACACTGCAGGCCAGTGCGGCAGGCGATGTTGTGATCGGCGTCCAGCAGGGTGCCCACGTCCGAGGGATCCCAGCCGTCGACGGTCAGGCTGAGCACGGGCAGCCGGTGGGTCAGCTGCTTCGTCCCGTGGAGGGTCACACCCTCGACGCGGTCCAATCCGCTCTGGAGGTGGGCGAAGATCTCCATCTCGTGGGTGTAGATGGTCTCCAGCCCCTTCTCGCGGATGTACTGCTGGGCCAGATGCAGGCCGATGATTCCCAGCACGTTGCCGGTGCCGATCTCCAGCCGAAAGGGGTACTCCTCGAGCTGATAGGGGTGCGCCGACTTGACGCCCGTGCCGCCGGCGCGGGTGATGTTCACATCGACCCCGTCGGCCACGTACAACCCGCCGATGCCGGTGGGCGCCAGCAGCGACTTGTGGCCGGTGAAGGCCAGCGCGTCGATGCCCATCTCCTGGACGTGGATCGGTACGACACCGGCTGTCTGGGCGGTGTCGACCAACAGCAGCGCATCTCGCTCGTGGCAGATCCGCCCGATCTCCGCCAGCGGCTGGATGGCGCCGATCACGTTGGAGCCGTGGTTGACCACCACCAGCGCGGTGTTGGGCTTGAAGCGGCGGGCGATCTCCCCGGGGTCGACCCGGCCGTCCCCGTCCACGGGTACGTACTCCACCTCGGCCACGCCGTCCCGCATCAGATGGTTCAGCGGCCGGATCACCGAGTTGTGCTCGACCGCCGTCGAGATCACGTGGTCGCCCTGGGAGACCATTCCGTAGATCAGGATGTTGAGTGCCTCGGACCCGTTGTAGGCGAAGCAGAGGCGGCTGGGGTCCGTGCCGCCGAAGAAATCGGTCAACTCCTGGCGGGTGGCCTGCACCAGATCGCCGCCGACCAGGCACAGGTCGTAGCCCGAGCGACCGGGATTCACCCCGCAGCGCTTGTAGATCTCGAGGGTGCCGTCCAGCACCTCGACGGGCTTGGGGTACACCGTCGAGGCGTTGTCCAGGTAGATGAATCCGTCCGTGAGATTCGGCAAGTCCATCGAGTCGCCCTCGTTCGGTTTGATCGTGCCCGGCCCGACACCCGGACCGGTGGACCCTAGCACGGCTCGATCCACCGCGGTGTACACTGGAGAAAATCTGCCCGCGCCCCTGCTTGGAGCTGGCCGCGAACCGCTGGAGGAACCGTGTCGCTGGACGAGACCTTTGCCGATGCCCAGGCCCGAATCAAGACCCTGACCAGACGCCCGGACAACATGGAGCTGCTGGAGCTGTACGCCCTGTTCAAGCAGGGCTCCGCCGGCGACGTGACCGGCAAGCGGCCCGGCATGATGGACTTCAAGGGTCGCGCCAAGCACGACGCCTGGGCCGGCAAGAAGGGCACGGGCCGCGAGCAGGCCAAGAAGGCCTACGTGGCGCTGGTCGAGCGATTGACCGGCAAGTACGCGTAGCGGGTTCGCCGACTCCGGAGGGGGTAGGACGCGAGTTCGGCTCCGGCCGCCCTGGGGCAGCTGGGAGGGGTCTCCGCTCCGCGGGGTCGCTCGACGGCACGAGACCTCCAGTCTGACACGTACCCATGTTCCCGAGAGCGGCTGTCGGCAGTTCTCTCCTTCTATCGTGCCGTCGAGCGGTTTTACGCTGCGCGGAGACCCCCCCCAGCTGCCCTGATCGGGCGGCCTCGGACCGGCTCCGAGGACGCCGGCGGCGCCGGGACGCGGGTGCGGAGATGGCCTCGAAGACTCGGGTGTGTGTTCGGGGTGATTGGTAAGAGGCAGGAGGTGGGAGGTAGGAGGTGGGAGGTAGGAGGTGGGAGGGGAAGCTGGGACTCAGGACTATCCGGGACCTCGGAGTTCCTTTCCCTCCTACCCATCACTCGGAGCACTCCTCCGAGTTCTCGAGGCCATCTCGGGGCTACCGCAAGCCAACTGCAGCTGACGGCCGTGGACCAGCGCCGGTCGAAAAGGGCCCCGCCGGGCTTGTTGCGCCGCAACAAATGCCGGGCGCGCACCCCCGTGCGCCCGGATCCGCGTTGACGGGCGAACCGTTGTCCGGGAGCATCGGTGTGGGCCCCCATAACCTGGGCTCGCGGAGATCCATCGATGGCGAGAGAGAACGACCAGGGCGGTCTGAAGAGCGCGACTCTCACGGGCACCATGCGCAAGGGCCAGGACCAGAACGATACGGAGCACCAGGATCCCCTCGCGGAGCCGGCGGCCGACGTGCTGGTCGATCCCCTCAAGGACCCGCAGCTATGGAAAGGGCAAGTTCAAGGACAAGCAGCCGGACATGTACATCCTGGCGCCGCAGAATCGGCCCAAGGATGCGCCGGCACCGCCGGGCAACGAGGCGTTCGCCCGCTGGGGCAGTGACGGCGACGTCTACGCCCCGGGCAAGCGCAGCGCCCGCGGCCAGCGGGTCAACGCCTTCCACACCAAGGACACGGTGCGGATCATGAACGCGGGCAACCGGGTCGAACCCTACGCCTACGAGCCGGTCCTCGAGCTGGTCAATACGCTGGTGGTCGGCAAGTTCGATCCGGCGGTCAAGTTCGAGCACAACGTCAAGAAGGGTTCCAAGGACTGGAAGGTCATCCAGGACGTCCGCAAGTGGAACCTGAAGGTCGACATGGGCAAGGCCAAGGCCAAGGCCAAGGGCGGAACGCCCGGTAAGGCCAAGGAAGAAACGCACACCCACTGAGCCCCGACCCGGGGATCACACCTCGCTGAACTGCGCCCCATCGATGACGTCGCCGATGGCCGCGAGCAGGTCGTCGAAGGCTTCCGGGCGATTGGACAGGCCGATCACCGACTGGATGCTGGTCTCGTCCACCACGAGCACCCAGTAGGTGGCGAACCACGGGTCGCCCAGGGGGCTGCGGGAGATGGCGCGCTGGGTGGCAAAGTCGATACCCTCGTCGGTGCGACCCAGGATCGGGGGATCGGGCTCTCGCTGGACGATCTCCCGGCCGACCACGTGGCCCTCGATCAGCTCGGTGAGGAACGACGACAGGGACCACTCGTGGGCCGCCGGGCTCAACCGGGGCAGGACGAGCAGCGACGTCTCGTCCGCCACCTGGATCTCCAGCAGCCGCGAGCTGCTGCGCGAGGTGCGCGGCACCGGGGTCCAGTCCGCGGGGACCGGCAGGCGCAGGCCGTCGAAGTTGGCCCAGCGGGTGGGGCCAGTTGTCGTGCCGTTCGCGTCGTCGGTCGCGTGTTCCTTGGAAGCCATCGGTGTCGCCGTCCTCCCGGCGGCAGCCTATCCCAAGGCCGGTACACAGTCGACCGGCGGCCCGGCGGCGGGGGGAAGCCCGTGGTACCTTCAGCCATTCGAAGGTGAGCGATGACCGACGAACCGACCCCCAAGACCTCCCGTCACCTGGATCGCTGGCGCGAGTCGGCGGACGACGGCATCACCGTCGTCGAGGATTTTGTCCCGGCCTGGCGCTCGCTGGCCTGGCGCCTGGGACAGGCCTACTGGCACCAGCGCGGGCTGCAGGCCTTCACCACCAACGCGGTGCCCAACGTCGTGACCAACGACGGCTACCTGGCCACCGCCACCGCCGAGACGCTGCTGGCCAGCTGCAAGGCCGCCGACGCCGGGGGGACACTGGAGACCGAGATCCGCGTCATGGAGCTGGCGGTGGGGCTCGGTCAGCACGCCCGCATCTTCCTGCGGCGGTTCGTCGAGCTGTGCGCGGCCGAGAAGCTGGACTACGCGGATCGGCTGGTGTTCTTCGCCACCGACCTGAGCCGGGCGACCCTGGACGCGCTGCGGACCTCCCCGACCCTGCGGGTGCCCGGTGTGCGAGTGCGCCTGGGCCAGCTGGACGCGACCGAACCGTCCCGATTCACCGATCTGGAGAGCGGCGAGGTCGAGACCCTCGCGGACCTGCGGCTGATCCGCACGAACTACATGCTGTGCGTGCTGCCCTTCATGTTGCTGATGCGCCGCGGGGGTGTCTGGTGCGAGCAGTACGTGCGCACCCGGATCCAGGACATGGTCAACGCCCGCAAGGTCCTCGGCGAGCGGCTCGACGAGATCATCACCGCCGCCGGGAAGGGGGACGAGGACGCCCTGCAGCGGATCGCGCCCCACGAGTACCTGTTCTCCACCGAGCGGATCTACGTTCCCATCGCCGACGAGGAGCTGGCGATGGCGCCAGTCGCTGTCTCGTTCTTCGACGCCGCGCGGGCGGCGGTGGACGAAGAGGGCGTCGAGCGGACCCTGTTCTCCCACGGAGCACTGCGGTCCCTGGACCGCTCGCTGGATCTGCTGCTGGACGACGGCTTCATGATCCACAGCGACTACGGCTGGAGGACGCTGCAGGCGTCGTCGGACATCGGCAACTTCCAGTACTTCTCCGGCTCGACGGCCATCGGCCTCAACTTCCCGTTGGTGGAACACTTCGTCGAGGGCTGCCGGGACGTGCCGGGCCGGGTGGTGGCCCCGCCCGGGGACGAAAAATCCCCCATCCTGTCCCGGTTGGTGTCACGCCGCGCGCTGCCGGCCGCCGAGGAGGCGTTCGCCGCGAAGTTCGACGGGCGCCGCCCACGCCGCCTACTGGGACACCATCAACGGCCTCTCGTCCTTCGACGAGAAGCTGGAGGGCGACGCGATCCTGACGCGCTTCGAGGAGGCGAGCGAACGTTTCCCGTTCAACTGGCTGGTGCTGGGCCAGGGGGCGAGCGCGGCCACCTTTGCCGCCAAGAACCCGTCCCGGGGGCTGAAACTGGCCATGAAGGGGCTGGAGATCTGCCCGGCCGCCTCGGCGGGGCTGTGGTGTGAGTACGGCGACGCGCTGTACGCGCTCGAGCGCTACGACCAGGCCCACGAGGCCTTCGAGCGGGCTTGCCGGATCAACCCCGAGGATCCCCGGGTCCACCTGAGCCTGGGCTGGAGCCACTCGGCTCTGTGGCGGGTCGAAGAGGCCATCCGCAGCCTGGCCCGCGGCATCGAGCTCGACGAATCCAACCTCTACGGCGAGCACCTGGTCGAGAAGCTGAAGTCGGTGATCGAGCAGCGCGACGCGATCACCGAGATGAAGCAGCACTACCGCACCCAGCGGATCTACTGAGCCGGCGGCGCCTCCCCGGTCTCGATGGTGCAGCTGGCCAGGTGGGGGCTGGCGCGCAGGGCGGCGAGGCCATCGTCGGTCAAGGTGTTCCCCTTGAACTCCAGATAGCCCAGATCGGCCAGGTGCGGGCTGCTGGCCAGGGCCCGCGCCGCGCGGTCGGTGGCGCCGACCTCGTTGAGGTTCAGGGTGCGCAGGTAGGAGCCATAGGGGCTGGCCGCGATGGCCTCGACACCCGCGTCTCCGAGGGGATTGCCGCTCAGATCCAGGGACGACAGGCCGTAGACCGAGTCCGGGCCGATGACGACCTGCGCCCCGGCGGCGGTGATCCCGGTGTCCGCCAGCGCGAGGTTCTCGACGGACTCGAACAGGGTGCCTGTGGCGATGACCCGCAGGCCCTCGTCCCCGATGGGGTTGTGGGACGCGGACAGCGCGGTCAGAAAGTGCAGCGAAGCCGCCGCCAGCGCGTCGATCCTCGCCCGGGTCAGCTGGTTGCTGTCCAGGGTCAGCAGGACCGGCTGGGACGGATCGGGCTGCTGGGCCAGCCAGAGCACGAGCCCCGCGTCGGTGAGCTGGGTGCCGGAGAGGTCGAAGCGAGAGTGCGGTGGCGCGGTCATGGTGTTCTGCCTCGGCGGGGGTGGCTGGGGTGAGCGGACGGGGGGCGACGCGTGGACGGCGCCGCCGACCAGGAGCAGCGCCGCGGCCAGCGCCCAGCGCGTGTTCCGCGCGTGCCCGCCCATGCCCCCGCGACTGCGCTGCCCGTTGCTCATGCTCGGCACGATAACACGGGCTCAACCATCCGCCATTTCGGCCGATATCCAGTCCATGGGTCGAAACGCCGCCACCGCCGCCGGGAACTGCTTCGCCGAGATGCTCGAACAGCGCATCGGCGACGGTGCCCCCCGGCCGTCGCACGAGACCCGCCGGCCGCCCCTGGACGAGGCCGCCGGACCCACCTGGGACTGGCTGAGCACCGCCGCCCTGGACGCGAGCCGCTGGGCCGATCTGGGCGCCGCGTCCCTGTACGAGGGCGCGGCTGCGGACCCGGGGCGCACCTCACCCCCGGTCGATCCCGCGCCGCGGCCCGACGCCTTCGCCGGTCTGACCCACGCCCAGCGCGCCGCGATGGGCTTCTTCCACGATCTGGGGGAGGTCCAGCTCCACCCGGGCTCGAACGCCCGCGCACTCAAGGGCGCGTACCGCCGCCTCGCCCGGCGGCTGCACCCGGACGTCGGCGCTTCCGCGGTCGGGGCCATCCGTCCGGACACAGGGGCCTTCATCGAGCTGCGGCGCAACTACGAGGTCCTCAGCGGCCGCCTCGCCGCCTGAGCGCACGGCCCCTCGGCTCACTCGGCGGGTTCCACCTCGATCAGCTCACCACCTTTGAATCGTTGCTCGGGCCCGCCCGGGACGTAGACTTGCAACACCTTGAGCGGCGGTGCGCCGTCGGGGACCGTGAAGGTGTGGTGGGCGCCCGCCGGGATGTGAACCGCGTCACCCGGCGCCAGCTCGAGGAGCTGTTCGCCGATGGTCATGCTGGCCCGTCCCTCCAGCACGTAGATCAGCTCGGCACCCTCGTGGGTGTGGTCCGGGGCCGCCGCGCCCGCATGGGCCGTCAGCAACGACAGTGCGGCGTCCGTGGCGCCGACGCTGTCCCGGTCGAGCAACACCTGGACCCGCAGCTTGCCGTCCTGCAGGGCGTGGGTGGGGGTCGCTCCTGCGCTGACCCGGTGGGGCGCCGTGGATGGCGGATCGGCAGAGGCGAACCCGGCGGCGAGGGTGACGGTCAGAGCGGCGGCGAGCAACGAGGCGGACCGGAAGCTCGGCTGGTGCATGGCGAACCCCTTTCGGCCCATTGCACGACAACCTCTCGGGCTGGACAAGGGTGGTGGGCCATAATAGGAAGGGAGCGAGGTCGAATCCGTGCGCCGTGGCAACCCCGCTGTCCTGGCCATCGTGGCCGTCGCACTGCTCGTCGCCGCTGCGACGACGCTGGAGGCCCGCGCCCAGTGCTCCGAGGGCACGACCATGGGGTTGGGCTGCGGCACGTACACCGCCGAGGGGTGCTGCTCGGGCGGCAACGTCCTGTATTGGTGCGAGAACGGCTACACCTGCCGGCTGTCGTGCAACGCGGATCCCGACTGCGGCTGGAACCAGTACCTGGGCGCCTACAAGTGCGGCACGGCCGGGCTCTACGCGCCGAACAACAGCCCCCCCTACGACTGCGACGACGCCGACGGCGACACCTACACCGAACCCGCGGACTGCGACGACAACGATCCAAACATCAACCCGGACGCGGTGGAGCACTGCGACGGCGTCGACAACGACTGTGACGGCCACGCCGACAACGGCTTCGATGGGGATGGGGACGGGTACCCCGACGGATCCGATCCGGACTGCCAGCAATACCTGCCTCCGGAGCTGCTGGACTGTGACGACGAGCACGCCAGCGCCAACCCGGGGGCCGCCGACACCCCCTACGACGGGGTCGATCAGGACTGCGACGGCAGCGATCTGACGGACGTGGACGGCGACGGCTACGACGGTGGCACGGGGGATCCGGACTGCAACGACAACGATGCGGACACCCACCCGGGGGCGGGTGAGGACTGCGACGACGGCTCCGACAACAACTGCGACGGGCTGACCGATGCCGCCGACCCCCTCTGCGGGGGAGGCGACGACGATGCTGGCGACGACGACGAGACCGGTGACGATGACACGGCGGACGACGATGCCAGCGACGACGACACGGGCGACGACGACGTGGTCGACGACGCCGCCGCCGAGCCCGGCCCCGGCGAGCCCCTGGGTTTCGGTTGCGCCTGCCGCACCGCCCCGCGGGCCCCGCTGGCCGGCTCCGTGCTCCTGGTCGTCGCCCTGTGCGGGCTCGCCCACCGCCGCCGGTCCTGATCCCGGGAGACCACGCCATGACCGCAGGTGCCATCGCCGCCGAGCTCCAGCGGATCACCGACCGGCTGGTGGCCGACCTGCGGCCCCTGCGGTTCACCTCGCCGGTGACCCACGTCTACAACCCCCTCGAGTACGCGGCCGCGCCCCATTCGGCATACCTGGCGCGTTACGCCCGCCGCCGCCCCGCCGCGATGCTCCTGGGGATGAACCCCGGGCCCTTCGGCATGGCCCAGACCGGTGTGCCCTTCGGCGACGTGGGGATGGTCACCGGCTGGCTGGGCATCCGCGAGGCGGTGGGGAAACCCGCGGTGGAACACCCCCGGCGGCCGATCCTGGGCATGGTCCTGACCCGGAGCGAGGTCAGCGGCGCGCGGTTGTGGGGTTGGGCCCGCGACACCTTCGGGACCCCCGACCGGTTCTTCGACCAGTTCTTCGTGGCCAACCACTGCCCCCTCTGCTTCATGGAAGACTCGGGCCGCAATCGGACTCCCGACAAGCTCCCGGCGAAGGAGCGCGGGCCACTGATGGATGCCTGTGACCGCGCGCTTCGTGACACGGTGCGCGTGCTGGAACCGGGCCGGGTGATCGGCGTTGGTGCCTATGCCGAGCGCCGGGCGCGGGAGGTGCTCGACGGCGTGCCCATCGGGCGGATCCTGCACCCGAGTCCCGCCAGCCCGCTGGCCAACCGTGGCTGGGCCCCGGCGGCCACGGCGGAGCTCCGCGCCCAGGGGGTGGAGGTGCCGGACCGATGATGGTGGTCGTACTGGTCGTGGACAGCCTGCGGGGGGACGCCCCCGGTTATACCGGCGGCCCGGCGGCCACGCCGTTGCTCGATCAGGTGGCGGGGGAGGGGACCTGGTTCGAGCGCACGGTCGTCTCCGGCAGCTGGACCGTGCCCTCGCTGCTGTCGATGGTCACCGGCAGCTACCCCCACCGGCTCGGGATCTGCCGCTGGCGGCACCCCTTCCCCGAGCGGCGGCCGACGCTGATGTCGGCGTTCGCCTCCGCGGGTTTCGAGGTCCGCACGCTGAGCTTCAACCCCCGTTGGTCGATGGCCACCTGCCCCGGGCGTGGCCTGCCGGGGGACAGCCAGGATCCCGAACAGGTGCTGGACGCCCTGCGCGGGCCCCGGGGGCGCGACCGGCTGGTGATCATCCACCACTGGTGGACGCACCTGCCCTACCTGGCCCGCAAGCTCCCCCGCGACGGCTGGCTGCGAACCTGCGACGCGATCCTCGATTCGCTGGCCCGCCGCCCGGATCCGCTGGCCATCAAGTTCCGCGGGCTCTACCACCGCGCGCTGGCGCACTTCTCCGCCGAACTGCTGGGGCGCTACCTGGACGCCGCGGCGTCCGGGGGCGAGGACGTGTTGCTGCTGCTCACCGGGGATCACGGCGAGAACTGGGGAGAGTGCCTGGCCCCGGGGCGGCGCGTGGAGCACATCTACGACCTGCACGGCCGCTGGTTGGCCGACGGTACGGCCTGCGTGCCCCTGCTGCTGTGGGGGCGAGGCCACGGGGGTGCGATCCCGGTGGCCTCCGGGCTGGGCGGGGTGGCGCGTGGAGTGGACATCGGTCCCACCGTGGCCGATCTCGCAGGCATCCCATGGCCCGGGCAGCTGCCCGCGCCCGGAGGGCCCCACGGGGTGGATCGGGGGATCACACCCGACGGGCGTGGGTTGACCATCGATGGGGTCTCGCTGGCGCCTGCGGTGCGGGCCGGCGAGCCGGCGCCGTCGAGCGAGGCGATGGTGGTCTCCAGCCACAATACCCACCAGCCGCACACCTACCCGGCGGAAGCCCGCCAGATGTGGCGAGCCTTCGGCCTGCGAACGGATCGCGCCTGGTACGTCTTCGACGGCGTGGACGGGACCCGGGAGGTGCGCCCCCACCGGGAAGGGGGAGAGGAGCTGGAGACCGCCCGGGCGGACGCCGACCGGATCTGGGACCAGCTCGAGGGGGAATGGCACCGCTCGGTGGGGCCCGCGGGCGTGTTGCCGACATCGCTGTTCCCGCGGTTCCGGGAGGGGGCGGCCGAGGGCGAGTTCGACGCGGAACCGGCCACGGTCGATGCGCCACCGGCCGACGACGAGGACCCCCTGGTCGAGCGGATGCGGATGCTGGGCTACCTGGACTGAACGGAACCACTTGGCCGGTGGGTTGACCTGATCCACAATGGCGTCGGGAACATCCGATGCTTCGCTACTCACCCGTCCACCGTGTCTCGATCGCCGGCCTCGTGGCCGTGGCGCTGGCTCTCTGTACGGCGTGCGATCCCTCCGATGTCCCGGTGCTCGAACCGCTCCCCGTCGATCCGTCACCTGCTGACATGGTGTCCACGGTCCGGCTCCCCTGCGAGGCGGCGGGCGAAGAGGGGCTCGTGGTGCGGATCTACCCTCCGCTGGAGGGTTCCGTACGGCACGACGAGGGACCGCCGGTCGTGCTGCGGATCCCCGGTGGCATCGATCCTGGGGCGCTGCCGCCGCCGGAGTGGGTCGCCACCGTCGGGCGATTCGGGATGATCGTGGTCGCGTTCACCTTTCCAGGGGGGCGCGCATACGGCGAGGAGTTCAGCGGCGGGACCTACGATTTCCGCGGCGAAGACAGCATCCTCGCGGCCCAGGATGTCCTGCGCTACGCCAGTGGCGAGCTGGCGGACTCGGAGGGCCTCCTGCTGACCGACCGGTTCCCGGAGGCCTGGGTGGACAACCTGGGCATCTTCGGCTCGTCCCACGGCGGCAACATGTCCCTGCAGGTCCTGGCCCGGGGCGGCGCCGAGCTGCCACCCGTCCGCTGGTTCGTGGCCTACGAGCCCCCCCTGGGCGATCAGTTCGTGACCGCCGAGCTGAACAGCTTCCCCTACTACGAGCCGGGTACCTGCTCACTCACCGCGTGTCCGGTCGAGGACTACACGCTCGTGTTGCGCTTCGACCCGGAGCTGACCACGGTGGCCAACGACTGGTCGGATGAGCCGGACTTCTATGCGGGGCAGTTCTACCTGGATCTCGATCACAACGCACAGGCTGATCTACCCGAGGAATCGATGTGCGTGGGCCATACGGGGCCCGATGCCGACGGCGAGTCCCGGCTCCACTACTCCACCGAGTTGACGTACCTGCTCTTCAGCGAAGGCGCGTCCGTCTTCGGCGAGGCGGCGGCGCCGCCCTGGCTGGCGACCCCGAGCGAGTCGAATGCCTACTGGGCCCTCCGAGACGGCTCGTCGGTGCTGGCGGAAGTCCACGATGCGTTCCCGGATCTGATGGTGATCCACTCCAACGCCGTCGACGATCACGGCTCGCAGCTCGAGGACTACCCCCACACCCGGGCCCACGTACATGGCTGGCTGGAGGCGGGCCACGAGTTCGTCCGCCTCAACCCCGACGCGTCCTACCTGGCCCTTGTGACAGGTATGGACGAGGCGGAGTTCCCCGACAATCTTGTGGGTGCCTCCGTGCCGTGGCCCGACACAGCGGAGTTGATGGTCCCCGAGGTGGGCGAGAACGTGACGATCCAGACGACGTTGTTCGTCGCGGCGGCCATGGAGCTGGCAGACCGTCACGCTATCGGGGATCGCTCCAGGGATCTCGACGGGATCCTGCTGCTCTGAACCGGGCCGCAGCAACCGCCGCGGCCGATCACACTGAGATCGAGCCCTTGCGGAAGTCGGCGGCACCGATCCGCACATTGATCAACACCGGTTCACCGTCCGCCGCCGCCCGGATGACAAGCCGGGGGTTCACACCGGGTTCACGCGGGAATCAACGCAGTTCCACCCGCCGACCATCTGGTTGCCGCGGGAGCCGGCGACTCTGGTGAGGTCTCCGGATGGGATCCGCAGGCCACCGGGGACGGGGCCACCTGCGGTTGGAGGTCGACGTGTCCGGCCTCGAAGAACTCGTCATCGCCATGGTTCTGATGATCGCCGTCACGATGGCGGCGCTACCCCTGTTGCTGTCGGTCGTCGCGCTGATCAAGGCCGCCCGGGTGGGACCCCTCGAGCGGGAGATCCGCGGGCTGGAGGGGATGTTGTTCGCGGCGCGGCAGGACATCGAGGGGCTGAAGTGGCGCCTCGCACACGCGGGGCCGGCGGCGGCTCCGATCCCGGTCCCGGCCTTGGACTCGGCCTCGGCCTCGGCCTCGGTCCCGGCCCCTCCCAGGCCGCCCGCCGTCGCCCGGCCCAGGCCTCCCGTCCCATCGACCGCCCGGCTTCCGTCCAGGGCGGAGCAGGCGAAGGCTCTGTTCTCGCCCCCCGCCCCGGCCGTGGGGGAGGGCGAGGTCGAGGGCACTGGCAAGGGCAAGGCGAACGAAGGGGCAGTGACCAGGGGCCGCAACCTCGAAGATCTCCTCGGACGCCAGCTGTTCCTCAAGGCCGGAGTGGTCATCGTGGTGATCGGTCTGGCGCTGTTCCTGGCGTTCACGCTGGCCCAGCTCGGGGCGGTGGGCAAGGTGGTCTGCGGGTACGGCGCGGCCGGAGCGATGCTGGCCATCGGTCTGCTGGCCGAGCGACGGGAGCTGTACCGGACCTTCGGTCGAGCGCTGCTGTCCGGCGGCTGGGCGGCGATCTATTTCGTCACCTTCGCGACCCACTTCATCGCCGCCGCGCGGGTCATCGAGTCACCGATGGTCGCCACCGGAGCGCTGATGGTCGCGGCGGCAGCGGCGGTGGCCTTCAGCTTCCGTTATCGCAACGAGTGGACCACCGTCTTCGCGTTCCTGCTGATCCACCTGACCCTGGGCATCGCCGCCCTGCTGCATCTGGCCAGCTTCAACCTGCTGGGCGCCGCGATCGGCGCCGGCGCGCTGGCGGTGATCTCGTGGCGGAAGGGGTGGGTTCGGCTGCTGGCCCTCGGCGGTCTCGCCAGCTGGTTCACCCTGGGGATGTGGTTGTTGCCCCAGCTCGAGATCTGGTCGCACGCAGAACGGATCGTTGCGCTGCCAGCGGTGCTCGCCAGCCTGGTCGCCACCTGGCTGGCGTTGACGGTCGCCATCGTGGAGCGGCGGCAAGGACCTGGCGATGGCTGGCTGGTACTCGCGTTCCTGGGCAACCTGGCCGGTGGCGCTGGCCTGCTGATGTACGCCGTGCACCGGGTGTACCCCGACCACACCTGGCTGGTCGCGGCGGGCCTGGGGATCGCATACCTGATCGCCGCCTGGCGCCTCTCCCGGCATGGACGCGACCTGCTGTTCAGGCTGGCTCCGATGGTGGCGATGGTCGGAGTGGGCGCCGCGGTACCGCTGAAGCTCGGCATGGGCGCCGGCTGGGTGCCGATCTGGCTGCTGGCGGTCACCCAGCTGATGTTGATCGCTGGCGTGGTGCTTCGGGAGTTCAGCTTCCGGGCGGTGGCCCATGCCGCGCTGACCGTGATCCTCGGCGGGATCGCCGTCGCTGACCTGGGCTTGTTACCCACGGATCCGCGCTGGGCGCTGGTGCCGTTCCGCACTCCGGTCGTGCTGGCTGCCGCGGTCCTGTGCCTGGCCAACAGCGCGTTGTCGAGGGGACCGTGGCGGACGGTGTTGATCCGCGGGGAGCGCCCCGCTGCGGCCTACGCCCTGGCCGCCGTCGGAACCCTGGCGCTGCTGCCGCCCATCTTCTGGGAGGTGCCGCGGATGTGGATCGCCCCGGCGCTGGTGGCCATCGCGGCTCTGTGGGCGCTGCTGGGCCGCCAGCGGTCCTTCACCGATCTGAAGGTCGAGGCGGCGCTGCTCGGGCCCGCTGCGGTGGTGGTGATGTGCGCCCTCAACCTGGCGCCGCCTCCGGAGGTCGCCAGCGCGATCAGGCCGGCGAGCATCGGCCTGACCCTGGCGCTGCTGTACGGCGCCTATGCCCTGCTTGTCGGACGATCGGGCTCGAACCCCGATCAACCCCTGTCGGCCGGGGAACGAGCGCTGGCGGTGCTGTACTCCGCGCTGGGGGGCGTGGCGTTGGTGGCGTTGATCTGGAACGACGTGCCCGATCCCTGGATCGCGCCGACCCTGGCGCTCACGGTGCTCGCGCACCTGGAACTGGCCCGCCGATTCGGCCTCCCCGAGCTGCTGGCCGAGGGAGCCGGGCTGGCCCTCGCTGCCAGTGCGGCCCTGGCCGCGATCAGCTGGGATCTGGCCGGCACCTCGCTGGCGCTACCAGCGCGGGTGCTGTCCGTGGCCGCGACCTCGGCGCTGCTCTACGGCGCGGTGTTGCTGGTGGGCCGGATGCGGTCCGACGAGGCCACCTCGGCCAGCGGCACCCGGCGCCGGCTGCTTGGTGCGCTCGCGGTGGGGCTGCTGGCGATTCCGACCCTGGCGGTGGGCTGGCTGATTCGCGACGAGGCAGCCCTCGCGGGCCGCGACGAGTGGGTGGCGCTGGCCTGGGCCGGCATGGGCCTGGCCTATCTGGGGGTGAGCATCGCCCGCCGCTCCCGGGTATGGGGCGCCTTCGGCACAGCCCTGGGAGTGGCGGGCGCCGTACACCTGTGGATCGTCAACCTCGGCGGTTCGGACCCCGCCGACCCCGCCGGCCTGCGGATGGGCCTGGTGGCCGCCTTCCTGCTCCAGCTGGATCTGCTCTACAGGCTGCTCAAGAGGGCCGGCGAGCGGGCGGGGGACGCCCTCGCCACGGGTGTGGCGCGGGTGTGTGTGATCTGGCTGGGCACCATCAGCGCGGGCTGGCTGCTGTTCAACGAGCTGACCGCCCAGTGGGTGCCGACCGGTTGGGCGGCCCTGGCGCTGGCGCTGCTGGGAGCCCACCTGCTGACCGGCAACGAGCGCTGGCGCTGGCCGGCGCTGGCCACCGCGGCCACCGCGGTGATCTACGCCCTGGTCGTGGATGTCTGGCTGTGGGACGCGGCTACCGCGGTCCCCGTGGAGGGGCTGGCGCTGCCGTTGTGTTGCGCGGCGCTGCTGGCGGGCTACGGAGTCCAGCGGGTGCGCGAGCTGATGCTCGGCGAGGGAGACCAGTCCCTGCTGCTCTCCCTGCCTCGACTGGCGTGGCTGGCCGGCTTCGCGGCGTTGCTCACCGGCACGATCGCGGTCCACGCCGAGGGCACGGCGCTCACCATCTGGCTCAGCATCGAGGGGATGGTGCTCGTCGCCCTGGGCTTCGGGCTCCGCGAGCGGACGGCCCGCGTGGCGGGCCTGGCCCTGCTGTCGGGCTGCATCCTCAAGCTGTTCGTCTACGACCTGCGGGGCCTGACCGGCATCCCGCGCATCCTGTCGTTCGTGGTGCTGGGGCTGGTCCTGATCGCGGTCTCGTTCGTCTACACCCGCTTCCGGGCGCGGCTGACGAGATATCTGTGACTCAGGGCGGTCAGCAGCTGAGGAGCTTTCCTCATTCGGCGAGGATCTGTTCGGGAACCCAGCGGCGGTCGGCGGAGGGGCGCTGGGTCCACAGGGGGTCGGGCTCGGGGACCGGGGGGGCGGGATCGAGGAGATCCGCGTCCTCGAGGATCGGTCCCAGTTCGACCGCTTGCTCCGGACCCAGGAAACCTTGTTTGACCGCCTCGGAGAGCCGGGTGGCCAGATCGGCGGCCATCGCGCCCCGGTCCGCCAGCCCGCGACCCACCCGCACCACGCCGGATCTCGACATCAACCCCTCGGCGAGCATCGACAGCGACATCTGGAACGCGTCTCGGCAGGGCAGGATGCCGGGGAAGAACGTGTGCAGCGCTCCGGGGTCGTCGTTACGTTCGAGGCGGATGTAGGCTCGCCGCACCCCGTCGACGTCCGGCAGCATCTTCTTCAGATCCGCCACCCCCCAGGCGTCCTGGCGTCCCACTCCGAGCCGGATCAGCAGCTGGGGCAGGCCGTCGACCGGCACCCGGCCGGCCAGGATGTCGGCGTACAGGGCGAAGGCCAGCGGATCGCTCTCCAGGTCGTCGCCGATCAACACCTCCTCGGCACCGCGGGGCAGAGCCATCCGCCCGTGGAGCAGGGCGGTCAGCTTGAAGCCCAGCTGTTCCTTGAGCCGCCTCAGCCGCCCGGAGCGCAGGACGGCAGGCCAGTCCTTGAAGGTGGTGCCGTCGTGCTCGATGCCGTCCATCAACATCTTGCGCTCGAGCACCCCGCGCATCTGCGGAGGGCTGGCTGACAGGAAGTACAGCGGGGTGAATCGACTCTCGGGCCCCGGGCCCCGCCGCAGCTCCTGGAGCAAGGGCACCATGCCGGGGATGTCCCGCTTGTCGACGGCGAACTCGAGCGGGATGCGCGCCATGCCCTTGAGCGACGAGAAGCGGGTGTTGAGGTAGGTCCGGTCGATGTCGCAGATCACGACCGTGCCGGCCCAGTCGTCCGCAAAAACCCGGTTGTCACTCCGATCGACCGGGAAGCTCAAATGACCAGCTCCCCGAACTCGTCGGCGGCGGGCCGGGCCATCAGCTCCTCGATCACCCGCTTGACCGACCGCCGGCTGTACAGCAGCTGGTAGACCGCCTCGGCGATGGGCAGGTCGAGCCCCTTGTACTGGGAATAAAGGTGGATCGCCTTGGTGGTCTTCACCCCCTCGGCGACCATGTGCATCTCCTTCTGGATCTGGGCCCGTCGCTGGCCGGTGGCGAGCCGCTCGCCCACCTGGTGGTTGCGGGACAGGGTCGAAGCACAGGTGCACATCAGGTCGCCGATCCCGGCCATGCCGCCGAAGGTCATCACCTGGGCGCCCATGGTGTCGCCGAGGCGGGCCATCTCGTTGAGACCGCGGGTCAGCAGCAGCGCCTTGGTGTTGTCTCCCAGCTCAAGGCCGTCGACGAGGCCCGCGGCGACGGCGATGATGTTCTTGAACGCCCCCCCCACCTCGGCACCCACCACGTCGTGGCCGGCGTAGGCCCGGAAGTAGTTGTTGTGGAACGCCTCCTGGGCGGCCAGGAAGACCTCGTCGAAGGGCGACGCAATCAGCGTCCCGGCCGGCTTGCGGGCCGCCAACTCGCGGGCCAGGTTGGGTCCCGCCAGCACGCCCACCTTGCGAATACAGGTCTCCTCGCGGATGACCTGGCTCATGCGCTTGCCGGTCTCGATCTCGATCCCCTTGGTGGCGTGGACGATCATCTGGTCGCCGCCCAGGAAGTCACCCATCTGGAAGGCCACCTTGCGAAGCCCGTGCGAGGGCACCACCAGCAGGATCAGCCGGGCGCTCTCGCAGGCCCGCTGCAGGTCGGTGGTGGCTTCGATCTTCTTCGGCAGCTCGAATCCCGGCAGGTATCGCTCGTTGCGGTGGTCGCCGTTGATCGCCCGGCACTGGTCGGCGTTGCGGCTCCAGAGCAGGACGTGCCGGCCGTTGTCTCCGAGGATCTTGGCCAGGGTGGTCCCCCAGCTGCCGGCTCCGATGACCGATACGGTGTCCGTCATGGTCTCCCTCACGTGGCCAGCGCGCGGCCCAGGTCATAACCCCGTAGCCGATTTCCGTAGTACAGCAGCAGCCGGCGGTCCATGTGGAACACTCGGTCTCCGCGGCGCTCCGCGGCGGGCTGGTCGTGGTAGATGGCGAAGTGCTTGAGCGCGTCGGCGACGATGCCCTGCACGTCGCCTGCCTGCAACTCGTCGCCGAAGCGCGGCGGGGTGCGGCACTCCTTCAGCGCGTCGATCACCCGGCCGGTCTCCTTGTGCAGGTCGGCCATCGGGAACGACGGCGCGGCGCCCCCGGTGCGCAGCAGGCGGTACATGTCCATGCCCGGGTTGTGGATCTGCAGCATCCGGAACAGGGCGTGGCCCACCACGTTGGTCGACATCAGGACGCTGTCCCGGTGGAACGCGTCGACTAGCTCCGGCTCCAGGTCGCGGGTGTACTGGGCGTCGCGGCCGGCGTCGTGCACCGGCTCGCCGTCGCGCAGCACGTAGCGCCTGGGATCGACCGGCCGCCCGCGGGGATCCATGCTGTTTCCCTCCCCGTCGACCCGGTTGCCGAACACGTCGAGCGGAGGAGAGAAGGTGACGCCGATCTTGCCATCGAGGGCGATCAGATCCCGGAAGAAGTCCAGGATCCGCCGGGGTTTGCTGAACTCGTCGTCCTCGATGATGTAGCGGCTCTTGCCCACCGCCTTGAGGTGGTCGTCGATGAGGGTCTCGGCCTCGAGCACCAGCTTGTACGACAGGGTGGTCGGGATGATGAAGATGTCCGGCTTGGGGTTGCGGTTGCGCAGGTTGTTCACGTAGGCCGCCACCGAGGTCCCGAGCAATCCCTTCTTGAGGTTGCCCTCCACCGCGCCGCTGCGGCTGCGGGTCCCGCCGGGGAAGAACAGGTTGTGGTAGCCCATCTCGATGGAGCAGGTGGCGTACTGCTTGAGGATGTCCTTGTACAGGGGCGCCTTCTTCTTGCGGTCCACCTTGTAGGCGCCCAGGTTGTGCATGAAGAACGAGAGCATCTTGTTGTGGAACAGGTTGAGACCCGCGCCGTAACACAGCGCGGGCATGCCAATGAGATGCCACGCGTACCCCAGCAGGATGCTGTCGAGGTTGGACGAGTGGGTCGGTACCACGATCAGGGTGCCCCGCCTGGACAGCTTCTCGATCTGCTCGATCTCGCCGCGCAGCTCCACGTGGTCGGCGACCGTGGCCGTCAGGTCGCGCAGGGAGGCCAACCGGGTGGGGCTCATGGCGTTGAGCAGCAACGAGAGGCCCGGAGGTACCACCCGGGTCGCCACCCGGTAGATCCGGGGGTCGAAGTGGCCTGTGACCTCGTCGACGAGGTGGCGGGACAGGGTCTGGAGCATGGACTGCAGGTCGCTGGGCGATGCGTGCCGCAGCCGCGAGCGCATCGGACCGTAGACGGCCTTGTCGGCCTTGATCCGCGGGTGGTCCGGATTCTCCCGATCGAGCCGCAGCCGCTCGTGGTACAGCGTGTCGTTGACCAGGTGCTCCAGATAACCCGTCGGCGCCGTGCGCGCGCGCTGGACGTGTTGTTCCACCACCCGGCTGACCACCTCGACCTGGATTCGTTCCTTGTCCTCGGGCCTCATCGATCGACTCCCCGATGCAGGTCGATTGATGGCAAATCCTACACTCCTTGTCCGCGACCAGGGGGGACGAGCTTGCCCGCGCGCGGGAACACGGCGAGGATCGAGGTAGGAGCGGGTCAAGAGGGGGCGAGAAAGTCCGATGAATTCCACGGGGGCCCGCGCCCAGGGAGGATTGGGAATGGAGGGAGGCAAGGCGACCGTCGTGTTGATCGCCCTGCTGGCCTTTGCCGGCTGGCCGGCGTGCCGTCCCGCCGACGATTTCGGCTCCAACCACCAGGGTGACGACGACGACACGAGCGACGACGACGACAGCACCGAGATCGAGGTCGATTCCGGCGGTCCGGGGCGCTTCACCGCCATCGACACCGATGTCCACAACGCCGCCCACATCGTCCACTACACCCTGTTCTGGCACCACGACGATCCTGCCACCACCGTGGGACAGCTGCGCTACGCCACCAACGGCGGCGCCCAGTGGGCCACCGGCGAGGTCGACACGGACGGCGATCGGGGGGCCCAGACCGTCGTGGTCCTCGATGGCGAGGACGACCTGCACGTGAGCTTTTTCCGCGACGGCGCGCCCGCGTACGCCTTCCGCGACAATCTGTCCTGGTCCACGGAGACCGTCGATCCGGCCACCAAGCTCCGCGACGTGGCCGGGGTCACCTCCCTCGACGTCGGCCCGGCCGACGAGATCCACCTGAGCTACTTCGACGGCGAGGATCTGCTCTACGCCCGACCTGGCGAGGAGGGGTGGACCATCGAGGTCGTGGACGCCCTCGGCTCCGGGTACGGGGATCACGCCCTGGCGGTGGACAGCGCGGGCACCGTCCACATCGTCTACTACGACGCCGGGGACGCCGTTCTGCGGCACGCCGCCCGGGACGGGGACGGCTGGACCGTGGAGGTCGTGGACGACGACGGCGACGTCGGTCGCCACGCGTCGCTGGCGCTCGACTCCGACGACCAGCTCCACGTGGCCTACCGTGACGCCACCGGGGATGCGATCCGATACGCCCACGGCACCACCGGCGACTGGTCCACCGCGCTGGTCGACGATGACGGCCGCCCCGGCGGCTGGTGCACCGGGATCGACGTGGGATCCGACGGCGCCGTCCACCTCAGCTACTACGCAGACGACGAGGGCGACCTGCGTCACGCCACCAACGCCAGTGGCAGCTGGGAGGTCACCCCGATCGACATCGCCGGAGACGTGGGGCGGTACTCGTCGATCGCCGTGGATCTGCACGGCGAGATCCACATCGCCTACCAGGCCTGGAAGGCCGACGAGGGCGAGGGGGCGCTCAAGTACGCCTCGAACCTGACCGGGTTCTGGGAGATCGAGCTGGTGGAGGACGTGGGGGATCTGGATCGGGAGTGAGTCGCGACCGGTGATCTCTGAGAGGAGGCGAGGGCGGTCAGGGAGTCGCGGAGATCTGGCTGGCGGGTGTCCCCGGCTTCGCGATCCTCGCGTTGTGGTCCTGGCCTGCCGGGTGGTTGAGATGCTGGGAAGCGTAGCGTGAGGTGCACAGCTGCCTCAGCGCCCGGCTGCCGGTCTCCGCGCAGATCTCGTCGATCTGGGCCGGGGTCTGCAACTTGATGTCGACCTCGCGGACCAGGTCCATCACCGTGGCCTGGGCGACCACCGGATCCTGGATACTCCGCAGGTGGGCCAGGCCGGCATCGTAGTCGGTGCGGAAGGCCTCGAGAGCCCGCTCCCGCAGGCAGGGATCGTCGCAGACCTCTTCCCGGCAGGCCGTCAACACGGCGCTGCCGAGCAGCGAACCGACGACGCAGGTCAGGATTGCCCTCGCAGTTCGATTCACCACCACCGCCCCTCCCCGTCGCCGCGCCAGACGATCTCCGCCGCTGCCTGGAGATCCATCAGCCCCTTCTGATGCAGATCGAGGGTGGGGCGGCAGTCGACTGCGCGCGCGCCTGGCAAGCCGATGCAACGCTCCGTCCAGTCTTCGGGGTACGCGCGCTCGAGCAGCGCCCGCCCGAGGCTCAGGACCGGGGTCGGGAGGCGCCCGCTCCGGGGCGTCATTGCCGCCAGCTGGGCCTCCAGCTCCTCGCGGGTGAACCACGAGGTCAGCTCCGAGCGTGTCCCGGGTTCACTTTGTCGGACCATTCCCTCGGCCCAGCGGTCGATGGAGTGAGCCACACAGACGTCCTGCAGCGAGGGCATCTCGTCGAAACAGATATCGAGACGGATCGGCGGGTCGATCTCTCCGACGAACCGGTCGAGGAGGTAGAGCTTGCAGTCTTCGACCCACAGGGGATCGTGGATCTGTTCGCAGTAGGTCCACAGGTCCCAGCGCCGGGGCGAGACCGGAGTCCACTTCCCGCCTTCGTGGTCGTTCGAGGGGATCTCGACCGCACCGATCGATCCCGGTGACTGTGCGGCCGCGAGCCAGCACATGTCACGGTACCATCGCGCGTGCATGCCGTTGCAGAGCGAGGCGTAGGCCGCGGTCCCCGGCTCCTCCAGATCCCAGACACCGGCGAGCCGACACACGTCACGCAGTTCCGGATCGGTCTGATCGCAGGCGCCGTCCTCCTGCGTTGGCTCGGCGCTGCCGGGACAACCCGCGGCGCACACCGAGATGGCGAATGCCAGCGCGGCGGCGCCGCCCCAGATCGAACCTCCGTGTGCCATCGAGACTCCTGCGCCGTGAAGATAACACGGCGCCCCGAAGGGTCAGGAAGGCTAGAAATACGCTCGCATCTGGGCGTAGACCATCGCGGGCATCAGCCCGAACTCGCTGCGGACGGGGATCGCGTCGAGGATCTCGGCCTCGCTCAAGGGCGTGAAGTCGGTGTGGAAGAAGTCTTCCAGCTCCATCTCGTCGGGGCGCTTGCCCAGGCCGACGTTGCCCCCGAAGACCAGGTCGGCGTTGCCGGCGATGGACCACGACAGGGACGGGCCGAGCAGGAAGCTCCCGTCGCCCAGGTTGGCCATTGCGAACGCCGAGCCGGTGACCAGCGGCGTCAACTCGAAGCTGACGCTGAGGGCGGCGTACCAGCGGCCCATCGCCCAGACCTCGCCGCGCTCGAAGCGGTCGGTGGCTGTCAGCGCCAGATAGTCCTCGGGGTCCGCGGCGCCGAAGCTCTGGTAGTACACCTCACCGGTGACGTGCACGTTCTCGGGCAAGGCGGCGTCGGCGCTGAGCACGGCGCGGACGAAGGGCCGCTTCTTGCGCTCGAAGTGGTCCCTGCGCAGGGTCAGGGTCGCCTCGCCGCGGAACCCCACCGGGCCGAGGTTACCGACAAAATCGACCCCGAAGACGGTCTCGCGGTGGATCGATCCGACGAACAATCCCACGTCGTAGGTGCCGAGGGTGACGCTGCCATGGCCGGCGATCACCAGACCGTCGAGGTCCCAGTCCCCGGCGTAGGCGGCGACCGCCGTGATCTTGCCCGAGGTGCCGAAGTAGCCGTCGACGCGAACGGCGTCGACGCCGGGTTTGTACTCCCGATCGACCACCGTGGGCGAGAATGGCGCCACCAGATCCATCGGACTGAAGAAATAGGTGGTACCAAAGGAGATCGGCTGCCGGCCGATGGTGATGTCGACATGGGGGATCTTCAGGCCGATCCAGACGCGGTCCATCCGGCCGGTGACGGAGAAGCTCTCGGTCCGGGTCTGCTCCCAGGACATGCTGAAGGCCTCGGGGACCCCGGCCCCGCCGCCCGTCGGCGCAAAGGCGCCGCCGAGGTCGAACGTTCCGGTCACCAGCGACGCGGTGGCCTGGTGATGGAACGAATAGCGCAACCAGTTCTCGTAACCACCATCGAACTTGAGCCGCAGATCCAGGTGGCCCTGCGCCGTCGGATCCCCGGGCATCAGGAAGTGTTCGTAGGTGTAGATGCCGTAGAAGAAGGCCTTGACGTCGCCGCCCAGGTCCAGCGTGGAGTAGCCCGTGTCGGCGACCCGGGCGGCCCGCGCCGGACCCGCCGCCGCCAGGGCGAGCATCAACGTGAGCGCAGCGATGGCCCGTCTCGTGATCACCCCACGACGCTCGTTCATCTTGCGCACAGTGTCCAGCACCTCCTCACCTTCGGTCGTTCGGACCGCCGCCGCTGGCGCCCCTCGGAGTGATGACGGGGCCAGTTCCGCGGCCGGCTCCAGCGCACCCTGCTCGAAGCGATGGCGCCGGAATCGCCGGCCGGCGAGGCGATCAGTGACGGCGAGCGGCATCCGCTGGACAAGCGGCTGGACGAGCTCATCCACCACCTCGCCGATCTGCGTGCCCGCCTGCAAGCGTGATCCCCGTGGCTCCACCGTCCTGGGCGTGAAACGGTTCGGTCCGATCCGGATCTTCGTGAAACGATCCGCTTGCTCGCTGGCTCCGATCCGGATCTTCGTGAAACGATCCGCTTGCTCGCTGGCTCCGATCAGGTGGAGCATGGGCAGCGAGGAGCCGGGGGACCCCCCCGGGCCAGGAGGCGAGGACGATGGCTGAAGCACGTTCGAGAGGTTCGTGGTTACGGCGGAACGGGCTGACCGTGATCCTGCTGGGAGCCGCCGCGATGGTGTGGTTCGGGGGCAAGGAGCTGCGGCGGCCCCACGAGCCTCCGCCCCTCGATTCCTCGGTGCCCGCCACGGCCTATGCCGACGACGGGGCCGCCGTCGAGCCGCTGCTGGGCCAGGCCACCCCTGCACCGCGGCTGGTCGAGTTCTACACCGACGAGTGCTCCGCCTGTCGCACGATGCGGCCGACGGTCGAGCGCCTCCGCGGCGAGGCCATGGGCGGGGGGTACGAACTCCTCCTGATCAACCTCTCCGAGCGGCGCAACGAACACCTGGCCGCCCGCTTCCAGCTCCGGGGTGTCCCCACCTTTGCGTTGATCGGTGCCGACGGCGCCGAGACCGGACGTTTCGAGGGCGTGGTCGGCCTTCGTCCCCTGCGCCGGGCGGCGTCCGCGCTGGTGGAAACCCGCTAGCTCGATCCACGAACAGGCCAAATCGCCGCCTGGCGATACCGTTTCCTCCGGTGCCGACGTGGTTGTTGACGATTCCTTTGCCTGGCTGGGGCTCTTACCGCCCTCGCCGGTCTTTTCGGCCACCGGCGAATATGGAATACTACGCGCCGCCGGAGTAGGTGTTCGCGCACCACCTCGTGGAGGGCCGACATGGGTAGCAAGTTCCTCGAGAAGTTCGCCCCCTTCTACTTCTTGATGCAGAGCATGGGCTGGGTCCCAGTGGTCGGAACGCTGCTGGGACTGTTCGTCTGGATCACCCAGGGCAAGAAGTTACAGCACGGCACCCGGAGCATGTACCTGGTGATGGCCCTGTGGGCGGTGTTCGCCAACGGCCTGCTGGCGCTGGTGCTGTTCCTGATGTTGACGGCAGATCCGACCACCGCGACCGAGGTCTCGTCGATGTGACCCGGTGGCGTCGCCACCCCTCCGTTCTCCGTCCCCCACAATCCCCACGCAGCGTTCGACCGGGTAGCGATCCGTGCGCATTCTGATGGTGGCCCCCCGGCTGCCCCATCCGCCGGTCGGCGGGGATCGGCTGCGTCTGAACGCCCTGCTGCGCCACCTGGCGCAGCGCCACGAGGTGCACCTGTTCGCCCTGGCCGAGGGGCGGGAGTCCCTGGACACGGCCCGGCGGGAGCTGTCACAGCTGGCGGCCACGGTTCGGCTGTTCCCCTTGCCGCGGCTGGCACGGCTCGCCCGCTGCGCGGCGGCGGCGGGTGCGTCCCGATTGCCGCTGCAGGTCCACTATTTCCACAGCGAGCGGATGGCGCGAGCCCTGCGCGTCCTGCCTCGGGATCACCACGACGTCTGCCTGGCCTCGCTGGTCCGTACGGCGCCCTACGTGCTGGACCTGGAGCAGCCCTCGGTGGTGGACGTCCAGGACGCGATCTCGCTGAACTACCGGCGGGCGCTGCCCCACGTGGACCGCCGCACGCGCTGGCTCTACCGGACGGAGATCCCCCGCCTGGAGCGGCTCGAGGCCGACGTGGTCCGCCGGGCCGCGGGGATCACGATGGTCAGCCCCGTCGATCTGGCCGACCTGCGCCGCCGCACCGACGGGGGCCGGTTCGCCCTCGCGGGCAACGGCGTCGACCTGGACCGGTTCGCACCGGGGGGCGAGCCACGTCCGGACCGGATGCTGTTCCTGGGCAATCTGCGCACCGTGGCCAACCGGGACATGGCGTCGCGACTGGCGCACGAGGTGCTGCCACGGGTGCGCCGGAGCCGTCCCCGGGCGGAGCTCCGGCTGGTGGGCATCGAGGCCGGTGCCGCCGTCCAGCGGCTGGACGACGAGCGCGGTGTCCAGGTCACCGGGCCCGTCGACGACCCCGCCGCCGCCCTGCGCCGGGCCTGGCTCACGGCGTGCCCGATGCGGCTGGGCGCCGGGGTGCCCAACAAGGTGATCGAGTCCATGGCCTGCGGGACCCCTGCGGTGGTGACTCCCATGGCCGCGGCCGCCCTGGACCTGGCCCAGGGGGAGGGTGTGCTGATCGCCGACGGGGGCGCAGATTCCTTCGCGGGCGCGTGTGCCCGGCTGCTGGGCGACCCCGGCCTCCGAGCCGGATTGTCGGCGAGGGCGCGGGAGATCGCCGAGGACAGATTCCGCTGGCGGGATGCGCTGGCACCCCTCGAGCAGCTGCTACACGAGGTTGCCGAGAACCCCGGAAGGCCCTGACCGTCCGGGGCGCTGAATTGGGACGCCGAGGAGGGCGGGATGGACCCGGATCGCGATGCACCGCTTCACCTGTTCCAGCGATTCCCGGATCTGCGACGGGCGTTGCCGCGCTTCCCGCTCGTCCGCCGACCGACGCCGGTCCGGCACCTCGAGACCCTGGGCAGCCACCTCGGCCACGACGATCTGTGGCTCAAGGACGACAGCGGCGGCCCGCCCGTGGGCGGCAACAAGGCCCGCAAGCTGGAGTTCCTGGTGGCGGATGCGCTGCGCAAGCGGCGTCGCACGCTGGTCACCATCGGCTACCTGGGCACCAACCACGGGCTGGCGACCGCGCTGGCCGCCCGCGAGGCGGGGATTACGGCCCGGGTGGTGCTGATCGACGAGGTCGCCTCGGACCACGTCCGGGACACGCTGCTGCGCCTGAACGCCATCGGCGCCCGGATGCACCACGCCCCCGGCGAGGTGCTGAGCGTACCGGTGGCTGCGGGCGCCCTGGCCAGGGCCGGACTCAGCCGCACGGCGCCCTACTGGGTGGCGCCGGGGGGCTCCTCGCCGCTGGGCACGGTGGGCTACGTCGAGGCCGGACTGGAGCTGGCGGCCCAGGTCCGGGCCGGCGAACTCCCGGAGCCCGGGGAGGTCTACGTCCCGCTGGGCTCGGCGGGCACATCGGCGGGGATCGGGCTGGGCCTGGCCCTGGGCGGCCTGAACACCCGGGTCCGGGCGGTGCGTGTCGTATCCCCGCGTATGGCCACCACGGCCCGCACCCTCGCCCTCTGCCGCAAGGTGTGGAGACTGCTGCAGCGGTCGGGTGGCGCCCCGGGTCCGATGCCGGCGGTGGCCCTCGACGCCGTCGCGGGCTTCGAGGGTCCGGGTTATGGCACGGACACCCCGGAGGCCCTCGCCGCGATGGCCATGGGCGAGGAGCTGGCGGACCTGTCCCTCGAGGTCACGTACACCGCCCGCACCCTGGCGGCGCTGGTGGCGGCCGCCCGGGGGGGACGACTGGAAGGTCCGGCCCTGTTGTGGAACACGTTCCACCCCCGTGGGCCGCTCCCCGCGGGAGCTCCGGAGTGGCACGCCCTGCCGCCCGCCTTCCACGCCCCCTTCGCGGGCGAGTGATATGATCGCGCCTTCTGGCTGATCGCCGCAGCAGTAGCCGGCGCACGCTGGCAGTGGCCGGAGGGGAGCAGAGTTGTTCGTACGAGTGCAGGAGGCGACGTCCGACGCGGACCGGGAGGAGATCTACCGTTTTCGGTATCGCGTCTATGTCGAAGAGCTCAAGAAGCCGCTGCCCTTCGCCGACCAAGAGCGGCGGATCTTCACCGACGAACTGGACGAACACGCCCGCCTGCTGGTCGCCTACGACGAGAATGCCGGGACCATCGTCGGCACGGTGCGGACGATTTTTGGAGCCGAGCACCCGTTCCCCGAAGACCTCGTCGACCGGCTGAGCATGGGACCGATGATCCGGGCCCTCGGCCAGGACCAGATCAGCCACTCGGGTATCTTCATGGTCGATCCGGCCCACCGGGGCCTGACGATCGCCTCGCAACTCGTCGCTCACATGTTCCAGCTCGGCCTGACCGTCGGCGCAGCCGTGGATGTCTGCGTGGCCGAGCTGGCCCTGGTGCGTCCCTACTACCAGCTGGGCTACCGGCCGTATGCCGCTCCGCAGCGGCCCTACGCCAACGCGGGGCTGCGCGTGCCCCTCGTCTGGACCGGGCGTGACCGCGGGTACCTGGCCTCCGTCGGCAGCCCGTTCGCCCAGTTCCTTTCGCCCGACCTCGAAGACGGGGGGGCGGCCGCCGACTCGCTCCGACCCCACTACTCCGAGTTCCGCAACCCGAGCGTCACGCCGCGGAAGCTGAAGGAGTTGTGGTCGGCCATCGCCCACTCCAGTCCAGCCTTCCGGCCGCGGTCCCTCTTCGAGGGTGTCGAGCGTGAGGTGGTCGACTCGTTGCTGGACAAGATGCCGACCCTGACCATCACCACCGGCGAGCAGTTCTACCGAAAGGGTGAGCGAGAACGGGGGATGGGGCTGCTGTTGTCCGGCAAGCTCGGGGTGACCCTGGACGAGACCCCGGATCCCTTCTTCTTCGCCGTGCTGGTGCCCGGAGAACTGTTCGGCGAGATGGCCAACGTTCTCGACGGCGGACGCACCGCAAACCTGGTCGCGCTGGAGGACTCCGAGATCCTCATCTTGCCGGACAATCTGCTGGAGAAGATCGGACGCAAGCAGCCGGCGGTGGCCGACGTCGTCCGCACCAACTTCAGCGCCCTGCTGGCCAGCCGCCTGGACGCCATGAACCACCGAGTGGTCGGCCTGACCCGTGGCAACCCGGAGCGGTTCCGGCCGAACCCGACCCCGGGGCTCGGCGCGCCATCCATCGGCGCCGCGACCTCGTACTCGATCCCCGCCCTCGACGACTCGACGGCGGAGCTGGATCGGCTGGAGCGGCAGGCCGTGCTCGGCCAGGAGATGGAGGCCGTCTGGCTCAAGCGCGTCGGATTCGAGGACGGCAGCACGATCCTGGATCTCGGATCGGGGCTGGGCTTGACCAGCTTCCTGGCGGCGCGGGTGTTCCCCCAGGCCCGGGTCATCGGGATCGAGCCGGACGATGAGTTGCGGAAGCGCGCGGAGCAGCGCGCGGCCGAGCTGGGATTCGGCGAGCGGTGCTCCTTCCTGGCGGGTACGGGCGAAGAACTGCCGCTGGCGGATGACTCGGTGGACTTCGCGTACTCGCGGTTCCTCTTCCAGCACCTGCGCCGTCCAGATCGCGTCATCGCCGAACTGGCCAGGGTGACGCGCTCCGGTGGGGTCATCGCCCTGGTGGATGTGGACGACGCCGGAGTGGTGATGCACCCGGAACCGCCGGGATTCCGGCGGTTCCAGGAGCAGGTGAACGCGGCCCAGGCGACGCTCGGTGGCGACCGGAACGTGGGCCGGAAGCTGGCCGCATACCTCCGAGCGGCAGGGCTGAAGAAGGCGCGCACCGACGTGGTTCCGCTCTCATCGCACATCTTCCCGACCGCGGCGCTGGTCGAGATCGCGTTCGATTTCAAAGCCCAGACCCTCAAGCGGGTCGGGACATGGACATCGGCGGAGGCCCGGGTGCTCGAGAGCCTGCAGGAGATGTCCGCGCAGGAGGACGCATGGGTCTTCATCCCCGTGTTCCTGGCACACGCGAGCGTTCCCTAGAGAGGCGGGATTCCGCCGCTCGGTGGTATCATCGCCGCGGGCGGATTGTCCTGATTCGCCGGCACATGAGGGCCTGAAGATCCCGTGAGCGACACGTCTCCAACCATCGAGTCCGGGCCCGCACTCCGCTCCGGGAGCAACTTGACCCATCGGATCGAGCGCGAGGCCGAGGAGATCTTCCGTAGGCAGATGGAGATCGCGTGCTGGCTCGGCGCCGTGATCCTCCCGGCCTACTCGCTGCTGGACGTGTACGCGGGGCGGTGGGCGGAACCGCCGTTCGAGAACGTCTTCAGCTTCGTGGTGATCCGGTTCCTCGCCGGGCTCGTGCTGATCGCCATCGCGTTGCTGATGCGGACCCGGTGGCTCCGGGGCTGGGAACTGCACGTATTCGTCGACGTGTTCGTGTTCGGGCTGGTGGGGCTCTTGCTGACTTTCATCATCGCCAAGATGTGGTACGCCGTGCCGGACTGCTACATCGGCCTGGCGCAGCTGATGATGGCCCGCTGCGTCCTGCTCCCCGGCGGACCCCGCCGCGCGTTCCTCCCGAGTCTGGGTCTGTTCCTGGCGTTCCCGGTGGGGCTGATGTTGTTCGCCGATTCCGGGATGATGGGCGATCGGACGTTCGTCGTCTTCCAGGGCGCCAGCCTCGGCCGGGTGGTGGTCGCCAGCGCAGGTCTCGGCGGCTGCCTGGGTATCGGCCTGCTCGGGTCGCTGCTGTACGACCGGATGATGACCCGTGAGCTCCGTTCGCGGCACATGGGCCGTTACCTGATCGGGGCGGTCATCGGGCGCGGCGGCATGGGAACGGTCTACCGGGCGTGGGACAAGCAGCTCAGTCGGACCTGCGCGATGAAGGTCATCCGCGCGGACATGGTCGACGACATGGAGAAGGTCCGCGAGCGCTTCGACAGCGAGGCCCGCAGGACGAGCCAGCTGCAGGACGCGAACGTCATCGAGGTCTACGACTACGGCGAGACCGCGACCGGTGATCTGTTCTACGTGATGGCGTATCTCGAGGGCCTCGATGTCCTCAAGATGGTCCGTCGGGGTGGACCCATCGAACCCGAGCGTGTGATTCACCTCGCCAAGCAGGCCTGTTCGGCCCTCGGCGGCGCGCACCGGCGTGGGCTCGTCCATCTGGACATCAAACCAGCCAACCTGTTCGTGACCCAGCAGGAAGACAATCCGGACTTCCTCAAGGTGCTCGATTTTGGCCTCGTCCGCGCCATCACGCGGCGACGCGCGGCGGATGCGAGCCTGGTGCGCCGCCTCCGTGACGTGACCCAGGACGAGGACTGGCGGGAGGAGGTCAGCCGGATCGGCGAATCTCACACCGATGGCGGATTCGAGGGTACCCCGGCCTACGCCGCGCCCGAGCAGATCGAGGGGGACGTGGCGGACGAGCGGATTGACGTCTACGCCCTCGGCGGGGTCATGTACTACATGCTCACGGGGGAGGCGCCCTTCTCCGAGACCAACGCGCTGGCGCTGATGTACCTCAAGATGAACCAGCCGCCCGAGCCCGCCGCCAGGAGGCGCAGGGACCTGCGAATCCCGCCCGATCTGGACGCCGTCGTCCTGCGATGCCTGTCCGTGCGTCCAGAAGACCGCCACGGTTCGATGAAAGCACTCCGTGCAGCCCTCGAAACCTGCGCCGACGCCAAATCCTGGGACCCCCGCCGATCGGCGGAGTTCTGGGCAACCGTGACCATCGAACCGGAGAGCTACAGCACCCTGAATAGCCTGGACGGAGGGGAGGCTCCCGGCACCGATCCGAGCCAGGAATCGGTCGCCGCCGATCGGGACCAGCCGACCGCACCCCCGATCGGGAACGTGCTCGACGAGACCCGCGGAGCGTCGACGCGGCCGAAGGGATTCGAACCGGACAGCCTTACGGACGACGCGCGGTTGAGCACCACCGACGACATCGAGGACACCGGCGAGTTTTCGCTGAGTCCGCCCTCGCGGGGCACCGATGTCGCCGAGGACCTGGAGGAGACCGCCGCCCACAACGCCCCCTGGCGGACGCCGGAACCTGACGACGAGGACTGATTTTCCGGGCTAGGGCAGCGAAACCCCGGGGGGGATCTGAACCCAGTCCAGCGGATCGATGGGCTGACCCTGGTGGCGGATCTCGAAGTGCAGGTAGGGGCCCCGCATGGAGCCGGTCTCGCCGACCCTCCCGATGATCTGGCCCGTGGACACCATCTCGCCGACCTCCACGCTGAACTCCTCCAGGTGGGCATAGACCGTGAAATAGCTCTCACCGTGGTCGAGGATCACCACGTTGCCGAAGCCCCGGATCCACTCGGCGCGGCGCACCTGGGCGGCGAAGACGGCGCGCACGTCGGCGCCCGGGGGGGCGTCGATGTCGAGCCCCCGGCGGAAGGCCCGTTCGCTGGTGCCCTCGACCGCGTGCCAGCCAAATCCCCCGGCCACGTCGCCCACCGCGGGGAAGAGCAGGCGGCCCTGCTGGATCGAGAACCCCACGCTCCGTACCGGGGGATCCACCGCGGCCACCGCGGCGGCGGCCGTGTCCACGGGCGGGCTCGCGGGCGGCTCTCCGGACCGGGTCACCTCGGCCACCGCCTCTTCGGCTCGATCCGCCGCCAGCGCGGCGATGGCGGCCGATCGGCGCTCGTTTCGGACCCGGCCCAGCAGGTCGCCGCGTCGCTCGCGGAGTCCACGCTGCTCCTCCTGCATCTGCTGGCGCGTCGTGATCCGCCCGCGCAGGGTCTGCCACTCGGCCTCACGTTCGTCGCGCAGCGACTGGGTGGCGTCCACCTGCAGATTGAGGGCCGACAGGGCCTCGTCGTCCAGCCGTAGCACGTAGGCCAGGTAGCGGCTGCCCATCAGCAGGTCCCGCAGGTCCTGGGCCGAGAACAGCAGCTGCAGGAAGCTCCGTTCGCTGCTCATGTACAGGGCGCGGACCCGGAAGCGCACCGCCAGCTGCCGCTGCTCCAGCTCTTTCTCCTGTTGCTCCAGCTCCCGGTCCAGATCCGACAGGTGGCTCTCGAGCTCGCGCTCCTGGATGTGGAGCGCCTGTAGATCGGTGTGGAGCACCAGCAGGCGCGTCTCGATCTGTTCGAGTTCGTCGAGGAGCAGCTGCTCGCGGGCGGTCAGCTCCAGCACGCGGGCCGACGCCACGAACGCCTCGGAGTCGGGCTGGCCCTGGGTGGCCAAGGGGACCGCCAGGAGCGCGACCCCCGTCGCCACCAGCAGCGACCGTCTCATCGGGGCTGGTCCAGCAGCCGCCTCAGGCTGAGCCAGGAGCCCACCAGCCCGAGCACCAGTCCGCCCACGACGATCAGCACCAGGTAGGGGACAGGAAGGAAGCTCAACACCCGGGCGCCCCCGCTCAGCCCCAGCACATCCTGCAAGGCGACGAAGACCAGCCGGTAGGCGACCCACAGCAGCCCCACGCTGAGCAAGGCCCCCACTGATCCCTGGATCGCCCCCTCGATCAGGAACGGCGCCTGCACGAAGCGGTCGGTGGCTCCGACGAGACGGAAGATCTCGATCTCGTCGCGTCGAGCCCACACCGTCAGCTGGATCGTGGTGCTGACGATCACCAGGCAGGCCAGCCCCAGCAGGGTGCCCATCACCACGGCGCTGAGCTTGAGCAGGTTGAGGAAGGTGTAGAACTGCCCCACCCACTCGGCCGCGTAGTCCAGCTCGGCGATGGCCGGTCGGTCGATCTCCCGGGCGAACGCCGCCACCTGCTCCGGGTCTCGCAGCTCCGACGTCAGCTGGATCTCCAGGGAGGGCGGCAGGGGGTTGGTCTGCAGGTCCGACAGCAGCTCGTCCGCGTCCGGGATCAGCCGCCGGAAGGTCTCCAGCGCCTCCTCCTTGCTGATGTAGCGGACGTGCCGAACCTCGCCCCGAGCCTCGATCTCCTCCTTGATCTCGAAGCGCCGCTCCTCGCTGACCCCGTCGGCGAAGTAGGCATAGACCTGTACGTCCCGTCCCCAGCGCTCCATCACCCCCGACAGGTTGACCAGGATCAGGACGAACATCCCCAGCAGCAGGATGCTGGTGGCCACCACGCCGATGGAGACCCCGTTGAGGAAGGCGAAGTCCACCAGGTTCCGCAGGCTGCGGCGCACGGCGATCTCGACGTGGTGCACACCCGACATCATGGGTCTGTCCCCGCGGGCGGGTCGAAGCGGTCCGAGTCCCGGGTCGTCCGGCCGGCTTCGAGGTGGAGCAACCGCGGCTTTTGGGCGCGGGAGAGCAGCTCCGGATCGTGGGTCGCCACCACCAGGGTGGTCCCGCGTGCCTGGATCCGCACCAGCAGGTCCAGGATCTCCCGGGACAGGGCCGGGTCCAGGTTCCCGGTGGGCTCGTCAGCCAGGACGATGGCCGGCTCGTTGATGATCGCCCTGGCCACGGCCACCCGCTGCTGCTCGCCGCCCGACAGGGAACCGGGGCGCATGTGCCCCCGTCCGGACAGCCCGACCTGGGACAGCACCTGCTTGACCCGGGTGCGGATGGCACGCGGCGACTGGCCGATGACCTCCAGGGCCATACCCACGTTCTCGGACACGGTGCGCGCTTGCAGCAGCTTGAAGTCCTGGAACACCACGCCGATGTTCCGCCGCAGGAAGGGGATCGAGCGAGCCGTGAGCTTGGCCGGGTTGTTTCCACCCACCCGGACCGTGCCGTGGGTCGCCAGTTCCGCGCAGTGGATCAGCTTGAGCAGGGTCGACTTGCCCGCCCCGCTGGGTCCGGTGACGAAGCAGAGCGTGCCCGGCTGGATCGCCAGGTCCAGGTCCCGGAGCGCCAGCGTCCCGTCCGGGTAGCGCATGGACACGCCGGCCAGCTCGATGATCGGTTCCGCTCGGGTGGGTGCGTTCACAGGTCGACCACCTCGACCTCGCCGAGCTCGCGGCTCAGGAACCGAGAGCCCACCCGCCGGAAGCGGTCTGGGTTGTCCGTGGCGTGGATGCGGGTGCCGCCGCCGCCGTCCGTCGACGCGGCCAGCCCCTGGTCTCCGAGCACCCGAGCGACCTCGTCAGCGGTTCCAGGTCCGCTGTCCACCAGGGCCACGTCCGGCCCCATCACCCGGCCGATGATCCCCCGCAACAGCGGATAGTGGGTGCAGCCCAGGATCAGGGTGTCGATGTCCGAGTCGCGAACCGGCGCCAGGTAGATCTCGGCCACCCGCTGCGCCACGTCGTCGTCGACCCACCCCTCCTCGGCCAGGGCCACGAACAGGGGGCAGGCCGCCGAGACGACCTGGGCGTCCGGCCGGTGGGCGGTGATCGCCCGCGCGTACGCCCCGTCAGTGATGGTGCCCTCGGTGCCGATCACCCCGATCCGACCGCCGCGGGAGACCGCCAGGGCTGCCTCCGCGCCCGGCTCGATCACGCCGACCACGGGGATCCGCGGGCGAGACGAGGAGGACAGGTGTGCGCGCTTGCCCTGGATCTGCCCCAGGCCGCCGATGCCCTCCTCCTCGCTGTACCGCTCGCGCAGCGCGGGCAGGGCCAGCGCCGACGCGGTGTTGCAGGCCACCACCAGCAGCTTGATCTCCTGGTCGAGCAGCCAGCGGACGATCTGGTCGGCGTAGCGGGTGACGGTCTGGGGCGTCTTGGTCCCGTAGGGCACCCGGGCCGTGTCCCCCAGGTAGAGGATCGGCTCGTTGGGGAGCCGACGCTCCACCTCGCGGACCACGGTCAGACCGCCGATTCCGGAGTCGAAGATGCCGATGGGCCGATCGTCGAGAGGCATCTGGCTGTCCCAGGAGGAGGGTGGCGGATTGTAACACACCACCCCGGCCGACTATTCTTCGTCGGATGGATCCCTCCTCGCCCCCCGATGCGGCACCGACGCCGGCCCCGGACACGGTCGCCCTGCTCGGCGGGAGCTTCGACCCGCCCCACGTCTGCCACGTGTTGATCAGCCTGTACGTGTTGCAGAGCGGGAGAGCGTCCCAGGTGTGGTGGATCCCCTGCAAACGGCACGCCTTCGACAAGCGGATGGCACCGTTCGTCGACCGGCTGGCGATGTGCGAGGCGGCCACCCGCTGGCTGCCGGCAGTCCGCGTGGATCCGCTGGAGCTCGAGCTGGACGGTCCGTCGTACACCCTGGCCACCGTGCGCGAGCTAGCCCGGACCCATCCGGGGCGGCGCTTCGTCTGGATCGCCGGCAGCGACGTGCTGCCCGACCTTCCCCGCTGGCACCGCTGGTCCGAGCTGGCCGCCGAGGTGCCCTTCGTCATCATCCCCCGCGGCGACGACGACCCACCGCCGCCACCCGCTGGCACTTTCCATCATCTGCCGATCCGCTTCCCGGACGTGAGCAGCACCGGCTTGCGCGAGGCGCTCCGGTCCGGCGCGGTGGTCGACGGACTGATCGACAGCGCCGTCGCCCACCACATCCGCGAACGGGACCTGTACCGGGACTGAGCTAGTCTCCATCCCGAAATGCGGGACGGGAACGAGCTACACCGGGAGCGAGGAGAAGGGGAGCTCGCGCAGGGCCTGGGCGTCGTTGCCGTCGCCAAGGTAGGCGGCGATGAAGGCGCGGGTCCCCGGCGCGATACGTTCGTCGAGGTGCAGCAACAGCTCGGTCCCGCCATCGCCCCAGCACATCTCCATCGACCGGATGAGCGCGTAGCGGAAGTCCCGCCCATCGGCCTCCACCACGCCGAAGCGGATGCGCTCCGAGATCCAGGTCGGAAGGGTCGCCTGGAGGCCGTCGTGCCGGGGCATCTGGAAGTGACTGAGCACACGGACGGTTCGGTTGGTGAGCAGCTGGTAGTCGTCGATGGTCTCGACGAAGTCGCGTACGTGGTCCGCGGCCACGCGGCTGACCAGGGTCATGTCCACGTTGACCGGCCGCACCCGCGCAGCCGGTTGCGCGGCGCGCCCGCGGAGCCGGTCGACCCAGCGGGACCAGCGGGGCCGGGGGGCGAGGTCGATCCTGATCTCGTGGCGGGACATGCTGGCTACAGCATATCCGATGTTTGGCGACGATCAACCGCCGAAAAAACCCGCTCGCGGGGGTGGGCGCAAGCCGGGATCTGTAGTACCAACAAGCAACCCCGATCAACCGCCCGGAGGAGCCCCATGCACCGCATCGATCCCCACCACAAGGCGCTGACCACCGAGGACCTGGAAGCCCTGGCGAGCATCCGCAAGGACTGCGCCCGGGACATCCTGATGTCCACCACCCTGGCTGGCTGCGGCCACCCGGGCGGCTCCTTGTCGACCCTGGATTTCCTGCTGGTGGCCTACGCCAGGTTGCGCCTCGATCCGGCCAACCCCCTCGCCGCGGACCGCGACCGGTTGATCGTCAGCCACGGGCACATCTCGCCGGCCATGTACGCGGTCCTGGCTGCGGCGGGTTTCGTGGATCGCGAGGACTTCCTGCTGGGGTTCCGGCGCGCGGGGAACCGCTTCGGCGGCCACGTGGAGACCTGCGTCCCCGGTGTCGAGTGGTCGTCGGGCAATCTGGGACAGGGGCTGTCGGCGGGCGCGGGTTCGGCGCTGGGGCTGAAGCGGTCGGGCAGCGACGCCCACGTGATCGTCTGCATGGGGGACGGGGAGCATCAGAAGGGCCAGATCGCCGAGGCCCGCAGGCTGGGGGTCAAGTACGAGCTGAACAACCTGCTGGCGATGGTCGACCTCAACGGCCTGCAGATCGGCGGCAAGACCGACGACGTCATGCCCACCAATATCGTCGGTGGCTACGAGGCCGACGGCTGGAACGTGCTGGAGGTCGACGGCCACGACCTGGGTGAGATCTACCTGGCGCTGGGGCGGTTCGTGGACGGCGACGTGCCGCTTCCCAGCCGGCCGACCGTCATCGTGGCCCACACCATCATGGGGCGCGGCATCCCCTGGATGGAGGGCGACGCCAAGTGGCACGGCCAGGCGCTCAAGCCCGACGCCTGCAAGGAGGCGATGGCCCACCTCGGCTTCGACCCGGCGGAACTCGACGCGCTGGCCGCCAAGCGGGCCGCGACCCCCGGGGATCAGGGAGGGCACGTCGTACCCCCTGCGCCCGCGCCCGACATCGAGGTCCCGGGGCCCCACGTCTACGCCGCCGACACCGTCACCGACTGCCGCAGCGCGTACGGCAAGGTGATGGAGGACCTGGCCGCCGCCAACAACGCCGCTGGCGCGCCCAAGGTGGTCGCGTTCTCCTGCGATCTGGAGGGATCGGTCAAGCTGGGCAAGTTCCGCTCCATCAACCCCGACGCCCTCATCGAGTGCGGAATCCAGGAGCACACTGCGGCGGTGGCCTCGGGCCGGCTGAGCCGCGAGGGATACCGGGTATTCTTCTCGACCTTCGGCGCCTTCGCCGCTTCCGAGGTCTACAACCAGCTCCGACTGAACGCCTACAACGAGACCAGCCTCAAGGTGGTGGCGACCCACTGCGGCCTGGACGTGGGCGAGGACGGCCCGACCCACCAGTGCCTGGACTACGTGGGACTGATGCGTTCCACCTTCGGCATCGCCGTATTCCTGCCGGGGGATCCCAACCAGTGCGACCGGATCGTGCGCCACGTGGCGTCCCGGGAGGGTAACGCCTTCGTCGGTATGGGCCGCTCCAAGATGGGCCCGCTGCTCCGGGAGGACGGCTCGGTGTTCTATGACGAGTCCGTGCCCTTCGTCCCGGGCAAGGCCGATGTGCTTCGCGAGGGTGGGGACGGCGCGATCATCGCCTGCGGGCCGACGGTCCATCCGGCGGTCGAGGCCCACGCCATCCTGGCCGCCCAGGGCAAGCGGGTCACGGTGGTCAACATGGCCTCGGTCCGGCCCCTCGATCGGGATGCGGTCATCGCCGCGGCGGCCACCGGCAGGGTGCTGACGGCCGAGGACCACAACCCGTCCACGGGACTGGGAGCCGCGGTGGCCACTGTGTTGGCCGAGGAAGGGCTGGCCTGCCGTTTCGCCCGCGCTGGCGTCGCGGACTTCGCCTCGTCGGGCAAGCCGGCGGATCTCTACCGGGCGAACGGTCTGGACGGCGAGGGACTGGCGCGGCGTTTCGAAGAGTGGACCTGCGGCTCGGGTTTCCCCGACCGCTGCTAGAACTCGACTGCGCGCATCTCTTCGAGGAACGCCTGGAACTTGGCCGCGTCGGCCTGGACGTCGGCAGAGGGGCGAGCGGGCAATCCGGCCAGCATCGCCTCGATCTGCTCGAGCACGGCGCCGCGCGCCCCGACGAAGGCTTCGGTCGCCCGGGCGTTCTCCTTGACCTTGTGGCGCAGCTCGCTCATCTGGTCCAGGGCTCCCGGAGTCCCCCCGAACTTCTCCTTGAACCAGGACTCGAACGCCGCCGCCTGCATGTCCCGGTCCAGGAAGAGACCGTCGTCGTCGCGAACCTCGGCGGCCGCGAAGTACAGCAGCTGGTAGTAACTCTGGGAGACCGACTTGAGGTTGCCGCGGAGGACGGCGTCCTTGGGCGGATCGAGCCAGGGGATCGGGTTGAACGCCGCCTCGGCGCCGATGGGCACGAACGCTTCGAAGCCCCACGGCAGGAAGTAGCCCTTGACCATCGTGGCCTGGCCCTCCTGCTCGACGACCCGGAAGCTGCGACTGTTGGCGAAGCTCAGGATCAGGAACACCGCCACCAGGGCGCCTGCGACCACCAGCCAGAACTTGCCGGAGCCGCCGCTGTCCTGCATCGCCGGCTCGGGGTTGCGGCTGCGATAGGGGGGCTCGTAGCGCTTGGGCCTGGGCGCGGCCTTCGGAGCAGACCCCGCCGCATTCGCGGGTGAGGGTTTGGGCTTGTCGGCCTTCTTGGCCGCGGGCGCGGCCTTGGGCGCGGCCTTTGCCGCCTGCTTGGTCTCGACCGTCGGCGCCGCCTTGGGGGTGGCCTTGGGCGCCGCCTTGGGCGCGGCCTTGGGCGCGGCCTTGGCGTCCTTTCCGGCATCGGCCTTGGGCGTCGCCTTCTTGCTGTCCTCGGGCAGTGGATCGGCCGACGCGGCGGTCTTGCTGGCGGGCTCTTCCTTCTTCTTCGTCACGGGCTCCTCCTCATTGGTCGTCGTGGCCACGGGGGCGGTCACGGCGGCGGTCTTCTTCGGGGTAGTCTTCTTTGGTGTGGTCTTCTCGGATGCGGTCTTCTTGGGCGCGGCCTTCTTGGGTGCGGACTTCTTGGGTGCGGACTTCTTCGGTGCCGGCTTGTCGGGCTCGCTGACCGGGGGCTTCTCCCCGCTCTTCGCGGGCACTCCACCCTTGTCGTCTGATGTCTGGCTCATCGATGGCTCCTGGTCCGGGCGACCTTCCCCCGGAGAGGAAACACCACGATTGTAGGTTCTGCCAAACTAGATTTCGAGTCATGAACAGCACTCAGCGAGAAGCTGGCTTCTGGGCCCCCGATCGGGGTGGGGCCGTACGTTGCAACCTGTGCGCCCACAACTGCCGGATCAAGCCCGGCCGGCCGGGGATCTGCGGCGTCCGCTGGAACGACGCCGGCACCCTGAAGACCGGGATTCACGGCCGGCTCGTATCGGCCAACGTCGATCCCATCGAGAAAAAACCGCTCAGCCACTACCACCCGGGCAGCCAGAGCCTCTCGGTGGCCACTGTGGGCTGCAACATGCGCTGCCTGTTCTGCCAGAACGCGTCCATCAGCCAGTGGCCCTTCGATCCGGCGCAATCGCCGCCCGGCAATCAGGTCGAGGCCGCCGAGCTGGTCGAGACAGCCATTCGCACGCGCTGCCGGTCGATCTCGTTCACCTACACCGAGCCTACCCTGGGGCTGGAATACGCCAGCGAGGTCGGGGCGATCGCCGCAAGACAGGGGATCGGGTCGGTCTTCGTCACCAACGGGTTCCTCAGCTCCGGGAGCGCCGCCGCCGCCGCCACGTTCCTGGAGGCCGCCAACGTGGACCTGAAGTCCATGCGGGAGCGGACCTACCGCAGGGTCAGCAGGGCCCGGCTGGCACCTGTGCTGCGGACCCTCGAGGACTGGGTCGCCGCCGGCATCTGGGTCGAGGTGACCACCCTGGTGGTCCCCGGCCTCAACGACGGGTCCGCCGAGTTGCGCGATATCGCCCGCTTCATCGCCGGCCTGGGCGCCAACGTTCCCTGGCACATCTCGGCGTTCCACCCCACCTACCTCATGACCGATCGCCCCCGCACCCCCGTGTCCACCCTGCGCCGTGCCCACGAGATCGGCCGCGAGGAGGGGGTGAACCACGTGTACGTGGGCAACGTCTGGGGGGCCGCGGGGGAGTCCACCTTCTGCGCCGGGTGCGAGCGCAGGTTGATCCATCGCCACGGGTATTCGCTGCTCGACGTGGACCTCGACGGGGATCGTTGTCCGGGGTGTGGCGAGGTGCTGGCCGGCGTGGGGATCGGGGGATAACGCTCGCCCGCGGACTCGGACTCGGCCTCGGCCTCGGCCTCGGATTCGGCCTCGGATTCGGCCTCGGTCTCGGCCTCGGTCCCAGCCCCGGACTGCTAAGCTCTCATCCAATGCCCCCGATCCCCCATCGTCCGTGGTTCGTGCTCGTGGCCCTGGCCGCGTTACACGTCTGCGGTTGCACCGCCGCGGACGTCCCGATCCTCGCCGGTCCGACCTGGCCCTACGAGATCCCGGATGGGGCAACCCAGTACTGGTACGAGCCAGGCCATGTCCTCACGACCTTCCCCGACGATGTCCACACGTCCGCCGAGGCGGCCAATCCGACCGGGCTGGCGGTGGACTTCCACCCGGGCTCGGGTGTGGATGGCGAGGACTTCCTGCCGGCGGGGTTCACCCTGATCGAGGCGCTGCGGGAGCTGGACGGATTTGGCACCACCGCGGGCATCATCCTGCGGTTCAGCGCACCCATCGACCCGGATACCGTCGACGTCACGTCCGTCCAGCTGCTGCGGCTGGACGGCGCGGCCGCTGGCCAATCGGTGGACTACGAGGTGGAGTGGTACGACGACGGCGCCACGGCCGTGTTCCTGCCGCTCCGCCCCCTCGAGCCCGCGGCGCAGCACGGTCTGGCCATGAGCCGCGAGGTGAGGGCTCTGGACGGCGGGGCCGTCTGGGCCTCGCACGCCCTGCGTGGCGCCCTGGACGGAACGAGCGAGGACCCGCGGCTCGCGGCTCTCCACGGTCGCTATCGGGAACTCCTGGCGGCCACCGGTCTCACCGTCGACCAGGTCGCCGCCGCCACGGTGTTTACCACCCAGAGCCTGGAGGAGCAGGACCGGGAGATCGCGCGCCAGCTCGCCGAGGAGTCGCCCACGCTGACGCTCACCGGTCCCTGTGCAGGCGATGGCTCGGTGGCGCGCTGCGAGGCCCTGCTCGGGGCGACGGACTACCTGGGCGACGACCAGCGGCTCGACCTGGCACCGGGGGGGATCCCCGAACCGGTGGGCGATTACAGCATCCCCGTCAGCCTCTACCTGCCCGACGACGACAGCATCGGTCCCTGGCCCCTGGTCATCTACGGGCACGGCCTCGGCGGCGATCGCGGCGAGGCCCACGGTTTCGCCCGCGATATCGCCGGATTGGGGATGGCGGTGGCAGCCATCGACGCCCCGGTCCACGGCGACCACCCCACCAGCGACACCGCCTCCGACCTGTTCTGGATCTTCAACTTCTTCGGGCTCTACCTGGACGGCGAGGCGAGCTTCGACGTCCAGCAGCTGCGCGACCACTGGCGCCAGGCGACCTGGGACAAGCTGCAGCTGGCTGCGGCCGTTCGCGCTGGCCTGGATGTGGATGGCGACGGCGTTGGCGATCTGGACGGCGATCGGATCGTCTACTCGGGCCACTCGCTGGGCGCGACCATGGGAGCCCAGCTGCTGGCGCTGGACGAGACCGTGCTGGCGGGGGAGCTGTCGGCGCCCGGGGGCCGGGTGGCCGACATCGTCTTCCGCTCGACCATCTTCGCGCCGCTGGTCGCGATGATGGCTCCGGCGGGGACCAGCGACGGCGACATCGCGCGGTTCTTTCCGATGTTGCAGGCCGCCATCGAGCGCGGCGACGGCGCCAACTGGGCACCCCACGTGCTGGACGGCCGCCGGGACTTGCTGGTGACGATGGTCATGGACGACGAGGTGGTGGTCAACGAGTGCAACCGGATCCTGGCCCGGGCACTGGGCGTGGAACACGCGCCGCCTGTGCTCCAGGACGTCGAGGGGCTGGCCCTGACCGGTGCGCTTCCGCTCTCCGCCAACGCCGGCGGGCGGACCGCGGTGCTCTACCAGTACGACGAGATGCTGGAGGACGGCGAGCTGGTGCCCGCGGATCACTACAGCGCCCAGGACAACGACCTGGCGGTGGCCCAGCTCCGGCACTGGTGGCAGACGTGGCTGGGCAACGGGGTCGCGGAGCTGGTCGATCCCTACGACGAGCTCGGCCTGTGAACGAGCGGGAGGTGGCGATGGAAGACAGTTCCGGTATGGCGACGACACAGGTGGTGCGGGTGGCGGCGCGCTCGGCGGGCCGAGGTGAGTCGCGACGGTACTTCGACGCCGGACACCCCCTGGAGCGACTGGTCGAGGGGCGCTGGTCCCGGATCTGCCAGGCGCTGTCGCCCTACGACATCAACCTGCGGTTCAACCAGACCTCGGACGAGTCGGACCGCCGCTCCGCGTTCCGCCAGGACTACGGGGCACTGCTCGGACCGGGGATGGACCTGCTGATGCCCACCGCCGGGGCCTACATGTGCTGGCCCGGGAGGAACCGGGTGGTGCTGCCCATGGGCACCGATCGGTCCCTCGTGGCCTACCTGCAGGCCATCGGCTTCCTCGGCGAGGTGATCTACCACGACCACGTCGACAAGCTGGTCCCGGCCCAGCGGGCAGCCGGCCGCCGAACGTACTCCATCGACGACATGGGCCCCGACGGCGACGACGTGGCCGTCAACTGCCTGCGGGACATGGTGATCGGCAACTCCAAGGAGACCGTCTGCCAGCTGTCGGCATTCGCCGCCGCCGAGACCCGCAAGGACATGTTCGACGTGGCGGACGCGGACTTCCACGCCGCCCACGAGCCGGGCAGGCGGGTCTTCGTCAAGGCCTGCAACACCGAGAACGCCGGCGAGGGGGTGTTCCCGGTCGAGACCCTCGCCGAGTTCCGCCAGGTCCTCGATGACGCGCGGGCCAAGGTCGAGCAGTACGACCTCAACCGCACGGTGGTGATCCAGCCCGAGGTGGTCGGCGACAACAAGAGCTTCCAGGTGTTCGTCGACCCGGCCCGTCCGGGCGAGATCGCCGTGGTCGCGCTCACCGACCAGCTGGTGGGGCCAGACGGTAAGAAGTACGCGGGCAGCATCAATCACGACCTGACCCGGGAGCGGTTGGAGGTGGTCGGCCCGGCCATCGTCGACCTGGTGGATCGGCTGCTGGGCCTGTGCCCGGCCGCCATCGGCTTCGTGATGTGTGACTACTTCGAGCGCCCCGACCACAGCGTCGCCGTCTACGACCCAGGACTGCGCCCCTCGTCCAACACAGGCGCCGCGATGGTCAAACGCTGGGTCGAGGAGGCCACGGGCCAACGCGCTGGCGTGACCAACTCCACCTGGTTCGACTTCGACGAACCGGGCATGCCCTACAGCAAGGTCGTCGACCTGCTCGGCGAGTGGGCCGATCCCGACCACATCCTCACCCACCGCCTCGGCGTCCTCCCCCGCGCCCACAACCCCATCCAGGGCAAGTCCCGCTTCCTGATCGTCACCCCCACCAACGAGGACTACGAGGCGTTCCGCCTGGAGCTGATCGAGCGGGTGGGGGCCAAGACGAAGATGTTGAGTCTGTAGGCCTCGGTCTCGGAAGAAGAGAAGGCCTCTCGCAAAGACGCAAAGGCGCATGGTCGACCATCTCGGCCTGAACGTCGCTATTCCCGACGTTGGAGGGGAGATGGTTCGGGACGGGGTCGGCTTGCGAATAAGCTCCGGCGTCGGACCGGCGCCTCGGCGGCGCATACCTCGACGTTCTTAAGCAGGGTGATCGTGACCGGACCTCCCCCATTCGGCTTGTCGAAGGTGCCCCGGACATCGACCCTGGCCTTGGGCTCGATCCAGGGGGACCAGATCCGATCGCCGGTCGCATCGAACGTGAACTGCCGCCACTCCAGCGGGACCTGCCGCCACCTGGAATTGGGCGACTCGATCCCGTCGACGCACCCCGTGGGGGCCTCGCGTGTGACCTCGCCTGTCCCGCCGAGGTACCGAGTCGCGGCGAAGGACACAATGGCCCCGCCAGCGAATAGCACCAGCGCGACGATCCAGGGCGTGGTTCTCCGTCCCCTCATTCCACCGCTGAGTCGATCCCGATCCCGGCGGACGATCACGGGGTATGGGCGCGGTGCCTTGCGTTTCGAGTCCGAGGAGCTAGAGCCCCTGTCTCCGGTGCCGGATCCGCCCCCGCAACTTCAACACATCCGCGTCCTCGTCCGGGCTCCAGGTGGTCTCCAGGTCCCGGTGGTGGTGCCACTTGAGGAAGGCGAGCTCGATCAGGTCTTTCTCGAGGGCGCGGGTGCGCCACCAGCGGACGGGGCCGCCGGAGAAGAAGCGCTTGAAGCCGCCCCAGACGCGGCGGCGGGCGGGGATGAGGGCGGCGCGGCCTCGGTCGTCGACCACGTCGGGCTGTTCGTCGGCCAGATAGGTCAGGATCAGACGGTTCTCGTGGCGCCAGGCGACGATCACCACGCAGCCGAGCATCAGCACGAAGGGGGACTGGAGCATGACCACGGCCAGGGGCAGGGCGGCGGCGTAGGTGAGCAGCTCGTCGCCCTCGATCCAGAAGAAGCAGCAGAAGGTGTTCCAGAAGAAGTGGGCGAACATTGCCACGCCCCAGAACAGGGGGACCAGGAGCCAGCGCGCGAAGCCCTTGCGCAGCACGCGGACCAGGCCCAGGCCAAGGCCGGTGAGACCGGTGTAGGCGGCGTGGGTGCCGATGCCACCCAGCATCCCGCGGGCCCAGGCCAGCTTGCCCATCTCGCCCACCCCGGCGGTGTAACCGGCGTCGAAGTAGTAGATCACGTTCTCGACGGTGGCGAACCCGAGCCCCACCAGCGCGCCGTAGATGATGCCGTCGAGCACGTCGTCGAACTCGAAGCGGAAGAGCAGGAAGATCAGCAGGACGGCGGCGCCCTTGGACAGCTCCTCGATGAAGGGCGCCGAGAACGACGCGGTCAGCGCCTGGGCCACCATCGTGTCGCCGGTCATCGCCGCGGTCACCCTGGCGAAGGAGTCGTTGACGATCATCGACACCAGGGTGGCGACCACCGCGCCCCAGAGCACGGCGATGGCGATCAGGTACAGGGGCTCTTTCTCGTTGCGGTCGAGCCACAGCACCAGCAGGCCGTAGGGTACCGCGGTCAGCAGGGCGAGGACGTTGGCCAGCAAGAACAGGCCGGGGGCGCTGGCGAAGTAGACCAGCCCGACCATCCCCGTGCAGAACAGGCAGACCAGCATGAACAGCGCCAGGCCGACACCGATGATGATGCGTGGCACCAGGTAGCGTCGCCGCTGGCGCGGCCCAGCCGGCCGCCAGTCGTGGGGGTACGGCGACGGATAGCCGGGGCCCGGGGGATGCTGGTTCATGGGCCTCACTCTCCACGATTGCTGCTAGGATGCGGGGCCGTGTCCGATGAATTCCACCACCGCCTGCTGCTGTCGATGCTCCGAACCGAGCACGAGGTTGTCAAGGCCTGCAACCGGGTCTACCGCCGCTTCGGTGTGACCTATCATCAGTTCCAGGTCCTGCGGATCCTCGAGGCAGCGGACGAACCGTTGAGCCAGGGTACCATCGGCGGCCACCTGCTTGTCTCCAGGGCCAACCTGTCGGGGCTCATGGACCGTATGTCGGCCAACGGGTTGGTTCGCCGGCGGACCAGCCGCAAGGATCGGCGCGTGGTGCTGGTCGACCTGACCGACCGTGGCCGCGAGCGGCTGTCCGCGCTGGCGCCGGTCCGCGATTCGGTGGAGTCGATCCTGCTGGCCGGGGTCTCCCCCGCCGCCGCCGAGGAGATCATCACCCTGCTCGACGGCGTGGCCGGGAGGGCCGAAGAGCTTGGCTGATCCCCGCGCCGCGCACTGCGCCGCGCACCGGGCCGCGTCTGCCGCCGCCCTGCTGCTCCTGTTCCCGTCGATCCTGGCGACCACCCCGGCGGCCGCCGAGTCTGCGCCCACCATCGCGGCTGCCCTGCGCGCGCCGGGTCCGGTGCTGGTGATCCACGCGGACGAGTCCCTCACGGCGCTGGCGGACAAGGTGGCCGACGAGCTGGGACCCCTCCGGGGCAACCGGCCGGAGCGGCTGGCCCTCGGCGACCTGGACCGGGTCCGCTGGGGGGGCGCCCACCTGGTGGTGCTGGCGGATTCCCTCGATCATCCGTGGCTGGTGGCCGCCACCGCCTCCCTGGACGCGGCTATCGACGCCGGAGGGCTGCAACTGGCGGGTGTCGAGCTGCGGGGCGTGGATGCGGCCGCCGCGGTGCTGCTGCCCCGGACCGGCGAACCGCAGCGCTGGACCCTGCTGCTGCTGGGCACGGGGCCGGCGGGGCTGACACGCCTCGACCGGGCCATCCGCAACGACGTGGCCGCCCCGATGTTGTGCGTCGACGATCGCGGCGAACGGCTTTCGGGGCTGGAGCGCGCTGGCGACAGCTGGCGGGCTCCCGGGGGCCACCCCTATCGGCCCGACGAGGTGCGAGGGGAGTTCGAACGCTGGCGCGACACCTCGCGGGCGCGAGTGGGTCGATGGGATCTCGCCGTGTCGGTCTCGCCCGAGCCAGCCGCACTGCGAGTCGATGCTGCGCTCGAACTGGAGCGGAGGCGTCGGGGTGGGGCAACCCTGTGGCTGCAGCTCAACCCCCGGGCGGAGTTGACGGGATGCTTCGCCGGGGACCGAGCCCTCGACTGGCTGGTCCACGACGCGCGCGACGGGCGGCTGCTGGTGCGCGTCGACGCCCCCGCGGGTGCAGATCGGGTGACCCTCGCGTACCGCCTGCCCCTCGAGGGCCGCATCGACGCCTGGTACCTGGGATCCACCCGCGGCCACGTGATGCCCGAGGCCAACTGGGTGCCCCGGGTGCGGGGTGAGGCCGACGAGGCCTACCGCGCCCGCGCCCCGTACTCGGTGTCGTTGGAGGCGGCGGGGGGGGGCGTCCATGTGGGCGGAGACGAGGTAGGACGGCGAATCGTCGACCGGCCCGCGGCGCCCCTGGTGTTGTGGGGGGACTACCGGATCGTGACCGGCCCGGGGGACGGAGAGGCCTGGCTGGCCCCGGGAGCGCCGCCGGAAGTGGAACGACGGGCGACCCAGGTGCTGGAGGCCCTCGCGGGGCAGCTGCCGCCGGGATCCGGACCGATCCGGCGGGTGGTCGCCACCGATCGCCCCGCGCCGTGGTACGGCGACGGCACCCTGCTGGCGACCCCCGGCCTGCTGGAGCCCGGCGAGGTGGACGAGCTCGATCTCTGGCTGCTGGCCAGGGTGGTCACCGAGGAGAGCGTGCGCATCGGCGGAACCCCGGCGGGAACGCGGACGGTGACGGGCAGCATCGCTCCGGCCGTCGCCGGGGCGACCGCCCGGCTGTGGCGGCCACGGGGGAGCTGGTGGCAGCAGCTGGACGAGGGGCCGGTGGACGGTGACGGTGGATTCGAGCTCGGCGACCGGGGGCGCGGCGAGCGGCTGGTCACCGTGGATGCCCCGGGGCACGTCCCTGGCGCCCTCCGGCTGGCGGCCGGCGGTGCGCCCGAGACTGCGATCGACCTCGAACCGGTGGCCGGGGCTGCGCTGCTGTGTTTTCGCTGCGGTCCGGACCTGCGCCCGGAGCGCTTCGACATGACCCGCGCGGACGGCGAGGGGAGGGGCGTCGTGCTGGCGCTGGGCGCGCTCCACCGGGCCTACGGTAGCTTTCCTTACGCGTTCGAGGTGGTGGGCGACTCCGGACGGCGGGTCCGGGTGCTGGATCCCGCCGGCCCGCTCGATCAGTTTCCGTCGTTCCTGACCCCCGAGCAGTTCCATGCCGCGGTGGTGGAGTTCCAGCTGCCCGACGGGCTGCTCCGCTACTGGATCGAGGTCCCCGACGCCCTGCTGTTGCGCCAGGGCTGGATGGACGCCCCGCCCTTCACTCCCGGGGTGTCCCCCCCGTGAGTTGCCGCACGAAGGCCCCGTAGAGCGTCCCATCCGAGGCGTGGGGAAAGCTGGCGATGGCCAGCCCGAAGCCGAACTGGACGTGGACGGGCTGGCCCACCTTGGCCTGGACCCGGGTGGTGATGAAGAGGCCGGTCTCGCAGAAGTTGGACGCATGTCCGCCGTGGTTGCGGCCGTTGAACACGAGAAGCATCCACACACCCGGCGGCAACCCCGGAGTGTCCGGATTCCGGCCCCGGAGTCCGGAATCCGGACCCAGCACACCCCAATAAACACACCCCCGGGGCAGGGGCGCGACCTGGCACGGGGCGTGCTACCCGTCCAGGTGTGAGTTCATCGTCGACCGGTTCTGTCCGTCGAAGGCCGCGGGTGCGGGAGCGGCTGGCGGCGGGGAGTCCGCCCGATCTGACGGATGTGGACCTGCTGGCGCTGATCCTGGACACGGGGACTCCGCCTCGGGGCGTCGCTGGGCTGGCGCTGGATCTGCTGGCTCGCTTCGGCGGCCTGCGCGGGCTGTCGCGGGCGTCGCTGGTGGAGCTGCAGCGGCTGCCGGGGATCGGTCCGGCCAAGGCCTCCCGGCTCCAGGCGTCGCTGGAACTCGGGCGTCGGAGCGTGTCCCGGCCGCTCCCCCCTGGAGAGCCGATTCGATCCAGCCGGCAGGTGTTCGACGCCTACCGACCGCGGCTGGCGCACCGGGACCGGGAGCACATGCTGGCCGTGCTGCTGGATACCAAGCACCGGATGATCAAGGAGGTCTGCGTGTCGGTGGGGTGTCTGGATTCGACCATCGTCCACCCCCGGGAGGTCTTCCGGCCGGCGGTGGCCGAGGCGGCGGCGGCGGTGATCCTGGTGCACAACCACCCGTCTGGAGATCCGGCGCCGTCGGCCGAGGATCGGGCGGTCACCCGCCGGTTGGCCGCCACCGCCGAGGTCCTCGGGGTGGAGCTGCTGGATCACGTCATCGTCGCCCGACAGGGATGTGTCAGCCTCCGCGACGCGGGAATGCTGTGATCGGTTTCCCCGCTGGAGCGCGTTCGTTGTTATCCTCCCGCCGTGAATCCGGTCCTGTTCCGAGTCCCGTTCCTCGATGTGCCCTACCACGCGTACGGCTTTTTCCTGGCCGTGGCATTCCTCAGCGGCATCGCTCTGTCCGTCCGCGAGGGTAAACGGCAGGGATTCCCCGCCAACCAGATCGTGCAGCTTTGCTTCATCTCCATCGTCACGTCGCTGCTGGGATCGAGGCTGCTGCACCTGGTGATGGTCGAGCGTTCGGCGTTCTTCTCCGACCCGGCGATGTTCTTCCGTTTCACCAAGGGCGGCTACGCGTTCTACGGCGGCCTCCTGGTCGGGATGGCTACCACCTGGACCTACAGCCGCATCCAGGGCTGGCGCGGCCTGCAGCTCGCGGACGTCTGGGCGCCGGGGATCGTGTTCGGGCTGATGTTCGGCCGGACCGGCTGCCTGCTGGCCGGTTGTTGCCACGGCCGGCCCATCGAGGCCCCGTTGCCGGGGTGGCTGGCGGGTGTGTTGCCCTTCCAGTGGCCCTCCTGGTTCGCGCTCAGCTTCCCGGCCGACGCCGGCGGGCTGGGCAGCATCCACGACCATCCGCTGGTGCCGACCCAGCCCCTGTCCGGGCTGGCCTGCCTGGCGATCTTCCTGGTCCTCGTGCTGCTCGTGGCGCCCAAGAAGCGCTACCACGGCCAGGTCTTCGTCTGGATGTATCTGCTCTACGCCCTGGCCCGCTCCACGGTCGAGCTGTTCCGCGGCGACGACCGCGGGTTGTACTTCGACGAGGCGCTGTCCACCTCCCAGCTGGTGAGCGTGCCGGTCGCGCTGCTGGGGCTCGGGATCCTGATCTGGGCCCGGATGCGGCTGAAGTCGGGGGCCCTGCAGCCCCTGCCCGCCGGCTGGCGCGCCCGCTCCCGCGAAGCCGGCGCCCGCATCCACCCCCCAACCCCCGCCCCCGCCCGCTCCGCCAAGGGTGGGGCGAAGAAGCGGAAGAAGCGCCGGCACTAGGTCCGGCTGGCGCCCAACTCCGGCCGCCCGGAGCCCGGCGCTAGCCGTCGGGAGATCCCGCCAGCCGTTCCAGCAGCCAGGTGGTGATGTATGGGTAGACGTCTTCGGCGGCGTGGTCGCCGTTGCAGAGGTCGACGTGGCCGTAGTCGGCGGCATCCCCCTGGTCGCGACCGAACACACGCCAGGACTTGTCCTGCGACCCGAGTGCCTCGAAGAACGGAAGGGTGCGTTCGGGTGGGGACAGGTGATCGGCGCGGCCGGCGACCACGAGGAAGGGGAGGGTGATCGACGGGGCGGCGTCCATGTAGTCCAGGGTGCCGTCCGCCGAGACGAACGAGCCTGCCTCGATGGTGGCGGCGAACTGGCGGCGGACTCCGTCCTGGATCGGGGATACGCCGACTCGCATCATGTCCGCCAGCGCCCACCGCTCCATGTTGGCGGGCTCGTAGACCACCCGGTCCAGGTGGTGGGGGATGTGGCCCTCCCACTGGGCATAGAACGCCGACAGGTTGCGGGCCGGCAGGGGTCCGGAGAGGACCCGCAGCAGCGCTCGTATCAACCGTGTCAGCTGGTCGTCACCCCGCCAATCCACCGGGGAGCCGACGGTGACCGCGGCGGCCAGGTGGGGATCGTTCCCCCGGGCCAGGTGGGCGACGAGCACCAGCCCACCCATGCTGTGCCCGATCCAGGCCACCTGCTCGGCGCCGGTGACGTCCCGGACGGCGTCCACGGCGGCGGGCAGGTCGTAGATGGCGTAGGTGTCGACCGAGGTGGAGGCGGCAGCGGGTGGCGACGCCCCGTGGCCGCGCAGATCGACCAGGTAGGTGTCGAAGCCCGCGGCCGCCAGGTGGGCGCCGAAGTCGCGATCCGGGCCCAGGGCCCAGGTGTGATGGTTCGACGCGATACCGTGGCAGACCAGCACCGGTACCCCGGAGATCGGCTCGCCGAGCGGTGGATAGTGGTGCAGCACCAGCTCTCCCCCGTCCGCAGCGGTGATGGCGAGGGTGTCCGCCGGTTCCAGCAGGGTGACGCTACGAACCTGGCGCAGGGGTGCGCAGGCGCTCAGCGAGGCACACAGGATCCACAGGATCGGCAGTCCCCTCATCGCCTGGCCTCGGTGCGCAGGAAGCGAGCCACCCGGGGAAACACCCGTCGGCGGGCCTCGGCGGTCAGCGCCAGGTCCAGGTGGCCGAACTCGTGGGGATCCAGGTTCATGAAGCCCAGCTTGTGGACGCGGGCGGACGGGCCGCGGGCGTCCCGGATACGCCAGGCCTCCTCGCAGGGAGCGATCCGGTCCAGCCCTCCACACATCAGGAGCGCCGGGGCGTCCCCCGCGGGCAGCGCCTCGGCCCGGCGGACCCAGGATTCCAGGTCGTCCAGCGCCCCGCGCCGGGAGACCGCGCCGGCCTCCCGTGCCCGCTCGGCGAGATCGGGGATCCGATGGGCGGGTAGCGCAGTGAACGCGGACGCGAACAGGTCCCCGCCCGTGGTGGTCGAAGGCCGCCCGGCGAGGGCCGAATAACGGGCCACGTCCGGGTCGGCCAATCCCGCGAGCACCTCGGCCAGGAGGGGGGAGGGGCGGGTCCAGCCCGCGGGGGCACCCAGGGTCACCAGGGCGGCCACGGCCTGGTCGCCGGACTCGGTCAGGTATCGATAGCAGGCCGTGCCCCCCAACCCGTGACCCACCAGCGACACCCGCTCCGTTCCGCTCTGCTCCCGGACCACCTCCACCGCCCGGACCAGGTCCAACCCGTCGGCCAGCCAGACCGCAAATCCGCGGCGCACCAGGTACGGCGCCAGGCCGCCCCCGTCCTCCCAGCGGTAGAGCCCCGGGTCCGCCTCGGGGCCGGTCACCAGCAGCACCGCCCGACCGCGGCCGCCCACGTGTTCGGGCTCGGCCGCGGCGGCAACCCCCGCCCCGACCAGCAGGGCGAGCGCGGCCAGCAGGGCGGGCAGGGCGGGGGAGGGTCTCGGCGCCATCGGCGTCCTCCGTGGCTTGCGCTCCGCTTGCGGAACGTTATCTTGTGCCGTTCGGGTCGACCATTCTACGGGAGGCGGGCATGACTGACGACGGGACACCTCGGAAGCTCCGCGCCGAGTACTGCTTCGGCTGCTCCGACGACAACCCCGAGGGGCTACACCTGCAGTTCCGCAAGACGGAAGCGGGGAAGGTCCGCGGCGAGATCACCCTGCGCCCCGAACTCTGCGGCTGGAAGGGTGTGGCCCACGGCGGTTTCGTCGGCCTGCTGATCGACGAGGTCACCTCGTGGTGCATGGCGTTGTGCGTGGAGGACGGCGAACGTTTTGCCACCCGTGAGCTGCGGGTGCGGTACCTGCGCCCGACCCCCACGGGCGAACCCTTGCAGCTGTTCGGCCGGCTGGTCGAGGATCGGGGCCCGACCACGGACTTCATCGGCGAGGTCCGGCGGCAAGACGGCAGCCTGACCGCGCGCGGCTGGGTGCAGATCGCGCGGCTGGACCGCAAGAAGCTGGACCGCTTCGCCGACATGGACCGGGAGTGAACGCTCAGCTCGAGATCACCAGGTAGGTCACGAAGGCGGCGTACCCGATCAGCATCAGGATCCCCTCGACGCGGACGATCTTGCGGCTGGTCCACAGGATCGGGATCAGCACCGCCGAGGCAGCCGTGGCCACGGCCAGGTCGACGCCGACTCCGTCCGCGGATCCCAGCGCGACCGGCATCGGCTGGATGGCCGTGGTCAGCCCCAGCACGAACACCAGGTTGAAGATGCAGCTGCCCAGGGCGTTGCCGATGGCCAGGTCCCCTTGCTTGCGCAGCGAGGCGACCACCGAGGCCCCGATCTCGGGCAGCGATGTGCCGATGGCAGCGACGGTCAGGCCAACGACCCGCTCGGACAGGTCGAGGATGGTCACCAGCTCGAGGGCCCCGGCCACGAACCAGTGGGCCCCCCCCAGCAACATGGCCATGCCCAGCACGGCCATCGCGGCGTGCTTGCCGATGGCTGCTTTGGGCGCGGCTGGCGCGGGGTTCTCCTCGGCCAGCCGCGCCCGCCTGGCCGCGCGGACCAGCAGGAGCAGATAGACCGTACCCACGCCGACGAGGATCAGGCCGTCCCAGCGGCCCAGCTTGCCGTCGAGGATCAGCACCACCAGCAACAGGTGCAGGGCCAGCAGGAAGGGCGACTCGCGTTTGATCAGGTCCAGGTGGACGGCCAGCGGCCGGACCACCGCCGCCAGCCCGAGGACCAGCAGGATGTTGGCGATGTTGCTGCCGATGATGTTGCCCAGCGCCAGGTCGGTGGCGTCCCGCAGCGAGGCCGTCACGTTGACCGCGAACTCGGGACAGGAGGTTCCGAAGGCCACCAGGGTCAGCGCCACCACCACGGTGGGAACGCCCAGCAACTTGGCCACACGGCCGGCGCCCCGCACCAGGGCCTCGCCCCCGGCGGTGATCAGCAGCAGCCCGACGATTATCTCGACAGCGACGATCACGCTCTCTCCTGGACCTCCGTGCGCAGCAACCCCGGCCCGCGCGGAGGACCCTCGGTGCTAGTCCTTGGAGGGGGTGTCGGCGCCGTTGCCCCGGGCCTCGAGCAGCGACTCCATCACCGCGCGCACCGCCTGGTCGGCGCGGTCGAAGTCGGTGGCCAGCACCAGGGCCGCGCCCCAACCCCTGCCGGGCGTGAAGATCGGACCGTAGGCGGTGTCGACGTTGGAGTGGATCGTGTGGGGAATCTGCTCCGTCTCGAGCACGTCCCGCACGGTGTCGCCGTGGAAGGGGCCCTCGAGGACCCGGAGCACCCGCAGCGGCCCCGACAGCTGGTTGTCGGCCTGGCGCATGCTCTCGTAGGCGTCCCGCCCCGCGAGCGGCTCGCCGTCGTCGGCGCAGACGGTCACGTGGTCCAGGTACTCGGTGTCACACAGCAGGCAGTACTTCATCGGCCGACCTCCGGCGCACCAATATCGTCGGTTCGCATCGTGCGGGCAAGGGGAGGAGGGGCGCGGGGGACGAACTACAGCGGGTTGTCGTCCAACCCGTCGCAGTCGCTGTCGATCCCGTCGCCGTCGATCTCGGTGGCGCCGGGATAGATATTGGGGTCCAGATCGGCGCAGTCACCGTCGCAGATCGAGATCCCGTCGCCGTCCACGTCGGCTTCTTCGTCGGTCGCGGGGTTGCAGTCGTTGTCGATGCCGTCGCAGATCTCGTCGGCCCCAGGGTAGGCCTGGTCGTCCAGATCGTCGCAGTCGTCGTCACATTCGCCGAAGCCGTCCAGGTCGTCGTCCAGCAGCTCGTCGGTCGCCGGATCGCAGTCGTTGTCGAGGCCGTCGCAGACCTCGTCGGCGCCGGGGAACATCGCCGGCTCCAGGTCGTCACAGTCGTCATCGCAGGTGGACGCCCCGTCGCCGTCCAGATCGTCCAGGTTCAGCCCGGGGTCCACGTCGTCGCAGTCGCCGTCACAGGTGGACGCCCCGTCTCCGTCCAGGTCCAGGGTATTGAGGAATATCTCCTCGTCGTCGCAGTCCCCCTCGCAGGGGCTCAGCCCATCGCCATCGAGGTCCAGCGTGTTCATCACCGGATCGGTGTCGTCGCAGTCGCCGTCGCAGGTGGAGACGGTGTCGCCGTCCAGGTCCCAGGGATTCAGCGAGGTGTCGGTGTCGTCGCAGTCGTCGTCGCACTCGCTGGCGCCATCGCCGTCGTCGTCGATCTCCTCGCCGGACACGGCGCCGTCGCAGTCGTTGTCCAGGTCGTCGCAGATCTCCTCCGCCCCCGGATACACCGTGTCCTCGTCGTCGTCGCAATCCCCCTCGCAGATCCGATGACCGTCGCCGTCGCCGTCCGCCTCGTTGGCGGGCACGACGCCGTCGCAGTCGTTGTCCACCCCGTCACACTGCTCGGTGGCGCCGGGGTAGCTCAGCG
>CAYTBN010000018.1:98567-111048 GCA_964436045.1 uncultured Rickettsiales bacterium | reverse complement strand
GCTCCGGGGGCGCGCCGGCCGTCAGGGCGACCCTGGCTCGTCGCGCTTCTTCCTGTCCCTCGAGGACGATCTGCTGCGCATCTTCGGTTCCGAGAAGATCATGGGGATGATGGAGAAGCTCGGAATGGAGGACGACATCCCCATCGAGCACAAGTGGCTCAACAAGTCGGTGGAGAACGCCCAGAAGAAGGTGGAGGGACACAACTTCGGCATCCGCAAGAACCTGCTGGAATACGACGACGTGATGAGCCAGCAGCGCGACGCGGTCTACGGTGTGCGGCGGCGCATCCTGGACGGGGACAACGTCCGGGACATGATCCTCGACATGGCGTCCAACGTGATCCACACGGTCTGCGAGGGATTCATCGACCCCAAGGCCGCCGCGTCGGACATCGAGTTCGGCGGCCTCAACGAGGAGCTGGCGCGGATCTTCGGCAAACCGCTGAAGGTCGACCCGGACCGCTACGCCGATCTGGGCCGGGAGGGGTTCATCCCCGATCTGGTGGACCAGGTCGAGCAGGAGTACGACAAGCACAGCCGGATCTTCACCGAGTCGGTGATCCGCCATCATCAGGAGTCGGGGCGGGAGGATCTGGAGGAGCTGACCATCGAGGCCGAGCGGCTGCTGGGGTCGTTCGAGCAGAACATGCTGCTCGAGGGCATCGATTCCCTCTGGCGGGATCACCTCAAGGCGATGGATCACCTGCGGGGCGGCATCGGCCTGCGCGGCTACGGACAGCGAAACCCCCTCCTCGAGTACAAGAAGGAGGGGTTCCAGATGTTCGAGATGATGATGGACCTCTGGGACGAGCGGGCGGTCAGCCGCATCTTCCAGCCGATGATGCACGACCGGCTCACCGAGGGCACCATCGCCCAACTCGAGGCCCGTCGACTGCGCGCCCAGCAGAAACAGCAGCTGATCGCCCAGGGCGCGGGGAGCGGCAAGGCGGCGAGGCCGGGCACGGTCCGGCGCGAACACCGCAAGCTGGGCCGCAACGACCCGTGCCACTGTGGAAGCGGCAAGAAGTACAAGAAGTGCCACCTCCCCAAGGAGACGTCGGCCAACGCCTGAGCCGCAGTCCTCGCTTTTTTCGCCCTCCGGAGCCCCTCCGCGACCCTCGATGTGTTGTACTGATAGAATGATTGGCCTGCGAACAGCGTGGGAGGCGCCGTGATCACCGTCAAGTGCCCCAAGTGCGCCGAGATAGTCGAGGTGGACGAGAACCGCCGCGCGGGCCGAGGCAAGCTTCGCCTTGCCTGCAAACAGTGCGGAACCCGCTTCGCTATGCGGCTCAACCGACCGTCCCTCAAGGTGGCAGGGGATGCCGCCGCATCCGGCGAGGCTGCGGCCCCGGAATCCGAGCGCAAGGCTCCGCGCCGCAAGCCGTTGCGCACGAACGCCAAGCGCCCCGACGAGATCACCGATCTCGGTGGGATCCAGCGAGCCGCCTGTGGTCGCGGGCGAAGAGGCCCCCGCGGATGAGGTGGACGCCATTGCGCCCGAGACCGAGCCGGAGGCGCTGGCCGCCGAGGACGAGGCGGATCTCGGCGCCCCCGAGGACAGCGAGTCTTCCATCGAGTCGTCCGGCGACGACGGGGATGCCGCATCCCCGGAAGCCCAGGCACCAGAGGTGGAAGCGGCGGAGGCCCCCGGGGACGGGCCCGAGGCAGCCGCCGCCGATGACGAGGAGCCGGCGGGGGACGAGGAGGCCGACGGCGACGGCGGAGAACCGGTTGAGCCGGAGCCGATGGAGATCGTGGACGATCCCCACGCGGTGGTGATCGAGGACGTGAACCCGGAGGCGGACCTCGAGCGCCTCAAGAAGGTGCTCGCGCAGACCGCTCCTTTCAGATCGGAACCCCACAAACTCGCCGACGTGGGCCGCAAGATGCCCAACGTGATCGTCAACTTGACGGCCCCGGAGACCGCGGAGATTCGCAACGAGCTCGACGGGGTCATCGCCCTGTACAGCGCCGGAGCGGAGCGGGAGGTGCTGGTGGGCCAGCTGCTCTCCTACCGGGTCGGACCCGAGGAAGCCGAGGAGCCGGTCGTCGCCCTGCGGGAGGGTGCGACCGCAGGGCAGCCCCGACCTCGCCCTCGTTTCGAGGCGGAGATCGGGTTTCCCGACGAGGAGGCCAGCCTGTCGCACTACCGGGGCCACGTGGAGTCCGAGCAGGTGCTCGAGATGCCCGGCGACTCGGAGGACGAATCCGGCTGGGAGGGGGAGGCCGACGACGACGAGAGCGAGTCCTTCGAGTTCCACATCTCCGAGGACGACGAGGGGGATGAGGAGGAGGGGATCGAGCAGCTTGGCGAGTCCGAGCCCGGACCCGAGGCCGAGCCCGAGCCCGAGGCCGAGCCCGAGCCCGAGCCCGAGCAGGCCGAGCCAGGGACGGAGGTGCCGCCGCCGCGGGTGCTGGTCAGCAATCTCGACCAGCTGCCGGGGTACTCGCTGGAGCCGCTGGGGATGGTGACCCACCAGTTCGCCCGCAAGGGGGGCGGCGAGGACGCCGAGGCCCGCCGCCGGGTGCGCAACTTCGGCGGGCGCTACAAGCGCGCGCTGCAGGACCTGGCGCGCCAGGCGGACGCGATGGGCGCCGACACGGTGGTCGGCATCGAGGTCATGGTCCAGCCGACGGGTTCCGGCGACGGGATGGTCTGGGTTCTCGTCCAGGGAACCGCCACGCGTCGCACCAAGATCTAGCCCCAGGACTTTCCAGCTTTCGTTTTTTCATCGTTCGTGGTACGTCTGCGCTCCTCCGGAGTGTCGATGATCGATGCTCCGAGATCACACGCCCTCTGGATCCGGTGGTGGCCGAAAGGTCCTGGATCCCGGCCGACAGGCCGCGGGGCGGACGAGGGAGGGGCCACCCTCCCGCAACCACGGAGCGTCGTCATGACCACCATCTCTCTGCGCGAACTGCTCGAGTCCGGAGTGCACTTCGGCCACCAGGCCAAGCGCTGGAACCCCAAGATGAAGCCCTACATCTTCGGTGTGAAGAGCGGGGTCCACATCATCGATCTGCAGCAGACCGCGACCTCGTTGATCCGCGCTTGCAACTACGCCTCCCAGATCGTCTCCCGGGGCGGCAAGGTGCTGTTCGTCGGTACCAAGCGGCAGGCCCAGGAGATCATCCGCGAGGAGGCCGAGAAGGCCAATCAGTTCCACGTCACCCAGCGCTGGCTGGGCGGCACGCTGACCAACTTCGCGACGATCAAGCAGTCCATCGAGCGCCTCACCTATCTGGAGCAGGCGCGCGACGACGGCAAGTTCGGCTTCCTGACCAAGAAGGAGGCGCTGGGCTACGAGCGGGAGATCGCCAAGCTGAAGAAGAGCCTCGGCGGCATCCAGGAGATGAAGAAGCTGCCCGACGCCGTGTTCATCGTCGACCCGCGCAAGGAGCGGATCGCGATCCACGAGACCCGGAAGCTCAACATCCCGGTCATCGCGGTGGTGGACACCAACTGCGATCCCGACGGCATCGACTTCGTGATCCCGGGCAACGACGATGCGCTCAAGGCGATCCGGCTGTTCACCTCCAAGGTGGCCGGCGCCTGCGCCGAGGGCCAGCATATGGCCAAGGATATGAGCCGCGGGTCCTACCGTGACGGCGACATGCCCCCCGAGGTCCAGGCATCTGCGCCCACGGCGGGCCCGGCCCCCGAGGTCGTGGTCATCAAGGGCGGTGAGGGCGCCCGGGCTCAGGAGCCCGCGGCCGCAGAAGAGGCTCCCGAGGCGGCCCCGGAAGAAGCCCCCGAGGCAGCCCCGGAAGAGGCCCCCGAGGCGGCTCCGGAAGAGGCGGCAGAGGAGAGCGCGGAAGAGGCGGCAGAGGAGAGCGCGGAAGAGGCAGCGGAGGAGAGCGCGGAAGAGGCCGCAGAGGAGAGCGCGGAGCAGCCGACCGAGGAAACGACCGACTAGAACGGGTCCCGCGGGCGGGCATACCGCGCGGGAACGACAGGAGGATCACCGTGGCCAGCATGGCTGACATCAAGGATCTGAGGACGAGGACTGGCGCCGGAATCGCCGATTGCAAGCGGGCGCTTCAGGAGAGCGGCGACGACATCGACAAGGCGGTGGAGTTCCTGCGCAAGAAGGGACTGGCGGCGGCTGCGAAGAAGTCGGGCCGCCTGGCCAGCGAGGGGCTGGTCGAGGCTTACATCCACGGCGGCGGCCGCATCGGCGTGTTGCTCGAGGTCAACTGCGAGACCGACTTCGTGGCCGGCACCGACCACTTCAAGGGGTTCGTTCACGACGTCGCACTGCACATCGCGGCCTACAACCCACAGTTCGTGAAGCGCGAAGAGGTCCCCGCGGCGGACATCGCCAAGGAGCGGGAGATCTACCACGCCCAGGCGATGGAGTCGGGCAAGCCCGAGCACATCGCCGACAAGATCGTCGAGGGCCGACTGAAGAAGTGGTACGGCGAGGTCTGTCTGCTCGAGCAGACCTGGGTCAAGGATCCCGATCGCAAGACCCAGGACGTGCTGATCGAGCTCGTGGCCAAGATCGGCGAGAACATCTCGGTGCGGCGCTTTGAACGCTTCGAGGTCGGCGAGGGGCTGGAGAAGCGCTCCGATGACCTGGCCGAGGAGGTCGCCAAGCAGATCGCGGATAGCTGAGGGTCCATGAGCGAATTCCAGTATCGCCGCGTCCTGTTGAAGCTCAGCGGCGAGGCCCTCCAGGGTGATCAACGCTTTGGCGTGTCCGAGGACATGCTGGGGCAGGTCGCCGATCAGCTCGCGCAGGTCCAGCGGGCAGGAATCCAGCTTGGCCTGGTGGTGGGCGGCGGCAACTTCTTCCGGGGTGTCGCGGGCGCTGCCCGGGGCATGGACCGGGTCCACGCCGACCGCATCGGAATGCTGGCCACCTGCATGAATGCGCTGACGCTGCGGGAGGCGCTGGTCGATCGGGACGTCCCCTGCGAGGTCCTGTCAGCGATCCCGCTGGGCACCTTCGCCCGTCTCTACGATCGCGATGACGCCGTGCGGCTGCTCGAGGGCGGTACGGTGACCATCTTCGCTGCCGGGACCGGCAGCCCCTACTTCTCCACCGATACCGCGGCCAGCCTGCGCGCGGTCGAGATCGGCGCCGACGCCTTGCTGAAGGCGACCAAGGTCGATGGCGTCTACGACCGGGATCCCGCGGTCCACGACGACGCGACGCGGCTCGAGAGCCTGACCTACCGCCAGGTGGTCGAACAGCAGCTGCGGGTCATGGACCTCACGGCGGTAACCCTGTGCCGCGACGCCGGATTGACAATCCGGGTATTCGACCTTTTGGCGACTGGGTCTATCATGGGGGTCCTTCGCGGCGAGCCGCTGGGCAGCACCATCGAAGGGAGCCAGTGATGAACGAGTACATGGACGAGTGCATCAGCGAGATGGGCGAGGGCATCGTGGCGCTCAAGCGCGACCTGGGACGCGTGCGCACCGGGCGGGCGTCCCTCTCGCTGCTGGACGGCATCAGGGTGGACTATTACGGGACTCCCAGTCCCCTCAACCAGGTCGCCAAGCTCAGCGTGCCAGAGCCGCGGTTGATCGTCATCGCGCCCTGGGACAAGAGCGTGATGGGGATGGTGGAGAAAGCGATCCAGGCCAGCGATCTGGGGCTCAACCCGATCAACGACGGCAAGGTCGTCCGGATCCCGATCCCCGCACTCACCGGCGAGCGCAGACGGGAGCTGGTGCGACAGGTCAAGGGCATGGGGGAGGACGCCAAGAACCAGATCCGCCGCATCCGCCGTGAGTACAACGGGCTGTTCCAGGGCATGGCCAAGGACAGCGAGATCTCCGAGGATGACTCGCAGCGACTGGTGAAGCAGGTCCAGGAGCAGACTGACACCACCTGCAAGCAGATCGACGATACCGTGAAGAGCAAGGAGACGGAGATCCTCGAGGTCTGAGATCGTGGTCGACCCTACGCCAGCTCCCGCCGCCCCCTCCGGCGGGACCATGACCCGCGTCAAGTCCGGGCTGATCGGTTTTTTCATCCTGATGGCCCTCCTGCTCGGCGCCGAAGCGCTGGGGTTGGGCTTCGAACTGATGCTGATCATCGGCGCTGTGGCGCTGGTGATCGGTGTGCGGGAGTTCGTCGGCTTCGCGCTCCCCGACCGCCCCCTTGGAACCCTGCCGGTGGCCATCGCCCTGGCCGTGTTCCTGATGGTGGCGCTGGCTCTCGGCCGTTTCGAGCTGCTGACCGTCGCCCTCGCCGCCACCGTCCTGGGCTCCACGCTGTGGACCCTGATGACCGCGCGGACCACCGATGGACTGGGGGATCAGTCGGCGTGCTTGCTGACCGCCGTGGTCTACGTCGGCGGCACGGTCGGATTCCTGCCGTTGTTGCGCTCCGTCGACGGAGGCCTGGGCTGGATCGTCCTGGCCCTCGGCCTGGGCTGGTGCGGCGACATCGGTGGGTACTTCGCCGGCCGGGCGTTCGGCCGCCACAAGCTCTCGCCGATGATCTCGCCCAAGAAGACCTGGGAGGGCCTCGCCGGCGGGATGTTGCTGGCCGTGGCCTGGACCGCCCTGTTCGGCGCCGTGTTCTTCCCGCGGATCGCCATCGGCGACTGCGTCGCCCTGGGCATCCTCGGCTGTATCGCGGGCGTGCTCGGGGACCTGGTGGAGTCCGGCTTCAAGCGGACCTACGGGGTCAAGGACTCGGGGTCGTTCCTGCCGGGCCACGGCGGATTCCTCGACCGGGTCGACAGCGTGATGTTTTCCCTGGTGGTGACCTACCTCTATGCCGTCGTCATCTTCCCCGCCACCCGCTGAACCCGCGGGTCCGCGCGTGCTGGCGGTGGACACCGCCTCGCGCACCGAGGCGCTGGCGCTGGCGCACGGGGACTGGGCCGTGTCGCAGCTGGCCTGTCGCACTCGCCGGGGTCACGCGGGTCTGTTGCTCCCTCAGATCGATCGGCAGCTCGCGCAACAGGGCTGGAGTACGGGCGAACTGGACGGATTCGGTGTGGTCGTGGGCCCCGGTTCGTTCACCGGCGTCCGGGTGGGGATCGCCACGGTCGCGGGGCTGGCACGGGCGACGGGCAAGCCCGCCTTCGCCTACGGATCCCTGCAGGCGCGGGCCCTGGCCCTGCGCGGCCTGGCCGACCCGGTCGTTCCGATCCTCGACGCCCGCAAGGGCGAGGTCTACGGCGCGGCCTACCTCGGCGACCGGGTACTGCTGGCCCCCCGCGCGGCACCACCCGAGGAGTTCGCGACCGCCCTGGCCGAGGCGATACCCGAGGGGCCGATGACCGCCATCGGCGGGGGCGCCCGGCTGTACGCGGATCTGTTTGCCCATCGGCTCGGGGGGCGCCTGGTCACCGTCGGTGGCCGCGCCGATTTCCCCGGCGTCGCCGAGATGGCAGTCGACGTCGCCCGCCGCGTCGCCGCTGGCGAGGTGCCACAGGACGCCGAGCTGGCCCCGGTCTACCTGCGCCCCAGCTCGGCGGAACTGACGCTGCCGCCCCGCGCATAGTGAACGTGCGGTGCGGGCGGCTGGATCTCCGCCGGAAATCTGGGTAACGTACGGAGTGATGAGGGTCTCCCCCGCGGCCGCCTCCTGGCCGGCCTCCCAGATCGCCCCGAGCCGACATCCCCTGAACCTCGTCACGCTGCCCGGAGTATCGTGCATGGACAACACTGATGTCGCCCTGATCGACGAGCTCACCCCCGCCAACTCCGAACTGGAGCGCCTGTGGCGGGAGCACAAGAACCTGGAGGAGCGGCTCGACGCCCTGGGCAAGCACTGCTACCTGACGCAGGACGAGGAGACGGAGCAGCGAACACTGAAGAAGAAGAAGCTCGTGGGCCGGGATCGCATCGAGAAGATCCTGGTCCCCCATCGCTGACGGATCGCGCCGGGGTCCCGCGCCCGGCCGATGGGCGTTTACCTCGCGGTCGCCCGCGAGTAAAATGCCGCCCCTCATGAGTCCAGACCGCAACAACGGCCCCATCGCTCGCGAGGGGATCCCCTTCGTGCTGGGCGCCCTGCTGGCCGCCGTCGGCGTCGGTGCGCTCTCCCACACCCTGGGGTTCGCGGCCCTCTCCTGGGTTGCGCTGCTGCTGTTCAGCGCCACCTTCTTCACCCTGTGGTTCTTCCGCAACCCCGAGCGCATCGCTCCGGACGGGGAGAGCCTGGTCATCTCACCCGCCGACGGCCGGGTCCTGGCCGTCGAGGAGGTGGAGGATCAGCAGTGGGGGGCGGGGCGCACGATCAAGGTCAGCATCTTCATGTCCGTGTTCGACGTCCACGTGAACCGGGCCCCGGTGACCGGCCAGGTGGTGGGGCGGCGATACGTGGCCGGCAAGTTCCTGGTGGCCAGCCTGGACAAGGCCAGTGACCAGAACGAGCGTTCCGGGCTCACCCTCGTCGACGGCAAGGGACGACGGCTCACGGTTGTGCAGATCGCGGGCCTCGTGGCGCGCCGAATCGTCAGCTACCCCGTCGAGGGCGACAAGCTCGTCCGCGGACACCGCTACGGCCTGATCCGCTTCGGGAGCCGCGTAGAGCTCTACCTTCCGCTTGGTACCCAGGTGCAGGTCGCGGCCGGTGATCGTACCCGCTCCGGGGAGACGGTCATCGGCGAGTTGCCGACTTGCGAGGATGATGATGCTTGAGATCAGGGACCGGTACGCGGTCGGAGTGGTCGGCGCCACCGGGGCGGTGGGACGCGAGATGGTGCGTCTCCTCGACGACCGGGAGTTCCCCTTCGAGAGCCTGCGACTGCTGGCCTCCCCGCGTTCGGTCGGGGAGACCGTGTTCGCGGGCCGGCGGGAGCTGGCGGTGGAGGCCTTGACCCCCGAGTCCTTCGACGGGCTTGACCTGGCGCTGTTCTCGGCGGGCTCAGAGGTGAGCCGCGAGATGGCGCCCGAGGCGGTCGAGCGAGGCTGCGTGGTGGTGGACAACTCCAGCGCCTGGCGCGGCGATCCGCGGGTGCCGTTGGTGGTCCCGGAGGTGAATCCGGACGACCTGGCGGACTACGCCAGCCGCGGTATCGTGGCCAACCCCAACTGCTCGACGATCCAGATGGTGATCGCCCTCAAGCCGCTGGCGGACATGGCCGGCCTGCGACGGGTGGTGGTGACAACCTACCAGTCGGTCAGCGGCGCGGGTCAGAAAGGGATCGACGAACTCAGCGGTCAGGTGCGGGCCCTGCTCACCGGTCAGGCGGTTGAGCTGGGGGTCCACCCCCATCAGGTCGCGTTCAACTGTCTGCCCCACATCGGCGACTTCCGCGAGGACGGCTACACCACCGAGGAGTGGAAGCTCGTGGACGAGTCCCGCCGCATCCTGGGCATGCCCACCCTGGAGGTCGCCCCCACTGCGGTGAGGGTGCCGGTGTTCAGCGGCCACTCCGAGGCCCTGGCCATCGAGACCATCGAGCCCCTGGAGATCGACGAGGCGCGCCAGGCGCTGGCCTCGGCCGATGGGGTGACCGTGCTCGACGATCCGGAGCGAAACATCTACCCGATGCCCTTCCACAGCACGGGCAAGGACGGCGTGTTCGTGGGACGGATCCGCCGGGACCCGGACCGGGAGCACGTGTTGCACATCTGGGTTACCGCCGACAACGTGCGCAAGGGCGCGGCGCTCAATGCCGTGCAGATCGCTCAACTGCTGGTGGAGCAGTACGCGTGAGGATCGCGCTGCGTTCGGGTACCCTGGTCCTGTCGATGGGGATCGCGAACGCCGCCGCCGGCTTCCCCGAGATCGAACGCGCGGCCCTCGACCCCAGCCTGACGCCCGTGGCGATCGAGGTATCGGACGACGACCGGCTGCTGGCCGCCGTCGGCGAGACGGGTACCCTGGCAGTGCTGGACACCGCCGACGTCCATTCGGAGGCGGCCACGGTCTCCACGTGTTCGGGCGCGGTGGCCCTGGCCTTCGACCGCATCGACGACGAGCCGCGGTTCTACGTGGCCTGCGGGGATGGCACCGTGGTGGGCGTTCCCGTGGACACCTCGACGATCCCCGCGACCCTGGGCAGCAGCGAATTGTTCGAGCTGGGCACCGGAGCGCTGCAGGACGCCGTGATCTCCACCGCCGACCACCGGCTCTTCAGCGTCGAGGACACGGGGGACAGCTTCCTGGTCCACGTGGTCGACCTGACGGATGGCACGGTCGACGGCCTGACCGGCTTCCCGATGACCCTGCTGTTCGGCGCCGCCGCGATGACCGTCACGCCGCTGGGCACCTACGTCGTCATCGCCCACGACGACGGCCTGGTGACCAAGCTGTTCAACAGCGGCGGCGTCTACTCCATCACCACCTTCGACCTCCTCGGGCTCGGCAGCATCGTCGACGCCACGGCCGTGGACGAGGGCTACGCCTACCTGCTGGAGAGTTCCGGGCAGGTGGTCCAGTACTGGCTGACCGGCGACGTGAACTACATGCCGATGGTCTCCGGCCTGGGCACGCCCCGGAACCTGGACATCGTCACGGCTGACGAGGACAGTTATTTCTACGTCGTCGACGACGCCGGCTTGCTGACCGTGGTGCCCTTCACCGGCGGTGATCCGGTCGCGGAGGTGACCCTCACCCTGGGCGGGGGCGGTGGTCTGGCCGGGGCGTCTTCCGACGAGGGGCGCGTCTACGTCGGCGCCGAGGGCGCGGTGCTCGTGGTGTCCGACGGACCGTGGGTGGAAATCACCTCGGTCTCCCCCGAGCAGGCGTACGAGGGAGACACGATCACCCTGACCTTCTCCGTGGACGAGGACAGCAGCTACGAGCTGGTCCTCGGTGGCGACATCGACGGCTCGGGGGAGGCGCTGTCCGGGTACAGCGGGTCGGCGAGCGCGGAGATCCCCGTCGAGCTGGAGATCGAAGCGGTCGACCTGGACGAGGGCGAGAACCGGCTGTTCGTGTTCGCGACGGCGTTCGGACCGACGGGGCGGGACTCGGATTCGGTTATTGTCGACACACCGCCGGATTCTCTGGCCGGACTGGAGCTGGGTTTCGGCGACGGCAAGCTACTGGTCCGCTGGATGGCCGGCGACGAGTCCGATATCGACCACTACCTGGTGCACTTCGCCGACAGCTACTTCGACGAGGGGAGCGGGGCCCCCGGGTTTTCCGTCGAGGGCGACGGCTGGGTCAACAGCTCGCCGGCCACCGCCGAGCAGGGGGAAGCGGGCGAGCAACTGACCTACACCCTCGAGGGGCTGACCAACGGCGTCGAGTACTGCGTCGCGGTGCTCGCGGTGGACACGGGCGGACAGGAGGGCCCGTGGACGGACACCGCCTGCGACGCCCCGGAACAGACCGTGGGCGCAGGTGACGACCTGGGGTATTGCGGCGCATGCAGCACGCGCCAGGGGCGGACCGCGGGCCCTGGATTTGTCTTGCTGCTGCTCGCGACCGCCGCCCTGCGCCGCTCCCACCGCAGGTGACTCCGTTGAACACGTTCCGGCTGTCCCTCGAATACGACGGCACCCGCTTCGCCGGCTGGCAAGTTCAGCCGAAGGAGCGCACCGTGCAGGGCGAAGTGGAGCGGGCGCTGGGGATCCTGCTGCGTCACGACGTGCGGGTGCTGGCCGCCGGGCGCACCGACGCGGGGGTCCACGCGCTGGGACAGGTCTGTACCTTCCGCACCGACGTGGAGATCGCCGAGGGCCGGCTCCTGCGCGGACTCAACGGAATCCTCCCCAAGGACGTGGCGGTCTGGGCGGCGGAGCCCGTCGCCAGCGACTTCCATCCCCGGTTCCGCGCCCAGGGGAAGCACTACCGCTACCGTATCCTGGCCCGACCGGCACGCGCGGCGGTGGACCGCGCCCGTTGCTGGCACGTCCACGAGCCGCTGGACCCCGAGCGGCTCCAGCGCGCCCTCGACCCGCTGGTGGGGACCCACGATTTCCACTCGTTCCGTGCCGCGGACTGCCCGAACAAGGACCCGGTCAAGACCGTTCGCCGCGCATCCGTGACCACCGACCGATCGCCCTTCGTGGAGATCGACATCGTCGCCAGCGGATTCCTCAAGCAGATGGTGAGGATCGTGATCGGAACAGCCATCGAGGTTGCCATCGGGCGACGAGAACCGGAGGACGTGGCCTCGATCCTCGCGGCCTGTGATCGGCAGCAAGCCGGCCGGACGGCGCCTGCACGGGGCCTGTTCCTGATACGGGTGATCTACGGAGAGGGGGACTGAAGGGCTGGCGACGCGGCTATTTCTTGGCCTTCTTCTTGTCGTCCTTCTTGGCAGGCGCCTTCTTGGCAGGTGCCTTCTTGGCAGGCGCCTTCTTGGCGGGCGCCTTCTTGGCGGGCGCCTTCGGGGCGGCCTTCCGCTTCTTGTCGTCCTTCTTGGCGGGCGCCTTCTTGGCGGGTGCCTTCTTCTTGTCGTCCTTCTTGGCGGGCGCCTTCTTGGCGGGCGCCTTCTTGGCGGGTGCCTTCTTCTTGTCGTCCTTCTTGGCGGGTGCCTTCTTCTTGTCGTCCTTCTTGGCGGGCGCCTTCGGGGCGGCCTTCCGCTTCTTGTCGTCCTTCTTGGC
>CAYTBN010000018.1:0-98336 GCA_964436045.1 uncultured Rickettsiales bacterium | reverse complement strand
CTTCTTGTCGTCCTTCTTGGCGGGTGCCTTCGGGGCGGCCTTCCGCTTCTTGTCGTCCTTCTTGGCGGGTGCCTTCGGGGCGGCCTTCCGCTTCTTGTCGCCCTTCTTGGCGGGCGCTTTCTTCTTGCCGTCGGCCGCGGCTGCCCCTGCATCGGCGCCCTTTTCGCCCGCCTTGGCGTCGCCATCTGCCGGTTTTTCCAGCAGGTCGTCGATGCCCTCGTCGTCCATCAGATCGTCCTCGAAGTCGTCCATCAGCTCTTCGCTGGACTCCTCCTTGGGCGGTGGCGGCGGCGGCGTCCAGCGGTACTTGGCGAGGAACGCGTCCCGGGGATCCGGGTTGGGATCCTCGCGCTGGTCGGCGCCGCAGCGGGGGCACAGCGGCTCCGGACGGTTCATGTCGTAGAACTTGCACTCGCACTTGAAGCACATGTACTTGCCGCCCAGCTTGCTCTTGTCCAGCATGGGTTCCTCCAGCGCTGCTACCCGCGTAAGGGCGGGGTCTCCGCGCGGTCGAGTGGGGATAGATACCACAACGGGCGCCCGCGTCTACCCGGGATCGCACGAAAAAAGCCCGGATTGCGCGATCCTGACGCGTGGTATAGTATGGCCGCCGGTCGAGATGGCGAAAAAATCCAGTATCTACGGCCAGTTAGCGAGAGGACGATGATCAGTTCGCCCCAGTTGTTCCGCCTCGCGGTCGCCCTGGCCACGGCGTCCGCAATGCTCGGCTGCCCCAAGGATCCCGCGGGCCCCCCCGAGTGGGCGGATCTGCGGATCGATCACGGCGACGAGTTCGACCCGGAGCCGGAGTCCTCGCCACCGGCCCTGTGCGTGTCCGGCAAGTACGCCTACGTGGCGTGGCACGACGACCGGGCCATGGGCACCAACAACGTGTACTTGCAGGTCTCCCAGGACGGTGGATCGTCCTGGAATCCGACCGACATGCGTGTCAACAGCAACCCGGACGGCGAGTGGCTCGCAGAGAACCCGGGGCTGGCCTGCGACGAACAAGCGGTCTACGTGGTCTGGGAGGACGATCGAGACGGGGTCCTGAAGAACAAGGCGATCTACTTCAACGCCTCCTACGACGCGGGCGGCAGCTGGTTCGGCGAGGATCTGAACCTGACGGTGGACGACGCGGGCGACTGGAACTCGCTGGCCCCTCAGATCACCCTGGGCGGGGCGGACCTCTACGTGTCCTGGTACGACGGCCGCGACGGAGCATACGACATCTACTTCAACTACTCTGCGGATTGGGGATCCACCTGGATGGGCGAGGGCGCCCGGGTCGATACCGACGATCGGGGGGCGGCCTACAGCGCGAAGCCGCGGATGGCGGTGGACGGCGTGGGCGGCGTGCACGTCATCTGGGAGGATCTGCGCAACGGTAACAACGACATCTTCTACAACAAGAGCGCGGACTTCGGCGCCCACTGGGCCGACCCCGACACCCGCGTGGATCAGGACGAGGAACGGACGGACGAGGGGCTGGTCGCCTCCGCCCCCGCCGAGTCGTTCGGCGCGGCGGTCGCCGCGGAATCCGAGGGTCTGGTGGCCGTCGCCTGGCACGACCTGCGCAACGGCGAGCTCAGCGACATCTACGTGGCCATCTCCCAGAGTGGCGGCACGTCGTTCATGGAGCCGCTCCGCCTCGACGCTCTCAGCGGCCCCGGAGTGTCAGATTCGCTGTATCCCGACGTGGTCGTGGTCAACGGCGAGGTGCTCGTGGCCTTCCGCGACGACCGGCAGAACGATGGCTTCGACGTGTTCTTCACCCGCTCCGAAGACGCCGGCCTGACGTTCTCCGATGAGGTGGCGGTGGACACGGACGGCGGTACGGCTCACAGCGTGGAGCCGCAGATGCTGGCGGAGACCAACGGCACCGTCGCCATCGCCTGGACCGACCTGGGGAACCCGGCCAACGGGGACTGGGAGGACATCTTGTTGAACGTCTCCACCGACGGTGGCGCCAGCTGGCTCGAGGAGGAGCTGCGGGTGGACGACGACGAGAGCCACACCGCCCGCTCGGCAGGGATGCAGATGGAGCTGCAGGAAGGCGAGCTGTTCTTCGCCTGGGTGGACTACCGAATGGGTCTCGGCGACATCTTCTTCCGGAGCATGGAGCCCTGACCCGCCCCCTGCCGCGCTCCCAGCGCTACAACGCGGAGGTTGGGCTCGAATGACAACCCGTCGTCCGACGCACGCCGCCGCGAAGATGCGTGCTGGTGTCGGGATCGGCCGGACCATCATCGCGCTGGTGGTCGTGGTCGTCATCTTCCTGGTGCTGGCGCTGTTCCTCGTCTTCGGCGGGGAGGGGGAGGGGCCTCCGAAGCTCTCTAACGAACCGTCTGTCGGCGCCGACCTGGCCGCCGCGCGCGCGGACTATCCCCAGATCGGCGGCACGGCCTCCGAGCACGTCCGTCTCGCCCAGCGGCTGGCCGCGGCGGAGACCGGACCGGAGTCGGTGCGCGCCTTCCAAGAGTATCGCAAGGCCCTGGCGCTGGACCCCGACAACGTCGAGGCGCTGCTGGGGATCGCCTCCATCTCGCCCATCCTGGATCGGGAGGGAGTCGACTTCTCCGTGGAGCGGGCGCTGGCGTATTGCAACGCCGTGTCGACCGTCTATCCCGACGATCCCCGGCCGCACAGGGTCAAGGCGCGTATCTCGATGAGCTTGCGCGGCTGGTCGGGCGGGGTCGACGCCTGGAACCGGGTGCTGGCGATGTACCCGGAGGACCAGGAGGCCCTGGTCGAACTCGGGCGCTGCTTCATGGAACTGGATCGCCACGACGAGGCCGTCGCGCAGCTCGCCAGGGTCGCGGCCAGCGCGGCCGATCCCACCGAGGCGCGGCTGCTGCTGGCCGAGACCCAGCTGCGAAGTGGTCGGTTCGTGGAGGCCTACGGGGCGCTGGACGGGATCCCCGCCCGGGGTCGCGCCGCAGCCGACGCGGCGGTGCTCAGGGCCCAGATCTACGAGGCGGTCGGCGATACGGATTCGGCCCGCGAGCAGGTACGGATCGCCCTGCGGTTCGACGGCAACCACCCCGGCGCACTGCTGCGGGATGCGGTGTTCAGCTACCAGGACGCCGGTGACCTGTACAACGCCCGCGAGGCGCTGTTGCGCATCGTCAACCGCCCCGATATCGAGTACGAACGGGAGTTGAGGGACGCGACCGCCCTGCACCTCGGGATCGTGTACCGCGCTTACGGGCACTACGACCAGGCACACCGCTACCTCGACCCGTTGGTGGCCCGCAAACCCGACGACCTGACGGCCCGTTTCCACTGGACCAAGGTGCGGCTGGCCGAGGGCTCGGTGGCCGAGTTGATCGGTCCGCTGGAGGACGATCTGCGGGAGCGGGACTGTCAACGCCCCGAGCCCTGGTTCCTCCTCGGGCAGCTGTGCTCCCGCTCCGACGACCTGGAGGGCCTCGTCCGGGCCTTCGAGCACGCCATCGACGTGGATCCGGGATTCGCTCCTGCGTACCTATCGTTGGTCGCCGTGCTCGAGGAGTTCGAGAGCCTGGATCAGATCGAGCTGATCGTGAACGCGCTGTACGCCCACGAGGAACGGCGGCCGTTGTTGAACCCGGTGGACCGCGGGTACCACGACGCGTTTGATCTGGCCGAGATCGAGGGGCCTGTCGGCGCGGCCGCACGCGCCCTCGAACAGCGAGACCCGCGGGGTCTGGCCCACCTGAAGCTCCGGGCCTTGCTCCACTACCACAGCGGGGATTTCACAGCGGCGGCACCGCTGTTCGAGTCCCTGGTCGAGCGCGGCGAGGGGGCCGCTATTCATCGCCTCTACTCCGGGCGGGTGGCCCTGGCCGACGACCGATATCCCGATGCCACTACCCAGCTCACCGCCGCCGCCGAGGTGGCGCGTAACGACCCGCTGTACCTCTACCTGGCCCACCGCCTGTTCGAGGCGGAGGGGCGTGCGGAGCAGGCGGCTGAGGGGTATCAGCTTGTACTCGCCCTGCTCCCCAGCAGCGCTCTCGGCGCCCACGGCATGGGGCGCCTGGCGCACCGCGGAGGCGATCTGGAGGGGGCCAGGGAGTGGTATCGCCGGGCCCACGACGCGGATCCCGAGTTCCGGCCGGCGTGGCGCGATCACCTGCGGCTCGATCAGGGCGAGCCCCCGGATCCGGCGGTGCCGTGACGGCGCGGAGGGCGAAACATCGCTGATCTGTCCTTGACATCCCGGACCCCCTCCTTTACATATCTGCGACCGTTCTGCCGGGCGGAGTATGCCCGGCGCCTGGAGTGGACGATGAAGACCACCGTGGCTCGCAAGGAACAAGTGGATTCCGGCGAGATTGAGCGCAAGTGGTTCGTGGTCGATGCCGAAGGGCAGGTGCTTGGGCGCCTCGCCACCCGGATCGCCAGGACCTTGCGCGGTAAGAACAAGCCGATCTTCACTCCCCACGTCGACGTCGGAGACTTCGTCGTCGTGATCAACGCCGAGAAGATCAAGCTGACCGGGCGCAAGCTCGAGCAGAAGAAGTACTACCGGCACACGGGCTACATCGGCAATCTCAAGGAGACCACGGCCGGCAAGATGCTGCAGACCAAGCCGGAAGAGGTGATCCGGCACGCGGTGCGGGGTATGCTGCCCAAGAATCGCCTGGCACGCGCCCAACTGGGCAAGCTCAAGGTCTACGCCGGTTCCGAACACCCCCACGACGCTCAGCTGCCCGAGCCTCTGACGTTCTAGCGAGGATACGATGCCGAAGGACACGCCGGTCTATTACGCGACTGGACGACGCAAGGAATCCACTGCGCGCGTGTACGTGCGCTCGGGAAACGGCCAGTTCCTCGTCAACAAGCGGACCCTCGACGAGTACTTCGACCGCGAGACCTCGAAGATGGTCATCAAGCAGCCCCTGGCGCTCACCGAGATGCTGGGCAAGGTCGACATCTTCGTAAACGTCGCCGGCGGCGGTCTGACCGGACAGGCGGGGGCGATCCGCCACGGCGTGAGCCGCGCACTGACCCAGATCGATGGCGACTACCGCGCAATCCTCAAGAATGCCGGCTTCCTGACCCGCGACGCGCGGATGAAGGAGCGCAAGAAGTACGGACAGCCCGGCGCTCGCAAGCGATTCCAGTTCAGCAAGCGCTAGGCCCGCCGCGCTGCTCCGGAGCGTGCCGCTCCTCCGCCCCCTCCGTCGCCGGCTCACCGACGTATTGCTCGTATTCCTGTCTGCGTCCGCGCACGGATCCGTCCGTGCACTGCCGAACTGGCTGGCTCTGCGCGTCGGCGCCCTCGGCGGGAGGCTGGCCCGCCACCTGTTGCGGGCCGACGCCCGCCGAGCGGCGATCCAGCTCCGGCAGCTGCCCACCGACCGCCGCCCGTCGGTCTCCGCCGTCTTCCAGCACCTGGGGATGTGCGCTGCCGAGGCCTGCGTCCTTCCCCGGCAGGCCCTCCGGCTGGAGCGCTGGGTGCGTGTCGAGGGGGAGGAACTGCTGACCGAGCGAATGGCCTCGGACCGGGGCACGGTCTGGGTGTCGGGCCACACGGGCAACTGGGAGCTACCCGCCGCCTTGGCCGCGGCCCGCGGTGTGCCGATCCACGTCATCGCTGCCCCCATCCACTACCCCAACCTGGATCGCTGGGTGAACCGGTTGCGCGGCCGTCACGGGATGCGAGTCCTGCGCGCGAACAGGGCCGGCCTGCGCCGGGCCCTCGAGGTGTTACGCGCCGGGGGCCACGTCGGCCTGCTCATCGACCAGCGCTTGCCGGGCCGGTCCGTGGAGATGCCCTTCCTGGGCGCTCCCGCCCGCACCACCACCGCCGCCGCCCGCCTCGCCCGTGCGGCCGGCGTGCCAGCCGTGCTGGTCACGGCCACACGCGAGCGGCCGGGCCGGCACCTGATCCGGCTGGGCCCGCGGCTGACCGTGGATGACCGGGCGGGCGAGCGCGACGCCACCGCCCGTCTCTCGCGGGGCCTGGAGGACGTGATACGCTCGCGACCTGAACAATGGGTCTGGATGCACGATCGATGGGAGGCAAAGACGTGACCCGCGCGCTGGCGCTCGTCCTCGCTGTCTTCGCCCTGTGGCCCGCGTTCGCGGTGTCCGCCGGGGAGGCCCCGTCAGCGGAGCCCCGCAGCCGGGCCACCGACGTGACCGTCGAGTTGTGGCTGGACGGCGTGCCCGCGATCCGGGTCGATGCCGCCGCCCTCGACCAGGCGGAGGGGCAACGGCTCGAACTCCGGCATCCCCGCATCGCGGTCGGCGACGAGCTACGGCTGGCCGCCACCGACGGCGTTGCCCAGCTGGAGGGCGGTGCCATCGAGGTCCACGGGGACGTGGACGCCACCTTGGACGCGGTCGAGCAGGTGGAGATCCGCGCGGATCGATTCTCCGTGGATGTCCGCGCGGGCACGGGCGTCTTCGACGGATCCGTCGAGGTGACCCAGGGGACCCTGGCGCTGATGTGCGAGCACCTGGAGGTCGCCTACGACCGCGAGACCGACGAGATCCGCTCGGTGACCGCCAGCGGTGGCGTCGAGATCCGTCAGGGCGAGCGACTGGGGCGCGGCGAGGAGGCGGTGTTCGATCGTGCGGCTGGTGCGGTGGAGCTACGGGGTTCGCCCTACCTCGAGGAGGGCAAGGTCCGCCTCCGGGGCCAGGTGATCCGGTTTCGGGTGGACGGCGGCGAGATCTCCTGCACGGGCTGCCGCGCCGTCTTCGGGGGGCCGCCTTGACCCAGGATGCGCCGGCCACGGACGCCGGCCTGCAGATCTCGGGCCTCGTACGTCGGTTCGGCCGCAAGCAAGTGGTCGCCGGGGTCGACCTGCAGGTGCCGCCGGGGCAGCTCGTGGGCCTGTTGGGGCCCAACGGAGCCGGCAAGACCACGATCTTCCGGATGATCGTGGGGCTGCTCCGCCCGGACAGCGGCCGGGTCTTCCTGGACGGCCGAGATCTGACCGCCCTGCCGATCCACCGCCGCGCCCAGCTCGGCCTGGGCTATCTGGCCCAGGCGCCGTCGGTGTTCACCCGCATGACGGTCCGGGACAATCTGCTCGCGGCCCTGGAGCTGCGCGGCCGGCGGGGACGGGAGGCGGGCGAAGTCGCGTCGAGGTTCCTCGCCGAGTTCGGCCTCGAGGAGGTGGCCGACCGAAGCGCCGGACGCCTGTCCGGAGGAGAACGCCGCCGGACCGAGATCGCGCGGGCGCTCTGCGCCGAGCCGTCGGTGCTGATCCTGGACGAGCCGTTCGCCGCCATCGACCCGCGGATGGCCGCCGAGATCGGTCGGATCGTCCGGGATCTGCGCGCGAGGGGGCTGGGCTTGCTGCTCACCGATCATGGGGCGCGCCAGCTGCTGCCGCTGTGTGACCAGGTGGCGGTGCTCCTCGACGGAGCGGTGGTGGCCCGGGGAAGCGCGGAGGAAATCGTCGCGGATCCGGTGGTCCGCGAGCGCTACCTGGGCCGTGACTTCACGGTCTGAGCCACATGGTTGCCCACGGCGCCGGTTGCTATAATGTTCTCGCCTCGTGTTGGAGCGGGCCAGCCCGGTGGTCCCAGACCGATTCAAACGTACCGGCCAAGCCGGAGGGAGAGGAGTAGCAGCGCTAGCACCATGGCCCTCGAAATGAAGGTTGCGCTGAAGATGTCCCAGCAGCTGGTGATGACACCCCAGCTGCAACAGGCCATCAAACTACTCCAACTCAATCACGTCGAACTCGCCGAGCACATCGCCGAGGAGATGGTCGAGAATCCGGCGCTGGAGGAGTCTGCCGAGGGGGCCGACGCGGAGGAGGCCCCCGTCCAGCCGGAGTCTCCGACCGCCCAGGACGGCGACGAGTCGGGTGACGTGGCGGATCCTCGTACCGATGATTTCGACTGGGAAGGCTATCTGGAGCAACAGTCGAGCACGCTGCCGCGGGGGAGCGTGGGGCCGACCATCGCCGACGAGCTGCCCCCCCCCGAGACGAACCTGACCCACTCGGACACCCTGGCCGAGCATCTGATGTGGCAACTCCAGCTGACCTCGATGCCCCACGAGCAGATGGCGATCGCTGCGCAGATCATCGGCAACCTCAACGAGGATGGATATCTGCGGATCGACGTGGACGAGCTGGCCGCGGACCTGGAGGTGGAGCCGGAGCGGGTGGAGCACGCCCTGGCGCGCGTCCAGCAGCTCGACCCCCTGGGGGTCGCGTCCCGTGACCTGCGCGAGTGCCTGCTGATCCAGGCCCACGTACTGCATCCGGAGGACAAGCTCCTGCAGCAGGTGGTGTCGGAGCACCTGTCCGACCTCGAGCGCCGCAACTACCAGGGGATCGCCCGGTCGGCGGCCGTCGGGTTGGCGCGGATCGCGGAGGTGGTGCGGACCATCCAGGAGATGGACCCGCGGCCCGGCCGCCGTTTCTCGGAGAGCACGCCCCAGTACATCACGCCCGACGTCTACGTCCGCAAGATCGGCGGCGAGTACGTCATCCAGCTGAACGAGGACGGACTACCGCGACTGCGGGTGAGCCCCTACGTCCGGGACGTGTTCAAGCGGGCTGTGCGCAAGGACAAGGAATATCTGCAGGACCGACTGCGGTCGGCTGCGTGGCTGATCAAGTCGATTCACCAGCGCCAGCGAACCATCTACCGGGTGGTCGAGAGCATCGTGAATCACCAGCGGGAGTTCTTCGACCAGGGTATCTCCCACCTCAAGCCGATGATCCTGCGGACCGTGGCCGACGACATCAGCATGCACGAGTCCACGATCAGCCGGGTGACGACCAACAAGTACGTCCACACGCCCCAGGGCATCTACGAACTCAAGTTCTTCTTCAACAGCGGCATCTCCCGCGTCCACGGGGAGGACGTGGCCTCCGAGATGGTCAAGGACCGGATCCGCAAGATCGTCTCCGAGGAGAACCCCCACAAGCCCTACAGTGATCAGGCGATCGTCGTGATCCTCAAGAAACAGAACATCAACATCGCGCGGCGCACGGTCGCCAAGTACCGGGAGATGCTCGGTATCCTCTCGTCCTCGAGGAGAAAGAAGATCATCTAGTGCGGTTCGCGGTCCATCAGCATCGTCAGCATTGGCGCGTCGTTCGCCGTCGAGGGGGATGGCTGGAAGGCAGCGCCGGGAAGGGGAGTCCAGCTCGATGAACATCAACGTCACGTTCCGGAACCTGGAGACCACGCAGGCCCTCAAGGACTACAGCTTCGAGAAGTTGCAGAAGGTACGGAAGGTGCTCGTCAAGCCTCTGGAGGCCAATGTCGTGCTGTCGGTGGAACGCCACAATCACATCGCCGAGGTGTCGATCAGCGCCAAGGACGTCTCGTTCAACGGTTCGGAGAAGGCGGCCGACATGTACGCGGCCATCGACCTGGTGATGGACAAGGTCGAGCGTCAGGCGCGGCGCTACAAGGAGCGGATGAAGCAGAAGAAGGGCAGGAGCAGCCACCGCGACCAGCCCACCCTGGAGGACTCCACGGACGAGTACCTCGACTAGCGGCGGGCTCCCGCCGCGGTTCCCAAAAGCGCGCCCCAGAGCTTGCCCCGGGGGGGACAGGTCCGTTGGATGGGGTAACGAACGCGCGTGGGACGCCGACCAGTTTGACAACGGTTATCCCGGGGCTATGATGCCCGAACCGTGGGGTGGCCCACTTCCACGTTACAACTGGAGAACAGCCCGATGAGCTCACCTTCGATCCACCGCAGGCACTTCTTCACATCCGAGTCGGTGACCGCGGGTCATCCCGACAAGGTCTGTGACAACGTCTCCGACGCGGTCCTGGACGCGGTGCTGGCCGTGGATCCCAACGGCCGAGTGGCCGCGGAATGCGCGACCAAGTCCAACATGCTGCTGGTGTTTGGCGAACTGACCACCAACGCCGAGCTGGACTACGACACCATCGTCCGTCGGACCATCGCCGATATCGGCTACGACGATCCGGCCGTGGGCTTCGACGCGGAGAACTGCGACGTCCAGATCGCGCTGGAGCGCCAGTCCCCGGACATCTCCCAGGGCGTGACCGCCGGTGAGGGGCTGTTCAAGGAGCAGGGCGCGGGCGACCAGGGCATGATGTTCGGCTACGCCATCGACGAGACCGCCGAGCTGATGCCCCTGAGCATGCAGGCGTCGCACTGGATCACTGCACGCCTCGCCGAGCTGCGGCCGAACGTCAAGTGGATGCGGCCCGACGGCAAGTCCCAGGTCACCGTCGAGTACGAGATGGGCCAGCCCAAGCGGATCGAGACCGTGGTCGCGTCGATCCAGCACGATCCCGACGTCAGCCACGGCGAGATCGTCGAGACCGTCCGCGAGCAGGTGATCAAGCCCGTGATTCCGGCCGAACTGCTGGACGACAGGACCAACTATCTGATCAACCCCACCGGCCGCTTCGTGCTGGGTGGACCGGCGGCGGACAGTGGCCTGACCGGCCGCAAGATCATCGTGGACACCTACGGCGGCCACGGCGCCCACGGTGGCGGCTGCTTCTCCGGCAAGGACCCCTCCAAGGTCGACCGGACCGCGGCCTACATGTCCCGCTATATCGCCAAGAACATCGTGGCCTCCGGTGTCGCCCGCCGCGCGCTGGTCCAGCTGGCCTACGCCATCGGCGTCGCCGAGCCGGTCTCGGTCTACGTGGACACCTACTGCACGGGCAAGGTCGACGACCTGGTCATCAGCGACGCGGTCCGCGAGATCTTCGCGCTGAAGCCGGCCGAGATGATTCGCGATCTGAACGTGCTGCGCCCCATCTTCCGCCAGACGGCAGCCTACGGTCACTTCGGCCGCGAGGAGCCCGATTTTACCTGGGAGCGCACCGACAAGGCCGACGCCCTCCGCAAGCTCTTCTAGACCGCTCCGTCTCCTTCCCTACCTCCTCCCGCCAGCGCCTCCGTGATATCGTGGCCCGGTGCCCGGGGCCAATCCCAGTACGCTCGGACCGTATCTCCTCGAGACCCGCATCGGTACCGGTGGGATGGCGGAGATCTACCTGGCCCGCGGGCGGGGCGCGGCGGAGCGAGAGCGGCCCTGCGTGGTGAAGCGGCTGCTGCCCGAGCTCGCCGGGGACGCCGATCGGGTCACCCTTTTCCTGGACGAGGCGCGGATCAACCTGCTGCTCGACCACCGGAACATCGTCCCGGCCTTCGACGTGGGCCGGGATGGCCGCGACGTCTACATGGCGCTGGATCACGTGGACGGCGTCGACCTGCGCTGGCTGCTGATGGCGGCGCGGCGGGCCGGCGAGCGTATCCCCCCCGCCATCGCGCTGTACGTGACCGCCGAGCTGCTGGCGGCGCTGGACCACGCCCATCACGCCCGGACCGTCGACGGCCGGCCGCTACAGCTGGTGCACAGGGACATCAGCCCGGAGAACGTGCTGCTGGGACACGATGGCTCGGTTCGGCTGACCGATTTTGGCGCCGCGCGGGCCGTGGTCTCCCGCAGCCGGCTGGAGCCCGGGACCACCCTGGGCAAGCTGGGCTACCTGGCTCCGGAGCTGCTCCAGCGGCGACCGGCGACGGCCGCATCGGATCTGTTCGCCGTCGGACTCCTCCTGTTCGAGATGCTGGCTGCCCGGACGTTGCAGCGGGAGGAGAGCGCACAGGGCGCCTACGATTTCTGGCAGCGGTTCGATGCCACCCGCGAGATCCCGAACCGGGTTCCGATGGGAGAGGGCGGGGCGCTCCTGGTCAAGGCGCTGGAGCGGGATCCGGCGCGGCGCTACCGCTCGGCGAGGTCCTTCCTGGGCGAAGTGGACGAGCTCCGGTTGCGGCGGGGCGAACGGTCCGCGGCCGCCGACCTCGCGGGCCTGCTGGAGAGGCTGCGGGGGGTGGACGGCGCCGGCGAGGTCGTGACGACTTCGCCCGTGGACCTACGGTCGACCGGCTCCCGTTGGAGTCCGCAGCGGGGGGAGTGGATCGTCCTGGCCGGGGGGCAACGCTGGGTCCTGGGCTCCGGGGACGAGGAGAAGGCTCGCAGCGCGGCGGCCGCCGCCCCCGGGAGCCTGGTGGCACGGACCGGCGGCAGCTGGCGGGTGGCGTGGGAGATCTGGCCCGAACAGCGGGTGACCGGCCTCGGCGTGGTCGCGTGGTCGCCCCGTCGGGCGCTGGTGGAGCTGGAAGGCCTGGCCACGCGCCGCGGTGGTTGGCGGGTGCGGCTCTGGATCGAGGGGACCGCGGTCGATCTGGAGCTGGCTGACGGCCGGGTGGTGGGCGGACAACATCGGACCACGGACGATTCCGCATTCGGGGAGCCAGGCGCGGGCCCGCGGATCGGCGCGGCGAACAGCGCCGAACTGCTGGAACCGGTGCACCGCAGTCTGCTGGGCCGGCGGGAGTTCGGTCGCTTGCTGGTGCTGGCCCTGGACGAGGAGTCCACCTGGGCGATGATCCTGCCGGCCCCGGAGCTGGCTGGATCCGCGGAGGACGGAGCCCCCACGTTGCGAGACGTTTTGCGCTCTGCGGCCCGGTTTCGGCCCTGAATCGGTAACCCGGACTGAACGCACCTGTGAACCGAATGGCCACCGTGGTAGAGTCGCGCTTTCCATCGGTCCCGGGGGCAGCCATGAACGACTCGAAGAAAAAAAAACGACGGTCCGAGTTGTCGCGGCCCAGCGGCGAATACCCCCTGCCGCGGATGATGGAATCGGGCGATCTGGAAGACGCGATGGCGTTGCCGGACCTTCCGGTGTCGAACCTGGAGTGGCTGTTCGAGCAGCAGAAGGACGACGACCGCCGCAGCCGCTGGCGGGCTCCCTACCCGGACTCGGTGCGGGTTTCGATCTACGGCCGCGAGTTCGCGGCCCGCGGCATCGACATCAGCATGGGCGGGATCTCGTTCCAGCCCGTGCCGTACTGGGTGAAGAAGGGCGACCCGGTCCTGATCGAGATGCGGGGGCCGGTCCGCAAGTTGATCGGGCGCGTGGTGTGGTTGCGAGCCCTGGAGGACGATACCGACAACACGATCATCGGTGTCCGCTTCGCCAGCGAGGACGAACACTCCCCCATCGGCGGCTGAGCCCCCCATCGGTCCCCGGCCGAAAAGTTGGCAGCCGGGCTGCAGAATTCCCGCCGAACGATTATCATTCCCGACCTTCCGGAGACCGGTCCACGGCGGCCCGGAGCCCCGGTTACGCGCGAACAACCCATCGAGTGAATCCGAAGGGAGACGCGGATGAAGGTCCACGAGTATCAGGGCAAGCAGATCCTGGCCGAGTACGGAGTCGCCGTCGCCCAGGGCAAGGTCGCCTTCACGGTCGAGGAGGCCCTGGACAATGCCGTGGAGTTGGGCGGAGAGGTCTGGGCCGTCAAGTGCCAGATCCACGCGGGGGGTCGGGGCAAGGGCAAGCTGTACGCCCCCGGCACCGTGCCGAAGGCCGCGGGTGACGCCGACGAGCCGCTGGGCCACGGTGTGCAGATCTGCACGTCGCTGGACAAGGTCCGGGCTGCTGCCGAGCAGATGCTGGGTAACGTGCTGGTGACCCACCAGAACATGCCGGACGGCGGGCTGGTCAAGCGGATCCTGGTCGAGAAGGGATGCCGGATCGCCCGCGAGCTCTATGTCGGGCTGGTCCTGGACCGCGCCGCGGAGCGCATCTGCGTGATGGCGTCCACCGAAGGCGGTATGGAGATCGAGAAGGTCGCCGATCAGACGCCGGAGCTGATCTTCAAGGAGTGGGTCGACCCGGTCGCGGGACTGTGCGGCTTCCAGGCCCAGAACCTCTGCTACAAGCTGGGTCTCGAGGTCGGTCAGGTCCGCTCGGGGATCAAGTTCCTCACGGGGCTGTACAACGCCTTCGTGGCCACCGACGCCTCCCTGGCGGAGATCAACCCGCTGGTGGTCACCGAGGACGGCGACCTGATGGCGCTCGACGCCAAGATGAACTTCGACGACAACGCGGCGTTCCGGCACAAGGACATGCAGGCCCTCCGGGATCTGGACGAGGAAGACGCGGCGGAGATCGAGGCCAGCAACTACAACCTCAGTTACGTCAAGCTGGACGGCGACATCGGCTGCATGGTCAACGGAGCCGGCCTGGCGATGGCCACCATGGACATCATCAAGCTCCACGGCGGCGATCCGGCCAACTTCCTGGACGTGGGGGGCGGCGTCAACGTCGAGTCCGTCAGCGCGGCGTTCAAGATCATCCTCAGTGATCCCAACGTGAAGTGCGTGCTGGTCAACATCTTCGGTGGGATCGTGCGCTGCGACTGGATCGCCGATGGCGTGCTGACCGCAGTCAAGGACGTGGGCATCGAGGTGCCGCTGGTGGTTCGCCTCCAGGGGACCAAGGCGCCCGAGGCGCGGGCGATGATCGCCGAGAGCGGTCTGCCCGTCATCACCGCCGAGTACATGAAGGAAGCCGCCGAGAAGGCCATCGCGGCCGTGGAGGGGGTATGACCGATGTCGATCCTCGCTGACAACGACACCCGAATCGTGGTTCAAGGCCTGGGCAAGGTCGGCCAGTTCCACTGCGACCTGATGGTCGAGTACGGCGCCAATGTGGTCGCCGGTACCCGTCCGGGCAAGGGGGGCACCCCGTACAACGACGTCCCGGTGTTCAACACCGTGGAGCAGGCCGTCGCGGAGACCGGCGCCAACGCGTCGGTGATCTTCGTGCCGCCGCCCTTCGCCGGCGAGGCGATCATCGAGGCCGCCGCCAACGGCCTGGACCTGATCGTCACCATCACCGAGGGGATCCCGACCTTCGACATGCTCAAGGCCAAGGCCTACGTCGACGCTCGCGATTGTGTCCTGATCGGACCGAACTGCCCGGGCATCATCACGCCGGGCCAGACCAAGCTGGGCATCCTGCCGGGCCAGATCTGCAAGCCGGGCCGGGTGGGCGTGATCTCCCGCTCGGGAACCCTGACCTACGAAGCCATAGATCAGCTGACACAGCGGGGCATCGGCCAGTCCACCTGCATCGGCATCGGCGGCGATCCGGTCATCGGAACGACCCACCTGGACGCGATGAAGATGTTCAACGCGGACTCCGACACCGACGCCGTGGTCATGATCGGCGAGATCGGCGGCCAGGCCGAAGAGGACTGCGCCGCCTGGGTCGCGGACAACATGACCAAGCCCGTCGTCGGCTTCATCGCTGGTGCGACGGCACCCCCGGGACGCCGCATGGGCCACGCTGGTGCCATCATCGCTGGCGGCAAGGGCACGGCGGCCGAGAAGTTCGTCGCCCTCGAGGAAGCCGGGATCCACGTTGCCTACTCGCCGGCCGAGATCGGCGAGGTCATGGAAGGCGCCCTCTCATGAGTCACCAGATCACCTGCAGCATCATCAAGCCCGATGTGGCCGAGAAGGGCGTGGCCGGCGAGATCATCGCCACGCTCGAGGCCAACGAATTCCGCATCCTCGGCTGCAAGAAGGTCAGGCTGACCACCGAGCAGGCAGAGGCGTTCTATGCCGTGCACGCCGAGCGGCCGTTCTACGGCGAGCTGGTCCAGTTCATGACCAGCGGCCCAGTCTACGTGCTGTGCCTCCAGGGCGAGGACGCGGTCAAGCGCTATCGGGCGCTGATGGGTCCCACCAACTCCGAGACCGCCCGCGTCGAGGCCCCCGAGAGCCTCCGCTCCCGCTTCGGCACCGACCTGCAGTGCAACGCCGTCCACGGTTCCGACTCGGAGGAGAACGGCATCCTCGAGACCGACTTCTTCTTCTCCGAGCTCGACCGGGTCTGAGCCCTTCGGAAGGGCTTGATATCGTTCGGGGGATGGGCTATTTCTCCGGACCCTCGGTGGGCGATTAACTCAGTGGGAGAGTGCTACCTTCACACGGTAGAAGTCACAGGTTCAAATCCTGTATCGCCCACCATTCCGGATGCTCCCCCATCGGTGGGTGCAGCCGCAACACGACCACCAGACCGACCCCACGGCCTGATCGACTCCCCCCGCTCCTCCCCCGTCTATCGTCCCCGCCCGACGCTCCCATCATCCGAGACCCGGGCAACTTTTTTCTGTTCGGTGCGGCGGCAGGCTGGACAAATGTTCAGTATGCTATGGGCCGGACTGGAGGTGGGACCGTGGAGCTGGACATCGATGTGATCGAGTCGGAGATCGGGCCCCTCGCGCTGGTCGCGCGCGGTGCCGTCCTGTGTGCCGTGGAGTTCGAGGATTGCCGCGAGCGCATGCTGTCCTCGCTCGAACTCCGCTACCGCGGCGCGACGCTGCATGAGCGGCGGGATCCCTGCGGGTTCTCGGGCCGCCTGGAGGCATACTTCGGCGGCGAGATCGATGCCCTGGAGGAGATCCCGGTCGAGCCGGCCGGCACGCCGTTCCAGCGGTTGGTGTGGTCTGCGCTGCGGAAGATCGCCCCCGGTACCACGAGTTCCTACGGCCAGTTGGCGGCGACCATCGGCCGGCCGGGCGCTGCTCGCGCAGTCGGGCTGGCCAACGGGAGCAATCCCATCGGCCTGGTCATCCCCTGCCACCGGGTCATCGGCGCCGATGGCTCGCTGACCGGCTACGCGGGTGGCCTCCACCGCAAGCGGTGGCTCCTGGCCCACGAGGGGGTGGCGATCGACGACGACCGCTTTCGCCCCCCGCAGGACCCAACCCGCAGTGCATCCCAGCCAATGTTGCCGTTCGGCGGATAACGCCCCTCGGAGGTGGAGGTGGCCCGCGGAGGTGCTCTCGGAGGTGCCATCCACCTCGACAGTCCGCGTGCTTTCCGGTCCCTATCCTCTGCGGCGCGGGCCGAGCCACAGCCCGAGTGCCAGCGCGGCCAGTAGTCCGCAGGCCGGCGGCACGTTCCGTCCCGTGAGGCTGGCTGCGCATCCACCGCGTGGGTCCTCGTCGTCCAGGAAGGACTCCCCGGGCTGGTCGTCGTCGTCATCGGAGGCATCGTCGTCGTCATCGGAGACATCGTCGTCGTCATCGGAGACGTCGTCGTCGTCATCGTCGCCGGGCTCGGGGATGTCGATGTCCAACTCCGCGGTCTCGGCGATCCAGCCCAGGACCGTGTCGACCCGGTTCTCCCCGCCGCCGCCGTCGCAGGCGTCGTCGTCGGGGTCGAGGGGGTAGACGAAGGAGGTCACGGCTACCTGGACCCATCCGTCCCCCTCCTCGACCAGCAGCGGCCCCCCCGAATCCCCCGAGCAGGTGTTGTGGCCCGGGGTCTCGTGGTAGATCAGCGGACCGTCGACCCAGCCGATCTCCACGTCGGTCTCGCGCTTGATCCCCGCCGTCGTGCCCGCGTATCCGTCCTCGTTGCCGTACCCGACCACGCGCATGGTGGTCCCGATCCAGTCCTTGTCCACACTCTCGGTGTTCAGCTCGACCGGGATCTCGTCCACCTCGTCCGCCAGCAGCAGCACGGCCACGTCCAGCCGGTGGCTGTCGGGCTGGTAGCCCACGTGGGGGATGGCCTGCGCCACGTCCACCAGCTGCCCCGCCTCGTCGAGGGACGGCCCCACGAAGATCTGGTCGCCCGGAACACCATCCACGGCGCAGTGCGCCGCCGTGAGCACCGCCCGGGGCCCGATGAGCGTCCCGCTGCAGAGCCCCCCATCCTCCCCACCGAACAGGTAGGCCACCACCGCGGCCCAGTCGGCGGTCGGCTCACCCCCCACGACACCGTAGCCCCGCACCTCCACGTCCACCGGGGCGCGGTCCGCCGCGGAACACCCCGGACCGACCGCGAGCCACACGGCACACAGCAGGCACGTCCTGGTGGCCACCACACCTCCCCTACATCAAGATCACAACGATCGGCTCGTAGGTGATCTTCACCGTGTCGGGGGGGTAGGCCGTGCAGTCGCCGACGAGGGCCACAGCGCGGCGGAGGGGATCGTACTTCCAGCCGCCCCCCCCGAAGGTCGCGTCGGTGCACCCGCTGCCCTCCGCCTCGGCCGGCACCTTCTTGCCGTTGCGGCGGACCAGGAGGGTCTCGCTGTCGGGGTAGTGGGACAGGGCGTACCACTCGGTGGTGGGGTGGGCCAGGACGAGCTCGGCCATGGCGTCGGCAAAGCCGGTCTCGTAGCACACGTCGGGCACCTGCTCCGGATCGTAGTCGACGCCTGGATGGAGGATCGGGATGAAGGTCCCGCCGGTCTACTCCACGGACCAGAAGTGGAAGTCGAGCAGGCAGCTGTCGTTGTTCATCGGATTGCACTGGTAACGCGTGGACTCGTCGGCGCCGGGACCCTGGCCCGGGCCGATCACCGAGACCTGGACGTTGTCGACCACCGTGAGCAGCATCCGCAGCAGGGTGTCGTGCATGCAGCGACAGACCTCGTCCGGAGGCACGCTGCACTCCTGTAGCTTCAGCGACACGATATCGCCCGAGGTGTCCCCCTCGTCGGTGACGATCACCACGTGCAGGGCGTCGCCGCGCAGCAGCCCGGCGTTGACACCGTGCAGGCCGACGGTCGTCAGGTGGCTGTCGATCTCCATCTCCACCTGCTTTGGCAGGCAGTGACAGGCCTCGTACAGGGGGTGGGTGGGATCCCACGAGTCGCCGCTGCAGCCCACCGGGAAGTCCCACTTCAGATCGTCGACCCCCGGGACGAAGTCGGAGACCTCGGGGAGATCGACCGCCTCGCAGGCCGCCAGCAGCGCCACCTGCAGACCCCGCTCGTAGCCCGCCCCGTGGATGTCCACGTCCGCCAGATCCCCGAATGCCTCCTGATCCGCGGGATCGGTGGGGTCGAGGAACGCGGGCTCGCCGTCCCGGTGGATCACCCGCCCCGTGCTGCCCTTGCGGTCGTTGCAGGCCTCGGACGAGATGTCCTCGGTGCAGGGCCAGGCCTGGGTCGAGGTGATGGCGACCCGGGTCGCGGTGTCGTCGGGCAGGCCGGCCGCGAACTCGCCGAAGGAGTCCCGGAGCAGCTGCTGGGCGTCGTGCATCGATGCCGAGTTGTCCAGCACCCACAGCATGTCCACGTCGCTCGGGCCAACGGCGACGTAGTCGTCCACGACCCGGCCGGCGTCACAGCCGGGGGCCAGCAGGCAGGTGAGCACGAGCGCCGCGAGCCGCTGCGGCCGCCCCGCCGCGCCCTTCAGTTTTTCAGCCATCGTACCACGGAGGGGGCCCACGACGGTTCCACAACCACCGACGGCACTCGCGATCAGCGTGTCGTGATCCGCCGATACCGCATGCCGCCGTTGGCGTAGGCCAGGTGGATGGTGCCCTCGTCGGGGGCCCACTGGGGGCCGAAGCGGTCCACGTAGGACGGCGAGGGGTCGATCACCGGCAGCTCGGTGTTCGGCCACACCATCTGTTCGCCGTCGTAGACGTTGATCACCAGGCCCGGCTCGTAGATCGCCGAGATGTAGGCGACCTCGATGGTGAAGCCGTCCTCACAACCGATCTCGGTGCACGCGTCTCCACCCGGCCCCGGTCCGGGCCCCTCGGCCGGGCAGCCCGCGAGCCACAGCGCGAGGGCCAGCAACCGAATACGAGCCGGGGCGGAGCCTCCCTGCTGTTTCGAACCTAGAATAGCGGAATCATCGGTACACACTTCCCGGCGTTTTTCGTGTTCCCATCGACGGTTGAGGGTATATTCGCCGACGAGGAAACGTATGCCGACTCCCGGACGGTGGATCGATCGCGCACGGGAAGCCCTCGACGGGCTCGCTCTCCACGAGCTGACGGCTGCCGGCGTACTGCTGCCGGACGAACGGTTCTTCCCGACCATCACCTATCCACCGATCACCATGTACCCGGCCGCGGATCCGGACACGCTGTTCGACGGCCAGTCCCTGCCCCCGGAGATCCCCAACGCGGCCTATGTGCACGTGCCGTTCTGTTCGTTCAGCTGCGCCTACTGCCACTGGGTCAAGACCATCGGCGCCGGGGCGGAGCAGATCGACGACTACCTGGATCTGCTCGAGGCCGAGATGGCGCTGGCGGTGGGCCGGCTCGGGGTCGACCGGCTCCCGATCAGCACGGTCCTGTTTGGCGGCGGCACGCCGACCTACCCCACGCTGGACCGCCTCGAGCGGCTGCTGGACATCTTCGACGCCCACTTCGATCTGAGCTCGTGCAGGCAGTTCAGCTTCGAGGCCGAGCCGGCCTCGCTACTCGGTGACGAAGGGCTCGCCAAGCTGCGGCTGTTGCGCGAGCGGGGGGTCGATCGGATCAGCGTGGGAGTGCAGTCCTTCCTCGATCCGGTGCTGCAGCGGATGGGCCGCCATCACTCGGGGGACCAGGCGCTTCGAGCCATCGAGCAGATTCGCAAGGCCGGGATCGGCAGCATCTCGATCGACCTGATCTACGGGTATCCCGGGCAATCGGAGGAGGACTGGATCCGCACCATCCAGCTGGCCATCGACTCCGGCGTCGATGCCTGGCATCTGTACCGGCTGCGGGTGAAGCGCCACGGAGACGTGGAGGGGGCGATCAACAAGGAGTTCCGGCGGACCCGGGAGCAGTTCCCCGACCGGGCGACGATCCATCGGATGAAGATGGTCGGCTGGTTGATGTCCCTCGACCACGGCTTTGGACAGTACTTCACCCGGATCTTCTGCTCCGGCCAGCAGCACGTCACCCAGTTCATGTGGGACTATTGCTGCAACCTGACCAACGTGGTCGGCACGGGCCCATCGGCCTGGTCCAACTACCACCGCACCTTCACGCTCAACGCCGGTGCCGACCGCGAGATGTACCGCCGCCGGGTGCTGGCGGGGAGGCTCCCGGTGGATCGCGGCGTCGTCCGCGATCTGGATCACGAGGCTCGTCGCAGCCTGATCCTCCCGCTCAAGAACGACCGGGTCTACCGCCGCCGGTTCCAGGCGCGTACGGGGCTCGACTTGGAACGCACCTTCGGTCCGGAGCTGGACCGGTTGCGGGATCTGGGCCTGCTCGACCGCGACGAGCGCAGCGTGTTCCTCACCGATCGGGGCCGGTTCGTGGCCGACGAGGCGATGATGCAGCTCTACCACCGCCGCTACCTGCCCTTCCCCGAGGTCGCCCATGACCGGATGCCCGATTAACCAACGAGAACGCGTATGGTCCCCCCGATGCTCGGCAGCTATCGACTGTGCTGGCTCTCGACCTGCGCGATCTTGTTCGCGGCCGGTGTCGGTTGTCGCGAGGGCGAGCCGGTGGCGGACCACGCGCCGCCTCCACCCCCGCCCACCGCCTCCGATCCGCAGGTGGCGCCAGCGGCCCCGCCGCCGGGCGCCAGGCTCCCCAGCTTGTTCAACCGTCCCGACGAGCGCGACGCGGAGGCCTACGAACTGTTGGTCCGTCAGACCGTGGACGAGGGGGGCTCATTGGCCGCGCTCTATCCGCCCCGCTCTCGGGCGGACGAGATCCTCGATCGCCTGGACATCGCGGCCGGGGACGAGGTGCTGGACATCGGCGCGGGCACTGGCGGGCTGGAGATCGCGCTGCTGGAGCGGGGTGTCGCCTTCGAGAAACTCTACGCGGTCGACATCGACGGCTCGGCGCTGGAGTTCCTCGACGCCGTGCTGAAGATCTCCGGGCTCGAGGGTGCCGATCGCGTGCAGACCCTGGTCTCGCAGCCGGACGACATCCGCCTGCCCCCGGATCCGTCGACGTGGCGATTGCCCTCAACGCGCCCCCGATCTTCCTGAGCCAGCGTGGCCCGGGCGACGGGGTGGAGCGGACCCGGGCCTGCCTGCGCACCATCCACACCGCCTTGCGCAGCGGGGGTCGGTTGCACGTGATCAACCACGACGGCGATCTGCCTCCGGGCGACGACAGCGACATCTGTGGCCGGATCGAGGAGGTCTACTCGCCGCTGGGCTTCCGCGTGGACAAGCGGGAGACCTTCAAGATCCCGCCGGGGGACAGGGCCACGCCGACCCACTGCTGGGTTCGTTTCGTCAAGGAGTGAGCGGCGGGGCGGCGGGGACCTCAGCGGGTCATCAACAGCGCGACCCCGGCCACCGCCACCAGCGCGCCGAGGACCGCGCGGAACGACACCTTCTCGCCGGCGAATACCGTCGCCAGCGGCAGAACGAACACGGGATCCATCGAACCGAGCACCGTGGCCACCGTGGCGGTGGTGTACCAGAGCGACGCCATCGAGAACCAGATCCCCAGGAAGGTACCCACCACCGCGGCGATCACCAGCACCCCCAGCAGGCGCGGCGCGCGGAAGGGGGCCAGCCAACTCCCCACCTCGCGGCGGACCAGCCCCAGCAGCAGCAGTCCGAGCACACCGGCCCCCAGCCGGATCAAGGTGGCCTCCATCGGCGACGCCACGCTCAGCCCGACCTTGGCGAGGATCACCGCCGCCGCACACGACACCACGGTGAGCAACCCGTATCCCAGCCCGGCGCGCCAGCTCCCGCCGCTGGCCCCGGCGTCCATTCGCTCCCACATCGTCCAGGTCACGCCGGCCACACACAGCGCGGCGCCGACCCACCCCAACACGGGCAACCGCTCCCCCAGCAGACCGATGGACATCAGCGCCACGCAGACCGGGATCAGCGTGGTCATCAGCAGCGTCCGGCGGGGGCCCAGCCGCTTGAGGGTCCGGAAAAACACCGTGTCGCCGATGGTGATGCCGACCAGACCGCTCGCCGCCAGCCAGATCCAGCTGCGATCCGGTGCCGGCCAGCCGGTCAGCGCCAGCGCCACGACGATACACGGCAGCGCCGCCAGCCCCTTGCCCAGGTTCATCCCCAGCGATGAGACCCCACCCTTGCCGAGCCGCGAGAACAGGATCGACGCCGACGCCCAGCACGCCGCGGCCCCGAGGGCGAACAGCCCGCCGATCATGTGCTGGGTCGAGCCGGGCTCTTCCATCACTCCTCCGGTCCGCTGGCTTGGGCGCCGCTGACCCGGATCAGACGCCCTTCCAGTGGACCAGCCAATCCTCCAGCAACTCCAGCGCCACCGACATCAGCACGCCGATGATGGAGATGATGGCCAGGCAAGCGTAGAGCTCCGGAATGACATAGGTCTCCCACGAGGTCCAGATGCGATAGCCCACTCCCGAGCCGGCCGCGACCATCTCGGCGGCCACGATCAGGATCAGACCGTAGCCGACGCTGAGCCGAAGGCCAGTGAAGATCGACGGGAAGCTGGCTGGCAGGACGATCTGCAAGAGCTGCCGCCACCGGGATACGCGGTAGACGCGGGCCACGTCGAAATAGAGCATAGGGATCTGGCTGACGCCGCCGTAGGTGTTGATCAGCGCCAGGAAGAACACCCCGATCGCCACCACCATCACGTTGGACAGCTCACCGAGGCCGAAGATGATCAGCAGCAGCGGGAGGATCGCGATCTTGGGGATCGGGTAGGTCACCGCCACGAGGGGACCGACGGCGACTCGTATCCAGCTCGATAGTCCCATGCCCAGCCCGATCAGGATCCCGAGGGGGAATCCCATCGTGAGCCCGATGCCGATGCGGCGCAGGGAGGCGAGGATGTCCCAGCCCAGTCCATCGTGCCGGAGCAGGTCCACGATCTCGGCCAGGATCCGGGTCGGTTCGGGGAAGAACCGGCGGTCGATCACCCCGGTACGGGCGCAGAACTCCCACACCAGCAACAGCAACAGCGGGCTGGCCACGAACACAACGCCGCGCTGGAGCCGGGCTCGCAATCCGGGGCGTCGACGCTCCATCTCAGCCCCCGTGCTCCTCGGCGCGCTCGATCTCCCGTTTCAGCTCGCGGGTGATCTCGACGACGATCTCCTGGTACGAGGTCTCCTGTCGCAGGGCGATGATGTCCCGCGGCCGCGGGAAAGGGCAGGGGATCTCCCGGCGGAAAGGGCCGGGTAGGCCGGGCATCAGCAACACTCGATCCCCCAGGGCGATGGCCTCGTTGATGTTGTGGGTGACGAACACGATCGTCTGGCGCTGGTCCTTCCACAGCTCCAGCAGCAGATCCTGCAGGATGATGCGGTTCTGGTAGTCCAGGTGGGCGAACGGCTCGTCCATCAGCAGCACACGGGGCTGCACGCAGAACGCCCGCACCAGGGACACCCGCTGCATCATCCCGCCGGAGAGCTGGTAGGGGTGGAAGCCCCGGTATCTGGAGAGCCCGACGCGGCCGAGCAACCGGTCGATGATGGTGGTGTGGTCGGCCGCCGGTACCGGGCTCGCGCGCAGTGCGAACCGCAGATTGGCCTCGACGGTCATCCACGGGAACAGACCGGGCTGCTGGAACACCATCGCCAGGTGGGCGGCGTCACGGCGGGAACCCGCCAGCCCAAGCGTTCCGGTCGACGGTTCCTCGATGCCGGCCAGGCAGCGTAGCAAGGTGGTCTTGCCACAGCCCGAGGGGCCCAGCAGGCAGACAAATTCCCCGGACTCGACGGCCAGGTCGATATGACGGAAAGCGTCGACAGAGCGTCCGGCCCCGTCGAACCGCTTGCCCAGGTCTTCGACGATGATCGCGGGTTCGGGTCGGCTCACTCGTCTCCGGCAGCCGTGGGGGCGGCCTCGGCGGTGGCCTGCGGAGGCTGGTACGGCCCCAGCTTCTGCACCGCCTTGTTGGCCCAGGATGTATCCACGACCACCGCCATGTCCACCGGCTGCTTGACGTACTCGTGGGCCTGCAACCACTCGGCGTCCGCCCGCAGGCTGTCGACGATCATCGCTCCGTCCGGTGACAGCCCGACGGGGACCATCTTGTCGTAGAGGGCGGCGTCCTTGACCTTGGTCCACTTGATCAGCAGCTGCACGGTCTCTTCCCGGTTCACGCCGTGCACGAACGCGTCGTTGTAGTCGCGCAACCCGCGGACGTAGGCGTTCATCCAGCCCTGGGCCAGCTCCGGCTGCTCGGTGATGAACTTCTCGGAGAAGAAGATGGCGGCGGACTGCTGGTCCGCGTAGACGTCTTCGTCGCCTGCGATGCGGATCGCGATGCCCTCGTCGACCGCGCGGGCCACATGGGGCTCGATCTCGACCGCCGCCTGGATGCTGCCGTTCTCCAAGGCCGGCAGGAAGCTCGTGTAGGGCATGTGGAGCAGCTCGATATCGCCCAGCTCGAGGCCGTAGTGCTGGGCCCAGCGCTCGGTGACGATCTCCTGGGACACGCCGGGGGCGGTGGTGGCCATCCGGTCGCCCTTTTCCAGCTTGAACCGGGCGGGATCGCCATCGGGAACCTCTTGCTTGCCGGCGATCAGCGCCAGGTAGCCGCAGCCCTCCTTGACGGTGCCCTTGTCGGCCACGATTCGCAGCCCATGGCCGTCGTTGAAGGCGTTGTAGAGTCCGGCGCTGATGTTGCCCCCGCCCACCATCAGGTCGCCCTTGACCAGCGAGGGCAGCAACTCGGCGCCGGAGCTGGCGAAGGTCGTGGTGTCGGCCTCGATGCCCTCCTCGGCGAAGTAGCCGCGCTCCAGGGCGATGAACACGCCCGAGCTGGACATCACCGGCGAGACGCCGATGGTCACGGTCTGGAGCTCCCGGGGGGAGGCGGCCTCGGCCGCTGGAGTGCCCTCCCCTCCGGCCGGATCGGTCTCTCCGGAGCCGCAGCCTGCGAGCAGGACCAGGGACAGGGCGATGAGCGGGCTGAGATTTCTCACCGGATCCTCCCGGTCATTTGATGTGGAAGTCGGTCATCAGGTAGGCGACGAATTCGGGGGTCGGGTCATCCCCCCAGAACGGTCCGGGCAGGTAGACCCAGGCGCCCGGGGAGACGTGAACCACCTCGTGGGGCGACCACCTGGCGTTCAGGTCCAGCTCCAGCCCGTGGAATGCGCGCTCGCCGTCGGCCGGCACGGCGCTCGCGAACATGTGCACGTCGAACTTCAGCGTCATCTTCTCGCACAGGGCGAACGACGTGTTGAGCATCGGGTTGATCAGCCCCTCGCCGCGCGTGTGTTTGGGGATGTTCAGGTAGATGTCCATGTTGCCGTACTTGCCGTGGTTGGCTGCGAGCAGCGTGTCGAAGGTGCGGACCGTGTCGTCCGCAGGATCCTTGTCGCCCGACAACACGTCGATCCCCAGCCCGAGGTAGGGCCTGGGACCACCGTCGAGCTCGACCCCGCCGCGGACCCCCACCATCCAGGCGCGGTAGTCGGCCGCGGCGGCCGATCCCACCTGCCCGTACCCTTCGACCTTCCAGCGGAAGATGCCCGCCTGACCCTTGCCGTGGGCGCCGAACGTGGCCAGCGTCAACTCCTTGCCGGCGTCGAGCGACAGGATCACCAGTCCGTCCAGGTTCAGGGTCTTGCCCACCCTCGGGCCACCGCGGAGCGCCAACATGTGCGCGTCTTTCCAGCGGTTGGCCGTGTCGTCGGCGTTGACCGGGCGGTTCAGCAGCGTGGCGTAGAGGAACTCGAACCCCGCCGGTTCCGCGTCGTGGAAGATCCGCACCGCGTCGAGGGAGCGGTTGGAGTGACTCCAGTTCGGATTCCCGATCAGCCGCTTGGAGTGCCAGCCTGTCTCCTGGCGGCCGATCCGGAGGGTCCACTTGTCCGGCAGATTGATCTGGCCGAACGCCTGGTGGATGTCCAGGCCGTCGGCAGCCCAGTCCTTCATCGTGCCCTCGCCCAGGGTCGCAGCGTTGTACTCCGAACCCCAGGTGCGAACGTCCTGGATCTGGACGAACAGCTCCACCTTCTCGCCGAAGTGGCCGAGGATTCCGAACCGCGCCCGGTTGCCGATCTCCCAGCCGCCGATGGCCTTGCCGGCGAAGTCCTTGTCCGACAGGAACTGCACCCGCGCCCGCTCCTGGACGCTGAGGTCGAAGGTGACCGGGGTCTTGGCCGGCTCGGGCGTGCCGTCGTCGGCCGCAGCGCCCGGCGCCAGCCCCAGGACGAAGGCCAGCGAGGACAGCGCGAAGAGCCGATGGAGATGCTGAAGCATGGATCCTCCCGCAAGCACCCGTCGAGATATACCAGTGGAGGGCCTGAACTGTCGAATCGGAGAAAACCGTAGTGATAACGTGCGTTTACGGCTCTTTATGCCCGCGGGTAGTTGCAGCTGCGCAACACTATGGCTCAGGGAGTGTAGCGAAAACGCAACACTACCGTCCGGACGGGCGGCGGATCCCGAGCCTGCGCATCCGCCTCCACAGGGTGGTCCGGTGCAGACCCAGCTCCCGCGCGGTGGCGCTGACGTTGTGTCCGTGCCGTCCCAGCGCCTCGCGCAGGTAACCAGCCTCCAGGTCTGCCAGGCTCTCGGGGCGGGGCTCAGCCTCGCCGCGCACGGCCGCGAGCAGCCTCGGGGGCAGCTGGGATGCGCGAATCAGGCCGCCGGGACACAGGACGAACGCGTACTCGACGGCGCCTTCCAGCTCCCGCACGTTGCCGGGGAACTCGTGTTGCATCAGCAGCGCCAGCGCCTCCGGTTCGATCCCGACGACCTCCTTGTTGCGGCGCGTCCGCAAGCGGCCGAGGCAGTGATCCACCAGCAACGGGATGTCCTCGCGGCGCGCGGCCAGGGGCGGCAAGGTCAGCCGCACGGCGCCCAGCCGGTAGTACAGGTCTTCCCGCAGGACGCCGCGATTCACCCGCTCCTCCAGATCGTGGCGGGTGGCCGCGATCACCCGGGTGTCGACCTGCGCCACTCGTGTCGAGCCCAGCGGTTCCACCTCACCCTCCTGCAGCAGGCGTAACAAGCGGACCTGCACCGCTGGCGTCAATTCGCCGATCTCGTCGAGGAACACGGTGCCGCCGTTCGCCTGGACGATCCGTCCACGGCGATCGCGCCGGGCGCCGGTGAACGCGCCGGCCGCGTGGCCGAACAACTCCGACTCCAGGGCGGTCCCGGTCAGTGCGCCGCAGTTGACCACCAGCAGGGGCCGGCGGCTGCGCGGGCTGTGGCCGTGGATCGCCCCGGCCAGCAGCTCCTTGCCCGCCCCCCCCGGGCCCTCGATCAGGATGGCGCTGGAAGACGCGGCGACTTCCGGCAGGATGGCGAAGATCTTCCGCATCTCGTGGTTGCGGCTGATGATGTCGGCGAACGCGCTCTGCTGGAGCAGCTGCTTGCGCAGATCACCCCTCGGGTCGCGCTTGCCGCCGGAGAGGTAGCCCTCGAACACTCCGGTCAGGTCGCGGAACGCCCCGACGGCGCCCCCTCGGCTCCCGGTGGGCCCCGGCAGCTCCGCGAGGCTGACGCTGATCGGTAGCTGGTGGCCGTCGTGTTGCCGCACGTAGAACGCCTGATTGATCGCCGGCTTCCCGGTCTCGAGGGTGCTTCGCAGGGCATCGTCGAGCATTCCGGGGTCGCAGCGGATCACCTCGAGGAGCGGCCGTCCCAGCGCGGCGGATCGCCCGGTGCCGCTGATCTGCTCCGCGGCCCGATTGAACGCGGTGATGCGCCCCTCGCGATCCACCGCGAACACGCCGTCCGGCAAGGTGTCGAGGACCACTTCGGCGAATCCATCACCGATCGGGGGTGGCGAGCTGGTCTTCACGCGTGGGATGCGACCTCCGTCCGTCCGTCAGCGGGCCGGAATTTCCGGGACGGAACGAGCGGATGATCTCACGGGTCCATGCAGTCGTGCCAGCGCCCTTGAACCGAGTTCCCGTCCCGAAATGGCCCTTTTCCGCGATCTCTGCGTTGGTCTGCCCGTTTCCTTGTGCGACGTACACGAGTACGTCTCCGCGGAAACGCTTGCCCGCGGATGGCCGCCCCGCCTCGACCTCGCGAAAAATGACTCATTTCGGAATCGGGAACTCCGCAGTCTCCATCCCGCATTTCAGGATGGAGACTGCCGAGATCGGGGTATATCGGCGGTCCACGCCGTGGAGGAACTCGAGCTGGCCGGTGAGGCGGCGCGGCGTGCGCTCGGCGGCCGTCCGGGTGCCTTCGCGAATCCGGGCCAGATTGTCCAGGCTCAGGTGACCGTCGGAGATCAGCGTGGCCTGCTCGCCCGCCGCGATCTCCAGCGGCTGTCCCCGGTACCGGCCCCGGACCATGCCCTCGCCGATGACGGCGCGCCAGACGCCACCGTCGACGACGACCGGCGTATCGCCCCGGTTGTGGACCGTCATCACCGCGATCAACGTCCAGATCGCGGGCAGGTTGTCACCATCGCCGCCCCAGACATCGCAGTCCAGCCGCTCGAGCTCCACCTCGAGTTGGGACGATGCCTTTGGCGGCGGGGGCTCCACCGCCAGGGCGAGGGCCACCAGGACGGCCGCGGGTGCGAGGGGTGCTGACATCGGTCTGGCGCAGGAACCCCGGGCGCCCGCGATTGCTTCCCACCGCCGGAACACCCCGGCTGAAGCGCCGGGCTGGGACTGGTATCGTGACCTCCGGGAGGCTCGGGCGGATGCGCGCGGTGCTGCGAGCTTTTTGGACCCGACACGGGATCACGACCCTGGTGGTCGCCTGGGCGTTGCTGGCCTGGGCGCTCCAGGTGGCGTGGCTGCTGGCGGACCAGGGACCCCCCGAATCGGACGAGTGGCACCATCTGACCAAGGCCGAGATCATCCTGTCCGCCTGGCAGGAGGGGGGGATGGGCGGACTGCTGGATGGGGTGGACGCGGTCCGCTCGGCCTATCCGCCGCTGGTGTTCCTCTGCGCCCAGCCGGCGTTCTGGCTCGCCCGTGGATTCTCGACCGAAGCGGCCAACCTGAGCATCACGCCCTGGCTGATCGTCATGGTGCTGGCCACCTACGGCATCGCTCGGCGCGCGCTGGGTGACGGGGCGGGCGCGACGGCGGCGGTGATGGTGTCGGCGATGCCGATCGTGGTGTCCCTGTCCCGCAAGTTCCTGCTGGATTTCCCCCTGGCTGCGGCGATCGTCGCATCGCTGTGGGCGCTGCTGCGGTCGGACCGGCTGCGCAAGCCGTGGTGGGTGTTCGTGGCCGGCGCGCTGTTCGGCGTGGCTCTGCTGGCCAAGTTCATCGCCGGGGTGTTCCTGATGGGGGCCTGGCTGTGGCTGCTCGCCGGTCCGGTGGCCGAGACGGTCCGCCGCTGGCCTGTGCGAAGCGCCCTCGTGGGTATTCCGCTGCTGGGGGTGGCTGCCTGGCTGGGCCTGGACACGCTGGCCTGGTACCGGGACCTGATGGCCACCGGAGCCATTGATGGCGCTGCACCCGAGGGTTTCTGGATCGAAACCGCGGGGCGGGCCTACTTCTTCGGCGTGTGGTGGCACGGACTGGGGCTGGCCTCGGTGGTCCTGCTGGTCGTTGCCCTGCTGACGGAGCACGAGGGGTTGCGGGGTGTGCTGGCGTTCGGAGCCGCGGTGCTGGTGGCCGGCTGGCTGGCCGGGAGCTGGTACATACCGCACGCCCGCGAGGTGGCCCTGGTCGTCACGATGTTCTCGGCCGAGTCCGGCGTCGCCGAGGGGGACCCTGGAGCCGCGTCTCTGACCGGCTGGTTGTTCTACCCGTGGGCGCTGGCGCGCTCGATGCCCCGGGCGTGGTACCTGCTGGCGCTCGTCGGCACGCCGATCTGCCTGATCCACCCGCGCCTCCGCCGTCGGCTGGCGCCCGTGGCCTGCTCGGGACTGTTGGCCCTCTTCTTGGTGAACCTGTCGGACAATCGGGAGCTGCGCTACGCGGTCTCACTGGCGCCGTTCGTGGCCATCGCAGCCACCGCCTGGTTGGCCGTCCTCCCCGCCCTTCACCGCCGACTTGTGTGGGGTATCGTGATCGGGATGGCGCTGCTGTTCTCGGCGGGCTGGATCCCGGCGGCGGTCCAGTGGTGGCAACCCCACTCGGCCCTGGTCTGGAAGCAGGATCGGGTGGTCTCCTCGGGCCGCACGATCACCGACTTCGAGATCCCACCGCGCATCGGAGTGGGTGACGTGCTGTGGCCACCGCGGTTTTATGTGGTGGCGCCCCTGCCCCGATTCTTGCCCTACGAGGACGGTGACTTGCCGTTCGGCAACCCGGGGCCATGATCGGGGGGCGGGGGGGCGCCGCCGTGCAGGGGAGGCCCCTGGGGACCGTCGGGACCTGACGTCGGGGGGCCGCCGTGGGGCGCACCGCCGCGGTTGACCGGCGGCTCGAACACCTGCGGTTCGGGCACCACCACGTCGGCGCCGATCACCCACAGCGCCTTCGCCGGCCCGGTCTGGGGCCAGAGGGTGAACTCGTACCCCCCGTCTTGGGGCGCGTCATTGGGGGGGCAGGCCAGGGCCCGCACCGTCAGATCCCGGGCACACCAGGCCCAGTCCGCGTCGCAACGGGCGAGGTCCGCGGCGTCGTCAACGCAGGCCTCGACCACACCCCCGTGGGTCCCGACCAGCATGTTGTGAGGCAAGACAGCGGGGAACGCGCCGTTGTGCCTGACGTAGCGGGTCAGCCAGCCGGCGGAGTAGCGAGCCTCGAACATCCCCTTGTCCCGCACCTGGCGGTCGGCCTCACCCCCGGCCCCGGGTCGAACCCACTCGGCGACGACGGCGAACACGAACCACGACGCGATCAACAGCAGTCCCCCGATCTCCAGTGCGCGGCGACGGCTGATGCGCGGCGTCGGGGGGGCGCTGTCCATGGTTCTCCCGTGTCGGCGAGGATACAGGATCGGGTTCCCCATCCGAAGACGTACCCGCCGATCGCTGCTACGCTGCGGCAGACGAGTGGGAGGTGCATGCTGCGACGGCTCCGATGCCGCCTTGGAATCCTCCTGGGAATCCTGGGGCTCGGCCTGGCCGGGTGCCGGCCGGCTGCAGAGGTGGTCCCCGCACCGCTGGCTCCGGCCGCGGACGACACGGCCGTACAATCCCGGATCCACCTCGACGACTGGATTCGTTCGGGAGGCGGGCCGCTCCCTGGCGCCGCGGCCGACGATCCCTGCAAACCCCGCGCACCGGTGACCTACGACACGGCGTTCCACCTGCCCGCCGGGCGCGGGAGCGCGCGGGCGACCCTGGTCATGCCGGGGCTCTGGTGGCGGGCGACCGTGACAATCAACGACCGGCAATTGGCGCCCGTGGACAGCGGTCTCGGGACGGCGGAAGTCCCGGTGGGAGACGGCCTGGTGGCGGGCGAAAACCGGCTGCGGATCGTGGTCGAGGAGCCCGCGGGCCAACCCCTCGTGGTGACCAACGGTTGCCTATGGACGGGCGCACTGGGCGACGGAGTGCACCTGGTCCTCCATCCCGAGGCGTGGATCCGCGACGGTGCCCTGGTGGCCGACGGCAAGTCCGTGGGGGCAGCGGCCCGGGTCCGCGGCGGCCCATCGGGGGCCCGGGTTCACGTGGAGGCCTGGCTCGACGGAGAGCGGCTGAACTGGGGAGGCAGCGGAGTCGTCGACGCCGAGGGGATCGCCCGCGTACCCCCCATGGCCTGGCCCGGCCCGCGCTGGAGGCCAGACGATGAGGAGGGCGGTGGACTGGTCCATCTGGCACTCACGCTGGTCGACGACGCGGAGCAGGTGCTGGACCGGGTCAGCGTGCGCGCGGGGGTGCGTGCGGTCTCTTTCGAAGATGGAGGGCTGCTGCTGGACCGCGCGCCGTTGCGGATGATGGCGATCCGGGCGGAGACCGATCGCCCGCCCCACGCCCACCTGAGGGGCTGGCGGGGTGCCGGTATCAACGCCCTGGAGGTGCATGGCTCGGCGCCATCATCCGAGTGGCTGGCCGAGGCGGATGAGCTCGGCTTGCCGGTGGTCGTCCTCCCCCGTTGTGATGGACCGTTGTGGCGGGGCGTCCATGCGCGGCAGCGCCGCGCCCAGCTGGAGCAGTGGTCGTCCGAGCTTGCGGCCCAGGACCGGGAGATCGCCTGGAGGGCAGCCGCCCATCCCTCGGTGTCCCTGTGGGCCTGCGAGGGTGACAAGGACCTCGCGGGCGCACTCTGCGGGAACCTGACGGTGCTCGACCCCCGGGCCACGCCAGCCGCCGGAGTCCAGCTCGGCTCCTGGCCGCTCCCGGCCGAGGGTTTGATGGAGGCCGGGCCAGGAGGGGGGCCGGGGCCAGTGGCCGTGGAGCCGGGATGGATCGTCGAGCTGACGGGCGCCACCGACGCGGTGGGACCGACCCGCGCGGCCACCACCTTTGTCGAGGCCTGCCAGCAGGGAGCCGTGGGCGGGGTGATCTCGCCCCCCGGCCCACCCGGCGACCGGGCGGAATGGCAGCGGGCCTGGTCCGGGGCCGCCCAGGAGCTGGGGATGCCCGCGCTGGACAGCAGTGATCGCCGCGCGGGCGCCCGCCTACGCGTTCGCGGGCTGGATGTGGGTCACATCGCCTGGCTCGAGGTGCCGGGACTCACAACCGTCGGCGTGGTGGCGGGGCAGGACGGCACGGTGTTGCTGGAGGCCTGGCACCGGGGACCAGCGACCGTGGCGGTCGACGGCGGCTCGCGACGGGTCGAGCTGGCGCCGGACACCTGGCGCGATCTGGAGCGGATCAGCGCGGCCGCGGACCTGGACTGGTAGGCGGACTCCGCGGAGCGGTAGTTGCCGGTGGCGGAGCGCTGCGTTCTCCGTCGTGCGGCACGGTCTCCAGATACAGCTTGGCGTAGCGCGGACAGGGCATGGCACCGCCGCTACCCTGCCCGGACCAGACGCGCCAGTGTTCGGTGGTGGTCTCGAACCGTCCTCGCCCCAGTGCAGCAGCTTCGAGGGACACCACCCATTCCCAGTAGCGGCCGTCGAGCCGGTCGTAGTCGTAGCCGCCGCGGGCGTCCCGGGCGGGCAGCACCAGGGTGGCGCCGGCCTCGTCCAGCGCCGCCACCACCTGCTCGGCGCACCCCGCGACACCGTCGCCATTCGTACAGCACTCCTCGGGACGGGGCACGAGCACCGGCTTGCCGGCCAGCACCGCGGCCAACTCCAGGTGGGCCTCGCGGCGGTCGGGGAGCGGAGGGCTCGCGACGCCACCGGGCGGGGCCTCACGGGCCAGCCGCATCAGCTCGATCGCGCCGACCGTGGAGGTGGTGGCGTCGAACCTCGGGGGCTGGTGCCGCCACTGCCACGGGCCAGGCGGACGTGGCAACGAGGCGGGCTCGGTGCCAGCGGCCGTCGTGCGGAGGTCCGACCATGCGTGGATCATCGCCAGGGAATCGAGGCCCAGCAGGAGCACCACGGCCGCGAGGGGCAGCCAGCGGAGGGGCCCCAGGCGCGTGAGTACCCGGGCCGCGTTGCCCAGCAGTACTCCGGACAACACGACCAGCCCCAGCCCTGCGGCCACCAGCTGCCGCGAGGTCAAGTTGGCGATGGCCGCCGCCGAGATGCCGATGGCAAGGATGCCGATCGCCAGGGTGATCGCCCGGACCCAGCCGCGGCGGTAGGGCGGCAGGGCGGCGGCCAACGCGGCCATCGCGAGCAGATCGGGCAGGGCCCCCGAGTCACCCTTGTTCGCCCGGAGCTGGAACACGAGTTGCCAGCCCTCCCGGATGGTCCCCAGCCCAGGGTTGGCGACCGCGGCGGCGGTGTCCATCTGGTGGTATCCCGTGACCAGGTCGTAGCCGAGCCAGGCTCCGGCCAGCAAACACAGGGTGTGGGCCAGCCGCCAGGGCCAACGGCGGCCGCCGATCAGGGGAGCCACTGCCAGCAGCGGGATCGCCGGCAGCGCCACCTGCTTGACGCCCAGGGTGAGCAGCGCCATCAGGGCCCCGCCGAAGCTCATCGGGAGGCCCGCCCAGCGGGTGCGTCCCGCCAGCAGGCACAGCCCCACTCCGAGCCAGGCGCCGGCGGTGGCGGGTGCATCTGCGCCCACAAGCAGCGAGGTGAGTGCGAATGGGCTCCAGAGCGCGGCGACGGCCCCCGCCCCCACGGCCCCCCGCCAGCCGCCGAGGGCCCCCCCGGCCATCATCGCGCCCGTCGACGCCAGCACCCCCGCCAGCAGCATCAACGTATGGGCGGACGTCACCGGGTCGAGACCGCTGTGATCCCGAAACGCCGCCAGCAACCAGATGGTCCAGTTGTAGAAGCGGCCGGTCTCCGCCAGCATCACGAACTGGGCGCTGGCGGGCCCCGGCACGTCGCGCAGGTCGACATGGGTGTACGCCAGCCAGCGAACGCCCACCACCAGCGCCAGGGTGCCGCCCAGCGCGGCCCACGGACCGAGCGCGCGCAGGAGGTCGCGGCGGGCGTCGGTCACGGCGTTGCTCCGGGGGAGGGGGCGGAGGGCAGATAGCCGGCGGCCAGGAGCTCCTCGGCCAGCGTCGCGGCGTGTTGCGCCAGGTACTCGGGGGGCGGGTGGACCTCGTAGAACGCGTCGGGTCGATCGGCGCGCTGCAGGTCGACGAATCCGCCGAGGGGCACGACGAAGCCCATGTTCGGCGGGGCCGCTCGCCCGCTCCTGGGGTAGTAGGCGAACACCACCTTGGTGTCCCGCGAGTCGGCTTCCGCCCACAGGGCGCGGACCTCGGCGAGGTTGATGGCCGCGATGTGTTCCTGACCGGCGGGATTGTTGGGCATCCGCAACCGCTGCCTGGCGATCACGTAGCGGTAGAGTTCGCTGTGGCGTAACAGCCCTCGATGGATCCCCGCGGGCACTCTGGCCGGCGGCGGGTAGTTCTCGAGGTAGGCCGACGGGTCGTGCCAGAAGAACCAGCGGTGATCCCGCTCCATCGCGTCCGGTCCGCCCAGGAACGGCCGCCGGCCGTTGTTGGTGGGTACGATCACGATCAGGTCGACCTGGTCGAGGGTCGCCAGCGAGTTTCGCGCCAGCCGGATCGCCTGGGCGGCGACGTAGCCCGAGTTGCCGAAGTTCCACGCCTCGTAGTCTCCCTCGGCGGCGCCCAGCGCGGCGGGGTCGGCGAGCAACCGCTCGAGGACTGCCGGGATGGTCTCGCTGTCATCCACTCCGGCGCCGAACATCGTCGAGCCGCCGAACAACAGGATGCGAAAGGTCTCCGCCGACGTGCCCGCGGCATGGGCCGGCCCCCGGGCCCCGTACTCGTCCACCGTGATGGCGAACCGATTGCCCCACGGTCCGGTCCCTTCCTTGCTGGCGCCGGGATCCAGCTCGTAGTGCAAGAACGGATCGTCCGAGTAGCGGTAGACCTCCAGATCCGAGCCCTGCCAGTAAAGGGAACGGTTGACCGTGCGCCAGCCGAGGCCGCGGGCGCGTACGGAACCCTCGGCGAGCGCGCCGCCCAGCAGGACGCCGGCCAGGATCATCGCCCCCCGGGCCAGCCAGCGGCGGCGGCGGGGGCTCATCTGCCCCCCTGGAGGACACCGCCGAGCAGCAGACCGTAGGAGGAGCCGGGCTCCGTGTCCTCGAACACACATCGCCGGAGCCGCTGGTGGCGGGTGCTGCGCAGCAGGGCCCGGCGCGCCGAGCCGACCCAGTCGTTGCCCAGGTAGGGATGGACCGGGCCGCAGATCACGACGAACCGCCGCCCCGCCTCCTGTCCGCGCATCAGGAACGGCGGGTGGTTGTCCTCGCTAAGCACCGTGACGCGGGCATCGCTTGCGTACAACGCGACGGCCAGGTAACCCAGGGTCAGGTCGACCACGACGTCGTCGGGTTCCAGCTCGGACCGCAACCCGAGCATCGGCACCAGGCCGTTGGGGGCCGCGTCCGTGGCCGCCAACCGCTCCGCGGCCGCCCGGGCCGACAGATCCCCGGGCCCCAGCGTGATCACCACCAGCGCCAGGACCGGCAGCGGCCACCAGAAGCGGTCTGCGTCCCGAGCGGGGGCTGCGATTCCGAGGCGCAACAGTGCCGCCAGTCCGGCCAGCGCCAGCACCGGGGCCACGGCCACGAAAGGCTGGAAGAACCGCATGGCGAAGGGCAGGCGGGTCGGCCCCATCAGCAGGGACGCCGCCAGCGTGGCCAGGAACCCCGCCGCCAGCCACCGCCGGTGGACCGGCGCGCGGGGGAGGCCTGCTGCCAGGCAGCCGGGCACCAGCAGCCACAGGAAGGGCAGCCAGGACAGGCCGAGGGCCTGGCGGAGGCCGTCGCGGATCCCGGGCAGTCGGTCGGACAGGGGGGGGTAGCCCGGCGGCCGCCGGGCCATCCTCCGCAGGGTCCCGGGCAGGCCCCGCAGGGCCGCGGCGCTGCCCACGAGCCAGCTGCCCTGGTCGTCGGGATCCACGTCCGCCGGCCAGCCGTAGTCCTCGGGACCGAGGGCGATCCCCTGCTGACGTGCATAGGCCACATCGACCTGGTACAGGTTGTACTCCAGCGGGCGCGGCTGGCGCGGATAGGCGGCGAAGGCGAACCACATCGCCGCCAGGGGCAGGACCAGCCCTCCGGCGGCCAGCGCCGCGCGCGGCCAACGGCGCCAGGGCAGGGCGATCAGCCCCACCGGGACCGCCAGCAGCAGGGTGGGCAGCGCCTTGGACGTGGAGCCCATCAGCAGCGCCAGCGTGACACCGAACAGCAGGTGGGCCCACGGCTTGCCGATTCGGATGGCGTGGATCCCGGTGGCGAGCACCAGGATCTGGAACACGAGGGTCAGCGAGTAGTCCGAGACCTGACCGAGGGCGATCAGCAGCGCCGGCAGCCGCATGCCCAGCAGGGCCGCGGCCAGGGCCACGGGGCGCGGCGCGAGCTGTCGCCCCAGGGCGTAGGTGGCCGCGGGGACCAGGCCGTTGCCCACCAGGGAGAGCCCGATGCCCGCGATGTAGGGTGCCATCCCCGCCAGGTGGATCAGCGGAGCCGCGAGCCAGGGGTAGACGTAGTAGCGATAACCGCCGCGGTAGGTGACCTCGGCGGTCGCCACGTCGGCCAGGTGGCCGAGGAAATCGTTGTAGTCCTGGCCGGCGGGGACCCAGTCTGGGTTGCCGATCCGCATCAGCCGGAAGGCCTCGAACAGACCCCACAGGAGCAGCACCGCCGTCATCACCGCGTCGAGTCGCCAGCCCGCGCTCGGCGCGGCGGCGCGCTCCGCGGTCTTGCGCCAGCGGGACAGCACGACGCCGGCGACGCCGCAGGCCACCGTGAGGACACCGAGGCACAGATGGGGATCGTTGAACATCGTCAGAGTCGAGCCCGCCTGGACGCTCATCCTACCGCGGCGTGTCGCACACTGTCTCCGGATCGATCTGTGGGCGCCCCCCTCCCCTTGGCGGCGGGGGGTCGTGCCTGTACAATTGTTCAGTATGGCAACCCCCTCCCGGGTCCTGATCGGGTGCAGCGGCTACTCCTATCCGGAGTGGATCGGGCCGTTCTACCCCGAGGGCACGGCGCGGGCGCGCCTGCTGGACCGTTACGCCGAACGTTTCGACCTGCTGGAGCTGAACTACACCTACTACCGGATGCCGAACGCCTCGTCGATGGAGCGAATGGTGCGGCGGACAGACGGAGGTCTGCTGTTCAGCGTCAAGGCCAACGGCGCCCTGACCCACGAGCGTGAGCGGAGCGAGGCGACGGTTCGGACCTTCGTCGAGGCGCTCGCGCCGCTGGTCGAGGCCGGCGTGCTCGGTTCGGTGCTGGCCCAGTTCCCCCAGTCCTTCCACCCGGTCAAGGACTCGGCGCGCTACGTCAACTGGCTCGGCCGGCAGTTCGGGGACCTACCGCTGGTTCTCGAGTTTCGCAACGGGGGCTGGGCGAGGAAGGAGGTCTTCGACTGGCTCAGCCGACGCGGAGTCGGGCTGTGCAACGTGGACCAGCCCCGGCTGCCCGGGCTGTTCCCGGCCACCACCCTGGCGACCAGCGAGCTCGGCTACGTCCGATTCCATGGGCGCAACGCGGCGCGTTGGTACCAGGCGGAGGATCCCGGCGATCGTTACGCCTATCGTTACGACGAGGCGGAGCTCCTTCCGTGGGTGCAACGCATCCGTGAGCTGATGGGGCGCTGCCGGTCCGTATTCGTACTGTTCAACAACCATCGGGACGGATTCGCGCCCGCCAACGCGGCGGAATTCGGGGCGCTGCTGCGGCAAGCGGGATGTGAGTGCGGCGACTGAACGTGGCTCACCCACAAGAGCTGTGGAAAACCCTGTGCATGACCTGCGAATTGAGACCGAAGTGTGACGCCATGCGGGCACTTGGACCGGATTGCTCAATAATTAGGCAGTCCGAGAGGTGAGTGATCCCGGGAGGTTAGGCTGGGGGGCCGACGATCCGGGCGATCCGGACGGTTTTGTCCGGCCGGAGCGGGCCGTTCCCGCTATCATCCCCAGCCATGCGAAGCCCGCGGATCGCCCTGTTCGCGCTCGTCCTGCCGCTGGTCGCCTGTGGCTGGTCGGTGCGCTCCCTGCGCTGGCACACACCCGACGATGTCACCCTGACCTACGAATTCGAGACCGAGCACCGCCTGAGCACCACCTTCGAGCGACTTCCCGGCTCCCCGGGCGAGGACGAGGTGGCCGCGATGGAGGCACAGCTCGACGGGATCGTCTTCGAGCTGCGGGGCACGCTGGAGAAGTTCAAGGCCCAGTACTTCGTGGATCGAACCGCCGGCATCGTCGTTCGCCTGATCGCCGTCGAGGGGAGCCAGCGGGGGCCCGACGGCCCGACTCCCTTCGACACCGACGGCCTCCACGGAAAAGCCGTGGCGATGCGTACGTTCGAGAGCGGCGAGGTCTTCGAGGCCGTCGGGTACGAGCACTTCGCGGGCCACGGCCGATACGGCGAGCTGTTCGCCGAGCTCTTCGTCCAGCTGATGCCCCGCCTCCCCACCGAGATACCCGAGCTGGACACCCCGGTGAAGGTGCGCGCCGGGTTGCCGTTCCGGATCGACGGTTTCTCCGAGAGCCAGCAGACCTGGGACCTGACCTACACCCGCCTCACGGATCCCACGCCCTGTCTCATCGGCAAGGCCTGTGTGGAGCTGGCCTACGCCGGCGAGGTGACCGAGGTCGCGCTGGGGCGAGATCCGGCGCATGTCACGCGGGTCGAGGGTAGCGGCACCGTGGAGGGCTGGCTGATGTTCGCCCTCGATGGCCGTGATTTCCAGGAGCACCGCTACAGCATGGATCTCGAACGCACGATCCTGACCTACGAGGGCCCCTTCGACCCGCGCAAGGGCGAGGAGGGCGTCGTCCGGGCCGAGCTGCGGCAGCGAGATCAGAGCGAGACCGTCATGCGGAGGAATCCCTGATGCGCGCCATCGCGTCCGCCCTCGTCCTCCTCGCCGCCTGCCTACCGGCGGCGTTGGCCGCCGGTCAGGGCGCCAGCGTGCTGGAGCAGACCGGGACGCTCACCGATCGCTACCTGACGGTGGGTGAGGCGCGGGAGGTCCTGCATGGGGCCAACCCGGGTTTTGACGCCTGCTTCCAGGAGCACGCCGGCGTTCGCGAACCGGGCGACGTGAGCCTGAAGTTCACCGTCGCGCGCGACGGCCGGCCCCTGTCTGTTCGCGTGGAGATCGACGAGGCCTTCGCACCCCTCGGCGAGTGCCTGGAGCAGGTCGCGTCGGAACTGCGATACGACGCCCACGACGGCGATCCGATGGAACTGGCCTACCCGATCGTGTTCGTCCGCGACGACCGCGGGCCGCGCACCGTGCCCTACCCGATCGTCTTCGTCCGGCCCCGTGTGCGGACGTTCCTCTTCGTCAACGTGCCCCCGGCGCTGACTCCCGCCGTCCGGGAGAAGCTGTCCGGCTGGCTGTATCCCTAGGAGCCTTGCGGTAGATGGGCTGCGCGTCGGCGGTCCGTGTGGGATAATCTCTCCCCTCGGAAGGCGACGATGAACGAGGCCGATACACTGGCAAGCGTGCTCGGGCGCTGCCGGTTCCTTCGCGACGGGAACGAGCTCGAGGCCACGCTGCCCGGCGTTCGGGACGCCTTGCCACCGCTGCAGCTGGTCGAATACAAGGACTCGTCCAGGCCGCCGATGCCGGCCTACCCGGTCGTGCCGAGCGCCCCCCTGATCGAGCAGCTCACCGAGTTCATCGCCAACGAGGTGCGTCGCCTGCAGGGCGGCGGCGTGGCCAAGGCCGTCTCCACCGACGCGGAGGACCTGCAGAAGGAGCCCTACTGCACTTCGCTGGCCGAGTTGCTGGCCCAGACCCGTGCCCACGGCACGGTATTTCGCCTGGACAGCGTGCTGTGGATCCACCTGACCCGGATCACCGCCGACTTGTTCAACCCCGAACCGGAGCTCCGCGACCGGGTGCGGCGGCTGTCGGCGGGGGTTCGCGATTCCTGGCTCAACGAGATCGAGGAGTGCTGCGGCAGCGCGACCGACACCGATCTGGGGGTGATCCAGACCCGGCGCGGAGCGTTGCGTGCACTGGTGAGCCGCAACGAGCTGGCCAACCTGACCATCTCCCGGATGGTGGGCGATACCAGCACGAACGCCCTTCACACGGCGATGGTCAACAACCGCCTGGTGCTGGCTCTCCCGCCCCGATTCCTGACAAAACTCGACCCCCGCGCGTTGATGCAGGTCAAGGATTACGGGTTGTCGCCCAAGACCTTCGAGCAGCTGTTGAGCGCCGTTCGTGCGATCGTCGAGGATCTGTACCGCCACCGCTCCGATCGCGCCCAGTCGGGCACCGAGCGGTTCTTCGTCACCCAGTTCTTCGGCGAGGACGCCCTGGCCCATGCCCGGCGGATCGACCTGGAGTCGCTGCCCGAGCACGAGGATGTGGATGCGGGCGATCGGGAGGCGAGTCTGAGCTTCCGGCTCGGCTGGTCTCTGGTCTTCAACGACCAGGTGCTGCGGTATCTGCTGGCCCAGATGGAGCAGATCAACGTCCGACGCGCCCTGACCGGCCAGCTCCACAAGTACTCCAAGGCCTTCCTCCAGGAGCTCGAGGCGCCCAACGAACTGCGCCGGAACGAGGGGGCGATCCTCGCGCTGGCCCGCGACATCCGTGGGCTGGATCTGTTCGCGGCGCTCCACTCCCTGCAGATGGATGTGGAAGAGAGGCGAGGCAGCTACTTCCAGGGCAAGCTGGAGTTGCGGGCGGCGTCCGCGCCCATCGACCTGGGCAGCTACTACGAACTCTTCCGCCGCAACCGCGCGGGGACAGCGGTGTTCATCGACCTGATCGGATTCACCGCCAAGACCCGCGAACTGTTCTTCAGCACCAACAAGGCGTCGGTGGCAGGTGACGTCGAGCTCCACGAACGGGGCGAACTCGCCGCGCTGGCGCTCGAGCGGTTGTTCAACGTTCGCAAGGAGCTGGGCAGCTTCGGCGGCAACCCCGAGGGTTTCGAGGGCGACGCGATCCTCGACATCCTCCCGGACGCCCTGAGCACGCTGCGCTACGTGGCCCGGTTCAAGGAGAACTTCGCCGACAACCGGCGCATCCAGTTCCGTCCTTTCTCGCGCGCGGTGGCCAATCCCTTCGCGCAGGAGGGGTTCCGGGTGGGCATCGCGACCGGCGACTACACCCAGGTCAACGTGCCCGATCGGGACGACTCGGGCGCGGCCATCGTCCGCCTGCGGTCCATCGGTCCGACCATCAACCGCGCTAGCCGCCTGAACTCGGGCAAGCGCGGCGGGGACGCCTTCCTGACCGCCCGCGCCGACGAGACCCGGCCCGTGGAAGAGGATCCCCTGGGCATCTTCGAGGTCAGCGTGGCCGACGAGGTGCTCAACAACACGGGCATCTGCCTCGACCGGGCGACCTTCACCGAACTCAAGGAGATGGTGCGCCGCGAGCGGCTGCCCCACTGGCTGGCCGGGACCGACCTGGAGCTGGAGATCGAGGGCCACTCGGCGATACCGGCCTTCTACCGCTTCGATCTGGTGTTCCACGATCCCGAGACCGGATTCGTGTTCGTGCTGCGGCGGCTCAAGGGCGTGCCCAAGCTCAAGGGGATCGAGCTGGCCGACTCGGTGGTCTACGAGGCCCTGCTGTTCAACGAGCCCGACTACCTGGATTTCCTGCGTCGGGACGAGAAGATCGCCGCCCGGGCTCCGGCCGCGCCCTCGTCCGTGACGGGATCGTGGGAGGCGCCGCCGCAGGTGGAGGAGCCTCCCACCGAACACCTGGCCACCGAGTTGCCGGACTACATGTTCGAGCGATCCTACGGCCGGATCCCCGTGCTTGCCGTGCCCGCGGAACCCGATGCCAGTGGCACGGACGCCCCGGACACGTCCGAGCCGGCTTCGCCCCTCGGTCCGTTGCCAGCGGCCTCGGCAGAGCCCGAGCCAGAGGGGACCACGCCCCGCTCGCTGGCCGAGTTCGTGCCAGGATTGGACGAAGATCCGGCGCCCTCCGAGCCAGTATCCGGCGCGCCGAGCGCGGACGACGGTGGCGGTCTGGATTCGTCGCGGGAGCAATGGGCGCTGGGCGAAAACGACGCGCTGCTGGCGGCCACCACCGACGATGGTCACTCCGGCCTGGCGGGGGGCGGCGAGGAGGACCTCGACGACGAGGAACGGCAGGCTTACCTCACCGATTTCCTCAACAAGTTCGAGGGGATGGAGGACGAGGAGGAGTCGGGCGAGGAGAGTGGTCCAGGTAGCGACGAGGCACTGTTCGTCCCCTTCGCCTCGGACGGGCCCAGCGGCGATCCCGCCCCCAGCCCTCCGGCGGACGAGGAGCCCGCCGCCGAACCGCCGGCTCCGGCGATGGACCCCGCGCCAGTCGCACCACCGACGCCGCTGCCAGCGACCCCGGCGCCCTTCTCGTCGGTGGCAGCGGAACCGTCGGAGGACTCCACGGCCGGGGAGCCGAGCATTCCCGACTGGCCGTCCGCCGCCCAGCCGGCGCCGTGGGATCCAGCCCCATCGGTCCCCGATCCCGATCCCGAGCCCGAGCCCGAACCCGGATCCGCTCCCCTCGAGCCGCCCGTGCCCCTGGGCCCCGATCGCCTGCTCGGTGCCCTGGACGACGACGTGGCGGCGCGGGTCGCCGAAGCCCTCGCGCCGCCGGCTCCGCAGGTCCAGCCCGAGCCGGTGCGCCGGGCCGAGGCGGTGGAGCCGAGCCGCGGCCTGGCCGAGGAGACCTCGCTGTCGCCCCCGGATCTGGAACAGCTCCTGGCCGATTACTACATCGTCGTACGCCCGGTGTCGGACGGGAGCGACGTCTGGATCGGCCGGCTGTTCAGAGACAAGCTGTTCGATCTGCACAGGTATCAGATGCCCTCGGTGGCCGGGGGCGGCATGGATCTCGACCGGGTGATCGAGTCGTTCCTGCGAGACAAGATCGACGAGAACTTCCTCACCTTTGGCTCTCGCTTCGACGCGATTCCGGCCGATGGCTCCGAGCCGGTGTCCCTTCCGATAGACGTCGCCGAGCGGATCCTGATGGGTTTGCTGTGAGCCACGCCTCGCGGCGCGCGGCCGCCCGGTTCGCGCTGGCGGCGCCCCTGTTCCTCGCCCCCCTCGCCTGCCCCACACCCGAGGCCGAGCTGCCCCAGGTCGCCGGAACCTACCCGTTGACCATCACCCTGCTCGACGGGGATTGCCTGTCCCAGGACCCCTCGTTGCCGCCCACATCGTTCCTGACCTGGATCGGGGCCAACGGCCAGGCGGGCATGCTCGAGATCGAGCAGGACGGCTCGGACCTGAGCCTGCGGTTCGAGGGGTGCGCTCTGGGGGGCACGGTGGACGTCGCCGCGAGCTACTACGCCGGAGGCGACTGCGACAACGACGGCGGGGTGGTGACCGTCACGAGCCACGGCGAGTTGGGACCCGACCCGGCCGATGCCAGCAAGGGGCGGCTGGACGGCTACGTCCTCATCGACGTGGACTATCTGGACGCAGGGGGCGGAGCCTCGGCGGACGGGGAACCTGATTGCCATCGCGAGGTCCAGATCGTCGGCACCTCGTTCTGAGCCGGTTCCACGCCGTCGGGATCCGGTGCAACTCTTCCAGAGGTTTGCTCCCCGCCCGCACGAGCGTACATTTGTGCCTGGCGGTGCTCACAGGTGTGGACACCCGGAGGGGATGCTTGCTACAAGACGGTCGCCTGCGGGGTGGCAAGGGAGGAACACGATGACAGGATTTGGCAGGTTGGCGGGGCTGCTGGGGCTGGTGCTGGCGTGGGGCGGAGTGGCTGGTGCGCAGGACGGCGGGGCGAGTCAGCCGCCGGAGCAGGTGATCGAGATCAGCGCTCCGGAGAAGGAACAGCACTTCCGCATCGGACTCAACGGCTACGCAGCTTTCGACTCCTACGCCGACGACGCGGCCGCCCTGAAGATCGGCGCCGCCGTGGTGTTGCCCCACTTCGACGTGATGATCAAGTACGGCCTGGGCTTCCGGCTGGGCTTCAACGTGGTCTACCACTCGGCCGCCGAGGGCAGCGTGAAGTCCAGCGGCGAGATCGCCGGGGTGGACCTGGGGTGGCTCGAGGAGTTCCAGAACGCAGAGACCCTGACCCAGGCCCGGGTGCCGGGGCACGTCTTCACCTACGGCATGGCCATCGACTTCAAGTACGAGGTCACGGTTCCAGCGCACTCGCCGGCCTACCGGTTCTTCCGCTGGGTGCAGCCGTACTTCGGTGTGGGCGTCGTCTTGTGCTGGACCCGTACCCACACCGACATCCCCAAAGAGATGTCGGTCCTGATCAACAACGAGGCCTACCAGGGAGCGGATCCGGAGTCGGAGTACGACCCCTGGTCGATCCAGTTCGGTCCCGGGTTCGATCTGTTCGGCGGTTTCTCTTTCAACCTGGAGCGCCGCTTCCGGATCAACATCGAGGTTGGCTATTTCATGGTGGACGTGCCCGGGGGCGAGCCGGACGGGCACCTGCGTTACTCGACGGACGGTCACGAGGCGCACCATACGGGCTACAAGATCAACGATCTGAAGCTCGGGGGCGGCCTGGAGTGGAAGTTCTAGGCGCGGACGATCGACCGACCGCCGCCTGTCGATAGGGCGCCGAACGGAGCAGACGTGAGGCTATTTCGTTCCCAGATTCCGAGGCTGGCCGACGACATCGTCGGAACGCTGGCGCTCGAGGACGACATCGAGGTCGCGCCGGCCGACATGGTCGAGGCCAGCAAGGACATCCAGGCGATCATGGATGAATACCTCCGGCAGGAGTCCAAGCTCGTGCAGGAGGTGCGCGACGTCATGCACGAGCGCCAGATCACCTACGACCAGTTCGGCAAGGTCAAGGGGCAGCTGGCGGACGAGCGGAATCACCCGACCGGCGACGACGGGATCCGCTGGATCGTCAACCAGATCCTCGAGGCGTTCATGATCAGCAACCACGTCGGGGAGGTCTTTGCCGAGGACTTCCTGATGCGGCGCAAGATGATGATCATCTTCCGCCGGCACCTGATCGACGAGGCTGATCTGGACAAGGAAGCGCGGGCACGGATCAGGAACGTGCGGATGGGTACGCCCGAGTGGGACATGGAGTACCGCAAGGCGATCGACGAGATCAAGCGCAAGCGCGGCGTCGAGACGGCCGAATAGCGGATCCCCCCCGGACCCGTTTGGCGTCCCGGCGCGGAGCCGCGTGGCCCGTATTGTTTTCCCTGATCACCGGCCTGAACGCCGCCTGTCCTTCCGATCCCCCCCCCGACCCCGACGAGGAGCCGACCACCGCGGCCGTCGAGGTGGAGACGCCCACCGAGGCTGAACACCCGGCGAGGGACGGAGCGCCGCTGGTGGTGGACCTGCAGATGGAGGGGCTCGCACCCCTGTACAAGGGCTTCTTCTCCGAACGGACCCCCGTGGCCGCGCTCGGGACGGCGCTGGCCCCCCACGTGGCAAGCCGATCGGTCACGGTCAAGGCGATCTGGGTCGAGGAGACCGTCACCGGATCGATCCAGATGCTGGTCCCGGACGGGGAGACCGCGCTGGCCCGCGCTGGCGCGGGACTGCGGGACGGCGGGGATCGGCTGGACATCGCGCCGCTGGCGCCCTACGTCGCGGCCCTGGATGGCTACCGGACCGCGCTCGGCGAGCGTTACGATCTGCGTATCCTCAGCTTCGGCCTCGCGCTGGAGCTGTGGGACCCCCACAGCGAGTACCGCTGCCTCTGGCCGACGGTGGACGATCCACAGACCGGCCCCGAACTGGGTCCGGTCCTGACCTGCCGCGATCCCTTCGGTGAGAGCTACGAGATCAGCCGCGAGGGCGGAAGCTGGCCGGCGTCCATCGGGGGCCACAAGAAGGCGCGCAAGGCCCTGCGGGGCGCGCTGGGAGGCTAGCCAGCCGGCTCCGGCTCGCCCGGGATCGTCAGCTCGCCGGGGGAGATGTCGATTCCCGCTTCTTTGAGCTGCGGTGTGAGGTTGGTCAGCACCACGTTCCGGTTGAACTCCTTGTTCTCCATGCCCCAGAGCACGAAGCTGGCGTAGTACGGGGCGGCCACGTACCACTGGAACCGGCTTCCGAACACACCGTCGAGGAGAACCTCCTGGTCCGTCGTGGTGTCCACGATCCACAGGGCCGGCGGTTGGACCTCCCGCTCCATGTAGTCCGGGATCGTCACCTCGCCCGCGGTCCCCTCACCCGCGGCCTGGTCTTCCTCCGTCCGCTGATGGAAGACCGGGATCGGATCGCCCAGCCCCTCCAGGGTCCAGAATCGGCCATCGACGCTGATGCTGACCCGGGTCTTGCCAGGGAAACGTCGGCGCTCGGTCCCCGTGGCGCCCTCGGCCACGATGACGCCGTCGTACTCCTCGATGCGATACGCCAGCAGATCCTGACCGGCGTGGTAGGTGTAGTCCTCCACGGAGGTCTCGAGCCAGGGGAAGGCCGGCTCGACCGCGCCAGTGTTGGCGAACAGCCGGTAGATCGACTCCGGCGGATCGTCGCTGGCGATGGTCGGTTCCTTCTCGCGGGTCGCCGCCAGGAACAACACCTCGTCGACACCAGCGCCGCGGGTGAGGACCCGCGGGGCGATCTGCTGCAGGCCGGTGATGTTGATGATGTTCTTGCGCACGTCGTAGACGTCGATGTTGTAGCTCTTGACGCCCTTTTCGGGGAACGCGACGAGGTCGTCGTTGAACCACACCGCGTTGGCGATCGGGAAACCCACGGGGAGGGCCCGGTGCTCCTTGGTCTCGCCGTTGAGCAGCCAGGGGCCCTGGTTGGTGTGGTAGTACAGCTCCAGCCCACCGGGCGACCACTGGTAGTGCAGGAAGTTGTTGCTACCACAGGGTTCGAAGACCAGCTGCAGATTGTGCTTGGCAGCCAGCAGCCTGATCTCGGCTCCCTCGCATTCCGCGTAGGTTCGCTTGATGTCCTCGGCGAACTCCTCGGGATTGCTTCTCCAGATCTGGGTCGAACCCCAGACCAGGACGGTCACGGCCACGCCCAGGGCGAGGATGACCCAGGGCATCTTGGAGCGAGGGATACGTTCGATCTCTTCGGGGTCGTTCATTGCGCGCGGCACGATAGCACGATCTCTGGGCGCTCAGCTATGGAGCACAACCGACCGCGGTTGTGGGTTATTCCGAGGATCCGTCCTCGGCTGGCGCCGGGGCCGGGGAAGGGGGCGGCAAAGCGGCGTCGAGTTCAGTCAGATACTGATCGCGGATGGCCTCGAAGGCGGGCCGGTCTGCGTCGGAGATCGGCTGGGTGTGCTCGAACTCCTGCTTCATGAAATCCACCGCGTTGCCGTTGACGCGGAACTCGAAGTGCAGGTGGGGTCCGGTGGCCAGCCCGGTGGCGCCCACCTTGCCGATGATCTGACCCTGCTCCACGTTCGATCCGGCCACGATCCCCTTGCCGAAGGCGGAGAGGTGGGCGTAGCGGGTCGAGTAGCGCTTGTCATGCTGGATGATCACCAGATTCCCGTAGCCGCTCTTGCGGCCGGCGAAGGTGACCCTTCCGCTCCCGATCGCATGGACCGGCGTCCCCGTCGGTCCGCTGAAATCCGTGCCGTAGTGAGGTCGGTTCTTGTGCAGGATCGGATGGTAACGGCTGCGGGAAAAGTTGCTGCCGACGCGCATCACCTTCAGCGGTGAGCGGAGGAACTGCTTGGCGGTCGACATCCCATCCCGGGTGAAGTACCCGGACTTGCCGTCGGCGGGGGTGAACCGGATCGCCTCGTGGACCTTGCCCCCGTTGATGTAACGCGCCGCCAGCACGTGGCCGTACTTGTTCTTGTCGTCGCCGTCCAGGTAGAGCTTCTCGACCCAGATCGCCAGCTGGTCGCCCTGCCGGACCTGGCTGTTGAAATCCAGGTCGTAGCGGAAGATCTCGGCGAGCCCGACGATGTCGGCATCGCGCATCCGGAGCTTCTCGCAAGCCGCCCAGAAGGAGCTGACGGACTCGGTGATTGCGCCGGTTTCGGCGGACGCGATGGCGTCGTAGGGGACCTTGTACAGTTCCGCGACGAAGGCGGACTCCTCGGGTTCCCGGTGCAAGACGATCCACTCGTCCCCGAAGGAGACGATGGGATAGGCTAGGCCAGTCAGCCGGTCGCTGTCCGGATCAAAACGAAGCTGCAGCACCCGATCGATCCGGATCTTGGTCAGGTCCTGGATCGGCTCCGCAGCCGTCAACATCGCCTGCATGTCAGCGTGGGGAATGCCCTCGGCCGCGGCGATCTCACCGAAGGTCTCGCCCGGCCGTACCCGGTGCGCCACCTCGATCGGTGCGTGGATCAGCTCCGGTTCGGCTGCCAGGGGCGCGACCTCGGGTGTCACGGGCCCGGGATCGCCCCCGCACGCAGCAACGATCACACCGATCCACAGGATGCTCGCGAGGCGGGTAGCGGTCATCGATTCATCCCTGGGCACCTGTGATCCGCGGCTCCCCCGTGCCGGCGATCACGTCCTCGTCGATCTCGCATTCCTTGGCGTCCTCGCGACTCGGCACGTCGTACATCACGCCGAGCATGGCCCGCTCCAGGATCGTCCGCAGCCCGCGGGCCCCGGAACCGATGCCCTGGCTGACGGCCGCGACCCTCCGCAGGGCGCCATCGGTGAAGCTCAGGGAGACGTTGTCCAGCCGAAGCAACTTCTGGTACTGGCGCACCAGGCTGTTGCGCGGCCGCACCAGGATCTCCACGAGATCGTCCTCGTCCAGGGTGTCGAGGCAGGCCAGGACCGGAACACGGCCGATGAACTCCGGGATCAGGCCGAACTGTTCCAGGTCCTCGGGGGTCACCTGGCGTAGCACCTCGGACGTACGCTCGACCGAGTTGCGCACGTCGGCGCCGAAGCCGACTCGCTTGTGGCCGACCCGCCGCGCGACGATCTCCTCGAGACCCTCGAAGGAGCCTCCGCAGATGAACAGCACTTCGGTGGTGTCCACGACAACGGTGTCCGGCGACGGCATCTTGCGCCCGCTGCGGACCGTCACGTTGGTCTGGCGACCCTCGATGATGCGCAGCAGGGCCTGCTGCACCCCTTCGCCGCTCACGTCGCGGGCCACCGTCTGGTGGTAGTTCTTGCGGGCGATCTTGTCGATCTCGTCGATGTAGACGATGCCCCGCGCCGCCCGCTCCACGTCCCGCTCGGCGGTCTCGAACAGCTGCTGTACCACGTGATCGGCGTCCTCGCCCACGTATCCGGTCTCGGTTAGCGTGGTGGCGTCGGCCAGGACCAGGGGTACGTCGAGGAAGCGTGCCAGGGTCTGGGCGACCAGGGTCTTGCCGGTCCCGGTGGGGCCGATCAACAACACGTTGCTCTTGGCGATCTCGACCTCGCTGTCGCCCTCGGCACGGTCGAGCACCCGCTTGTAGTGGTTGTGCACGGCCACGGCCAGCTTGCGCTTCACCTCGCCCTGGCCGACCACGAACTGGTCCAGGTACTCGGCGATCTCGATGGGCGTCGGCACGCGCCCCTGCTCGACGCCGAACGACTTTCGGACGGGCGCCTCGTGGACGATGTCGTTGCACAACGCCACACACTCGGAGCAGATGTACACTCCGGGACCGGCGATCACCCGTTCCACCTCGCGGTGGCTCTTGCCGCAAAATGAACAGCGTGGCGTGGTGCGGTCGGTCTGGTTTTCGGGCATCGGCGTCTCGTGCGGCGTGATTATAGCCACCCGCGCCCGCGCTGCGCGCGAAGACACTGTTGCGTGGACGGCGTCGATGATTATCCTGTCATCGGTTGCATCCGCCGACCAGTCCAGGAACGACCCATGGCCAAGCGAGACTATTACGAGGTGCTGGGAGTCGGCCGGGACGCCAACGACGACGAGATCAAGAAGGCGTTCCGCAAGCTCGCTCGCAAGTACCACCCCGACGTCACCGGCGGAGACAAGTCGGCCGAGGACAAGTTCAAGGAGATCAACGAGGCCTACGAGGTGCTCTCCAGCGAGGAGTTGCGCCAGCGATACGATCAACTCGGCGCCGACGGCGGTCCCGAGGGCTTTCCCGGCGGCGGTTTCGGCGGCATCGACATCGAAGATCTGATCCGGGGCTTCACGGGAAGGACCGCGAGCAGCGCCTACGGTGGCCAGGCCAGGCGAGGGTCGGGCGGGCGGGGCGGGTTCGACGATCTGTTCTCCGGCGGGGGTGGCCGGGTCCGAAGCTCCCAGCGGGGCGCGGCGCCGCCCCGTGGTGACGGGGGTCCACCGCCTTCCCGCGGCGCGGATCTGCACCTCACCGTCGAGGTGGAGTTCGCATCGGCGTCGCGGGGCGGTTCCCGGACCATCGAGTACCGCCGCCAGGTGTCCTGCGAGACCTGCGGCGGCTCGGGGCGCGTGGCTGGCGGCAAGCTCCGTGAGTGCCCGATCTGCATCGGCCGAGGCAAGATCAGCGCGATGCAGGGCCCCGTCCAGGTCGAGGAGACCTGCACCTACTGCGCCGGGACTGGCAAGACCAGCTTGACCACCTGCGACGCCTGCAAGGGGGACGGCCGGTTGGACGGCAGCGAACGGTTGACCGTCAAGATCCCCGAGGGTGTGCAGGCCGGCTCGAAGATCCGGCTCTCGGGCAAGGGCAACGCGGGAACCCGTGGGGCGTGGGCCGGGGACCTGATCCTCGAACTCGAGGTGAAGGGCCACCCCTACCTGCGGCGGGAGGGCCAGGATGTGCACCTGGTGTGCCCGATCTCGCCCGCGGAGGCCGTCGGCGGGGCCAAGATCGCCGTGCCGACCCTGGATGGCAGCTCCACGCTGACGATCCCTGCGGGCGTCCGCAGCGGCCAGCGGCTGCGGCTGCGCAACAAGGGGCTGCGAGACCCCCGGGGCAAGTCAGTCCGCGGGCATCAGTACGTGGAGGTCCAGATCCTGCTGCCCCCCGACCTGTCCGACGAGGAGAAGCAGGCCCTGCGGGCCATGGAAGAACGCAGCGGCTTCGAGCCACGCAAAGAGCTCTGGAGTTGACGCCCGCGGCTACCAGCGCGCGTCGATCAACGAGAAGGTCAGCTGGCTGGTCTGGCCCGCGTCGGGCATGGTGCCGGTCGCCATCGACGAGCCCAGACCCGGCACGCCGCCGGCATCGACCGTGATCGCGCCCACGTCCCGCCCGGCCTCGTCGCGGGCAGTCACCAGCACCACGGCCTGATCCACGTCCCGCCGCGAACTGTTGGACAGCAACAGGTCCACGTAGACCGTGTCGCCCTCGATGCGGCTGGTGGGGGAGGTGATCGTCAGGAACGATTCCACGTCGTAGAGGCGATTGGTGGACGCCTCCTTGGGCTGCAGCCAGACGTTCTGGTCGGCGGGGTCGATGGTCAGCAGGTAACCCTGCCAGACGTTGAGCCCCAGCAATCCGACGGCGTCACCGGATGCGCAGGGTTCGCAGATCCAGAACGCCACGCCGTCTCTGCGCTGTCCGCCCACCTCGACCGAGTCCAGCAGCACCACCGGCCCATCCGCCTCGCCGCCCGCCGTTCGCATGGTCTTCGAGGGTGCGTCGTCGGGGATCGTCTGACCCAGGCCGGCCAGGGCAGCCGCACTGAGGGTCGAGTAGGTGGCGCCGGTGTCCAGTACGAAGGGGAGGAGTTCGCCGCCGCCGACGCGGGCCTGGATCACCATCTGGCCGCTCTCGTTGTCGAAGGGGATCGGGGAGCCCGAGGTCAGGCCGATGGCCACCGCGACGTCCTCCGTCGCCGCCTCGGTGGGTGGCTCGGGGGGCGGGCCGTCCTCGGGGATCTCCGTCGCGGCCACCTCGGCGTCGGTGTCCGCGGTGCCGTCGACCTCGGCGTCCTGGGCCTCGTCGGTGCCGCCGCCGGGAACCGTGGCTCCCATGTGACGGGCGACCCACTTGAGCGATCCGAGTCCCTCGTCCTTCAGGGCGTCGGTGAACGCGGTGGGTTGGCCGGAGATGATCGAGATCAACAGCAGCAGATTGACCAGCGCCGCCAGGGTCAGCCAGCGAAAGCGCACCCTGCCGCCCAGCCTGCCGGCCTTGCGGCGGATCAGTACCAGGAACGCGTAGGGCAGGCCCAGGCAGACGATGAGGGCGCCCGTGAGCTGGAACCAGCCGTTGGACCACAACCGATCCAACCAGTGGGCCGCCACCAGCGTGCCGGCCCCCATCACCAGCAACCGCGCCGCCATCCAGCCGATGCGCGCTGGCCATCCCGATGAGGGGGCTTTCCCCTCCGGGGCAGTGGGCTTCTTCTTGGCGGAAGGATCTGGGGTCTCCGTGGCGCTCATGGCCCTACCTTACGCGCGCGTACCGCGTGATATTGCACGTCGAGTCGCGTTATTGCCGGCCGTCGTCAGGCAAGGGCCAGGTCGACGACCTGTTCGATGCGCTCGACGAACGAATACTCCATGGTGCCCCGAAGTGCCTCCGGGATGTCCAGCAGGTCTTTTTCGTTGGCGCCCGGCATCACGACGTGGTGGATGCCCGCCCGCCGCGCTGCCAGCACCTTCTCCTTGATACCCCCCACCGGAAGCACCTTGCCCCGCAACGTGATCTCGCCGGTCATCGCCATGTCGTCACGCACCTGACGGCCGGTGAGCAGGGAGACCAGCGCGATGGTCAGGGCGATACCCGCCGAGGGGCCGTCCTTGGGGATCGCCCCGGCGGGCACGTGGACGTGCAGGTCCGACGTCCGCCAGAACCCCGGGTCGATACCCAGCCGCTCGGCGTTGGCGCGGATGTAGCTCAGCGCAGCCTCGGCGGACTCCTTCATCACGTCCCCCAGCTGGCCGGTGACGCGGAAGCACTTGCCCCCGTCCATCCGGGTGGCCTCGATGAACAGGATCTCCCCGCCGGTCGCGGTCCAGGCGAGGCCCACCGCCACGCCGGGCATGTCCATCCGCTCCGCGATGTCGAGGAAGAACCGCCGTGGCCCCAGCAGGTCCACGAGCCCGTCGATCTCCACCGTCAGGCGCTTGCACTCCCCCTTCACCAGAGCCCGGGCAGCCTTGCGGCAGCAGCGGGCGATCTCCCGCTCCAGGTTCCGCACGCCGGCCTCCATCGTGTACCCGCGGATGACCTCGGACAGGGCCGCGTCGGAGAACCGGATCTGCGACCGCTTGAGCCCGTGGCCCTTGATCTGCTTGGGGATCAGGTGACTGCCGGCGATGTCGAGTTTCTCCTCCTCGGTGTAGCCGGGGATCTCGATGATCTCCAGGCGGTCGTGCAGGGCCGAGGGGATGGTCTCGGCGATGTTGGCCGTCAGCAGGAACATCACCTGGCTCAGATCGAAGGGTACGTCGAGGTAGTGATCGACGAAGGCGTGGTTCTGCTCGGGATCCAGCGCCTCGAGGAGGGCCGACGCCGGGTCGCCGCGGAAGTCGGTGCCCACCTTGTCGATCTCGTCGAGCATGATCACCGGATTGCGGGTTCCCGCCCTGCGGATCGACTGGATGATCCGTCCCGGCATGGAGCCCACGTAGGTTCGGCGGTGGCCGCGGATCTCGCTCTCGTCCTTGACGCCACCCAGAGAGATCCGATCGAAGCGTCGGTTCAGCGCCCGGGCGATGGAGCGGCCCAGGGACGTCTTGCCGACACCCGGAGGACCCATGAAACAGAGGATCGGCCCCTTCATGTCGCTCTTGAGCTGGCGGACTGCCAGGTATTCCGCCACCCGCTCCTTGACCCGTTCGAGCCCGCAGTGGTCTTTCTCGAGGATCGCCTCGGCCTTCACCAGGTTCAGCCGGTCGCGGGTGAGCTTGCGCCAGGGCATGGCCAGCAGCCAGTCGAGGTAGGAGCGGGCGACGCCGTATTCACCGGCGTCCGGGTGCATGCGGGTCATCCGCTCCAGCTCCCGGTCGGCCTCCTCACGGACCGCGGCCGGCATACCCGCCCGCGCCACCCGTTCCCGGAGGACCTCCGCCTCGCCCTCCACCGAGCCGAGTTCGCCCAGCTCGGAGCGGATGACCTTGAGCTGCTCCTTGAGGAAGTACTCACGCTGGTGCCGGTCCATGGCAGTCTGGACCTTGGCGTGGACGTCTCCTTGCAGCTGGGCGACTGCCCGCCGCCGGGTGACCAGCTCCAGGGCCATCTGCAGCCGGCTCGTCGGATCGTCCAGCCCCAGGAACTCCGTCTGTTCGTCCCGGTCGAGTCCCAGGTTGGCCGCCACGTAGTCGGCGAGCCGCATCGGATCGTCCGTCCCGGGGATCAGCTGCTCCAGGTCTGGCGGAAGGTGCGACATCAGGGCGAAGTATCCCTGGAACGCCTCCAGGGTGGCCTGGGCGAGGGTGGCCAGCTGGTCGTTGTCGGCGACCGGCACGTCGTACTGGCTGATCGCCACCCGGGGGGGGCCGCTGCGGCGCACCGACTTGCCCAGCTGGACGCGTTCGATGCCCTCGAACAGCAGCCGGAGGCTGCCGTCCGGATAGGTCAGCGCGCGGATCACCCGGGCCAGGCAGCCGACGTCCTGCAGGTTGCCCCGGGACAGGGGCGAACCCGCGGGGTCTCGCAACGGGACCAGCACCACCGGGTAGCCCCCGTCGTCCAGGATATCGAGCCCGCGAATCACCCGGGGCTGGTCGACCCGTGCCGAGCCAATCGCACCGGGCAGGATCAGCTCGTCGCGCAGGGGTACGACCAGGGCATCGGCCGGCAGTTCCGGCGGACGTTCATCGGGAGTCACGGAGCCGTCCTTCCTCATTGCACCCACAGGGGGAACACACTGCCGCGGCGACTGATGAGCAGCAGGTGCCGCCCCCCCTGTTGCAGCTGGGTGGCGAAACGAGTCGTCTCACCGACGGCCTCGTAGTCCAGCTCGAATACCACGTCCCCGGCGGCGAGGCTACGGGCGGCGGGACCGCGGGGATCGACCATGGTGACCACCAGGCCTGCTCCGGCCAGCCGGGCCCGCCGCCGGTCGCTCTCACCGGCCTGGCGGACCGCGATCCCCAGGGACGGGACCGCGACCTCGGCGACCTCGGCGAGGGCGTCGAATTCGCCGATCACCGCCTGGGCCGCCAGCACCTCGTCACCGCGGCGGAAACGCAGCGTGAGCTCGCTGCCCGGAGGTGACAAGCCGATGATCTTGGGTACCGCGTGGGGGCTGTCGACCTCGCGCTCTCCGATCTGTTCCAGCACGTCGCCGGGTAACAGGCCGGCCGTCGCCGCGGAGGTCCCCTCGAACACCCGGTCGATGCGGGCGCCGGAGTTGTCGTCGCCCTCGACGGGGGCCAGCGTGACCCCGAGGTAGCCCCGGTGGAACTCCCCGGTCTCCCGGAGCACCGGGACCACGGCCTTGACGATGTCGGTGGGGATGGAGAAGCCGATCCCCTCCGCGTCACCGAGGATCGCGGTGTTGATCCCCACCACCTCGCCGGACAGGTTGAACAGCGGCCCTCCGGAGTTGCCCGGATTGATCGCCGTGTCGGTCTGGATGAAGTCGAACAGCAGGCTGTCGTCCCCCGGCGGTCGGCCGATGTAGCTGACGACACCCGTGGTCAACGAGTGGTTCAGCCCGAAGGGATTGCCGATGGCGAACACCCACTCGCCGACCCGCAGATCGTCGGAGTTGCCCAGCACCGCAGGTTGCAGCGCCAGGGCCTGGTCGCTCTCGAGCTGCAGCAACGCCAGATCCGTGGCCTCGTGGCTTCCGATGACGCTGGCGTCCATCAGCTGTCCGTCGGCCAGCTGGACCTGTACCTGACGCGCCCCGGCGACCACGTGATGGTTGGTCAACACCGAACCGTCGCGGGTGAGGATCAGCCCCGATCCGCGGCTCTCCTGCAGGGGGACGTAGGAGTCGACGCCGAGACGTCGACCGCGGCTCGACTGGGGATCGGCGGTGAGCACCGAGATGTTGACCACCGACGGCGACAGCTTCTCGTACAACACCGAGAGACGGGGCAGTTCCCGGTCGCCTGCCGCGGGGTGCGAGACCAGCAGCGGCTCGGGGGCCGTAGCGCTGCCGCCGGGGTCATCGGAGGGGTCGGGCAGCGGAGCCGGCGTCCACGTGATGCGGTAGATCCACGGCGCACACCACAGCCCGGCGACGAAGGCGGCAACTGCGAACAGGATCACCCACGATCGTTGCATCGGATCTTCCCTGGGGCCGGGGCACGGTTGACCACGCTCGGCCCGATTATCTCACCACCTCACCGACTGCAAGTCCGCTGTGGTCGGCTATGCCGACTCAACCCCCCATCACCCCACATCGTTCCGCGTGTCGCCGCCGATTCCGCGACGTTTGGGGTTCTGCTGGCGGACCAGGCGTGCATAGAATCTCGTTTCAACCCTCGCCGCCCGATATGGGCTCGTTTCGGGGGCCCGGGCAGCGATGTTCGAACCGGTCCGTTTCGGCAAGTACCTGCTCATCGAGCGTATCGCCACCGGGGGCATGGCCGAGGTCTACAAGGCCAAGTCCTACGGGGTGATGGGGTTCGAGAAGCTGCTGGTGATCAAGAAGATCCTGCCCCACCTGTCCCGCAGCCGTGAGTTCGTGTCCCTGTTCATCAACGAGGCGAAGGTCTCGGTATCGCTCAACCACGGCAACATCGTGCAGGTCTACGACCTGGGGGTCGTGGGCACCGACTACTACATCGCCATGGAGTACGTGCACGGCGCCGATCTGATGCGGACCATGCGCAAGGCGGCGCAGGGCAAGCAGCGCCTCCCCATCCCGTTGGCCTGTTTCGTGGTCTCGGAGATGGCCCGGGGGCTCGAGTATGCCCACACGCTGACCGACCCGACGGGCCGGGCGCTCAACGTGGTGCACCGCGATATCTCGCCGCACAACGTACTGCTGTCCTACCAGGGGGACGTCAAGCTTTTCGACTTCGGCATCGCCCAGGTCGGCAAGGGGGTGGCCGCGCGCGTGCCGGGGGGCAAGTACGCCTACATGTCGCCCGAACACCTGGGGGTCGCGCCCATCGACTCGCGCAGCGACATCTACTCGACCGGGATCGTGCTGTTCGAGCTGGTGACGGGCAAGCGGCTCTACGCGGGGATGCGCGTCGAGGAGAAGAAGCAGGCGATCCTGGACGGGACCATCCCGCGGCCGTCGTCGATCAACGCAGAGGTGGATCCGGCGCTGGAGGAGATCATCTTCACCGCGCTGGCGCGGGACCCGGACTTCCGCTTCCAGAGCGCGGCGGAGATGCAGGACCGGCTGCTGGGCTATCTGCTGGAAGAGGCCCAGCGCAGCAACCGCTTCGAGCTGGGCGCCTTCTTGCGCGAGCTGTTCGCCACCGAGTTCGCGCGGGACGCGGCGGCCGGCTCGGTGATCAACAACTTCGAACCGGAGTACGACGCCCTGGCCGAGGAGCGGGGCGGTCCGGGCGCGGACGGAGCGCGGGCGCCTCGCTACTCGCCGCCCCCGCTCGGGACGGCCGAGTCCGACAAGGGACTCCAGACCGAGCCGAGTCGTTCCCGTACCACCGCCTCGGGCCTGTCCGGGAGTGAGATGGACTCCCTGGACGGCGGCGAGGACTCCCTGGACGCCAGTCGCTTCACCCTGTCGGAGGTGACCGGAAGCGCGTCCGGCGTCGACAGCGGCTCGCTGGAGGCGTTCCCGGGGTCCCCCGGCGGGCGGTTGTCCGAGGGCGAGCGGCGCGAGGTCTACATCCTGGCGGCGGACGTGGTCGGCATGGATCAGCTCGCGGAGCGCCGGGACGAGGAGGAGCTGCTCCGGCACAACTACCGCTTCCTCAAGGGTCTGGTCCAGGTGGTGCGTCGGTACAAGGGCGCGCTGGACCGGTTCTACAACGACCGCTTCCTGGTGTTCTGGGGGCTTGGCCGCGCCGCCGAGAACGATCGCGCCCTGTGCCTGGACTGCGCCCAGGCTCTGGCCCGATTCAGCAACGCCGGACCGCTGGCCGGCAAGGTCGGGATCCGGCTCTGTATGGGGGTTCACCGGGGAACGCTGGTGGCCGGAGCCCGGGGTCGCCGGCTGCGGCGGTTCGTCCCCCTGGGCGACACCCTCAAGCTCGCGACCAGGCTGGCCGAGGCCGCGGAGCCGGACGAGGTGTTGATCAGCGAGCGGGTCGTCGCCCACGCGCCGGATCAGGGCTGCTTCGAGGCCGTGGAACCCCTGCGGATCAAGGGCCGACCGGAGCCGCTGCCGGTATTCCGGCTGAGTGACGATCCCGCCCTGCTGGCGGGCGATGCGCTGGCGGGCCGCTGGATCCCACGGGCCGACGAGATCGACGTTCTCGCCGGCGTCCTCGACCGCGTCGGCGGCGGCGAGCCCGTCGTGCTGGTGGCGACGGCCGAGGCCGGGGCGGGCAAGACCCGCTTCCTGCACGAGGTGCAGCACCGGGCGACCGAGCAGGGATTCTCCTGCTACCTGGGACTGGAGCGACACCACGGCGGAGAGCAGCCGCTGCTGCCCATCGCCGACGTGTTGCGCCAGCTGGCCGGGCTGGAGAGCCGCGCTGGCGAGTCGGTCCAGCGCGAGCGGTTGCTCAAGCTCGGAGAACGCCACGGGCTCTCGGCGATCCAGATCCACCTGCTGGGCACCCTGCTGGGGGTCGAGTTCGAAGACTCGCCCCTGCGCTACCTGGCGGTGGACCAGCGGGTGGCCGACATGTTCCGGGCGCTGACACAGCTTCTGGAGTCCGTCGCGGCGGCCACTCCCACGGTGGTCGCGCTGCGTAATCTGCAGTGGACAGACCGCCAGACCCGGGAGTTCGTCCGTCACTTGCACCGTCGCCTCGGCCCCGACTGCCCCCTGCTGCTGGCCGTCAGCCTGCGGCTGGAGGACGAGCTGCCGGTGGACGAGGTCGATGAACGGGTCGTGGAGCTGCGGCTGCCGGGCTGGGGCCGGGAGGAGATCTTGGCCTACTGCCGCGAGTTCCTCGGCGTCGCGGAGGTGCCGCGGGCGCTGGTGGACGTCGTGGACGAGGCCAGTGGTGGCAACGCCCTGTTCGCCAAGGAGCTTCTGCGCAGCCTCGCGCGGGAGAACCGGCTGCGGATCGACGAGGGCCGGGTTCGCATCGAAGGCGCGTTGAACCCCGCCGACGTGCCGGACTCGGTGCAGGACCTGATCAAGAGCCGGCTGGACGCGTTGGGCCGCCAGCTGCGCCTGGTGCTGGAGGTGGCCGCGGCGGTCGGGCGACAGTTCCCCGTCGACGTCGTCACCACGGTGCTGGGTTCCGACCCCGCGCAGATGGAGGGCATCCTCGACGAGCTGGTGGCCACCGACCTGATCAGGCCGCGCACGGGAAAGGGCGTGGGGGCCTCCTACCGGTTCCGCAACATCATGACCTGGGAGGTGACCTACCGGGGCATCATCGCGGCCCGACGACGCGAGCTGCACGCCCGGGTCGGCGACTCGATCGAGCGCCTGCGGGCGGCGGCCCTGCGGCCCCACTACGAGGTGCTCTACGCCCACTTCAAGGAGGGCGGCCAGCTTGCCCGGGCGGCCTCCTACGCGGAGGCCGCGGCGCAGACCCACGCAGATCAGAACTACGTCAGCGACGCCATCCGCTGTTACGAGCAGGCGATCCTGCTGCTGCGGGGGGCGGGTGACGCCGACGACGTGATCGGCAGGCGGCTGTCCCGGATCCACGGACGCCTGGCCGAACTGGCCATAGACGGTGGCGACCCGCGGGAGGCGCACCGACACGGCACCATGGCCCTGGACTATGCCGCCGATGCCGAGGCGCTCGAGGAGGAGGCCCGCGGCCTGCTGGTCATGTGTCACGTGGAGGAGGCCCGGGATGAGGAGATGCTCGTGGAGGCCTACCTGGAGCGCCTCGCCGAGCTGGTCCCCCTGATCGGCGATCCGGCGGCGCGCGCCGAGATCCTCGAGCGGCATGCGCTCCTGCTCATCGAGCGGGGAGAGCTGGCCGGCGCCCGTGGTCAGGTCGAGCTGGCGTTGCGGGGCGCGCCGACGGCGGACAGCCGGCTGCGCCACGCGCGGTTGTTGTGCGAGCTGGGTGACCTGCAGCTGCGCCGGGAGGCGCCCAACGACGCCCAGGCGAACTTCGCCCGCGCCATCAAGTTGGCGCGGGGACTCGGCGACAAGGCGTTGCTGGGACGGATCCACCTGTCCATCGGTCGGGCCAAGGTCCGCCGTGGCCGGCTGGCGGACGCCCGGGACTCCTACCAGCGGTCGTACCGGGCGTACAAGAAGATCGAGTACCGCAGGGGAATCGCGACGACCTTGCTGTACATCGGCGATCTGCTGGTCCGGACCGGTTCGGGGGACAAGGCCCGCCGTTACCTGACCCGGGCCCGGGACCTGGCCGAGGCCGTGGAGTGGGTCCAGGGGGTGGACATGGCCGACGTCTATTCGGGCTGCCTGGAGGCGGTCCAGGGCGACGAAGGTGGCCGCGGCCGGGTGGACACCGCCCTGGCTCGAGCCGAGGCGCGCGGGGACGCGCTGGTCATCTCCAGGGGTTCGGCGATGCTGGCCTGGATCCTGTTCGCCGACGGGGAAAAACGCGAGGCGGAAGCCCTGCGCTTGCGGGCCAAGGAAGCCGCGGAGACTTTCGGCGATCCCGGCTTTGCCAGCCGCGCCCCCGACCCTCGCTGAGGGATGGACTCACGACCCGGAGCGACTCCGCTACTTCTTCTTCTTCTTGCGGGCCTTCTTCTTCTTCTTGGGGGCCTTCTTCTTCGCGGGCTTCTTCGCGGGCTTCTTCGCGGGCTTCTTCTCCGGCTCCGGCTCGGGCTCCGGCTCGGGCTCCGGCTCGGGCTCCGGCTCGGGCTCCGACTCGGGCTCCGGCTGGGCCTCCGGCTCCGACTCGCCCGGCTCCCGCGGCAGCGCCTCGAAGGAGATCCCCGACGCGTCGAAGCCGTCGAGTTCGGCGTCTGCGGCGGCGATGGCCGCCTCGTAGTCGGCGGCGGTCTCGGGGACCTCTTCGCCGACCTGCGCCCCGGGCTGGGAATCCCCCGCCCGCGGGAAGGCGTCGATGTCCAGGCTGTCCCGGAAGTCCTCGCTGTCCTCGGACAACGGCGCCCCGAACTCGCCCACGAGGCTGTCGGTCGCCGTCCCGACGGTGGCGGATGTCTCGGCGGTCACCTCGCTGGTGGACGGGGGTACGCCGCCGTCCAGGTCGGCCTCGGCGCCCCCCTGATCGTCCTCGTCCTCCTCGACCTCGCTGGCGGCCTCGATCTCCTCGCTGGCGGCCTCGGCTTCGACCTCGGGGACCTCGGCGTTCTGGTAGTCGGGGGGCAGTACCGCCACCTCGGCCGTGGGCGGGGTGGCGGAGGCGTCTTCGTCGATTTCGGTCTCGGTCTCGGTCTCGGTCTCGGTCTCAGGCTCGGGCTCGGCCTCGGTCTCGGTCTCGGTCTCGGTCTCGGGCTCGGGTTCCGGCTCCGGCTCCGGCTCCGGCTCCGGCTCCGGCTCCGGCTCGGCCTCCGGCTCCAGATTCTCGTCCTTGGTCTCCTCCAGCGGCGGCCGCGGCTTGTCCACCTGCTCGAAGGCCTCTTCCATCTTCCGGTCCCGCTCCGTCACGAAGCGGTCCAGCGAATCCTCCTCGTCGTCATCGGCAACCGGCCGCGGGTCGATGGGAACGCTCAGCCGGTAGGTCGACCGTTGGTCGTCCACGAGCAGTTCCAGGGCTCCGCCGGCCTCGCCAGCGAGGAAGCTGGCGTAGGCCAGTCCGCCGGCTCCCGGTCCGGGATCGATGGCCGACCGGAAGCCCGCCTTGACCTGTGTGGCCTCGTCCGCTGTCAGGAACGCGCCAGGGTGGGTGATCTCGACGGTCACCTGGTCCTCGTCCCGGCCGGTGCGTACCCGGATCTCGCGGGCCGAGGGATCGGTCGGCTGCGCCTCGCGGGCGGCCGTCAGCAGCTGGATGAGCAGCGGGAACATCTGGCCGCCCCGGCCCAGCATCGGTGGTACGTCGCCGAACTCGCGCTCGACCATCACCTCGGGCTGGGGACCCAGTGCAAGCTGGATCGCGGTCTCCACCGCCTGGTTGATGGGGTAGCGGTCCCCCTCGTCGGCCGAGAGCGCGTCCACGTAGCGGCGCAGGTCGCGTCCGAGGTTCCACAACTGGCGGTGGTTCTCGCGCAATTCGGTGGCGGTCGATGGCAGCTGGCGCGCGATGGCGTCCAGGTCGACCTGGCGCAGCAGCTCCTCGATCTGGAACGCATTGCCTCCCTCGCGGTTGAGCAACGCGATTCGCAACAGGTCCTCGGTCCACTCGGTCAGGGTGCGTCCCTGCTTGATCAGGGTGTCGGCGGTCCCCTCGACCCGCCCCCGGATCGCGGCGGTCAGATCCCCGACCACGGCCCGGGACCGTTCGCGGAACAGCTGCTGTTCCATCCGGGCCACGGCGCTCATCTCCCGGAGCACCTCGACGAATCCGGCGGGGCGTCCTTGATCGTCCTTGATACCCACCGCCTCAAGCAGCGCCGGGACGCTGTTCTCGTCGGCACGGCGGACGAGCACGGGCACGCGGATCCGCTTGCCCATGGTCATCTGCATCACGATCTGTCGCCAGTCGAAGCCCTCCACCTCGAGAACTTCACCGTGGAGCAACTTGCCGATGGCCTCGTCGCGGTCGCGGCCGTCGAGGGCGGTGGCTCCCGCCGACCAGGTCACGACCCGGCCGTCCATGCCACAGACGACGATCGCGGTCTCGCCGATCCGGGCGATGTCGGCGGCCACGGCGTTGGCGGCGCGGGCGTGGACATCGGCCGCATCCGCAGCCCGGCCCAGCTGGGCGGAGAGGCCGTCGGCCCGTTCCGCCTCGCCCGCGAGCCTCGCCGCGTACTCCTCGCGGATCATCGCCTCGAGGTCCTCGCGGCGCCGCGCCAGCTTGCGCTCGAGTGACCCCACCTTCACCCGCAGGTTGGCCGCCTCTTCCTCCTTGGCCTGGGTGATCTCGGCGATGGTGTCCAGGCGCGCCTTCTCGGCGGCCTCCTCCTGGGTCCGCAACCGGTCCTCGGCGTCCTTCTGCTGCTGCTCGCGCTCCCGTTCAGCGGTCTGACGCAGCTCGTCGAAGGTCGCGGCGCCTTCCTTGCGTGTGGAATCCAGCGCCTCTTCCAGCTGCGCTCGCACCTCGTCGCCGCTAGTCTTGAGCTTGGCGACCTCCTCGTCGTGGAGTTGCGTGGCCTCTTCCAGCTCGCCCTCCAGCTCGCTGACCCGGGCCACCAGGCTGGATGTCAGGTTCTGGACCCTGTCCTCCATCTCCTTGCGGACCCGCGCGACCTCTTCGTCCTTCTGCTGACGCGCCTGGGAACGGGCCTGGTCCGTGTGCTCCTCGCCCTCGACCCGGGCCTGCTCGACGACCACCTCGGCATCGCTCAGCTGCTCGCGCAGCGCGCGCGCTTCCGCTTCCGCCGTGTCCTTGAGCACGGCCCGCTCGGTGTCAGCCTGGCGGGTCAACTCCTCCCGGCTCCGGTTGAGTTCCTTCTCGTGCTTTCGCTCCAGTTCGAGGAGCTGCTGGTTTGTCTCCTCCCGGGCCTGCCTCAACCCTAGGGCCAGCCCCTCGGCGTCGCCGGCCACCTGCTGGAGCTCCGACGTCCGGCTGTCGAGGGTTCCCTCCATGTCCTCGACCCGGGACCGCAGCTCGGTCCGATCGGCCGTGATCTGGGCGATGGTCTGATCCCGGTCCTCGATCTCCCGTTCCATCCGCTCCCGGTCTTCCGAGAGGTTCGCCGTGTTGCCCTCCAGACCCTTGAGGGAGTCCTTGAGCTGCTGGATCTCCAGATGGCCGGCCTGGATCAGCTGGTCGCGTTGCACGATCGCCTCGTCACGTTCGGCGAGGGCGTTGACGTGGGCCTCCAGGGTCTGGGCCTGGGTGTCGTGCTTCTGAAGCAACGTCTGGTGGTCCGACTCGGTCGAGGTCAGGGCTTGCAGCCGCTCATCGTTGTCCCGGATCAGGACGTCCTTCTCGGCGATCTCGGCGTAGCGCTTCTCCAGCTCGTTGTTGCGCTTCTCGATCTCTCGATTGCGGCGTTCGACCTCCTCGGTCAGCTGGGCCACCTTGCGCTCGAACGACGCGGTGATGGCGCCCAGGTCCTGCATCTGATGCATGAACTCGTCCTGCTCGGGCTCCCGGAGGGTGAGCAGGCGGGCGATGGGTCGGCCCTGGTCGTTGTTCAGCTGCAGCCCGGTGACCTCGAGGAGCACGGGCCGGCCGTTGCGATGGATCAGCTCGGCATCCTCGCTGTAGACACCCTTCTCGACCAGAGCCCGGTCCATCTCCAGCAGGAAGTCGGTCTTGGCCTCGTCGGTGAACAGGTCGTCCAGGCGCATCCCCTCGCCGGCATCGGCCGAGTAGCCCAGCATCCGCTGTACCGCGCCGGTCAGCGAGATGACCTGACCCCGGTTGTCAGCCACGACCACACCGTCTCGCAGGTTCTCAAGCACGCCGGTCTGCAGGCGCGCCCACTGGTCGATCCGCTTGTGCTCGGTGACATCGACCCCCATCGCGAGGTAGCCCAGGGTCGTCCCGCCGGTCTTGACCCGCGACGTACTCCACGAGACGTTCCGGACCCCGCGCTCGCGCGAGTTCACCAGGGTCACCTGGTCGCGCACGTGACGGTTGTCCAGCCATCCGTCGTGGATCACCCGCACCACCTTGCGGTAGTCGGCGTCGGCGTAGATGGTCGACAGCAGGGTCTCACCGTCGGGGCAATCGCCCACGTCGTATCCGGTGACGTCACGCATGCGCCGATTCATCTGCAGCATGCGGCCGTCCAGGTCGATCACGTAGATCAGCAGCGGCGACTTCTCGAGGATCGCCTGGGTCACCGCCTCGCCGTCCAGGCCGGCGCCACCGCCCGCATCCGCGGCCAGGTGCGGCTGGAAGATCATGAGTTGTTCGCGCAGGTGCAGGTCCTCGAACTTGAGGTTCCCCATCTCCGGGATCCACGTACGGCAGTGCTCTTCCATGTCACGCTCTGCTTCCCCGCCTCGATGCACGTCTCGACGGGGCCAACGATCTCGGCAATTGGCACGGTACTGACTCGGACCCACTCCGGCCAGCGGCGGCCCCCAGGCACACTTCGGACCTGATGCCCGGTCACCGTATCCTAAACTTGCTAGCTAGCGCGGTCCAGAGCGTCGCGGATGCCGCGGGGGGAGGCCGGATAGACGCCGCTCTCCGTGATGATGCCGGCGATGATCCGTCCGGGGGTGACATCGAAGGCGGGATTGAGGGCCGAGGAGCCTGTCGGGGTGATCCTGACCGAGCCGACGTCACCGTCCGAGCGTTCCCCCTCCACCCACAGAACTTCGTCCTCGGTGCGCTCCTCGATGGGGATCTCGCGGCCCGCCGGGCAGTTGGGGTCGATGGTCGTCGTCGGCGCGGCCACGTAGAACGGGACCCCGGCCTGGTGGGCCATGCAGGCCGACGCGAAGGTGCCGATCTTGTTGGCCACGTCGCCGTTGTAGGCGATCCGGTCCGATCCCACGATGACCATCTGGACCTTGTCCCACTGCATGTAATGGCCCACCGCACCGTCGACGACCAGGGCATGGTCCACACCCTCGCCGGCCAGCTCCCAGCAGGTCAGCCGGGCGCCCTGGCAGCGAGGCCGGGTCTCGTCCACGTACACGAGCGGTCGCTTGCCCTGTCGGTGGGCGGCGTAGATCGGGCTCAGGGCGCTGCCCCAGTCGACGAAGGCCAGCCAGCCCGCGTTGCAGTGGGTCGAGATTCCCCAGCGATCGCCGATCAGCTCGGCTCCGTGCTCGCCGATCCGGCGGCACTTGTCCGAGTCGTCGTCGGCCACGGCGTGGGCCGCCGCCACAGCGGCCTGCCGGGCCTTCTCCACGTCCGGCGCCTCGGCCTGGGCTGCCTGGATGACGGCGTTGATCCCGTAGAACAAGTTCTGGGCCGTGGGCCGCGTCCCACCGAGGGTCGCGGCCGCCTGCGCCATCGCCTGTTCGAAACCCTCCACGTCGGCCGGGGCCTGGATTGCGGCCTGGGCCATCCCGTAGGCGCCGGTGGCGCCGATTGCGCCCGCGCCCCGGATCGCCATGTCGAAGATGGCGTGGGCGGTGTCGGCCACGGTGGGCAGGTGGATCACCTCGAACGAGTGCGGCAGGAGCCGCTGGTCGATCATCGTGACCTGGTCGTCTTCCAGCCATACGGTGCGGAATTGTCTGCCATCGACTTTCATCGGATCAGCGCCTCTCCTTGGCCAGGCCCAGCCGTTTCAGCGTGAGCCGCGTGTCGTAGATCCGCCGGAACACTCCCTGGATCCCCTGCTCCACCGTGCGGAAGGGTTCGGGCTCCCAGTACACCGGCGCCACCAGGTCGTGGTCGGCGTCCAGCAGACCCTGGCGGACCATCATCTCGTGCAATTCGCTGTGGGGGTAGACCCGCGTCCGGACGATCATCCGGCCGTGGAGCCACAGCAGGTTGCCCAGCTCGAGCTTCATCCTCGCCAGGAAGACGAACAGTTCGATGGAGCTGCGGAAGGTCTCGCCGGGGTTGGGGTAGAAGAAGCTGAAGCTGACCGGGATCCCGACTCGCTTGGCCGTGCGGCAGGCGTCCACCAGGTCGTCCCGGCGCTCCGCCTTTCGCAGGGTGCGCAGGACCGGATCGCTGGTCGAGTCGGGGCTGAACTGCAAGCTGGTGAGGCCGCTGCGCTGGGCGGTCCGCAAGAAACGCTCGCTGACCCCGTGCGCCGTGAACCAGGCGGTCCAGCGGACGCGCAGCCCGCGACGGACCATCTCGTCGCAGATCGCCTCGGCGTGGGACTCCGGCAGATTGAACACCTGGTCGACGAACTGGAAGCTGGTCACGCCCTCGTCGCGGACCAGAGCCTCGATCTCGTCGACGATCTGGGCGGGTTCCCGCCGTCTGACCTGGCCGCCGGTCAGGTAGAGATCGGAGCAGTGCAGGCAGCGTAGCGCACAGCCCCGCTTGGCCTGGACGCCGATGGCATATTCCCGATCCGTGTAGTCGGACAGCTCGATGCCGGCCCGGTCCGGCGAATCCAGGGCGGGGAAGTCCGGACGGCCGCCGACGCTCTCCTCGCCGCGGACCTCGCCATCGTCGCGGTAGACCACCCCCGGTACGACCTGGGGTTCGTCGAGGTGCTCCAGCAGAGCCGGGAAGGCCTGCTCCCCCTCGCCGATGACGCCCATGTCGATCATCGGCATCCGCGCCATGAACACGTCCGAATACAGACCGAAGGCGCAGCCGCCGGCCACGATGGGGATCCCGGGGTAGGCCTCGCGCACCCGGCGCAGGGGCTCGCGCAACGGATCGAGGGAGACGAGCTGCTCCTCGACCCCGGGCCGCCCGACCTTGATGTTGCGCATCGAGTAGCCGAGCACCTCGGGCCGGAAGGCCTCGACCTCCCGCAGGAGGTCCTCGACGCCCCCGGGAAGCACGTTCATGTCCAGGATCCGCACCTCGTGCTTCGGACGGAGCGCCCGCGACAGGTAGGCGATGCCCAGCGGGAAGATCGGTCCCTCCATCTCCGGATTGAAGGTGGGGGCCTGCAGCATCAGGACCTTCACGTCGGCTCCTACACTCCCCGTCCGGTCACCGAGGGTTCGGGCAGGGTGTGTTGCGGCTTCGATGGGCCGCGGCGTGGCGCACGCATCCGCAGCGGCGGGCGCACACCGGTGCGCACCATGTCCTCGCCGCAGCGGAAGCGCAAGTAGCCCATGTACTGGCCCGCGAACCACTCCTCGTAGGTCAGGTCGGTGGTCCCGTCGAAGATCGGTCGGTAGTTCTCGTCGTCGTAGATCCGGCCGGTGAGCCAGTCGCGGACGACCAGATTCTCCCCGTCCCAGACTCCGTACTGCGCGTTGCGGAACGTCCAGCTGCCGATGTTCGCGTAACGCCGCCCTCCCTCGAGCTCGACGATCCCCGGCAGGTGGCTGTGGCCACAGACGATCAGCTCGAAGCGATCGCTGCGCAACCGCTCCAGAGCGGGCTTGGTGATGGCCATCGGATCACCCAGCTCGGTCTGGGTCCAGAAATCGATGGCGTCCTCGATCTCCTTGGCGCGGCTGTGTTTTCCGCGCCACCGGAGCCAGCGGATGCGCCACCGCTGTGCACGCACCAGGTAGTAGTACAGGTAGTGCACGAGCCGGTTGCTGCGGGTGTAGTAGTCCGCCAGCGGAACCCGGATCCAGGTCCGCACGGAGCGCTCGTACAGGTTCAGCAGCCGCACCCAGAACTCGGACCGGGCGAACCGCTTGCTGATGTAGGCGTCGAACTCGACCCCGTGCTGGACCAGCATCCGGTCACCGATCACCAGCCGATTGCAGACCTTCCACTTGAGGATGTCCTCGAACAGCAGGATGTCCGGGTCGTGGTTGCCGTAGCAGTACACGACCTCCATCTTCTCGCCGAGGGCGGTGAGCCGACCGAGGATCCCGCGGTGCGCCTTGAGGATGCGCTGGAAGTACCAGGCCTCGGACCAGTCCAGCGCGTCCCCGTTGATCACCAGCGCGCTGGCCTCCCGCTCGACCTCGTCGAGGAAGGCCATGAACGGCTTGTCCTTGCCCTGGAACAGATCCGCAAACGAGCCGTCGCCCATGTGCATGTCGCTGACGAAGTAGATCTTCTCGCGGGGTCCCGGGAACAGCTCCACCGTCGATACGCTGTCGACGATGTCCGGGACGGGGTGGGGGCGCTCGCTCATGTCGGCAAGATAGCATCGGTGCCGGGAGGCGAAACTGCAAGTGATCGGCGGCGGCGCGCGCGACCCTTCTGTCGCGGCCTTCGGCGCGCTACCTTGGGGATGATGTTCCCCCGGATCCCGCTGCCCGCGCTGCTGGCGATCGCCGCCGCCCTCGCCGGGGGGTGCGTGGCCAAGTCGGCGGTCCCGCTTCCCCAGGACGATGACGACGTCAGCGGCGACGACGATACTGCCGATGACGACACGGGAGCTGACGACGACACCGTCGACGACGACACCGGGGACGACGACACGGACTGCGGTTTCGGCGAGATCCCGGCGGATCCGGACGGAGCGCTGTTCGGGCCCGTCAGCCTGACGAGCGACCTGCAGCCGCTGCTGGATGCCGGTTGCGACTGCCACCAGGTGGGCAATCCGTCGATCCACGACCTGTCCCCCGGCAAGGTCTGGGCGGCCTGGATCGGGCAGTCCTCGCTCTTCGATCCGGGGGAGGTGCTGGTGGTGGCCGGAGCGCCTGGGTCGTCGGTGGTATTCTGGAAGTTGATGGGCTGCTACCCGCTGTTTCCCTTCGCCGGAGTGGCCATGCCCCCCGACGCGCCGTCTCCCCCGCTGGACGAGTTGACGCTGTACTACAACTGGATGTTGCAGGGAGGAGCGGACAATTGAGAGGCTACGAATCGAGCCACGAGGTCGAGTTCGAAGGCAGCTTTCCCTCGCTGGCGCGGATGCCGGAGGTGGGCCTGCCGGAGGTCGCCTTCGCCGGCCGCTCCAACGTCGGCAAGTCCAGCTGTATCAACGCCCTGCTGAACCGCAGGAAGGCGGCGCGGGTCAGCCAGCGACCCGGCCGGACCCAGCTCCTGAACCTCTTCAGCGTCGACCGGACGATGCGCTTCGTCGATCTCCCCGGCTATGGTTACGCCGCCGCCCCCCGCAAGGTGCGGGAGTCCTGGGGGCCGATGGTGGAGGGCTACCTGCGCGGCCGGCCCTCCCTGGCGCTGATGGTGCTTCTGCTGGACATCCGCCGGGATCCCGGCAACGAGGACCGGATGATCGCCCGCTGGCTGGCCGATCGCCGCCTGCCCGTGGTGGTGCTCCTGACCAAGGCCGACAAGCTCAAGCGTAACCAGCGGATGACCCGCATCCGCGCCGTGGTCGGCGGCGACTGGATCGCCGGGCCGCGGGTGATTCCCTTCTCGTCGACCAAGCGGGAGGGGCTGGGCGAGGCCTGGGCCGCCATCCGCGAGGCCGCGGGCGTGGCTCCGCGGTAGGGGAGGGGCGATGGGGCGCGGCAATCCCTACGTCGGCGACGCGCGCACCAAGGAGGCCCGCAAGCGGGGCTATCCGGCGCGCTCGGTGTTCAAGCTCGAGGAGCTGGATCGCCGATTCCGGCTGCTGCGCCGGGGGGCGACGGTCCTGGACCTGGGCTGCGCGCCTGGCTCGTGGTCGCTGTTCGCCTCACGCCGTGTCGGGCCGGGCGGGACCGTGCTGGGGATCGACCTGCAGGTCTGCCGGATCGGGGGACCGGCCCAGTTACGGCTGGTGCAGGGGGACGGTACCGCCCTGGACGGCGAGCGGCTCGCGGCGTGGACCGCCGGCCGCTGTCCGCCCTTCGATCTGTTGCTCAGCGACATGGCGCCGCAAACCATCGGCATCCGGGCCGCGGACCACGCCGCATCCGTGGAACTCTGCGAGGGCGCGCTGGCAGTGGCCCGCACCTGGCTGCGCCCCGGGGGCGCGATGGCGGTCAAGGCGTTCGAGGGTCCGGAGCTGAAGAGGTTCGAGCTGGAGATGCGGACCTCCTTCGGCTCGGTGAAGCGCCTCAAGCCGAAGGGCACCCGGGCCCGCTCCGTCGAGCTGTTCCTGGTCGGCCTCGGCCGGAAGGACTGAGGCTGTGCAGGGGAGCGTGCTGTCGGTCATCGCCACCGCGCTGCACGTGGTGGTCGCCGCCGCCTGCGTGATCCACGTGCTGCGGGCGCGCAAGCGGCCGTCGGCGACGATCCTGTGGATCCTGACCATCACCTACTTGCCGTGGATCGGGCCGCTGATCTACCTGATCTTCGGCGTCAACCGCGTCCGCCGCCGCATCGAACGCCGCCAGACCGCCCTGCGCACGTTGGCGCCCCGGATCCAGGAGCTGCGCCATCCGTCCGGCGGCCCGGTCAGCGAAGCCGATCATCCCGCATTCACCGGCGCCTGCCCCGACGTGTTCCGCGAGTTCTTCCGGTTGCTGGACAGCCTGACCGGGGTGGGCGCGCTGGCGGGCAACCGTTGCGAGCTGATGTACGGCGGCGAGCGGGTGTTCGGCTCCATGAACGAGGCCATCGCCGGCGCCCGCCACTCGGTCCACATGCTGACCTACATCCTGGACGACGACGCTGCCGGCCGGCCCCTGCTGGAGCAGATGGGCGAGCGGGCCGCCGCCGGGGTGCAGGTCCGTGTGCTGGTGGACGGCTACGGCAGCAACATGCTCCCACCCCAGCGCGTGCGTGGCTACCGGCGCAAGGGGGTCGATCTGCGCATCCAGCGGCAGCTCCAGCCCCTGCGCGGGCGGATCGCGATCAACCTGCGCAACCACCGGAAGCTGCTCATCGTGGACGGGCGGCTGGCCTTCACCGGGGGCATGAACATCTCGGCCCGCCATCTGCTGGAGCAGCCGCCGCGCAGGCAGGTACTGGACTATCACACCCGGGTGGAGGGACCGGCGGTCGCCCAGCTCCAGAGGGTGTTCGCCGAGGACTGGTTCGACGTGACGTCGGAGCCGGTGCTCGACTCGGCCGCGTTCCCTGCGATCGAGCCCGCCGGAACCGACGTGGTGCGGGCCATCGACAGCGGACCCGACCGCTCGATCCGGGCGATGCTCAAGGCATTCTGCGCCGCGGTGCAGACGGCATCGCGCTCGATCCGGGTGGTGACCCCCTACTTCGTCCCCGATCCGGCGCTGGTGATCCTGCTGCAATTGGCGGCGATGGGAGGGGTGGATACCCGGATCGTGTTACCCCGGGACAACAACTTCCGGACGGTCAAGTATGCCGCCCGCCACCTCTACCCGGAGCTGATGCGGGCCGGCGTGCGGATCTTCGAGCGGGAGGCCCCGTTCTCCCACGCCAAGCTGCTGCTGGTGGACGACACCTGGGCGTCGGTGGGCTCCGCCAACTGGGACATGCGGACCTTCTATCTGCAGTTCGACACCAACATCGGCGTGGTGTCGCCGGCCTTCGTCGGCCAGATCGCGGCGGCGGTCGAGGAGGAGATGGCCGCGTCGACGGAGATCGTGCGCGAGACGTTCCTGCCGCGCCCCGCGCTCCGGGGCATCCTGGAGACCGCGGCGTCGCTCTTCGCCGATCTGCTGTGAGCCCGAAACAGGGTCAGAGGGCCTCGAGGAACTCCAGCAGAGCCCGCACGGGCGCGCCCGTGCCGCCCTTGGTCCGGTACCCCTTGTCCTTGTCGGTGAACGACGGTCCGGCGATGTCCAGGTGCACCCAGCGCGACGGCTGGGTCACGAACTCCTGCAGGAAGAGGCCCGCGGTGATGGCACCGCCCCAGCGGCCGCCGGTGTTCTTCAGGTCCGAGATGGTGCCCTTGATCAGCGACTTGTACTCGTCTGCCAGCGGCAGGCGCCACATCCGATCGCCGGAGGAGTCTCCTGCCCGCGTCAGCTGACGCGCCAGCCGGTCGCTAGGCGTGAACATGCCCGTGTACTCCTTGCCCAGGGCGGCCACACAGGCGCCTGTGAGGGTCGCCAGTTCCAGGGTCACGTCGGGCTCGAGGGCGCTGGAGTAGACCAGGGCGTCAGCCAAGGTGAGACGACCCTCGGCGTCGGTGTTGATGACCTCGACGGTCTTGCCGTTGGACGCCGTCAACACGTCGCCAGCCCGGTAGGCAGCGGCGCCGGTCATGTTCTCGGTGGCGGCGAAGATGGCGTGGATCTCCAGCGGTAGCTTCAGCCGGGCCGCGCCCGCGAGGGTACCGAGCACGGCCGCCGCACCCCCCATGTCGCTCTTCATCTCGAGCATGCCCGCGGCGCTCTTGATGCACAGACCGCCGGAATCGTAGGTCAGGCATTTGCCCACCAGCGCGACCCGGGAGCGCGCCTCCGCCTCGGGGGTGTAGGTCAGGTGGATCAGGTAGGTGGGCTGGGCGCTGCCCTGTCCCACGGCGAGCAGACAACCCATCCCGCGGCGCTCCAACTCGTCGCGTTCGAGCACCTGAATCGCCAGTCCGAGCTCATCGGCCAGCTGCTCGGCCCGTGTCCGCATGTGCTCGGGAGAGGCCACGTTGGGCGGTTCGTTGACCAGATCCCGGGCCAGCATCGTCCCCTCTGCGGCGACCCGACCCCGCTCCATCGCCGCCAGCAAGCGGTCCCGGCCGCGCCGGCCCGGCGCCACCAGCCCCACCTCGATCAGCGACTCGGGATCCCGGCTGTCCTCGTCCAGGTAACGATCGAAGCGATATCCGCCCAGGCAGGCCCCCTCCATCAGGGCGCGTGCGCTGGCGTCGTCGAGTCCCTTGCCCCCATCGGCGAACGCCGGATCGACGGCAAGGGCCACCCGGGTCAGTCCCCCGCGGCGGGCGCGTCGGGCGGCACCCCCGGCCATCGCCCGAAGGTCGTCGGGTTTGACCCGGCCCGGCCGGCCCAGGGCCGCCAGCAGAACCTGGCGGGCCCGCAGCTGCCCCAGCCCGTGGATCACCGCCGTGTCGCCGGGCTTGAACCGGAAACGTTCCCCCTCCAGGATGCCCCTCAAGGCGGGACCGAAGATCGACTGCAACGCCTTGTACAGTGGCGAACGACGCCGGGTCGTGTACAGGCCGATCACCAGCAGGTCGGTGCGCACCCGATCCACGGGGGAGGCGATCCAGCGGGTCTTCATCCTGACGTCCCCTGGGGTCCCGGCGACGAGGTCACTCGGTGGGTGGTGGGAAGCCGTCGTCCCAGCCGTCGACGAGCCACTCGACCACTTCCTCGGCCTTGGACCGGTGGTTGTTGGTGATGATGTGCCGCGACTCCGCGGTCTCCATCTCCGGGAAGTACATGCCCGGCGGATACCGATCCTCGATGGCGTTCTTGGCCGGCCGCGAGAGTTCGACGCTGACGAAATCGTCGTTCGCCGAGTACAGATAGATGGTGGGCGCCACGTACCCCTGGGAGACCTGGTAGTAGAGACTTACCTCACCCAGCTTGGTCTTGAACTCCTCGTCCGTCAGCTCGCCGCGGCCGTAGATCTTCTCCAGGCCTTCGATGAACTCGTCGTTCTGCGGGTCGCCGAACAGCGGAGGGAGGTAGTCGGGGGAGGAGTCGATCAGGATCGCGGCGTCGGTCCAGCCATATCCGACCATGTCCACGATACCCCGGCCTCCCTCGGCCAGCCCCGCGAGCAGCACCCGTTCCGGATCCGTGTCGACCCGGGACTGGGCCCACTTGACGCTGTCGTCCGCCAGGTAGAGCCCGTAGCGGAGGAACCCCTCGGTGTAGTCGTTGTCGCCGGTTCCGTGCCACAGGTCGCCCCAGCAGTTGGTGGGGACGACCACGTAGAACCCCTCGCGGACCAGGGACGCCACGAGGGCGCCGGGCTTGAAGGCGCCGGCCCCGGAGTCGCGGATCCCCATCATCTTCTCTGCGGTGAGCGCCGCCCAGTCGACGGTCAGCCGCTCCTCGCCGACCTGGCTGGAGAACGCCGTTCCGTCCGAGCGGACGTAGTCGAAGGGCTCGGCGTGCAGGACCAGCGCCAGCGGCGCCGGGGTCTCGATGGTGTTGGAGTAGACGAGGTACAGTCGGGCCGTCTCCTCGTCGGGGCAGGTGTAGCCGGGCATCAGCCACACCTCCATCGTCGCCTCCCCCCGGTTCAGATAGGTGTTGTCGAACGGCGAGATGTTGAGCTGGAAGTCGGAGTAGGTCGGGATGTCGAAACAGCCGCCGAGGGCGACGCCTAGCCCTGCCAGCAACGCGATCGTTCGGGGCCGGAGGGTCCGCCGAGCTGTGACCATGCACGCCTCCAGCGCCGGCACGGACCGGCGCACGCCCATTGTGAGCCGGGCGTGCGCCGAATTCAAACCCTTGCGCGCCCGCGAGAGCGCGTTGACCGGCTCCGGCACAGTCGTTAGTTTGCACGGGCCATGAGCCAACCCCGCAGCCCGACACCCGCGGTCCACTTCAAGACCTACGGTTGCCAGATGAACGAGCTGGACTCCGCCAAGATGGCGCGGTTGCTGGAGCTCGAGGGCTGGCGGGTGGTGGACGACGCCAGCGACGCCGACGCCCTGATCATCAATACCTGCTCCGTCCGTGAGAAGCCGACCCACAAGGTGGTGTCGCTCCTCGGCGTCTACCGCCGCCTCAAGGACCAGCGACCGGGCCGGCTCATCGTCGTGGCGGGATGTTATGCGGTGCAGGCCAGCCGGGAGCTGCTGGACCACCACGCCACCGTGGACGCCGTGGTCGGACCGGATGCGATGGGACGCATCGGTGCGGTGCTGCGTCGCGCCACAGTCGAGCGGTTCGTCGACGTGGGCAGCGAGGACGAGGCCTTCGTGGGGGAACCCGTGCCCCGCGGCAGCGCCGCGATCTCGGCCTTCGTGGCGATCCAGCGGGGCTGTGACCACGGCTGCACGTACTGCATCGTGCCGCGGGTGCGGGGCAAGGAGCGTTATCGCGCGCCGTCGGAGGTGCTGGCCGAGTCCAGCAGTCTGCTCGAGGCCGGGGTCCGCGAGATCTTCTTGCTGGGCCAGAACGTGAATCGGTACCGCGGGCTGGAGGCAGGCGGCACGGACGCGCCGCTGCCGTTCTCGGCGTTGCTGGGGCAGGTTGCGGCCCTCGATCCGACGGCGAGGATCCGGTTCCTGACCTCCAACCCCTGGGATCTGGGACAGGATCTCATCGACACCCTCGGCGAGCTTCCCAATGTCTGCCCCTATCTGCACCTGCCGGTGCAGAGCGGCAGCGACCGGATACTCGAGCGGATGGGACGGCCCCATACGGCGGCCGACTACCTGGACCTCGTGGCCCGGATCCGCGCAGTGCGCCCCGAGATGGCGCTGTCCAGCGATCTCCTGCTGGGGTTCCCCGGCGAGACCGAGGAGGACGTGGCGGCGACCATGGACCTGGTCGACCGGGCCGGCTACGCCCACCTGTTCGTGTTCGCCTACTCGTCCCGGCCGGGGACGGTGGCGGCCGGCTGGGAGGATGACGTCCCCCAGGCGGAGAAGCTCGACAGGGTGCGCCAGGTGTTGGCACGGCAGGAGCAGCACACCGCCGCCGTGCTCGCCCGCAAGGTGGGCCAGGTGCTGCCGGTGCTGCTGGACGGCGAGGCCCGGGAGGCCGGTACGCTGATCGGCCGCGCGCCGGACTACACGATGGTGCACGTCGACGGGCCGCCGTCGTGGATCGGGCGCGAGGTCGCCGTCCACGTGGACGAGGCGCTGCGCCATACTCTCCGCGGGACCGCCGTGGACGGTGGAACAGCCCCGCGCGGCCCCGTACGATAAGCTCTGGTCATGGCCAAGCGCGCGCAAGTGTCGGCGGTCGCCATGGACCCCACCCACAAGGTTCCGGTGGTGCTGCTCAAGATCGAGGACGAGGACCGCTTCATCCCGATCTGGGTCGGGTTGCTGGAGGCCAGCGCGATCCTGGTCGTCATCGAGGGGGCCGAGGTCCCGCGACCGATGACCCACGATCTGTTGTGCAGCCTGCTGGCCACCGCGGGCGTCCAGGTCACACGGGTCGAGGTCACCGACCTGCGGGACGGTACCTACTTCGCCGAACTCACGGTCCTGGCGGGGGGGGCCTCGACGGTGATCGACGCGCGGCCTTCCGATGCGCTGGCCGTCGCCCTGCGCACCGACACCGAGATCTGGGTCAACGAGCGGGTGCTGGACAAGGTCCAGGTGGACGCTGCGGGCGAGGTCGAAGCGGCCCCCGACGGCAGCGAGACCACGGGCGTGCCCGCCGTCGATGAGGCGGTGCGGCCCACCCCGGTTGTCAGCGAGGGCGCGCCCATGGACGACGACGAGATGCGCGAGCTGCTCGAGAAGCTCGACCCCGACGACTTCAAATACAAAATGTAGCTCCACTTCCACGGTTCCTTCGGATTTCGATCTCTGCTATTGGCTCCGCATGCTTCGCCTCGAGGACATCTCGATCAACTTCGGTGGCCGGTTGCTGCTGAAGGACCAGTCGTGGGCGGTGCGCGATCAGGACCGGGTGGGGTTGGTGGGGGCGAACGGGTCGGGAAAGTCGACGCTGCTGCGAGTGGCGGTGGGGTTGCAGGAGTCGGACGGGGGGACGCTCCGGGTCACCAAGGGGCAGACCGTGGGCTACCTGCCCCAGGAAGGGGTCACGCTCCCGGACGAAGCGCTGCGGGTGGCGGTTCGAAACGCCAGGGATGATCTGATCACCCTCGAGCGGCGGATCGACGGGCATCTGGCCCGCCTGGAGCTGGCCGACGCGGACGACGCGGAGCATGCGCGGCTGCTGGATCGGCTGCAGCGGGACCAGGAGCTGTTCCGGGTCGGCGGCGGCTACGAGCTGGAGGCCGAGGCGGGCCGGGTGCTCAACGGGCTGGGATTCCCGCAGAATCGCTGGGGCGCGCGCTGCGGCGACTTCAGCCGGGGCTGGCAGATGCGGATCGCCCTGGCGCGGCTGCTGATGCAGCGGCCGGACTTCATGCTCCTGGACGAGCCCACCAACCACCTGGACATGGAGAGCCGCGCCTGGCTGGAGCGCTACCTCGACGACTATGCCGGGGCAGTGGTGGTGGTCAGCCATGACCGGCACTTCCTCGATCGGGTGGTCGAGCGCACCACCGAGGTCGAGGCCGGCGAGCTGCACGAGTACCGGGGCAACTACACGGTCTACACCGCCATGCGCGCCGAGCGGCGGCGGCGGCTCTCGACGGCCCAGGCCAAGGAGACCCGGGAGATCGAGCGGATCCGCCAGTTCGTGGCCAAGTTCCGCTACGACAAGAAGCGGGCCTCCCAGGTGCAGAGCCGGATCCGTTCGCTGGAGAAACGGGAGCGGGTGGAGATCCCCGGCGGCACGCAGCGGGTGCGGTTCCGCTTCCCGCCAGCTCCCCGCTGTGGCTCGCCCGTGTTGCGCGCCGAGGAGTTGACCAAGCGCTACGCCGAGCTGACGGTGCTCGACGGTGCGGAGCTCGAGATCTCCCGGGGGGAGCGGGTGGCCGTGGTTGGCCCCAACGGCGCTGGCAAGTCCACGCTGCTGCGGCTGCTGGCGGGCTGCGAACGCCCGGACCAGGGTTTCGCCGAGTTCGGCCACAACGTGCTGCCGGCCTACTTCGCCCAGGACCAGCTGGACGAGATGGTGGGGGAGCGTACGGTGATCGCCGAAATGGAGAGCGGGGCGCGCCACCTGTCCGAGGAGCGGCTGCGGGGGGTGCTGGGCGCCTTCCTGTTCACCGGCGACGACGTCCACAAGAAGGTGGCGATCCTCAGCGGCGGCGAGCGCAACCGGTTGGCCCTGGCCAAGATCCTGCTGCGGGGCGCCAACCTGCTGCTGCTCGACGAGCCCACCAACCACCTGGACATGCTGTCCAAGGAGGTGCTGCTCGAGGCCCTGCGCGACTTCACCGGCACGGTGGTGTTCGTCAGCCACGACCGGCACTTCGTCTCGGCCCTGGCCGACAAGGTGATCGAGGTCGGCGGCGGCGAGGCCACGACCTACCTCGAGGGTTTCGAGGATTTCCTGTGGCGCAAGGCGCGGACCATGTGCTTCGAAGGGGAGCGGATCCCAGGTCTGCCGGCCCCCGACCTGTGGCTGCTCACCGGGCGCCACGAGGTGGCCAGCAACCAGCGCAAGAGCACCGCCGGCGACGCCTACCGCAAGCGGATCCGGCAGCAGCGGGCCGCGGAGAAGCACGCCCGCGAGATCGAGCAGGCCATGGCCCGCATCGAGGAACTCGAGGCCGAGATCGCGGACCTGCACAGCAGGCAGGCCCGGCCGGAGATGGCGGTGGATTTTGCGGGGCTGGCCAAGCTGCAGGCCGAGATCGACCCCCGCCGCGCCGAGGTCGACAAGCTCTACGCGCGCTGGGAAGAACTACAGGTTCTGACTGGCTAGTTCTGCACGTCGTTGCACCAGATCAGGATCGGCAGTGGGCTGACGGTCAGGGCGCCGTTCCCGCCGTGCATGCCGCTGAACGTGACCTCGCCCCAGGCCACCCCCGCCTCGCCGTCGATGTGGGTCACGTCCAGCGTTCCGCTGTCCCCCTGGGCGACGTCCACCTGGTAGAAGAAGTTGTAGGGGCTGCCCGCCTCGGACTGTAACTTCACCCGGGTCTGGGCGCCGTCGATGGTGTAGCTGCCAGCGCTGGCAAAGGTGCCCATCACCTCGGCGATCAGGACGGCGTTGTGGGAGGTGCCGCGCCAGGTGGTGCGGAAGTTGATGTCATTCGGGCTCGGGTAGAGCAGACGCCTCGGAGGCGTCGAAGATGATCGACTCGTTCTCGCCGCCGCTCAACGTGAGCGTGAACGGGGAGGGATCGGCGGGCATCGACGTGCTGTCGTCATCGTCGTCGTCGGCCGTGGTGTCGTCGTCACTGGCGGCGCTGTCGTCGTCGTCCGCCGACACGTCGTCGTCGTCACCCGCCGGAGGGCAGCCAGCCAATCCGAGGTTCAAGGAAAACAGCGCGAGCGCGATACCCAGTGGCAGGATGAACGAACCGCGACTCTCCATGATGCGACCCTCCACGGCGGCCACTCTAACGCGCACGTGCCCTTCTCTCCAGGATCGGATCGGCGTCCGCCGCCGCGGGTGGGAAGGCGCGCCGCCGCTGGAGGTTTACAATGGGGTCATGAACAGCCATCGGCTCCCCACTCCCCTCGTGCTCCCCCTGGCTTTGTTGCTCTCCGGCGCGCTGCTGCTGCCCGCCTGCGCGGGACGCCACGGCGGTGGCGGCAGCCCCCTGGGCGGGATGAGCGTGCACTCCGAGGTGGATCCGTTGATCGGCCTGGCGAGCTACACCGACGAGGACGTACTGCGGCTGGCGGGCGAGGCCTTCGACATGCGGCTGTACGACCGGGCGTTTGCACTGTACAGCCGCTATCTGGACGAGTTCCCCGGCGCACCTTCGGTCGGCCTGGCGCGCTACAACGCGGCCCTGTCGGCAGAACGAACCGAGCGCCTCGACGATGCGATCGCGTTGTTCGAGCAGCTGCTGGCCAGCGCCGAGACCGACCCCGACCGGGTCACCCTGAGGTTCCGGCTGGTGGCGTGCACCGTGGTCGACGAGCGGTGGGAGGCGGCCGAAGAGCACATCAGCTGGCTGCTCCACCGCCCCGGGCCCACCGCCACCGACCGCTTCGAATTGCGGGTGCAGCGGGCCTGGGTGGATGCGGCGTCCGGCGATCGCCAGGGCGGCCTCGACGACATGCAGACCCTCTCCCGGCGTTATCGGTCGGACCGCGGCCGGACGCTGGGCGGCTACCAGGGAGCGATGGTCCACTACTACCTCGGCGAGGTGTACCGGCTACTGGCCGAGGACGTGGACCTGGTCCACGTCAACGACCTGGAGATGGCGCGCCGGGAGCTCAACCTCAAGGCGGCCCACATCGTGGACGCCCAGCAGGCCTACCTGGACACCATCCGCTCGGGTGTCCACGACTGGATTCCCCGCGCGGGTTACCGTCTGGGGGGGCTGTACGAGGGCTTTCGCCAGGACATCCTCGAGGCGCCGATTCCCGAGGGGGTCGCCGACGAGCTGGACCAGGAGGTCTACAGGGAGATCCTCGACGAGCAGACCGCGGTCCTGCTGATCAAGGCGCGCACCGTCTACCGCAAGGTCCTGGACAAGGCATCCGAGGTCAACATGTACGACGAGTGGGTCGTGCGGATCCGCGACATGCTCAAGAAGCTCGAGGGGGAGCTGCTGACGGGGGATCTGGCGGCGGATATCTGATCCGATCTTCGGCCTGGGAAGAGAAGAAGAGACTCGCGCAAAGGGGGAGAAAGAAGGGGGGAGAGGAGACGGGGAGGGGCAAGGGCAAGGGCAAGGGCAAGGGCAAGGGCAAGGGCAAGGGAGGGGAAGGGCTACCTGAAATGCGGGTTGGAGACTGCGGAGCTCCCGAGGCCGAAATGGGTCATTTTTCGCGAGGTCAAGGAAGGTAAGGGATTCCGCGGAGACGTACTCGTGTACGTCGCACAAGGAATCCTGCGGCCTGACGCCGAGATCGCGGAAAAGGGCTCATTTCGGGACGGGAACTAGTTCCACTCGTCTGGGATGTCGAGGGCGTCGTCCAGGCTGTCGCTGCCGCCCTTCTTCTTCTTGTCCTTCTTCTTCTTGTCCTTCTTCTTGTCCTTCTTCTTGTCCGAGGGGTCCTCGCCGAAGTCGTCCTCGAGGTCGTCGAGGACGGAACCGCCGCCCTCGTCGTACTCCTCGATCAGCATGTCGTCCTCGGCGATGTCGAAGTCCTCTTCCTCGTCCAGGTCGTCGTCGTCCAGGTCGTTGTCGCCGAGCAGGTCGTCCTCCTCGTCGTCGTCGTCGCCGCCGTCGTCCGCCGGGGCCTCCTCCTCGAACTCCACCAGCCCCAGGTCGTCCATCTTCTTGCGCTTGGCCTCTTCCTCGGCCAGGCGCCGCTCCTCGAGCTCCTTCTTGCTGACCTTGGGCTCCCTGGGCTCGGCCTCTTCCTCGAGGACCTCCGAGCGCCGGGGTCCGTCGCCGTCGAGCTGGATGTCGCCCAGCGTGATGTCGTCGAGGGCGTCCAGCTCCTGGGAGTAGCGCTTGTCGCAAATGGCCAGATCCTCGTCGGTGAGGTCGAAGGCCTCCACCCCGAGCAAACCGGCGCAGTACCCCTCGATGGTCTGGCCGTTGTACAGCTTGCCCTCGTAGGGGTTCTTCTTGCGGGCATCAGCCACGCCCGGCAGGGCCAGGGCCAACACCAGCAGGGCCGGCGTCCAGCGCGAGCAATCGGCGAGTCGTCTCATCGTCTGTGTTCCTCCTCGTTTGGCGAGGAATAGCTACGATTTCAAGCGGTTAGCCGCCGGGAACCTAACGGCGGCCGGCGTGCCTGTCAAGGAATTTGACGCACCACCGCCCGCCCCATTCGGACCCATCCGATGAAACGCCCCATCCGCGCCAAGGGAACACCCCGTCTCGCACCCGCGATCCCCCGGGTCGGTGAGATTCTGCTGCGAGCAAAGCTCGCCAGCAGCAATCTCGCCGTGAAAAGCGGCCGGCATTGCCGGTCCGTTTTTCACATTTTGAAGAGTTTGCCGAGTTCGACCTTGGCTTCCGAGGCGTGATGGCGGCGCATCTTGTAGTCGACGGCCTTGTACAGCTGATAGAGCTCGTCGTCGAGCTCGTTGATCAGCGCGTGATCCTCCACGTCGTCCAGGGCCTGGAGCACGTCGCGGACCCGGGCGATCTCGGCGTTCAGCGCCTCGGCGCTCTTGAGCTCCGGGGTGAGCACCTGGGCCGCCTCTTCGTCGTCCCCTCGCATGCCCATCCGGCGCTTGACCTCGGCCTCCAGCGCCGCGGCCTCCAGGTCCAGTGGACCGCCCGTGTCCACGCCGTCCAGCCCCTCGCGGGGGGTCCGGAACATGTGGGGATCGTCGTCCTGCTCACCTGCCCGGCGGGGGACGAAGGGGATGGTCGGGGTCTTGGCGGTCTCGGCGGTCTCGGCGGTCTCGCTGTCGGAGACCACCTCGATGACCGGCGCCGCGGTCTCGCGGGGGATCCACACCAGGCCGTCGCGGCGCAGGTGTAGCTCGTTGCGCCCCCAGGAGACCTTCAGCTGGGGCCGTTTGCCGGCCAGGAAGTGGTACAGGGCGGGGGTCGCCCTTCGAAGGGTGCGTAGCCCGACTCTGCCCAGGGCTGCGGCCCGGGCCAGCCGTGGGGCCGGCAGAGCCGCCCATTCGTCGTCTCGTGCGTCGTTCATGGGCCCCTGTATGCGCCGGGCGGGCGCGGGGGTCAAGCCCCCTCCTCGGCTCGACGGCGACGTGCCTTCTTGAACGCCACCAGCGCCAGGATCTCCTCGGTGTCGGTCTCGGTCAGCCCTTCGGCCCGCAACAGGTCCTCCAGGGTGACCCGCGGGTTGAGGCCGCCGCGGGTGGCCACCTCGCGCCCCACCGAGTGGATCAGCCGATCCCGGAGCTCCACGTCGATCAGCGGGATGAGCGAGCGGTCGGTGGGGCTCTCCGAGTGCTGGATCGTGAGGGTCAGTTCCAGCAGGTCCAGGGACCAGCCGACGAACTGCCGCCGGGCGAACGCGATGAACGCCTCGCCCTCCTCCTCGAACCACCAGGAGTCGAAGGAGGCCTCGGGGTCGCGGGCGCGGCGCCGGCCCAGATCCACGAGCCGCTTGCGCAGGGTCGCGAACTCACGGCTGTCGAGAACCGCGTCGGTGAGCACAAAATCGACCAGATAGCCGAACACGATCCGTTCCAGCGCGGTCTTTTCGCTGAGCCCGAACTCCCGGGTCATCTCCTCGCCGCTGGTACACGTGGTCAGCAGCAACCGCCGGATGTGCTTGTGGCGCGGCTCCGGCGGCGAGAACAGCTGGTGCACGGCGCTGTCGGGGATCTGGCGGTACTTGAGGGCCAGGAGTTCGCGCCCGTCCAGCTCCAGCACCTTGGCCATGTCCAGCAGCTTGGCGTCGCTGGGCAGCCGTTCGCCCCGTTCGACCATGCCGATGAAGTTGCCGTTGGCCAGCTGGAGCCGCTTGCCCATCTCGTTCAGGGTCAGCCCCCTGTCGAGCCGCCGCGTGCGGAGCACGTCGCTGAGGGTACGCGTCGCCGTCACGGCTGACCTCCTCCCGCGGGGTGGGGGCCGGTCCGCATCTCGGACCGCTGGAGGAAAGATACCTGTGAGTATGCTTTTTTTGCAAGGAATTGAAATCGCAGGACTTCGGGCGGCTCGCCCCCTACAACACCCAGGTATGTATGGAAGATTCCAGCGCGCTCACTGTCGCCCGGTGAGCACGGCCAGGAACTCCTCGGAGAACACCAGCTTGAGCAGCTGCCGACCCCGGTGGCGCGCCCTCTCCCCGTCGGCGCCCTCGTCACCAGCACCCTCGCCCCGTGGGTCACTTCCGGGGGGGCCCATCCGCCCCGCACCCGGACCTGCTCCGCCGGGGCCCGCGCCCGGCGGACGCTGCAGGGCCTCGCGGACCCGTGCCCGCTGGTCGTCGTCCAGGATCCCCTGCACCTCCTCGCCGAGGTCGCCGATCTCCCACATCACGGGCCGCATCGCTTTCTCGGCTACCTTGCGCGCGTCCCCGACGGCCTCCTGCGTGGCCTCGCCCAGCTCGCCGACGTCCCGCAGCTCGTCGCGCACCTGGACCAGCACGGCCAGGTGGTCACGCTGGTTGGCCTCGTGAACGTCCCGGAGATCGTCCGCCAGGCCGATGCCGGTCTCCACCAGCGGGATCATCTCGGCCTGCTGCTCTCCGGTCAGATCCAGGGCGTGGAACAGTCGCAGGGCGGCGATCTCCCGGTGGAGCGCCTCCACCTCGTCGCCCACGTCGGGGCGCGCCCCGGCCGCAGCGGTCAGACAGAGGGAAAGAGCGAGGGATGCGGCCAGCAAGCCGCTTCGCAGGGTGTGAGACATCGTATCCTCCTCCGGCCGTCGCCGGTCTTCCGTGCTGGTCCCGAATGGTCCGACCCCGCCGTGCGTATCAGGTTAAGTCGGATGTTATGATGCGCCGCATGGAGCCCCGATGAAGCTCTCCCTCACCCCGTGGATCCTGCTGTCCCTCCTCCTCCCGCGCCCGGCCCTCGCCGGTGAGGCGGACGAGTTGCTTCAGCAGGTCTACGCGGCGTCCAGCGCCGTCCAGCGGCTCGAGGCCGCCTTCGTCCAGACGAAGGAGCTCAAGGCCTTCGCCCAGCCGGTCACCTCGCGCGGGACCCTGATCTACGAGAAGGGTGGGGCGGTGACCTGGCGCTACGAGTCGCCGGATCGGATGGAGTTCGTGATGGAGGGGACGCGTGCGCGTATGCACTACCCCGACCTGGGCGAGGAGCAGGAGTTCGACCTGGCCGCCGACGAGCGGGTCCGACCCCTGGTCGAGAGCATGACCGTCTGGCTGGGAGGGAGCCCGGCGCAGGTCCTCGAGTCCTACGAGGTGTCGGTCGATCCCGAGCGGAAACGGACACTGATCTTGAGCCCTCGCGACGAGCTGATCCGCGGTTTCATCCGCCGTATGGTGCTGACCTACGGTGACGATTCGCTGGTGACCGAGGTCCGGATCGAGGAGCCAGACGGCGACGCGGCCACCTACCAGTTCACCAACAGTCAGGTGACACCGGTCCCCTGATCCCGGAGCGTGGATCCACCCTTGCCCCCGCCGGCCCCGTCCCGCCTGGGAACACTCTTCCTGGCGATCCACGATCGCTTGCTGGCCTCGCCACGGCTGACCGCCGTCGGCGTCCTGGTGCTGATCGCGGTGGTCGGTCTGGGCCTGGCGCGGTTCCGCTTCGTCACCCAGATGACCGACGTGATGCCCGGCGGCGAGGACCGCGAGCGGATGATCTCCGTGATGGAGAACTTCAAGCTCACGGCCATGTTGCTCGTGCACGTGGAGGATCCCCGGGAGCAGCCCGATCCGGACGCAGTCGTCGAGCTGCTGGATCACGTGGCCGCAGGCCTGAAGGACACCGGCGCCTTCAAGCAGGTGTTCTACCGGGTACCTGCGGACGAGCAACAGCGGATCTACGAGGCCATCTTCCCGCGACGGTACTACCTGCTGCCCACAGACCAGGCCCGGGAACGGCTGACCGAGGCGGGGATCCGGCGCCAGATCGCGCGGGTCGCCATGCGCTTGACCAGCCCCGAGTCCTCGTTCACCGAGCCCCTGCTGCGCCGGGATCCGCTGGGGTTCGGCGAGGAGGTCCTGCAGCAGGTGCTGACGGGCAACCAGCAGTTCGACGTCGCCCTCTACCGCGGCCGGCTGCTGTCCACCGATCGCAGGCACGCGATGGCCCTGGCCGAGCCCCAGGGTACGGGCATGGACGTGGCCGAGATGGAGCGGGTCGTGGAGCTGGCCCGGGGGATCGCCGACGGTGCGCTGGCCGACGAGCGTTTCGCCGGACTGGGGGTCGAGGTGGCCGGCGGACCGGTCTACTCGCTGGCGTCGGCCAACGTGATCCGCCGGGACGTCAAGCTGGCCATGGGTGCCACCGCGGTGGGGATCTTGCTGATCTTCGTCGGCTTCTTCCGCAACCTGCGGGTGATGGCGTTTGCCTACGCCCCCCCCGTTCTGGGTGTGGGGGCGGGGGTGGCCGCGCTGGGGTACGTGTACGGCGGCGCCCACGGCCTGTCGATGGGGTTCGGCGCGGCGATGCTGGGCATCACCGTCGACTACACCATCCACCTGTTCACCCGGATCCAGCAGGCCGAGGCCCACTGGCCGCGGGAGGAGGCGCTGCGCCGCACCCTGGCGGAGGTCACTCCCAGTCTCAGCGTGGGGTGCCTGACCACCCTGATCGGGTTCGGCGTCCTGATGATCTCCGATACCAAGGCGCTGAGGGACATGTCGCTGATGGCCCTGGGTGGGATCGCGACGGCATTTGCGCTCTGTGCGGTGGTGATGCCGGTGGCCTACCGCAAGCTGGGGGGGGCGCGGCGGCCGGCTCAGCGGGACAACCGGGCGGCGGCGCTGGGGCGCGGATTGGCCCGGCTGGGGGGTGCCATCGACCGCCGGCCGCTGCCCTTCGCCCTTGGATGGGGGGCGATGGTGGTGCTGCTCGCCGTGGCCGCCGCCGGCATGAGTTTCGACGGTGATATCCGCAACCTGGACTACCAGCCGCCGGAGGTCCGGGCCCTGGATCTGCGCTTCCAGGAGGCCTTCGGCGCGGGCATGGCCGGGGCGATGGTGGTGGTCGACCAACCCACGCTGGAGCAGGCGCTGGTCGCCAACGAGCAGGTCGCGGCGGTGCTGGACGACGCCGTCGACCGCGGCGAGCTGGCCAGCTTCTCGTCGACGGCACCGATCCTGCCGTCGCTGGCGAGCCAGCGGGAGCGATCGGCCGGGGTCCTCGACGGCGGCGTCGAGGCGCTGGTGGCCCGGGTCGAGGCCGCGGCCGCGGAGCGGGGCTTCGTCGAGGGGTATTTCCAGCCCTTCGCCGACGATCTGCGGGCCGTGGACGAGGGCGAGGTCGGCCCCCTCGGGCTGGACGATCTCACCGGAACGGCCGTGGGCAGCTTGCTGCAGCGCCGGGTGGGACAGCGGCCCGACTCGGTCCAGGTGCTGACCCTCGTGGAGACCGCCGACCCCGGCCCCGGCCAGGAGAACACGCGGGGGCTCGAGGAGGGGGTGTTCCCCCACGCGGTGGTCGAGCGGATCCAGGACCAGGTACCGGGCACGATGATCATCAGCTTCCCCGACCTGGCGGCGCGATTGCTGCACCGGGTCGAGGCCGACCTGCTACGGCTGTCGGGGGTCTGTGGGGTCGCGCTGTCGATCGTGCTGTTGGTCTATTATCGTCGGCTCCGCTCGGCGGCCCTGGCGCTGCTGCCCTGCGCCGTCGGTTTTGTCTCCGCGGCCGGGCTGCTGTCACTGCTCGGCATGCCGCTGAACATGATCAACGTCTGCGGCGTGGCCATCTGTCTGGGGGTCTGCATCGACTACGGTGTGTTCGTCGTCGATCGGCTCGCCAGCGCCGAGACCGGCGGACTGGCGGCGCCGACCCTGGAGACCACGGGCACCGGCGTGCTGATGTCGTCGCTGACCACCATGGTCGGCCTGGGCACCATGGCGATGGCGCGCAACCCGTCCATGTCGAGCATGGGATTGGTGGTGATCTTCGGGGTTCTGGGCGGCCTGGCGACCGCGCTGATCGGCGTTCCCTCGCTGGTGGCTCTGGGCCGCAGTCGCGACCCCGTCGCTGCAGGTTAGGGTCCTGACGGGCCCTTAGATCGTCGGCAAGGGCCCGAGACCCAGGCGGCTGGCGTCGGCCTGGATCAACCGGTCCAGCTCCCCCTTGATGTCGTCGGGCAGCGGCGCGGGATTCCCGCGGGCGACGATGCGGTCCACCTCGGCCCGGGCAGCCGCCATCGAATCCAGGGCACCGCCGGCCTCCCAGTCGCCGTAGCTCGACCGATCGATGGCCTTGCCGGGGAAGAACAGCTCCTTGCGGAAGTTGGCGCGGGTGTGGGGGTGGCCCAGGAAGTGGCCGGCCTCGACCACCTGAGCCATCAGCTCCGGCCCCTGTTCGGCCGACCCGGTCCCGACGCCGGACACCAGCCGCAGGGCCATGCCGCAGGCCTCGTTGTCCAGCACCAGCTTCTCCAGGCTCTGACAGCTCTCGAAGTCGAGCATGCCGGGACCCGAGATCATGTTGACCCCGGCCAAGGCGGCCAGCGTGGCGCCGATGCCGGACTCTGCGCCCGCCTGCCAGTCCACGCCCTTGGAGTCGGAGAGCCCCATGTAGGCATGGGTCGGCAGCCCCAGGTGCTTGCCGACCTGGGCGTAGGACATGTCGACCATCATCGTCTCGATGGCGCCCATCGGCGTGGTGCCGGTCCGCATGTCGAACGCGGACGGCGATCCGCCCCAGACGATGGGGGCGCCCGGGCAGGCCAGCTGATGGATCAGCACGCCGGACAGGCACTCGGACGCGTGCTGGAGCACCATCTCACGCAGGGTCACCGGCGAGGTGGCGCCGGCCAGCGGCATCGACACCATCTCGGCCGGGATGCCGGCGCGGGCGGCGTCGATCAGCGCCTGGCAGGTCAGGTCGCTCCACTTCAGCGGCGGCGTCGGGCAACAGTCGAAGATCGCCAGTGGCTGCTCCCGCAGGGCTTGCTCACTACCTCGCACCGCCACCAGCATGTCGCGCATGACCCCGAAGGCGTCGGTGCGGAAGGTGCCGGTGACCACCGGCTTGGTGCCGTTGTTCAGCGCCAGGTAGAGCCGGAACCGGTCCGCCACGTCCTCGTGGACGTCGGACGGGATCAGGCCGGTCGACTGGGCCGCGAGGTGTTTGCAGGCTCCGGCCACCCAGGCCAGCCGGATGCAGTCGCGGACCGTGGGCAGTCGCCGTCGGCGGGATTCCGGGTCCAGCACCCACAGCGCCGCGGAACCCGGATCGAAATGGACTCGATCGCCTCCCAGATCCAGCGCGGGTGCCCCATTCCGATCCAGGACCTGGATCCGCGAGGGTGCCGTCTCCAGCGCGCCGCGGATCGTCGCCTCGTCGGGGTAGGCGCGACGCCCGTCGATGCGTACTCCGGCACCGTCCAGCAGCGCCAGGGCCTCGTCGTTCTCCACGAACACGCCCACGTGGCCCAGAACCTCAGACGCCTGGGCCACCAGGCGTCCCACCTCCTCGGGCGCCAGCAGCGCCACAGTCGGCCGAATCGCTCCTGCCACGTCGTCCTCCGTCGCCGCGTCTCCGCGGCCTGATGATCAGCTCTTCTCGCCGCCGGTGTCCCGGCGAAACGCACAGTCGTCCAGATCACATCGGGCACACCGTTCGGCGGCCCGCCGCCCTCCCGATGCCCGGGGCCGCCCGTCGAGCAGACGAACGGCGAAGGACACCGACTTGCGCGGCACCATCATCGAGCCGGGTGTCAACTCGATGCCGAGGGCGGCCGCCGGTAGCAGCGCCAGCAGATCGCGCTGGTGGCTCACGTCCCAGCGGCCGTACCCGGGGCTGATGCGCGGTGCCGGGTGTCGACCCTCCGCGGCCAGCGCGGCGCACAGGACCCCGTCGAGGGCGTCGGCGGTGGCCTCGGCTGCCGCCGAACCCATGCCGTCCAGCAGCAGCGCGTCGAGCATCTCGCCCGCGTCGGCACGCCGCCGTGATTCCCCCTCCAGTGCCCCGCCGATGGTACACACGGCCACGCCCACTCGCCCGCCCGGCTCCGGCATCCCGGCGAGGGCGGCCTCGGCGCCGTCGACGAGCCGGTGGGCGCCCGCCGGTCGAAGCAGCTCCTCGGCGGTGGACCAGAGGTCGTCCAGCCGCGCGCCAACCCGCTCGCGGGGTTGGGCGCCTCCCCGATACCCGAGGTTGCGCAGCACGTCGCGGCGGCGCAGCGCCACCTCCAGCGGGCGAGGCTCAGTCATGCGGCGTCCAGAGAATCCAGCGCCTGCCGGGCCCCGGCGATGAACGAGGGGTCCGTGCCGCAGCATCCGCCGATGATCCGCGCGCCAACCTCGACCATCTGGAGCAGGTCGGCGACGAACTGTCCCTCGTCCGCGTCGTAGACCACTCCGTCGGCGGTGGGCCGCGGCTGTCCTGCGTTGGGCTGGGCCAGCAGCGGGGCGTCCACCCCGGCGGCCGCCTCGCGCACCAGGTCGATCATCGGCGCGGATTCCAGGGAGCAGTTGAATCCCACCGCGTCGGCACCCGCCTCGCGAAGGGCCTGGAGCGAGGGGATGACCCGGTCTCCCACCAGGGTGAAAAACCCCCGCTTACGTCGGTCGAAGGTCATCGAAGCCAGCACGGGCAACTCGGTGGCCCGGGCAGCCTCGACCGCAGCCTTCGCCTCGCGCAGGTCGTACATGGTCTCGATGGAGATCAGGTCCACGCCAGCGTCTGCCAGCCAGCCCACCTGGGAGGTGTAGACATCGCGCAGGCGGTCCTCGGTCGCGTCACCCATCGGCGGGAAGAACTTCCCGGTCGGTCCCACGTCACCAGCGATCAGGGTGTCTGCCGGGCATGCGTCCCGGGCGAGGGCGACCGCGCGCCGGTTGACCTCTTCGGCGCGCTCTTGCAGTCCGACGACGGCCAGCTTCACCGGGTTGGCGCCGAAGGTCACAGCATGGACCACGTCGGCGCCAGCCTCGGCGTACGCCCGGTGGGCGTCGGCAATTCGGTCGGGGTGCTCGATCACCCACCACTCGGGGGCGCGGCCCGCGACCAGGCCCTTGGCGATCAGCATCGATCCCATCCCGCCGTCCAGCAGCAGGATCCGGGAGTCGAGCAGGCCGGCGAAGGCCTCACGATGCATTCATGAGCCTCTGGGCCCGCTCGACGGCGCCCACCGCGCTGTCCGCGTATCCTGCCGCGCCGATCTCCTCGGCCCAGCCGGCGGTGACCGGCGCACCGCCCACCAGCACCGGGCACTGCATGCCCGCCCCGCGCAGGGCTTCGATCAACGCCCGCTGGACCGTCATCGTGGTGGTCAGCAGCGCGGACGCGCAGACCAGGCTGGCGTCGATCTCCCGCGCCGCGGCCACGAAGGCCTCGACCGGTACATCGGCGCCCAGATCCCGCACCTCGAAGCCATTGGCGGCCAGCAGGGTGCCCACCAGGGTCTTGCCGATGTCGTGGATGTCGCCCTGGACCGTGCCGATCACGACCCTGCCGGCTGGGCGCGCGGCGGCATCCGCCGACAGAACCGGCTGCAGCACGTCCATGGCGGCCTTCATCGCCTGGGCCGCGGTGACCAGCTCGGGTAGGAAGAATTCGCCTTCCTCCCAGAGTTCCCCGGCCTGGCGGATCCCGCGGACGAAGCCGTTGTCGATCGCCTGCAGGGCCGGGACGCTCTCGTCCAGCGCGCGGGCCGCGAGCTGGGCCGCGGCGGACTCGTCGCCGTCGAGTACCGCCTGGCACATGTCATCGAAGAGTTGCTGGCTGTCGGTCATGGTGGAATCCCTCTTGGGGGGCCGTCACGCCACGGCGTGGCGGCAGATCGTGAACATCTGCGATGTGCGCAGGGTGGAGTCGACCAGCTTGGAGAACGCGCCCTTGTCCTGGGACTGCTTGAGCAACATCTTGCCGATCAGGATGTGCCCGCACACCGGACGGACTTCATCGTACATGTTGCCGTAGACCACCGCGGGCGGGAACCCCGTGTTGGGCCGCAGCGTCGGCCAGCCGTCGAGGGCCCGTTCCGGCAAGCGGTCGTAGTCGAACACCAGCACGCCCCGGTCGGTGTCCTCGTTGACGACGAAATACCCCGGGCCTGTGAACCAGGCCCAGGCCTGGTGGTTGTAGCCCCAGATCTCGTCGGTCTCTAGGGGTCGCGTGAAGCGCTTCTGGAACAGGTTGAACATGGGCATGCTGTTGCGGCCCTCGAAGATCACGGTCGCGCCGGGCGCGATGTCGTCGGGGACCAGCAGCCCGGTGTTGCCCTGCATGTGGCCTTCCGCCAGCTCCCAGAGACGTTCCTGGCGACCCTTGTTCAACGAACGGGTGAAGACGACGCGTCCTTCGTCGTCGAGGGTGTCCAGGGCCTCGTGGAGCTCGTCGGCTCCGATCCCATCGGCGCTGTCGAACCGTCGAGCCAGATCTTCGGGCAACTCACGATCCGCCATGGCACCTCCGACACGCTGCGTGCGCCGTCCAACCTATTGGGCGCCCGCGGGCGCGTCAATGCCGCTGATCGCGCCGGTCGGGGCACCCGGCTGCGCCAGTCGGCGATACGACCAGCAGTGCGGACTTGAGATCCCTCATCGAGCCCCCTACATTGGCCTGGCGTGGACACCCCTGCTAGACCGACCCGCTGGCTTCGCCGCTGTCCTTTCTTGGGCGCGCTGGTCGCGATCCTGGCGACCCTGGCCGGGGGGTCCGGCTGCGTGGGCCTCCGGTCCCAGCTCAAGGATCCGGTCCCGGCCGACGAGGCCACCGCGGAGCTGGCTCGAGCTGTCCTCGCCGCCAGGCCACTGCCCACCGAACGCCGTGCCCAGATCGCCATGGAGTGGGGGGACAAGGTGTTCGTCGCCCTCGGCTTCTTCGCGGTCCAGCCCCCCGACAGCTACCACGCCGAGCTTGCCACCCCCTTCGGTGTGACCCTGCTGGAGGTCGCCCGGGGAGCGGAAGCAACGACCATCGAGTCGGGCGCCAGCGGTCTGCAACGGATGGTGGGGCTCGGGGAGCTGCCGCGGACGCTGGCCCTGTGGTTGCTGGGAACCTGCGAAGACGGGCCGGTCCTCCAGGGCCTCAACGCGGTGGCCATCGACTGCGCGGCCGGCGGACCCGATCAGGGACTGGTCTGGCGGTTGTGGCTGGACCCGGCATCGCTGGGGGCGGGCGTCGACTCGACCCCCGCCGATCCCCGCGTGCGGGGGGAACTGCTCCGCGGCAAGAAGCTGCTGGCGGACTTCATCTGCCAGCCCGACGGCGACTGCCTCTTGCAGGATCCGGTTCACGGATACGTACTGCGGATCGTCACCGGCTCCACCCCCTCCGAGTAACGTCCCGATACCCCCCCCTCAGAATTTGAAGAGGTCCTTGAGCTTTTCCTTGGCCTTGTCGGCCTCGTCGTCGCGGCCGGGGTGGCCCTCGCGGAACTGGAACTCGTTGCAGTAGTTGGCGCGGTCCCGATCCTGGACCTCGAAGGTGCCCACCTCCGAGCACTCGTTGTGGGCGGACCGATCGTGGAAGCGGCAGGCGTAGCAGACGTGCAGGTCAATCCCGCACCACGGGCATTGCTCGCTGCGCAGGATGCGGGTGTCGAACGGCAACTCCTTGCCGCACTTCCAGCAGTACTTGTCGGTCGACAGATCCTTCATGGGGGGCAGTATAAGAAGGGCCGGGGCGTGCCGCAATCGGCCGGCTAGTCGGTTTCGTCGTCGTCCAGCGCGTCGTCGCAGCCGGGGTCGTCGGGGTCGGCGAGTCCATCGCCGTCGTTGTCCAGGCCGTCGTTACACTCGGTCACGCCCACGCCGAGCTCCTCGTCCTCGGCGGTCTCACAGTCCGGATCCTCGCTGTCGATCCAGCCGTCGCCGTCGTCGTCGGCCCCGTTCTCGCAGGCGCCCAGCGGCGCGTTCTCGTCGTCGTCGAGGGCGTCCTCGCAGTCCACATCCTCGCCGTCGACCCAGCCGTCTCCGTCGTCGTCGAGCCCGTTGTTGCACGCGGTGTCGCCCGTCCCGCCCTCGTCGGCACCCGCCGGATCGTCGGCGCACCCGGGATCATCGAGGTCGGTCCAGCCGTCGCCGTCGTCGTCCTCGGCGTTCTCGCACGGCCCGGTCTCCGATGTCCCGGCGCTGCCAGTGCAGCCGGGGTCGTCGCCATCCGCAAGTCCATCGCCGTCGTTGTCCAGCCCGTCTTCGCACCAGTCCAGGTAGGTGAACTGGAAGTCCTGGGTCGAGCCGTGTCCGTTGAACAGACTGACCACGGCCTCCCCTGGGACGCTGGCCGGCGCCACGACCCGGACTTCCTCGACACAGGTCGACGTCTCGTCCTCGAAGGACGTATCGCCGTTGCACACGTCCCAGCAGTCCAGGCAGATCTCCGCCTCCACCAGGCAGTCCTCGCAGGGTCCGCAGCCGGCGGTGTCCACCGTCAGCACCTCGGCATCGATGCCGCCGAAGCGGACCGCGACGTCCAGGGGGCCGAAGGCGTCGTAGGAGCTGGACACGAATCGTCCAGTGAGCACGACCTCGGTCCCCCCCTCGGCGGTCCCGCTGGCGGGGGTCACGTCGCCGGCGCTGGGATCGCACAGCTTGCGCTCGAAGGTCTCATCGATTTCCTCGCAGGCGGGGAGCCACAGGGCCAGCGAGATCAGCGTTGCGATGGAGATGATGCGGGACACGGTGCGCACGCTCCTAAAGATCGTCAGAGGTGAGGAATTCACTGGAGTCGACCTCGCCGGCGGCAGTGGCGTAGGCCACCGGTGCCGTGCCGTTGCGGAAGGGTACCGAGACCCCGCCTTCTCCGGGTGCTGCCAGCAAGCCGGTCTCCGAGTCCACGCGGACGATCTCGATACCCGGTGGGCGGGTGATCGCCGTCTCCGGGTACTTCTCGAGGGCGGTCCGCATGTATTCGATCCAGATCGGAAGGGCACAGTCGCCGCCGTACTGGCCAACGCCCAGGCTGCGACCGAAGTCGTCGAATCCGACCCAGACGCCGGAGACGATCTCGGCGTTGTAGCCCATGAACCAGGCGTCGCGGTAGTCGTTGGTCGTTCCCGTCTTGCCCTGCAGCGGGACGCCGAGCACGGTCGCCTTGGTGGCGGTGCCCGAGGTCACGACGGCGTGCATCAGCCTCACCAGCTGGTACGCGGTCACCGGATCCATCACGCCGTCGACCCGCTCGCCGGCCTCGGTCTCCTCGAGCACCTGCCCGTCGCGGTCGATGATGCGGCTCACGTAGTAGGGCGACTGGCGGGAGCCGACCGTGGCGAACACCGAGTAGGCCCGCAGCATCTCTTCCATGGACAGGGCCGCCGCCCCCAAGGCCATCGACAGGTTCGGCTCCAGGTCGGTCTCGAATCCGAACCGTTGGACGTACTGGTAGGTGTAGTTGATGCCCATCGCCTGGGCGATCTTGAGCGTGACGATGTTGCGGCTCAGGACGAGGCCCCGCCTCACGGTGGTGTCGCCGAGGAATTCGCCGCCCGCGTTGCCAGGTTTCCAGGCGGTGACCCCGCCGCCGGCCTTGGGCTTGAAGCCGACGATCGGACTGTCCACGACGATCGAGGACGGCGTGTAGGAGAGCTTCTCGCCCTCGGGGCCGCAGTGGGCGATGCCATCGTGCCGATTGCAGTCCAGCGCGGCGGCATAGACCAGCGGTTTGAAGGTCGAGCCGACCTGGCGTTTGGCCTGGATCGCTCGATTGAACTCCGACTTCTCGTAGTCGTAACCCCCGACCATCGCCAGGATCGCGCCGTCGGCGATCCGCATGGACATCAACGCGGACTCCACCTGCGGCTCCTGCTCCAGAGCCAGGCGGGGATAGATCTGATTCGTGCCGAGGGTCTTGGACCAGGTCTCGTCGGGGTTGACGACGCGGATGTCGAGCAGGTCGCCGACCTTGTACGAGTCACGCATCGAGACGATGGCGCGGTACTTGGTGTGGCGCTTGGAGTTGGGCTCATAGGCCCACTTGCCGTCGGCGTGGTGGAGGATGCCTCGAACGGAGCCCACGTCGACCCAGATGTACTTGTCCTTGACCTCCGCCACCACACCCCGGGTGACCTCGTCCGCCCGCATTGGCGGCACCATCGCGGCGTTGACCGAGGTCGGGCGCTCGACGCTGGGGTCGTAGGGCAGGCTGGCCAGGTAGCGATCCAGGTCGATCTTGGCCAGCTCGGCGGCGACCGCGCCGCTCTCCAGGTGTGTGAACTTCTCGTACAGCCCCACCCGGTGGTCCACCTCGCGTACCCCGCGTTGCACGGCCTGGTTCGCGGCCAGCTGGAGCTCGGAGTCCATGGTCGTGTAGACGGTCAGACCGTCCTTGTAGGCCATGTCGTGGCCGTACTGATCCAGCAGATAGCGGCGGACGTGCTCGACGAAGTAGGGACCCACGTCCAGGTTGCGATCGTGCTTGCGGTAGAACTGCAGCGGCTGGTCGTAGGCGGCGTCCGCCTGCACCTGGGAGATGAAGCCCCCCGAGGCCATCTGGTCCAGGGCGTAGCGCTGTCGGACCTTGGCGGCGTCGTGGTTGTTGTTGGGCGAGTAGTTGGAGGGCGCCTGGGGTAGCCCGGCGATCAACGCCGCCTCCGCCAGCGACACGTCCTCGATGTGCTTGTCGAAGTACAGCCGACTGGCTGCCTCGACGCCGTAGGCGCCGTGGCCCAGGAAGATCTGGTTCAGGTACAGATAGAGGATGTACTCCTTGCTGAAGTTCGCTTCGATCCGGTAGGCGAGGATCGCCTCTTTGAGCTTCCGCGTGATGGTCTTCTCGCGGGTGAGCAGGAACGACCGCGCCACCTGCTGGGTGATGGTCGACGCGCCCTGGGTGAACTCCCCGGCCTGGACGTTGCGGATCATCGCCCTGACGATGCCCATGTAGTCGATGCCGTGGTGCTCGAAGAACTGGGCGTCCTCGGCGGCGACGACGGCGTAGATCATGTGGTCGGGGATGCGCGTGTAGGGAATCACGTAACGCTGCTTGTCGTACACCTCGCCGGCTAGCCGCCCGTCGGCGGCGTAGATCTCGGTGACGACCGGCGGCCGGTAGTCCTGCAGCGCCTGAACCGACGGCAGGTCCTTGGAATAGTGGCGGTAGCCGATGTAGAGCCCGACGAGCGCGGCCACCGTGAGCAGCAGGCACAGGAAGACGAAGCGGCGCATCCACTTGCCGAACAGGATCCGTCGAATCAGGCCCGGCTTCTTCGGCCCCTTGGCGGTCTTCCGCGCGGCCTTGGGCTTGCGGACCCTTTTCGCCTCGCCGGGTGCGGCGGGCCTGGGCCGGGCCGGCGCACGGATGGTCTTGGGCTTGCCGGCACCCGGTGGTGTGCGGTCCTTCTTCGGGCCCTTGTCCGCGGTGCGCGCCGTCACCGGTGCGGTGCGTTTTGCGGACCAGGTGTGGCCGGAAGCGATGGCGTTGTCGGCGCCTGGTCCTGCCTCCGCGGGACGCGCTGCTGCGTTGCCGCTCGGGGGTTCGGGTTTCCCCGGCGAAGCTTCCGGCGCCCGCGGGCGGGGCGCCGTCGGCGTCGTCGGTTGCTCGCCCTTGCCGGCCGGTATCGCCGGATCCGCCGCCGGGAGGCCGCCGGGGACCACGGCCGGGATCTTGGGGTCGGCCGTTCCCGGCCCGGGAGGTACGCGGCGGCGAGTCGCTGGACCCACGGGGGTCGCCTTGCGTTTCGGCTGCTCGCGGTGCGATGGGGGGGGCGCCGCTGCGGTCCGGGCCGACGGGCCTGGCTGCTCGCTCGGTAGCAGCTCGGGCTCCTCCTCGTCGTCCTCGGGCGGTGGCACCTGCATGATCGCCGTCGGTGGCTCCGGATCGTTGGGATCCGGTTGCTGCATCGGCGGTGGCCATGGGGCCGGCCCGGCGGGCTTGTTGGAGCGGGTCTCCATGGTAGGGGCTGCGGCTGCCCGTGCCTCTTCTTCGGCTTTGAGTCTGGCCTTCTGCTCGGCCTCGCGTCGGGCTTGTTCCTCGGCGTCGCGCCGGGCCTGTCGTTCGGCCTCGAGTCGCGCTTCCTCTTCGGCCTTGAGCCTGGCTTCTTCCTCGGCTTTGAGCCTGGCTTCTTCCTCTGCCTTGAGCCTGGCTTGTTCCTCTGCCTTGAGCCTGGCTTGTTCCTCTGCCTTGAGCCTGGCCTCTTCTTCGGCCTTGAGCCTGGCTTGTTCCTCCGCCTTGAGCCTGGCCTCTTCTTCGGCTCTGAGTCGCGCCTCTTCCTCTGCCTTGAGTCGCGCTTCTTCCTCTGCCTTGAGTCGCGCTTCTTCCT
>CAYTBN010000017.1:0-113067 GCA_964436045.1 uncultured Rickettsiales bacterium | reverse complement strand
TCCGCACAGGCAGAGGGGGAGGCCCTCGACGGCGACCCGCTCGCGCCAGGGGGCTCCGTCCAGCGCCGTTGACAGCTGGCGGGCGAGCTCGCTGTAGGACGGCAGCAGCGCCGCGAGACGGATCCTGGCCTCTCCCCGGGGTTCGATCACGTTGACCACCATCACATCGGCCATGGTCAACCTGTCGAGGATCGCCCGCAGGTGGTCCGCATTCGTTCGGCAGACCACGGTCGACGTGATGATCCGATGCGTCCCGTTCGTGCGCAGGCGGCCCAGATTCTCGAGCCCCGCCAGGGTCTGCCGCAGTGCCCCGGGGGAGCGGGTCAGCCCGTCGTGGAGCCGCGGCGTGTGGCCGTGGATCGAGACCGTGACCTCGGTCAGGCCGGCGGACAGCAGACTGACGCAGTACGGCTCATAGGCCAGCCGACGGCCATTGGTCACCAGGCCGATGGAACGGTAGCCAGCCTTCCGGGCCATGGCCACGTACAGGGGAAGCTCCGGGTGGAGCGTCGGCTCGCCACAGGTGAACAGGACCTCACCCAGATCGGCGTTGCGGGCCAGCAGGGTCGCAACCCCCTCGCGATCCGTGTCCGTACGCCGGGAGCGGTCGTCCAGACAGAACTGGCAGTTGTTGTTGCAACCGTGGCTGACCTTGATGTGGAGGCGTCGGCGCATGGCGCCCCCAGTGTAGCCGCTCGCAGCCCGCCGGTCGCGAGCCCGCGCGTCGCGCGGTGCGGGTCGCGTGCTATACAACCGGGATGCGCGGCGATTCCCCCGGCGAGGTGCTCGAGGAGCTCTTCCAGGCGACGGTATCGGCGCCCCGGCCGACCGGGGCCGCGGGCCAGGATCGCGCGCGGTCTGATCCGGCCGATCCACTGGCCGTCCGGATGATGAGACACGCCGACTCGGTCCGGGCAGGCGGGGGCACACCACTCGCAGCGTTCGAGGGCGCCCTCGTGGCGATGTTGTTCGCGGGCGAGGTTGCTGGTGTGCGACACCCGCAGGGTGGCGATCCGGCGGGGGTCAGGCCCCTGGCTCGCTCCTGGGAGGACTACCCGCGACGTCTCCGCCGCGAGCTGGGGTCCGGATCGGTGCCTGCCAATCCGCGAAAGAACCTCCAGCTGATGATCACTCGCCGCTGCCAGCTGCGCTGCGAATACTGTCCCGTGGTCAAGGGCGAGCACGACATGCCACGCTACACCATCGGCCGCGCCGTGGATCTGTTGCTCACCGCAGGAGGGCCGCGGGTCCGGCTGGATCTGTCCGGTGGTGAACCGCTGCTGAGACCCGAGGCCGTGCGTTTTGCCGTCGAACGGCTGCGCGGTGGCGCCGAGGCGCGCGGGATCCAGGCGGACCTGTACATGGTGACCAACGGGTTCGAGCTGGGCCCGGCGCTGGCCGGAGAGCTGGCGGCGCAGGGCTTCGAAATCGAGCTGTCGATGGATGGTCCAGAGGAGCTGCACAACCGCTGGAAGACGCCGCTGGATCCCGGTGAGAATCCCTACCGCCGGACCCTCGCCGCCTTGCACAACGTGCTTGCCGCGGGCGGCCGACACCGGGTGGTGATGGTGGCCACACCGGAGACGGTCGGCCGGCTGCCCGAGTCATTCGCCCATGTGGTGGCGCAGGGGGCACGAGCGGTGGACGTCAACTACGCGGTCGGCCGGCGCTGGGCCGGGGCGCCGTTGCGTGCGTACCTGGACGGCATGGCCCGGATCGTCGACGACCATGGGGACGCGATCCGGTCGGGCGCGCTGCGCCTCGGTAACCTGACGTCTCGAAACGAACCCTCGATCCTCAACGGCGAATGGATGGTGGACACCGACGGCGCGATCCATCTGATGACCGAGTGGGCGCTGGAGCGCTGGCGACCCGACGACACGGCGGATGGCACGGTGGCTCGACTCGGGGAGGTCGGACGATGGGATGACCTGTTGTACGGGCGCTTTCACGCCTACCTGACCCTGCTGCGGACCTACGCATGGAGGGACCGCGAGCTGCGTGCGACCCTGCTGGACAGCGTGATCACGGGCCGCGAAGTGGGTCGCGCGCTGGCGTCGGTGGCCACGGGGGTCGCGTGACCCGCGATCTGGCCTCCGGCGCCGACGTGACCGTCACGTTACGCTGCAACAACCGTTGTGTGTTCTGTCCGCGTTCGACGCTGCGGCACATCAGCCTGGACCGGCCCACGGAGCTGGAGCAGCGGTTGGACGCCATCCGGAAGCGCTCGGACCGTGTGATCCTGACCGGCGGGGAACTGACGGTCCTTCCCGAAGCCGTCGAGCTGGTGGACAGCTGCAGGCGTCGCGGGTTTCGGGAGATCGCACTGATCACCAACGGCCGCCGGCTGTCCGATCTCGGGTTCACCCGGCGACTGGTCGACGCCGGTCTCACCGAGGTCTGTGTCACCGTCTACGACCTGCGCCCCGCGGTCCAAGACGGGTTGACCCGCGCCGCGGGCAGCCTGTCGCAGACGCTGGCGGGGCTGGACAATCTGCTGGCCATCGCCCGGGAGCGCGGCGAGCACGGTCCGCTGGCCCTCCGGATCAACACCGTGCTGTGCGAGGCCAACGTCGATGGCCTGCTGCCCATGCTCCGGGAGATGCGGGGCCGGGGCCTACGCGGCTTCCTGGTGGCCGACGGTGTGCTCGCGGCCGACGGGCCTGCGCCGCTTCCCGTCGAGCGGATCCGCGCCGTGGCCAGCGATATCACCCGCGACCCGGCCCTCGCAGGTGCCGATGTGGTCTGGCGCGGCTTTCCTCTGTGTTTCCTCGACGGGATCGAGGGGCTGGTCGCGGAGCCCCATCGCATCGATACGGCGGACGCGGACGACCGGCGTCTGGACGAGTACCAGGCGGCATTCCGAGGCCACTTCGTTCGTGCTGCGGCCTGTGACGAGTGCACGGCAGTCGACGACTGCTCGGGGCTCCAACAGCGATTCGTGGAACACTTCGGCGAGGCCGCGGCGCGACCGCGGTCAGCGACACAATTCGAGCCCTGGACCGATCCAGGCAGGCTGGCGGTGACCCCGACCCTGGCCTGCCAGCTGCGCTGCGGTTACTGCGGCGTCCAGCTGGACAGTCGGCACGCGGAGCCCCGGATCCTCGACCGGGCGGTGGACCTGCTGCTCACCTCGTCGCGGCTGCGGCTGGAGCTGCAGTTCTTCGGTGGCGAACCCTTGCTGCGGCGGGACGAGGTGTTACGCACGATGCAGCGTGCCGACGAGGCGGCCGAGGCGCTGGACAAGGAGCTGCTGTTCACCGTCACCACCAACGGCCTGCTGCTCGACGAACATTTCCTGCGTCAGGCAGGCGGTCACCGGATGCGCGTGCTGTTCTCGCTGGACGGGGGGCCTGCGGTCATGGCCCGGCAGCGACCGCCAGCGCGGCTACGCGACGGTGTCGGCAGCAAGATCGAGTCCAACCTGGCGGGACTGATCACCTCCGGTGTTCCGTACTTCGTCAACGTGGTGGCGACCCCTGGCCACACCGCAGACCTCCCGCAGCGGATCGCGCATCTGGCAAACCTCGGTGTGACCACCGTGCAGCTGTGTTACGCGACCGGGCCCGGCTGGACGGCTCCCCGCCGGGCCGAGTTCTGTCGCGCGCTCGCTTCCTGCGTCGCGGTGGCCGAGAGGTGCGATCCACCCCTGAGGCTCCAGAACCTCGGAGCCAGGGCCGAACCGACCGTCCTGAGCAACGACCTGCTGGTGGACGTGGACGGTGTGCTGTACGGCGACGCGGCGGTCTTTGCCGAAGGTGCACTTCCCGGTCTGCGGGATGCCTACCGGATCGGTCACGTGGATGAGCTGTCCTCCTTCGATGGGCTGCGGCGCGGCAGGGAGCAGAATCTGGCGATCTTGCGCCGTGAATACCGGCCCGGAACCCCGATCAGGCGGAGGCTGGAACGCCATCTGGCACTGGGCCGGGAGGTCCAGGCGACCCTGGATCGCCTGGCGCCCAGGACGCGGCGGTGGGCCCCAGAGCGGGACAGCAACCCCCTGCTGAGCCGTCTACTGGGGGGGAGTCTGGCCGAACAACAGCGGTGGATACGGCGCCGCCCAGAGGTGCTGGCGCTCCCCCTGCTGCACCTGGTCAACCGATGCGAATACGATTGCATATTCTGTCGCAACAAAGAATTAGAGGATACCCCGAAAGAGAAGGCTTTGTCGTGGCTGGCGGGCAACGAGTCGCTGGGGCTGACCCGGCTTGGCCTCGTCGGTAACGAACCTCTGGCGCATCCGGACATCGACTCCATCATCGACGGCGCCCTGGGAACCGGTTTTCGCAAACTGGAGGTGATGACAACCGCTGCGCCGTTGGCCGATCGGGAACGGTTGGAGAGCTGGCGGGACGCGGGCATGGACGGGTTCACGATCCCCTTGTTCGGCCCGGACGCGGCGACCCACGACGCGATCACCCGCTCCCCCGGCAGCTTCCAGCAGACCCGGGCGGTCCTCGAGCGCCTGGTGGCAAGCGGCGCGGACGTTCACGTCCACGCCAACGTGTTGCGACAGAACCTGGAGCGGCTTGACGAGTTGGAGCGGTTGGTCACCGAAGGACTCGGAGCCCACTTCTGCTTGATCCCCGTACGTCCAAAGGCCGCGAATTTGCCCTACGACGCGCTGGTGCCGAGTTACACGGAGCTGATCGAGAAACTCTCGGTGCGTTCGCTGGTGGCCTTCCCCCGCTGTGTCGCGGCCCGCATCCAGGGGGAGGCGCTCCCCGACGCCGCGATCATATCGGACCTGCTGAAGGTCTACGTCCTCGACCAGCCGTTCGTTCAGCCGGCCCGATGCCGCGGCTGTGGGTGGCGGGGGAGCTGTGTGGGGACCTTCGAGGCCCACCTGGCGATCCACGGGGAGGAGGAACTACGCGCCGTCGGGCGGTGAGGTCAGTGCCCGGCCCAACGAGAACGCGGCCCGCATGGCCTCCTCGTCGCCGCGGACCTCCCCCTGGCGCAGAGCGCCGTAGGCGTACACCGAGCCCACGTCCACCAGGCCGAAGTCAGCCAGGTTGCGGTCGAAGAACTGGCGGCAGATGGAGGGCTGGTCTCCGGCGGCCTCCTCCTGGATCACGATCGTTGCTGCCCGTTTGCCACGCAATCGCGGCCGCATCTCCAGCGGTCGGCAACTCAGGTCGAGTCCGGCCAGGGGAAGCATCCGATCCCAGAGAGTCTTGGTCAGGCCGCTGACGTTCCAGAAGTACACAGGTGTCGCGAACAATAACGCTTTGGCCTTCATAAACGCCGGGTACAAGCCGGCCATGTCGTCGTCGTGGCGGGTGCACGCACCGTCGGCGCAGCCCAGGCAGCCGTCGCAGTGGTTCAGAACCAGCTCGCCGAGTCGGATCCGGCGCGCGGTCGCTCCGGCGGCGCGGGCGCCTCGCAGGGCCTCACCCACCAGCAGGTCGGTGTTGCCACCGCGCCGCGAGCTGCCGACAAAAGCCAGCAGGTCGCTCACGAGATCGACCTCGCCAGGGCGACGATCAACGACGCATAGTCCGTGTCCTGGTCGTAGGTCTCGGAGTTCACCCGCAACACCTCCTCGATGTAGGGCTTGTCCACGAAGAAGGTCCGGGCGGTCCGCTTGGCCACCGGATCGTCGCTGAGGAAGACCAGCCGGTCGTCCCGGAGCCCGACGATCTTCTGGGACGCCAGCACCAGCAGGGGGTTGCGGAACACCCGTGCGAATGCGGCACCGAACCGCCGCTCGAACGCCCCCAGCCGCAGGTGGTAGAGGTGGCTGTAGGCGTAGACGTGCATCTCGCGGTCGGGATCCAGCTCCAGGCCCACGTAGGTGAAGGGATCGTCGTCCAGCCGTGCGGTGAAGGTCTGGTACTTGGCGAGCAGCTTGTCGTTGAACATCGAGTCGAAACTGATGCCGGAATCCTCGCCCATCCAGCTCGCCCCATCCATGTAGCCAGCGAAATCCATGAACGGGTACAGCAGCTGGTACTTGAGCGTGCCGTGGGCGTGGGAGTAGGCGCCAAAACCGAAGCCCAGCAGGTTCGCAGCCTCCTGGGTCTTGTACGCCCGCCGTTCGTCGCCCCGATCCCATTGCCGGCGATAGCCGCTGACGGTGGCCCGGTAGCCGGCCCGCTTCAGCAGCTTCCGTGCCTCGGCGACCACGGCCTTCTTGTCCAGGTGCTGCTGGGTCGTGTAGCTGCCACCCTCACGGCAGAAACGGATGTAGGACAGCGGCAAGAACTCGTTGAGCATCACTCCGTCGACGCCGAGCTCGATGGCCTCGGCCACCGAGGCCAGCGCGGACTGCCCCGACTGCTGGGGCAGGCCGACCATCACGTCGACGGTGACCGACGGGAGAGGGGAGGCCAGCGCGCGGCGGATCAGGCGGGTGGCGTTGTCGACGTTCTGCGGCCTGCGGTTGGCGTCCAGGACACCCTGATCGAAGCTCTGGACGCCGAGGGCGAGCTCGTGGACTCCCTCATCGATCAGCGCGTCGATCTTGCTCGGCGACATGGTGAATGGGCTGGCCTCGAAGATCACACGGCTCTCGTCATCGAGGGCGTAACGAGCGCGGAGCGCGCCCAGCAGGCGCCGGATCTGGCGGGTGTCCAGCAGGCTGGGGGTCCCGCCCCCCACGTACACCGACAACACCGGGACGTCGCCCATGGCCCCCCGATAGCAGTCCATCTCGTCCACCAGGGTGTCGAGATAGGCGTCGAGGTAGTCGCCGCGGCGGGATACCCGGATGCTGCCGGACATGCAGTACAGGCAACCGCACTCACAGAACGGCAGGTGGACGTAGAGCGAGAGGTCGGCGGGGGAGCGCCCGTCCTCGATGGCGGCGCGGGTCTGGGCCCACGCCTCCACCACCCTGCCGCGGGTGAAGAACTGTCCGTAGTTGGGGGACGGGTAGGCGAACTCCTCCTTGGCCAGCAGGTAGGTGATGAACTGGTAGTAATGGAAGATCTCGTCGAACCTGGCGTCGGTTGACATCGGAGATCATCGTAGGGACCATGGCCGGACCGGTCAATCGGACCCCCCGGCCCTGCGACCGCGACCGAGCCATGGGCTGGAAACCCCCCCGACCCGACCTACGAAAGCGCATCTTGCGCCGGCTGCGGCGTGATGAGCCCGGCGGGCTGCGGCGCGCGGCCAGCGACGCCCTCGAACCCTGGGTGCGGGGGCGGGTGCGACGGCCGCCGCCGGGCAAGACCGTCCTGGTCCTGTTCAACACCCACGCCCGGGACAGCCGCTTCTGGGGAAACATGCAGCTGTCGCTGCTCGCGGGGGAGATGTCGCGACTCGGCGTCGACAACCAGCTCGTCGCCCTGCTGATGCGGCCCGGCGACGAGGAACGAAACCTGCGCACCGTCGACGAGTTCGTGGACTTGATGGCGGAGTCGAAGCCGGCCTTTGTCGTGTTCTGGGCGGTCTGGCTGCCGTGGTTGCCCGACCGGGTCCGGGAGGTCTGCGGTGCCCAGGTGATGAGCCTCGATCCGGCACAACCCGGCGATCTGCCGCCGGGGCTGACGGGGATGAACCCCCACGGCAGCGTCCTGGCTGCGGTGGCCGGCGCGCGGACGGAGCGGGAGGCCGCCCGGGTGCTGGAACCCGCGGATCCCATCGCCAAGTTCTCGCCTCGCTTCGACTACCACATCCTGGGGAGCGAGGAGCCCATCTGCCAGGACTTCGCTTTTGTATCGCTGCTCTCGTGTCCCTACGACGCCCCGGTGGCCGACAACGCCCACTTCGTCGGTCTCGAGCTGGGCCCGCAGGTGAGCGCCCGCGGCTGCTCGTACTGCAACGCCGCCCGGGACTACGCGCCCATGGAGCACGGCGAGAAGCGTAGGTTGCTGGCCCACCAGATCGAGGTCCTCCAGCGGGAGCTGCCCGAGCTGGCCGAGATCGCGGTGCCCTTTCCCGAGGACTACCTGGCCCCCCTGGCCGACGTGCTCGAGGAGGCCGATCAGCTGCGGCTGCTGACCCTCAGCGGCCAGTTCAACAGCGAGAGTCTGGGCGCCCGCGAGGCGGAGCTGGACAGGTTGCTGACGGTCGCGGCGGAGCGAGGGTACGAGTTCCGGGTCAACGTGGTCGGGCTCGAGAGCTTCGACGACGCCGATCTGCGACTGTACAACCGGGGCACTTCGAGCCAGGTCAGGGAGGCGATCGCCGTGCTGCGGCGGTTGCGCGAGCGCCATCCGGCCAGCGAGTTCATGGCTCGCACCGTCGGCAGCCTGATCCTCTTCCACCCCTGGCAAACCCTGTCGGGATTACGCCGAAACCTGGCGTTCATGGCCGGCGAGGGGATCGGCAAGCTGTTCTGGCGGATCAACGTCAACGATGTCCGCTTCCACCCCGGGGTCGCGCTGTACCATCTGGCCGCCCGGGACGGGCTGCTGAGCGATCCGTCGAAGCCGTCGGTCCAAGACGTACCCCTCGGCGGCTACTTCACCGAGTACCCGTGGGTGTTCCGCAATCGCTCGGCTGCAAAGGTCCACCGGTTGTACTCCCACCTGCAAAACGACACCAACGAGCGGATCGGGTTGCTCGAGAGCTGCGTGCGGTTGGTCGAGCGTCGGCCCGATACGAACCTGGATGGACCGACCGTGGCAGCGGGGCTGGAGCAGCTGGCGCGGATCGCCGCCCGCGAACCCGGTTCGGCCCGGGGCACGGTCCAGCTGCTGGCGCTCGAGTCCCGCTCCAACGTGGGCTACCCCCGAGATCTGTTCGCCGATCTGCCCACACTCGCGACCCTCGACGCCTTGCAGGGGCGGCTGGCTGACCTCGACTCCCCGGCCGACACCCGGGTGGTGCTGACCGGTGCCGAGCCGGCGATGAGGGAGGATCTGCCCACCTGGATCCGGGCGGTCCGGGACGCCGGCGTTGCCGAGACCGAGCTGCTCACCTACGGGCGGCACCTTGCCTATCCCCGTTTCGTGGCGCGGCTGATCGGGGCACGGCTCGATCGACTGTCGGTACTGGTGCATCACCCGACCGCGACGGGGCACGATGCCGCCGTCCGGGTTCCCGGCGCCTTCGACCAGGCCTTCGGAGGCCTCGCGCAGCTGGCGGTCCTGGCGGACCACGTCGCCGGAGCCGGTGGCCGGGCCGTGCGCGCGGGCCTGGCGCCCGTGGTGGGGCCCGAGTGTATCGGTCGACTCGATGGGTTCGTGGAGCTCGCGCGCGGGACCGGGTGTCGCGAGCTGACGTTCCTGCTGCCGCTGGCGAATCTCGAGCTGGACCGACTCGCCGAACTGGGCGACGAACTGACGAACGTGCTCGGCATGGCCCGGCGTCAGGGGCTGGTCGCCGGTGTGTTGCGGGGGCCCGGCCCGGGCTGGGTCGGCTCCCCCACCACCCCTTCCCACATCTGATAGGCTTGCCTTCGCGGGGGAAGGCGCGCGCGCTGCCGCCGGCCCCCGGGGAGGTCACCATGGTCGAGTCGTCCCTGTCGTCCCTGTCGTCCCTGTCGTCCCCGACGCCCACGCGCGACCTGTTGCGTCTGGCGATCCCACCGCTGTTGGCATTCTGTTTCTTGACCCTCGGCTGCCCCGAACCCGGGGAGGTGGCGCTGGTCACGGTGGAGCCGGGCCAGGTTCAGTTCGGAGCTTCGGGCGCGGCCGCGGGGGAACTCGAGGAGAGCCTCGTGTTCACCAACACGCACGACCAGGACGTCTCGCTGTACGAGGTGCTGCTGGAGGGGGACGTGGATCCCTTCAGCCTGACGCACCCCGATGGCACGGCGCTGCAGACGCCGTTCAACCTGGAGGCCGGCGGCACGATGGTGGTCAAGGTCACCTTCGCCGTGCCCGGCTTCGAGGCGGAGTACGCCGCCAACGCGATCTTCACCTTCGGCATCACCGGTGCTGGCGGTGGCTGCAACTGCGGCGTGTACACCCAGGAGTTCAGGACCCTGGAGGTCCCGATCAACGCGACCACCTCGTGCGACCAGGACGGGGACGGGGTCGACGGGATGGACTGCGAGGGGCAGGACTGCGACGACAATGACGCGGGTGTCTATCCGGGCGCCGAGGAGCTGTGCGACGGGCTCGACAACGACTGCGACGGGGAGATCGACGAGGGGCTCGACGCCGACGGCGACGGATACCTGAGCTGCGAGGACGACTGTGACGACGACGATCCCGCGATCCACCCGGGAGCCGAAGAGCTGTGCGACGGCGTGGACAACGACTGCGACGGCGTGGTGCCGGATGACGAGGTCGACGGCGACGGCGACGGTTTCCTGGGTTGCGACGACGACTGCGACGACGAGGACGACACGGTGTATCCGGAGGCCCCTGAACTCTGCGACGGCCTCGACAACGACTGTGATGGCCTCCCGGGGCCGGACGAGCTGGACGGAGACGGCGACGGCGTCAGCGCCTGCGACGGTGACTGCGACGACGCCGACGCGCTGACCTACCCCGGCGCTCCGGAACAGTGCGACGGCGTGGACAACGACTGCGATGGCGTGGTCGACGAGGACGTGGACCTCGACCTGGACGGGGATGGATTCACCCCCTGTGACGGTGACTGCCACGACGGGAACGCCGATGTGTTCCCGGGGGCGACGGAGCTCTGTGACGGGTTCGACAACGACTGCGACGGGTCGATGGGGGCTGGCGAGGTGGACGCCGACGGCGACGGACAGCTGGTCTGTGACGGAGACTGCGACGACACGGACATCACCATCGGTCTGGGTTTCCCCGAGCAGTGCGACGGTCTGGACAACGACTGTGATGGCGAGATCGACGAGGACGTGGACAGCGACCTCGACGGCGACGGATTCACCATCTGCGACGGCGACTGCGACGACCAGAACGCCAGCGTGCACCCGGGCGCCGCCGAGATCTGCGACGGTGCGGACAGCGACTGCAACGGCAGCGTCCCGCCGGACGAGGTCGATGGGGACGGAGATGGCTTCCTGGCCTGTGACGACTGCGACGATGCAGAGCCGACGGTCCATCCGGGAGCGGACGAGCTCTGCGACGGTCTGGACAACGATTGTGACGGCACCGCCGACGAGGGTGTCTACGACGATCTGGACGGTGACGGCGCCGATCTGTGCGACGGTGACTGCGACGACAGCGATCCGTCGATGTATCCCGCTGCGCCCGAGCTCTGCGACGGGATCGACAACGACTGTGACGGCGTCGTACCCGGTGACGAGGAGGACGGCGACGGCGACGGATTTGCCGGCTGCGACGGCGACTGTGACGACGGCGACCCGCTGACCTACCCGGGTGCCCCCGAACAGTGTGACGGTGTGGACAACGATTGCGACGGCGAGCTCGACGAGGACGTGGACCAGGACCTGGACGGGGATGGGTTCACGCCTTGCGACGGGGACTGCAACGACGGCGAGGCCACGGTGTTCCCGGGCGCGGTGGAGCTCTGCGACGGTCTGGACAACGACTGCGACGGCGTGCCGCTGCCCGGGGACGAGGACCTGGACGGGGACGGGCACCTGGTCTGCGCGGGCGACTGTGATGACGGCGACGCCGCCATCTATCCAGGGGCCCAGGAGCAGTGCGACGGTCTCGACAACGACTGCGACGGATTTGTCGACGAGGGCGTGAACGACGACGCGGACGGGGACGGCTGGGACGTGTGCGCGGGCGACTGCGACGACGGCAATCCGGACGCCTATCCGGGCGCACCGGAGGTCTGTGACGGCGTGGACGACGACTGCGACGGGGTGCTGCCAGCCGACGAGGTGGACGCCGACGGGGATGGATCGCACGTCTGCGATGGAGACTGCGACGACGGCGATCCGCTCACCTACCCCGGCGCGGCCGAGCAGTGCGACGGTCTGGACAACGACTGCGATGGGGACGTCGACGAGGGGGTCGGCGACGACGCGGATCTGGACGGCTTCTCGCCCTGCGACGGGGACTGTGACGACATCGATGCCGACGTCTACCCGGGCGGGCCGGAGCTCTGCGACGGCCTGGACAACGACTGCGACGGCGTGGTGCCCGGCGACGAGGCCGACGGGGACGGCGACGGCGCCCTGGCCTGCGACGACTGCGACGACAGCAGCGTCAACACCTACCCGGGCGCCCCCGAACTCTGCGACGGTCTGGACAACGACTGTGACGGCGCCGTGCCCGCCGACGAGGTGGACGGCGATCTGGACGGCCACCTGGGTTGTGTGGAGTGCGACGACTCCGATCCCGACAGCTACCCGGGTGCGCCGGAGCTCTGCGACGGTCTGGACAACGATTGCGACGGGGCGGTTCCATCCCTCGAGACCCTGGACCAGGACGCGGATGGGTATGCGTTCTGCGAGGACTGTGACGACCACGATCCGGCCAGCTTCCCTGGCGGTGTCGAGGTCTGCGACGGTCTGGACAACGACTGCGACGGCGTCCTGCTCGCCGGGGAGGACGTGGACGACGACGGCGACGGCGCCCTGGCCTGCGACGACTGCGACGACGGCGATCCGGCGGCCTATCCCGGCGCCACCGAGATGTGCGACGGAATCGACAACGACTGCGACGGGGTGGTGCCCGGCGACGAGGTTGACGCGGACGGCGACGGTCACTTCGCGTGCACGGATTGTGACGATGGCAACGCCGACGTCTACCCGGGTGCGCCGGAGATCTGTGACGAGCTGGACAGCAACTGCGACGGCACCATTCCGCCCATCGAGTGGTTCGACGCCGATGGTGACGGCACCGTCAACTGCCTGGACTGCGACGATACCGACGACGCGAGTTACCCGGGGGCGCCGGAGATCTGCGATGGAGCGGACAACGACTGCGACGGCGTGGTCGACCCCGACGAGGCGGACGCCGACGGCGACGGGTCACGGATATGCGACGGTGACTGCGACGACGCCGACCCGGTCGTCTTCGCCGGGGCGCCGGAGCTCTGTGACGGCATCGACAACGACTGCGATGGTGTCGTCCCGGTCGACGAGACGGACGTCGACGGCGATGGCTTCACCGGCTGTGGCGGCGACTGCGATGACGGCAGCGCCATCAGCTACCCCGGCGCGGTGGAGATCTGTGACGGGCTGGACAACGACTGCGACGGCAGCGTGATCGCGGACGAGGCGGACGCCGACGGCGATGGCTTCCGCGTGTGCGACGGCGACTGCGACGACAGCCAGGACGACACCTACCCCGGCGCACCGGAACTCTGCGACGGGTTCGACAGCGACTGCGACGGCTCGATACCTGCGGACGAGGTGGACGCCGACGGCGACACCTACCGGGTCTGTGACGGCGACTGCGACGACGCCGACCCCCTGACCCATCCCTTCGCACCCGAGCTGTGCGATTTCCTGGACAACGACTGCGACGGGGAACTCGACCTGAGCGAGACCATCGACCAGGACGGCGACGGGTTCGTGTTCTGCGAGGACTGCGACGACCTGGCGGTGGGCTCCTACCCGGGCGCGACCGAGGTCTGCGACGAGGAGGACAACGACTGCGACGGTACCCTGCCGGCCGACGAGTCCACCGACGCCGACGGCGACGGTTTTGTGCAGTGCCTGGACTGCGACGACGCAGACGGGGATTCCTACCCCGGCGCCACCGAGCTGTGCGACGGGATCGACAACGACTGCGACGGGATCGAACCCGCCGACGAGGTGGACGACGACGGCGACGGCTTCGCCGAGTGCGAGGACGACTGCGACGACAGCGATCCCACCGTCTACGCAGGCGCTCCGTGGCTCTGCGATGGCCTGGACAACGACTGCGACGGCCTCGGCGACGTGGACGAGGGGTTCGCCGACGAGGACGCCGACGGGATCGCCAACTGCGTGGACGAGTGCCCGGTCTACACGGACCAGGCCAACCCGACCGGCCTGGAAGACGGCACCTTCGAGACACCGTTCCTCTCGGTCCAGGAGGCCATCGATCAGGCCGGCGTGGTGGCCTGCGAGTCGGTGGAGGTCTATCCCGGGACCTACGCCGAGGACGTGGACCTCACGACGGTCTCGACCATCGTCGAGGCGGTCCAGGGCGCGACGGTGACGACGCTGCAGGGCACCGGTGCCGCCTCGGTGGTCACCATCGATGGCGGTCAGGCAGACGCCGGCATCGTCGGCTTCACCATCACCGGTGGCACGGGCAACCCGGACCAGGGCTGGGACGGCGAGGGTTACACCTACGGCGGCGGCGTGTTCGTGGCGTTCACCGACGCGTTGGTGAGCGAATGTGTGGTCACCGACAACTCGGTGACCGGCCGTGGCGGCGGCATCTTCATCTACGACGCAGAGGCCCAGATCCTCGACAACACGGTGTCGTCCAACATCGCCAACCGCCACAACAACGGCGGCGGCGGGATCGCGGCGATGAACTCCGACTCGCTGATCGAGGGCAACTGGATCACGGACAACGAGGCGGACGGTACGAGCGGCGACGGCGGCGGGTTGATGATCGACGAGTCCTACGACCACGCCCGGGCCAACCTCATCACCTACAACTGGTCGCGGGACAATGGCGACGGCGTGCGGCTGTCCAGCGAATCGGCGGCCCTGTTCGAGAGCAACCTGGTCCAGGACAACTACGGGCACGGGGTGATGGTGTCGCACTACAACACGTCGGCGATCATCAACAACACCATCGTGGGCAACACCTCGGTCGGGTTCTACGTGTTCATCTGTTGCGGCAGCATCTTCTCGATCCCGACGGCCTCGAACAACATCGTCGCCTGGAACGGCACCTACGGCGTCTACGACAACACGGGGGAGGGGTTCACCTTCACCTACAATGACGTCTACGGCAGCGGTACGGCCAACTACGGCGGCTACGTGACCGACCTGACCGGCATCATGGGCAACATCTCGGTCGACCCCGAGATCGTGGCGTTCAGCGACAACGGCGACCACACCGACGACGACCTGCACCTGACGGCGTCCAGCCCCTGTATCGACGTGGCCAGCGACGCGATCATCTACGGCGTCGTGGACGACTACGACGACGTCGCGCGGCCGGTGGACGGCGACGTGGACGGCTACGAGCGCTACGACATGGGTGCGTTCGAGTACGTCCCGTGAGTGTGAACGAGGGAGGGCGGCGGTGAGCCCCGCTCGCTTTGCTCTGTCCAGCGGGCTGGTCGCGGCGGGGATCGTCGCGCTGGTGGCCAGCGTCGAGGTCGCGCGCGACATCGGCGAGATCGACGCCAACCTGGCCCGGGTCGCCGACGACCTGGCGACCCACCTGGAAGCGGGGGGAGGCACGTCGCTGGACGGCGACGGTTACGGCGCTTCCCTCGAGACCCTGCGGGTGAACAACCTGGGCTGGCGCAACGAGCTGGTGGTCCGACTCTGGAGCTTGCGAATCCTCGGTCCGGTGCTGGCGCTGGCCGGACTGACCTGGATGGGTGCCGGCTTCTTGACGCGCGGCTCTGGCAAGCGACGGCGTCGCCCGCGCGGGCGGCGCAGCGGGCGGCGCACCCGCACCGGGAGCGCGCGTTCGCGGCCCACGCGCAAGGGCTCCTGAACCGCTTCGGGCGACTTTTTCCCCATTTCTCGCTTGCCAACGGGCTCCCGACACCTCACATTTCCGCGCACGGATGAACAGTAGCGAACCGAACCCGGGGCGCCTCGCAGGCGACGATTGGCTCTCCCGGCGCGTCGTGCTGGTGACCGGCAAGGGCGGGGTGGGCCGGACCACCGTGACCGCCGCCATGGCCCGGGTCGCGGCCCGCGCTGGCCGACGGGTCCTGGTGACGGCCATCGGCGAGCCGGATGGTGACTATCTGCCGCTGGCCCGCATCTACGGCCGCGACCTCCTGCCCGCCGAGCCCGGGGAGGTGGAGCAGGGTGTGTGGGGCTGCCTGCTGTGGTCGCGGGCCGGCCATCGCCGCTTCCTGGAGCGGGTGCTGCCCACTCCGGTGCTGGTCGGCGCCGCCATGCGCTCGCGTTCCATCAGCCGGCTGCTGGACGCCGCCCCGTCCTTCCACGAGATGGGGGTGTTCTACCGGTTGCTGACCCTGATCCTCGAGCAGGGCAAGGACGGCCGGCCGGCGTTCGACCTGGTGCTCGTCGACATGCCGGCCACCGGCCACTCCCTCGCGCTGACCGGCCTGCCCGACATCCTGCTGCAGCTGATGCCCACCGGACCGATCGCGGAACTGCTCCGGGAGGGCCAGGCCTACTTCAACGATCCGTCGCTGACCGCGGCCTGCGTCGTGACACTCCCCGAGACCCTTCCGGTCAGCGAGAGCCTGGAGCTGATCGATGGCCTGCGGAGCACCCGTGTGCCGGTCGGTTCGGTGTTGGTCAACCGCGTTCCCACCGATCCCTTCGACGCGGAGGAGCGCGCCGCGCTGCGGACGGCGGTGAACGGTCAGGTGGTGTTCGGGATGCACCGGTTCCGCTCCCTCGACGGCACCACCTCGGCGATCCAGCGGCTGGAGCGCCACGTGCGCGGTCCGATCCGCTCGATCCCCGAGTTCAACGTCCGGGGCGAAGACCTCGTCGACCGGGTGGCCGACACGTTGACGCAGGTGACCCCATGACGACGGGCGTCGCCGAGCTGATCACCGGATCCCGCATCGTGGTTTGTTGCGGCGCGGGTGGTGTGGGCAAGACCACGGTCGCGACCGGGCTGGCGTTGGCCGCTGCGCGGCGGGGTCGCAGGGTGCTGGCCCTGACCGTCGACCCCTCCCGCAGGCTGGCCGAGACGCTGGGCGTCCGCCGCAACCTGCCTGCGCCGGTCCCCGTCCCCTACGAGCGCCTGGCGGCAGCCGGGGTCCCCGAACCGGTGGAACTCGATACCTGGATGCTCGATCCGCAGCTGGTCGCGGACCGGGTGGTTCGCCGGTTCGCGTCGAGCCCCGAGCAGCAGCAGCGGCTGATGAACAACCGCGTCTACCGCCAGGTCAGCCGGATGGTCGCCGGTATGCAGGAGTACACCGCCATGGAGGCGGTACACGGGTTCCTCGATGAGGGCCGCTACGACCTGCTGGTCCTCGACACCCCGCCGTCGCGCCACGCCCTGGACTTCCTCGAGGGCCCTCGGCGCCTGCAGCGGTTCTTCGACGGCCGGATCTTCCGCCTGTTCACCCCGGTCGAGAATGCCAGCCCCATCCGGCGGGCAGCCGCGAGGCTCATCGGCAAGGTGCTGGGCGTCGCCCTGGGCAAGAGCAACTACGAGGAACTCCAGGAGTTCTTCGTGTCGTTCTCGGAGCTGTTCTCCCGGGTGACGGGGAACGCGGCGCGGATGCAGCAGGCCCTGGCGGATCCAGAGACCGTGGGCTTTCTGCTGGTCACCTCGGTGGCCCCCGAGGCTCGCGCGGACGCCCTGTTCTTCCGCCGCAAGACCGCCGAACTCGGCATGCCCTTCAGCGGATTCCTGCTCAACCGCAGCCAGGCCCGGCTCGCCGGGCGCCGGTTCCCGGACGAGAGCCTGTTCGGCGGCTCACCCGATCCGGTTCAGCGAAGCGCGCTGGCCAAGCTGCAGACCCTGGCCGAGCTGGAACGGGCGGAGATGGAGCGGGATCGCGGACTGCTCGAGCAACTGCAGGCCCAGGCGGGCCCGGGCGCGTTCGCGCAGGCTCTGCCCGACATCCCCGGCGGCGCCCACGACCTGCGGGCGCTGCTGACCCTGTCCGAAGCGCTCGTGGAGGGCGAGGACGAGCTGCCCGAGCCCGGCGCCACGGCCGCCGAGGGTGTCTCCGCGGCGCTCTGACCGGTTCTCTTCAGGGCTCGGACGTCAGCGCCTCGACCCAGGTGGTGTAGCCGACCCCCGCCCCGAGCCCCACGTCAAGCCGCCGGACGATCTCGCCGTCCGTGGTGACCTCGTCGATCCGCCCACTGGAACCCCATGTGACCAGCGTGTTCCCGCCCGGCAGCCTGGACACGTCGCCAAACGCGAACACCCCCAACCCCGGGTCGGGTGCGTAGGACCAGATCTCCGTGGCGGTCCCGGACGCCTCGTCCAGGGAGTATTCGCGGGCCGCGCTGGTGGCCTCGGTGGGGATCGCGTTGTCGAACACCAGCGCTCGGTCGTCGCGGATCTCGAACTGGTGCTCGTTCTCGAACCAGCTCCCGTCGCCGGTCAGCTCGAAGTCCCCGTCGGATCCCAGCTGCCAGAGCACCTCCCCGCTATCCCTGTGGATCTTGAAGATCGCGCTGAAGTTGCGGCAGGACACGTGGTAGACGTCCTCCACGGGATCGTGGTCGACGGCGTTACAGTGACCCCAGCGCTCGCCGCCCTCGTACTCCACGTCCGGGTCGAATTCCACGTGATCCCAGACCGTCCAGACCTGGCGCGTCGATCCGTCATCCGCCACCTCGACCAGCTGGTCGGCCGACACCACGACGCCCTCCACCTCCCGCGCGTCGTACATCAACGAGGCCACCCCGCCCTCCGGCAGCAGCACGAAGTCGTGGTGGGCGCCCTGTACCGGCGTGCTCTCGACCACGCTGCCATCGAACGAGACCCTGACGATCTGTCGCATGGAATTTTCGGGTCCACCGTGGTGCAGGTTGGTCCACGACAGGTACCAGATGCCGTCGCCATCGGGGCTCAATACCGCGCGTGTGATGCTGTGGGCGTACTCCACGTCCGGCTGGTGCCACCACACGACCTCGCCGTCCCCGTCGAGGATGGCCGCTGGCCCGGGCACGAAGCTGGTCACGAGGAATCCCGAAGTCGCCTGGCTGGCATCCCAGGACTCCTCGTCGAGCTGGACCGTCGGCACCCAGGAGGGACGGGGCCCGGTGGTCACCACCACCTCATCGCTGCTCCGCGTCCAGTCGTCGCTCACCTCGGTGGCCTGGAGGGTGACGTCGGTCCCGGGCGGTAACCCCACGAGTACCGCCTCGAGCCGCCCCGCGTCCGGCGCCCGAGCGACGGCGCGTCGCCTCACGGCACCCTCGAACTGGAAGTCCACATGGCCAGTGACCCCGTCTCCGGCAGCGTCCCAGGTCACCGTGATCACCGTCGGGATCTCGGCGCTGACCGTCGCCGTCACCTCCAGGGGCTCGGCGACGGGACAGCCGATGGTCAGGCCGGCTAGCAGCAGCGCCAGCGGGATGACGGACCTCAGCGGGGATCCTCCACGCAGCGCCGGGCCACGAGGGCCGAGTAGTACCAGTCCAGGGCGATCTTGGCGTACCGCTGGTGAAGATCCTCGTTGCCCCGGGCCGAGTCCAGCTGGGCGGGGTCGACCCGCCGTGGGAGGGACTCCAGTGCCTCGATGCAGTCCTCGCCACCAGCGTGTTCCGTCCTCGTTCGTTCGCCCGCGGTGCCGACCCAGGCGTAGACCGCGAACACGTCGTCGAAGCGGCCGGGCTGACCGTCCACACAGCCCATGTCGCGCAGGGGCGACACCACCGGGCCCATCCGGGCCTCTGACCAGCGCAGGTACATACGTCCGGCCCGGGCCTCGTCCTTGGCCAGCATCTCGAGGTTGTGTGTCGCCGAGGACACCGAATCGGCGGCGAACGCCGCACAGTACGGGGTGTCGCGGCGGACCGGGCCCTCCGTCCCGTCGACCAGGGTCTGGTTGAGTTGCCGCAGGGTGGAGGTGGTGAGCCCCCCACGCAGCGCCTCACGCCGATCCCAGCCGTCGCCGGCCTCGGCGATGTCTCCGGCTCGCCGGACCGCCCACTTGCGACCCATCTCCGTGGGTTGTTTCTCGACCACGGCCTCGGCCGCGCGCTGGACCTCGGCGGTCATGCCGAACTCGTGGGCGTGGATCAACGCCCAGATGGTCTCCAGGTGGTCGTCGAGGGTCACGCCCGGGTAGGTGCTGGCGTCGGTCTCGGTGTCCGCGACGCCAGCCTCGCGTACGGCCTGCTGGATGCGCCGCGCCTGGGCCAGTTGCTCGGCCGGGCCGTGGCACAGGAACATCGCGCCGAGCAGGCCGCGCCCCTTGCCGTCGCCGGGCGCGGAGGCATCCAGATCGAGGACATAGCGGTCGATCCGGTAGAACAGTCCGGGCATGCTGGCCACGCTCGGGCGGTCGAAGGGGATGGTCCGCAGGGTGCCCGGATGTTTGATCAGCTCCAGGTCGATGGCCCGCAACATGGTGTGCTCGAACAGGTCGTAGCCGTCGGCCGGCTCGGGTGTGTGGACGAGCCAGCCGACCCGGTCGCCGTAATGCAACATCTCTTCGTAGCAATGGCAGTGCAGCTCCAGCTCCTTGAGCACCATCCAGCGCAGCCCGAGGGCGGCGGTGCTGTGCACATCGTCGTCGAAGTCCGCCGGCCGTGTGCGCTCGTCGGGCACGGCGTCGAGCACGCCGGCCAACACCGCCGCCTTCTTCTCGGCCTTGGTCAGCGCCTCGCGGGCCCGCTCGTCCTCCACCAGCGATCGCAGGGCGGAGACCGCTTCGCGCGCCTCGACGAACTGGGGATCCAGCTCCAGAGCGGCCTCGAACGAGGAGCGAGCGTCGGCGATCCTACCCGCGGCCTGGCTGGCGAGCCCCTCTCCGTACGCGGCGAACGCCGGGAAGCTCTCCGTGGGAGCATCGTTCAGGAGCTTGCGGCGCTCCGACGAACTGATCTCCACGGCGAGGCCATCGAGCAGTGCCTCGACCAGGTCCTTCTCGACGGTGACGAAGTCGGCCACCGTCCCCTGGACGTCCACCGCCTTGAGCACGGACCCCGACTCCACCTCCACGATCCGGGCGTCCAGCAGGAAGGACTCGGCCACCACCGAGTAGCTGCCTGCCACCAGCAACTCCGCCCCCAGTCCCTGACCGAGCTGCTGAGCGGTGTCGGGATCCAGGAATCCGGTTGCGGCGAGCTCCATCTCGGCCAGCACCTCGTCCAGCCGGCTACGTTCCACCAGCTGCAGGGCTTCGGTGCTGGACAGATCAGAGACCAGCATGCCGGCCAGAGCCGTCCCGAGGCCCGCGTACTGCTCGCTACCCGCTCCCTGTTCCAGGGGCAGAACGGCGAGCGAGCGTGCGGCACGCGCCCCGAGGGGGGGGACGGCGGCGACGGCGAGCGCGAGGATCAGGAGAACCGATCTCATGGTGTCTCCCTCGGCGGGCCAGGGCCCGTGCCGGGCATCCTACCCAATCGTCAGGTACATCGTCAGCGGCCCGCCCACCAGGTAGGTGACCGCGGCGCCGCCTGCCAGCAGCGGCGAGAAGGGCAGGGTCCGTGCCACCTCGATGGGCTCGTCGTCGTTGTAGCGGGTGCGGATGTAACGGATCTGTTCGGCGGTCAGGCCGTCGGCGGTCACCGCCCCGAGCCGCGTCGGCCGCGGCGTGGTGCCCGGGGGTTCGTCCTCCGGTTCGGGCGCCGAATCCCCGAGCTCGGCGAGCTCTTGCTCCTCGCGGGTGCGGAGGCGCTGCAGCGAGGTGGGGGCCAGCATCAACCCCGGCCGCAACTCGCCGACCCGCGTGCGTGCGGTCGCAGGGCCGATGCCCGGATAGGCCCGCGCGAAGACGAGCAGCACGACCGCGTAGGCGCTGGGCACCACGAGGCCTGGCAGGGCGGCGACGCCATGGCGTGCACCCAGGAAGACCAGCGCCGCCACGGCCAGACCCGAGAACACGATGGCCCCAGGGCGGGTCACGAACACCCTGGCCAGCGGCCGGAAGAGGGCGAACAGCAGGAGGAACATCGTGAAGTCGCCCACGCCCAGGAACGGTTCCAGCGTGTCCCGGCTGGCCTCTCGCAGGGCACGGATGCCGGCGAACATCGCGGTGAACGCCAGCAGCAAGGGGAGGGCCCGGACGATGGCGGCCGGCGCCCCGCGCGCCAGCTCCCTGCGCCGCCCGGGATCCGCCAGCGTCTTCACCGCCGCCGGTATGCCCGTCCGCGCCAGGTCGGCAGCCAGCAGCAAGAACACCAGCACGAACACGTTGACGAGAAGCGCCAGCGCTGGGAATCCCGGCAGGTAGGACCGGACGTAGCAGGCCGGTGGCACCAGGAACGCGTAGACGGCGAACAGCTTGGCGTCCCCCGCGGCCCAGACCCCGAGCAACCACAGGCCGATGGCCGACACCAGGCCCAGGACCAGGTTCAGCGATACACCGACCAGCCAGTGCCACGGTCCCCTTGGCGCTGCGCCGGCCAGCAGCCACGGTTCCGCACCGGCCAGTTCCAGGAGCGCCAGCAGCATGTAGAGAGCGCCGCCCAGCCCGAGCGCGATGGCCAGCCGACGGTTGGCGATCCGGCCGTGGGCCAGGTCGTCCCGGATGGTGGTCCCCGCCAGCCAGAGCAGCGGCAGCGCGAGTGCGTGGTGGCCCATCGTCAGCGTCCCACTGGCGACAGCGTGGCGAGTCCGTCTACCCGCGCCCGCTGGAGGCCGATGCCCCGGCAGCCGCTGTCGTGTAGGCAGTCCGTGCACCGCAGGCTCTTGATCCGGTAGCGGCGACGGATGAAGGAGTCGACGAAGCGGTGCAGGTCCAGGCGCCCTCCGGCGTCCACCGCGGCCAGGGGGAAGGCATCGGCGTACTCGACATCGGCGTGGCCCCCGAGGCACGGGGGAATGTCCACGGCGCCGTCGTATGGAACGCCCGCCAGCGCCGCGGACAGGTCCACGCCGAGGTCGCGGGCCCGTGCCAGTGTCAGCTCGGCGACCGGCGCGAGCAACACCCGGGTGGGCCCGGCGGGTTTCAGCGCCGGGAGCAAGGGCGCGGTCTCGGCGCCGACGGTCACCACCAGCTCTGGGGGGGTGAGGGCCAGCGCCGCCTCGAGCTGGGACGCATCCGGAGGCAGCAGGCGGGTGGGGTGCGGGAGACCGGCCGCCTCGAGGGCCGGGAGCAGCCCCCGGTGATCGTCGAGGGACAGCCAGAGCGCCCGGGCTGCTGCCGCACCTGGCAACGTCACGACCTCGGCCGCGTTCCGAGCTCGCACCCACAGCCAGCGACGAGGTGTCTCCAGCAGGGCCCGGGCCGCCGGGGTCGGTGAGGGGCCGCGCGTGTCCACCCGCAGCAGGTTCGGGACGCCGGCCCGCAGCTCGGCAGCGGCGGCGCCGAGTTGCTCGCAGAGGGGACGGATGAAGCAGTGGGTGCAACGGTCGCCCACGCAGCGCATGGCGCCGCCATCGAGTAGCTGGTCGAACAGGTGCCGCCGCCCGCGGACCTCGTCGTGGAGCTTGTGGGGGTCCTGGATCAGGCTCTCGAAACCCTCGAGGAGGCGCGGATCGAGGCGGTTCGTCCAGATCATCAGCCCTGGCTCCGCCGTCAGCTGCAGGGCCCGATGCAGCGGGGCGAGGGCGTCGGCGGCGTCCACCATCAGGCTGTCACCGTCGCCGGGTGTGGCCCGGCCGAAGGGAACCACCATCAGCAGATCGATCTCCCGCACGCCCAGCCGGATGAAGTGCTCCATCACCTGGCGCAGATGGGTCACGTTACGCCGGTTGATGACCACGTCCCCCGACACGATCAGCCGCCCGCTGGCCACGGCGTTGCGGATCCCGCGGTTCGTCTGGACGAAGGAACCCGGCACGCCGGTGAGGCTATCGTGGAGGTCTGCGTCGTGGCCGTGGAGGGAGAACGTCACCTCGTCCAGGCCGGCCTCGACGGCCCGTCGCACGAAATCCGGATAGGCCAGCATCCGGCCGTTGGTGATGGTCTGGACGTGGCCGTAGCCGAGCTCGCGGCCGCGGCGCACGAAGTGGAGGAAGTCCGGGTGGATCGATGCCTCTCCGCCGCTGAGGATCAGCCGGTGTGCGCCCTGGTCTCGTCCCCGGACCAGCTCCGCCTCGACCTCCTCGCGCGACGCCAGCGTGCCGTCCTGGGCGTCGCTGTCGAGACAGAACGCGCAGCGGTTGTTGCACACCCGTGCGATCCGTACCCAGTGGCGGGCTTCGGCCGCTATCCGTTCGCGCTCGATATCGGTGAGTCCTGACGACACCGGCTGGCACTCTAGCAGGGGCCGAGAGGGGCGGCCACCGCCGCACTGGCCCGGATGCGGACGGAGGCTACAATGGCCCGGGCGCCAGACGCGCCCCGGAGCGCCGTGGACCCCAACCTCTCACCGCTGTGGCTGCCGGTCGGCGGTCCGTGCAATTCGCGCTGCGATGGTTGTGAGCCGGACGGTGTGCCATGGCTGACCGCCGATGCGGTCCGCGCGGCCACCACCGCCGGCCGCCCGGCCGCCGTGGTGCTGACCGGACCCGGGGAGCCCACCCTGCGCCGGGACCTGGCCGACCTGGTCCACGCCGCCCGTCAGGGGGGGGCGGCCCGTGTGGCGTTGGTCACCAACGGGCGGATGCTGGCCTACCCCGCCGCTGCCGCCGCCGTGGCCGGGCTGCGGTTGGACGCGGTGGCGGTGACCCTGCTTGATCCCGACCCAGCCGTTCACGACCGGAGCACACGGGCTGAGGGGGCGTTCGTCCAGGCACTCGCGGGCGCGCGCAACCTGGCCCGTGTTGGCGGGTCAGGTTGGTTGCTGGCCCGGACGCCGACGTCCCTGGCAGAACCGTCGCAGCGGCGCCTCGCGCGGACCGCCGCAGAGGTGGGCCTCCAGGCGCTCTGGGCCGATGGTCCCGGCGGGGGCCAAGGGGGGCGAGGACCGCTACGGGTCGTGGATCGGGCGGGTTTTCTACGACAGCTGAGCGAGGCGCCGCCACCCCCGCGGACCCACGAAGGCTCGGTGCCGATCCGGGAGCACTCAGGCGAGGGCGCCGTTTCGCTGGTCGTCCGGACCGGGTGCCGCAACGCGTGCGTGTTTTGCACCACGAGGCTGATCCAGGAGCACAACCGGGCGCCCTGGCCTCTGGAGGACCTGGAGGCATTCCACGGGCCGTTGGCAGTTGCGCGCAGGGGCGGATATCGCTCGGTGCGGCTGGTGGCTGTCGAGCCCCTCGAACACCCGGATATCGTCGCGTTCGTGGCCCACGCCCGGGACCTGGGCTACCGGCGGATCGAGGCCTGGTCGTCGGGCCGCGCGCTGGCGGATCCGGGGCTGCTGAGGCGGCTGATCGACGCCGGACTGACCCACCTGGACGTCCCCCTGCTGGGCGGGAGCGCGGCCGTCCACGACACGGTCGCCGGGGCGCCGGGATCTTTCGACGAGACGGTGACTGGCGTGCGTAACGCGGCGGAACAGCTCGAGGTGCGGTTCCATCTGGTGGTGGTGCGCCAGAATCTGGACGATCTGGTGGGCATGCTGGCGTTGGGGAGAACCCTGGGGCTCGGCGAGCCCGCGTCGGTGTTGATCCCGGGCCCGTCGCTGGAGGATCCGCAGCACTACCGGGCGTTCGCCTTCTCCCATGCCACCGCCGCCGCGGCCCTGCGCGCCCTCGCCCCCCCCGTAACAGACGTGCTGGCAGCCAGGGGATTTGTCGCCCAGCTCCCGCCCTGTGTGCTGGACGCCGGACTGGAGGTGCCCCGGACGGCTGCCCGGCCGGTGGGGATCCGCGACGGCAAGCTCGACGAACCGGGCGCCGCGGCCAAGCTGCGCGTCCCGTGCTCCCTGGCCAGCGGCTGCGCGGCGGCGGACCGCTGCCCCGGCCATCACCGGGAGTACGAGGCGGTGTTCGGGGTCGAGGGGCTCGTGCCCCGGACAGGCGGCCGATGACGGGCGCTGCTGCCAGCGACCCCCGGGAGCGATTCGTCCACGGCGGTGTCGCCGAGGTCAAGCTCACCGCCCGCTGCGATCAGCGCTGCGTGTTCTGCAAGTCACCCGCCGATGCGGCGAACCGCCTGGATCCCGAGGCCGCGCTCGCGCTGTTCCCCGGGCTGGCGGAGCGCGCGCGTCTGCTGACCCTGAGCGGGGGGGAGGCGACCCTGGTCCCGGAGCTCGAGCAGGTCGTCAGCGGGGCACGGGCCGCCGGGTTCCGGCGGGTGGAGTTGCAGACCAACGGGATGGCGCTCGATCGGCCGGGCCTGGCAGAGTCGCTCCGCGCCGCAGGTCTGACCAACGTGTTGGTCTCGCTGCACGCCCACCAACCCGGGCTGTCGGACCGGTTGACCGGCACCCCTGGCGGCTTCGCGCGTACGCTGGCGGGGATTGATCGGGCGGCCGACGCCGGGCTCCAGATCTCCCTGTGTCACGTGATCTGCCAGGGAAACGTCAGCCACCTCGAGGCCTTTGCGGACCACGTGCGCGCCCGGTTCGCGGGCCGGCCGCTCCAGGTGGTCTTCACCCTGGCCATCCCCACCTACCGGGTGCGGCAGGAGCCGGGGCTGATGCCGTCCCTGGATCAGGTCGGACCGCCGCTGCGGGCCGCGCTGGACCGCTTCGTGCCGGCCCGCGCCCCGCTGTCGTCACGCCTCGGCGGGGCGGGATGGGCGTTGGCCAGGAGCCGGGCGGCGCTGGCGAGCCGCGAGGGTCCGGTGGGGCGGCTGGCACGCCGGGTCGGGCACCTGTCGACGCCGCCGGAGCGGTGGCGTCGACGACACCGGGCGCGGATCATCGCCCATTGCGGCCTACCGGTCTGCGTGCTGGACTCGCGGGCGCCCTTCCACGACGAGTGGTGGTGGCGTGATCCGGCACCGGCGGTGGACGAGTTGACCCACCCCCCGGCCTGCGAACCCTGCCGGCGGCGGGAGCGGTGCAGCGGCCTGTGGCGGGTCTACGTCGAACGGTTCGACTCCGACGGTCTATCGCCGATGGCGGGGTGATCTGCGGGCGGACGGAACGCTGGCGGTCAGGTCCGCAGACCGGGCTTGGCGAGGGGGATCTTCACGAAGACCGTCGTGCCGTCGCCGCTGTCGTTGGTCACGACCTCCAGCTCGCCGCCGTGGGTGGCGACCAGCTCCTTGCAGATCGTGAGGCCGAGCCCCGTATGGTCGGAGTCGTCCTTGGTCGTGTAGAACGGCTCGAAGATCTGCGAGGTGAGCTCAACCGGAATGCCGGGGCCGTTGTCGTCCACCGCGATCACTGCCCGCCCGCCCTCGGCCTCCGCGCGGACCTCGATGCGGCCGTGGTCGAGGCCGGCGGCCTCGAACGCCTGCAGCGCGTTGAGGATCAGGTTCATCACGATCCGGCTCAGGTCGGTCCGGTCGACATCGACGAGCAGGTCCGGCGGGCAGTCCACGGCGAGTCGAGGTCCGACGACGGAGTCGAGTTGGACCAAGGCCACGGTGGCGTTGATCAGATCCGACAGCCGGTAGACCTCGTCGGAGAGGGAGCGCTGCCTGAAGCGCATGTCGGTCTTGGAGTGCAGATCGGTCAGATAGCTGGTGACCGCCTGGAGCTTGGTGAACTCCGCCGCGAGCTCTCCGTACACGTCATCGTCGACGACCCCGTTGAGTGAGTCGAGCAGCAGCTCGAAGGTGCCGCAGCAGTTGGCGACGGTGCGGCTGGTGCGCGACAGGTCGTTGAGCAGACACGCCCAGGTGACCGCGAGGTCGTCCGCGGGGCGCTGTTCGGTGAGCTTGGCCTTCAGCCGCCGGATCCGTTGCTCCCGGCGCACCCTGTGCACCTGGTCCCGCAGCACCTGGCGCAGGACGTCCGAATCCCACGGTTCCACCAGAAAGCGCTGGATCGTCCCGGCGTTGAGGGCGTCGAGGGCGTGGGCCTTGCCGCCGGGGGTGGTCAGCAGGACGCGGATCGTGCCGGGGAAGCGGCGCCGCACCTGGTCGCACAGCTCGATCCCGGACATGTCCCGCAAGTTGTGGGCCGTGACCACGGCCACCGCTGGCTTGCGCGCGAGCACCTCGAGGGCCTCGCGACCGCTGGGCACACAGCGCACGGCATGGTCGGCCGAGAAGGCCTTCTGGAAGTCCAGATGACGTCGTGGCTGGTCCACGTACAGGAGCAGGCAGTCCTTCACCAGTGGATCCTCCCGCCGGGGTTCGCTTCGCAGTCCAGCAGCCGAGCCCCAGCGCGCGCGCCTCGCGACGATGCTATCGTACCCACGAATTGTACCGCATCGTCCCGGGAGCCGCGCGATGTCCGACACGCTTCGACTTCGGCTGGACTACGAACTCTACGACGAGCAGGCCATCCGAGACACCGCGGACGAGTTCCGCTCCGTGGCCCGGATCGCCGTGCGGCGCACCGGTTCCGGACTGTCGGTGAGCCTGACCACCGACCACGACGACCCCGATCGGGTTGCCGGTGAGCTGCTGAACATCGCGCTGGCCCGCACCCTCGAGGCCCGCGCGACCCCGGAGACGTGATCCGCGCCGCGCCCCGCGTCCCCTTCCAGGAGGAGGGCCGGATCGTCGTCGCACCCGCCGCGCCGAGCGCGGCGGTGCGGATCCTCGCGTCCCGCCGCGACCTGCCGCGGGCGACGTTGCTGCGACTCTACCGGGCGGTGGGGGAGGCGGCAGACCGCGGTGGGGTCGGGCCTCTGGTGGATGTCCGCCTGCGCTGCGGCCGCCGCTCCTCGCCGCCCACCGCCGAGGTCGGGCCAGCGGGCGCCAGGCTGACCGTACACCTGGACCACGCCCGCTCTTCCCCCACCGAGCTCGAGCGGCTGGTCGCCGCAGCACTGAACGCGGCCGGCCCGGGCCCCGCGACCCGGCCCGCGCGGGTGGCGAGGGCCGCCCGCCGCAGTCCCGGGCGGGTGCTGCTAATGGAGAACCCCTTCGTCGACCCGGATCACCCGGACCGGCCCCGCCCGGAGATCGCGGGCGGCAGCTTCGCGCTGGCCTCCAGCCTGCGGGCCGAGGGTGTTGTCGTGCAGCTGGTCGGGGGCCGGTACCATCGCGAGCGCGGCCTCGAGCCCTGGATGCCCATGTCCGCGGCGCTGGCGGACGAGCCTCCGGACCTGGTCGGGATCACCGTGCTCGAGGGGTGCCTGGACGCGGTTCGCACCCTCTGCGATCGGCTGGCCGGTGGCTGGGGAGGGCACGTGGTCCTCGGCGGTCCGCTGCCGACGCTGACACCGATCCAGGCGCTGGCCCATGTCCCCGGCGCCCAGACGGTCCTCCGGGGGCCCGGCGAGGCGCGGTTGCCCGTGCTGGCGCGGCTACTGCGGGGCGGCCGCCCCGATGCGGCGGTCCAGCGGGCGCTGCTGGCGATGGACGGTCTGCTCTACGAGCGTGAGGGGCTGCTGCTGGCGGGCCACACGGGCCGGGTGCCCGATCCGCCCCTGACCGATCGGCGACTGGACTTCTCGCTCCTGCAGCGGCGGCACCTGACGCGGGGGCTGAGCCTGGAGACGGCCCGCGGATGCACCCACGCCTGCCCGTTCTGCACCACCCCGGGGCGCGGAGGTCAGCAGGGCCTCGACGGCGAGGGTGTCGCCTGCCTGCTGACCGCGTACGGGGCCCACCTGTCCGGGTTGTTCGACGGCGATCCGCCCCGGATCGCGCGCCGGATCCAGATCTGTGACGACGACTTCTGCTGCGACCGGGATCGGGCGCGGGACGTCGCGTCGGCGGTGGCAGACAGCGGATTCCAGCTGGCTGCGCTGCAGGCGTCGGTCCGCGACTTCCTGCTCCGGGACGGCGAGAAGGTGAGCGTGGACGACGATCTGCTCGACGCCCTCACCCCCGGGTTGTTCCAGGACGCGAGCGAACGTCGCGCGTGGCCCGCCGGGAAGGCGCCAGTGGCCCTGTCCGGCGATGCCGGTGGCTGGATCCACCTGGGGGTCGAGTCGCTGGCAGACGCGGATCTGCGGCGGCTGGGCAAGGGGTACCGGGCCGCGGACGTGCGCGCCCTCGTGGAGGGGCTGGACCGGCGCGGGATCGTGCACGATGTCTATCTGATCCTGGCCAATCGCGGCACCACGCTGGACGATCTGGTGGACAGCCTGCTGGCGGTGGCGGACCTGAAGCTCGCGTTCCCCGAGACGTTCTTCCTGCGCATCCCGGTGGTGCCGTTCCTGGTGCCGGTCTACCCGTCCGCGCGCTTTGCCTCCCTGGCCCGGGGCCTTTCCATTGCCCGCCTGGGCGAGCACCTGGAACTCGACGGGATCTGGTCGGAGACGGACCACCCGGAGCTGGACTATCCACGGGTGATCCGCGAACTCCCGTCCGACCCCGACGTCCAGGCGGCCTGCGAGGCTTGGCCTGCCTGGCTGGACGCGGCGGCGACGGCGACCTCCCTGGCCACGGGGTTGGAGCGCTGGCTGCGGGAGCACCTCCCGACCGTGGTCGACCCGGGGCGCCGCCGCCGGGTGCGCCGGGCCATCCGCCGCCTCCACCGCGCCGGGCGGCGGCTGGTGTTCGGGCGGATGGCGCGGGCGCGCCGCGGTGAACTCCCACCCAGGGTGGCCGATCGGATCTGGGCCGCAGCCGCCGATCTGGGCCCCGCCCCGGCGGTGGCGCGGGAAGCCCGGACGGTGCTGGAGAGCGGGGATCCGCGGCTGGTGTTGATCCCCACTCGCGACTGCTCCCTGCGCTGCACCTACTGCCCGGCGGACAAGCGCGCGGGCCACGAGATGGACCGTTCCACCCTCGACGAGGCGGTGGAGTTGCTGCTGTCGACGGACGCCGACGCCGCGATCCTCCAGTTCTTCGGCGGCGAGGCCCTGCTCCTCCCCGAGCTGGTGCTGCCGGGGATCGAGCGGGCGCTGGCCCGGGCCCGCCAGCTGGGCAAGCGGCTGGGTGTGATCCTGAGCACCAATGGACTGGCCCTCGACGCCGCGTTGCTGGACCGGATCGCGGACTGGCCAGTCAAGATCGAGCTGAGCATCGATGGCCCGCGTGAGGTCCACACGCGGCACCGCCTCCCCGCCGTTCCGACCGCGGACTCCTACGCCCTGGTTCGTCGCGCGGTACGAGCCCTGGTCGAGTCCACCATCGACCACGAGGTGATCATGGTGGTCACCCCGGACACGGTGGCGCGGATGGCGGACTCGTTTGCCCACATCGCGGACCTGGGCTTGCGCGCGATCCAGGTGAACTACGCCCTCGCGGCGCGCTGGTCACGCGCCGACAAACAGACCTTCGCCGCCCAGCTGTCCGCCATCGAGGAACGGTACTTCGCGGGCGACGAGCTGCCGCCGCTGGAGTGGATCAACCTGCGTTCCTTCCGGGATCCGATGCTGCTCAACGGCGAGTTGACCGTCGATTTCGACGGCACGCTCTACCACGGCAACGGGTTCTTGATCCGGACGGCGGAGCCAGCGTCATTCCGCGCGGGCGACCTGGGTGACCTGGGCTCCTTCGATTCCCTGGCCGCCCGGCGGCCGGACAACGCTACCCTGGTCGAGCTGACCTACCCCGAGGACGTGGCGCGCGACAACCGCTCGGTGGGACGGATCTACGGGAGTTTCGTACGACATCTGCGCGGCCGTTTCCCGGAGCTGTCGCGGGTGGCGCCGACCCTGGCGCCGTCGTCGGGAGCGCAGCGATGACCGGGCCGGCTCCGCGCCTGGATCTCAAGATCGGTTTTTCGTGCAACAACCGCTGCCGGTTCTGCGTGCAGGGCGACAAACGCAAGACGGCGGCCACGCCCGCGCTCGGGTCCTTGCTGGCCGAGCTGGAGTCGTCGCGGAGCACCGCTGCGGGGGTGGTGTTCACCGGCGGGGAGCCGACCCTGCGGCCGGATCTGCCCGACCTGGTGACCCGGGCCCGCGAGCTCGGATACTCGCCGATCCAGATCCAGAGCAACGGTCGGATGTTCGCTTCACTCGCCTACTGCGAGCGGTTGATCGGAGCCGGCGCCACGGAGTTCTCCCCCGCGCTCCACGGCCACGTCGCGCCGCTCCACGATCACCTGACGCGGGCCCCCGGCTCGTTTACGCAGACCGTCGCGGGGATCCGCAACCTGCGGGCCCTCGGCATGCCCGTCGTCACCAACTCGGTGGTGGTCCGTTCCAACGCGCCGACCCTGCCCCGGCTGGCGCGCCTGCTGCTCGCGCTGGACGTGACCCAGTTCCAGCTCGCCTTCGTCCACCCGGTGGGGGCGGTCACCGCGTCGTTCACCTCCCTGGTCCCGCGGATGGAGCTGATCGCCCCGGCGCTCGCGCGGAGTCTGCGGCTCGGACTTGCCGCCCGGGTGCCGGCCATGACCGAGGCCGTTCCCTACTGCATCCTGCCCGGGTTGGAGGGCTGTGTTGTCGAGTCCCGCATCCCGCCGACGCGGGTGGTCGATGCCGGGGTCACCGTGGAGGACTACCGGGAGTACCGGCTCCACGAAGGCAAGCTCAAAGGGCCCGCCTGCCGGGACTGCCGCTGGTTCGACGCGTGTGAGGGACCGTGGCGGGAATACCCCGAGCGGTACGGATTCGGCGAGTTCCGGCCGGTGACCGGCGGGGGGACCGGCTGATGGCCAACCTGGGCTACGTGCAGGTGACGCGTCGCTGTAACCAGTGCTGTCTGTTCTGTTCCAACCCGGAGCTGGACGTGGACCTGGAGCTCCCCAGCGCCGTCGCCCGCATCGACGAGCTGGCGGAGGCCGGATATCAGGGCGTGATCCTGACCGGCGGCGAACCCACGCTGCACCCGGAACTCCCGGCGATGATCGCCCACGCGGTCGCGTCGGGTTTACCCCCGCGGATCGTGACCAACGGTCAGCGCATCGGGGCGGAGCCGGGGCTGGGCCCGGCGCTGGCCGAGGCCGGGCTGGCCCACGTGCACCTCAGCCTGTACTCCCACCGCCGCGACGTGGTCGCCGCCCTGACCGGTGTGGCCGAGTCCTTCGATCGGGCCTGGGCAGCGTTGGAGCACCTGGAACGACTCCAGCCGGCCGTGAGCGTGGATCTCAACGCGGTCATCAACCGGGCCAATGCCGACCACCTCGACGGCCTGGTGCGAGCGGTCGTGGGCCGGTTCGGGTTCGTCCGCCACGTGGTGTTCAACAACCTGGACCCCTTCATGAACCGGGTCGCTGAACACCCCGAGACCGTTCCCCGGTTGTGGGCGTTCGAGCTGTCGCTGCACAGGGCCCTGCGCTGGCTCCAGGCCGGCGGCCGCTCGTTCCGGGTCGAGCGGGTGCCCCTGTGCTACATGACCGGCTTCGCCCACGCCTCCACCGAGACCCGCAAGATCGTCAAGGGGGAGGAGCGCACGACCCACTTCCTGGACGACAAGGGCCGGGTGCGGCAGACGGGGTTCCTCCACGACAAGGCGGAGGTCTGCGCCATCTGCACCCTGGACCCCATCTGCGCCGGATTGGATGGAGTGGGTCAGGGATTCGAGCTGGACGAGCTGACCCCGCTGTTCGTCGATCCGGCGCCCATCGTGGCCCGGGTGCTCGGCGTGGGGGTGGAGGATCTGCCAGACGGTTGGTTCGGGGAGCTCGCAGCGCGTCAGCGGGCCGTCCCGCGCCGGGTCGATCGCTGAGGAGCGAGGAGCGAGCTCAATCCGACTCGCCGAAGGCAGATGCCTCGGCGGCTTCCAGGTCGACGATCATCGGGCTCTCGCCGTCCCCCAGCGACGAGACCGTCCCCCGGGGCACCATCCCGCGTTTGGCCACCGGGCCCTGGATGTGCACCTTGCCCAGGCTGAAGCCCGTCACGTAGCCGTGCTCGTCGATCTCCACGTCCCCCACCGTGCCGATCTTGGTCTCCCGGGCGGTCTGCAGCTCGCGCCCGCGCAGGTCGTTCGCCAGCACGAAGGCTTCGCCGCCGCCCAGTTGCTTGAGATCCTGCACCTCGGAACTCCCGGCGGTGAGCCACGCGTCCTCGCCCATGACGCGGACCTGGTCCTGCAACACGATCAAGGTCTTGCGGGTGAAAACCCCTTCCTTGCCCAGAAAGACCGCGGCTACGCGCTTGACCTCCCCGTCGAGGAGGATGTCCTTGATCTCTCCCAGCTTCTTGCCGTCGCTGAGCCGGTACAGGGGCTTCTTGGTCAGTTCCTTGGCCTGGGTCATCTCCACCGTCCACTTCCGCGTGTGAGGTGCCGCCGGCACCGGAGTCGAATCCCGATTATGAGCGCAGAATGCGCGGACTGAAAGCCCGGGACCTCATCTGCGGTCAGCAGTGTAATGGTCACTCGAACATCGCGACATTACCGTATAGCGCGACCTGGGGTCGGAAACGGCGGGAATCCGCCACGCGGGAGTGGGAAGATGAGCACGATTCGAACGCCGAGATGGAGCTGGGGTCTGCTGCGGGTGGTGGCCATCGGATTTGTGTTGGGCGGTTGTTCGTCGGCCGCGCCCGCCTCCGCCGCGTCGAAGCCCGCCTCGAACCGCTCGGCGAATGCACCCGCCATACGCTGGCCGAGATCGCCCCCGGGCTGGAGGGCCAGGTCCACGCCCGCGGGCGGTCGCCACGGGCTGATCAGCGGCGCCGCCAGCGAGAACGTCACCGGCAGACCGGACGCCAGCGCGGCGCCGAGGGCGTGATCCAGCAGCGCGCGGTAGACGGCCAACGTCGCCCCCTCACCCAGGGTGCTCGCCAGCCTCCGCTTGACCTGGCCGGCGATGGGCTCGCGGCCGAATACGACGACGCAGGTCCTCATGGCGGGGAATCCATATCACCGCCAGCGTGGCACCGCACGCTGAGCCGTCAGATCGCCACAGCCGTGGACCTGGACGTAGGATCGCCAGATCCCCTCGCAGGCCTGGCGCAGCTTGCAGTCGCCACAGGGATCGTCGGGCTGGATCTTCAACGCGTCGCGCTTGCGGTCGACCCAGTGGAAGCGAGAAGCCTCGCGCTCGCGGTCGAGGGGCGCCATGAACACGGAGACCCAGGTGTCCAGGTCCCGGGCCTCGCCCACGACTTGCCGGGCGAGGCGGGGCTCGGACAGCACCTCCCAGGGGTAGGCGCACAACGGCAAGTCACCGAAGCTCACCTGGATCGCGCCCCGGGAGCGCAGGGCCAGCGCCACCGTGCCGGTCACCGCCCGGGTGATCGGGTCGAGCCGGGGGGTGAGCTCCGGGCCCCGGTCGGGGCAAGCGTCGGTGCGGATGAGGTTGAATCGCTGGTCTCGGAGGCCGCGTTCGGCGAAGAACGCCACCAGCTGGGCCAGCTGATCCACGTTGTGGCTGTGGATCACAGGGTTGATGGAGACGTTGTCCGGCAACCGTCCCTGCCGCCGCAGCTCTCGAAGGTGGCCCAGGGCGGCCAGCTTGGTGTCGAAGTTGCCCGACCGGCCCGTGAGCGCGTCTTCGACGTCGGCGCGGTGGTCGTGGATCGACACCGAGAACCGGGTGACTCCGGCGTCCACCAGCCGATCAGCGAACGCCCGGTCCGCAAGTTTCAGGGCGTTGGTACTCACCGAAATCCGAGCGAATCCCAGCTCCCTGGCGGCCTCGACCAGCTCGACGATCTGGGGGTGGGCGGTGGGTTCGCCGCCGAGCAATCCAAGCGCCCGGGCGCCGTCTCGCCGGGCCGCCCGGAGTTCGCCGAGGGCACGGTCCAGGGGCACCCAGCGCCGCGACTCGGCCGGCGCTCGGCCGTCCAGACAGAACACGCAGCGGTTGTTGCACAGCTTGCCCAGGTTGAGCTCCAGGTTGCGCGGCGCGCTCATCCGCCCGCCCCCCAGTGGGTCCGCACGACGGCGGCGAGCTGCTCCCGCCGCAGCCGACCTCCGGCGGTCGAGCCGAGCAGGATCCCGGCGAGTCTCTGGTAGTAGCGGTCACACTTGTGGCCCAGTCGCTCGTCGATCTCGTCCGCCAGCGCGGGCTGCAGGCGACGGCAGGACAGCTCCAGCTCGACGCCCAGGGTGACCGCTCGCCAGTGGTCGGCTGTTCCCTCGGCCGGCCGATGGGCGAGCAGGTTGTCCTGCCAGGGTTCGCGGCGTTCGAGGGCTCGCAGGTAGCTGGCCCCGTCGCCGACGTCGAGTTGCATCCCCCAGCGGCCCGGGTCGGCGGCCAGCGGCGAGCCCGGGTCGGTGGAGTAGGGGAGGTGCAACAGATCGGCGTACTCGCCGTGCCGTCCCGTCAGCCGCCTCGCCCAGCGCCGGGTCCGGTGGAGGCCGCGGGCGTCCTCACCCGGTACCAGGTAGCCGAGGAACACCTGGGCTCGCAGCCCGAGCCGCCCCACGGCGGTCAGCGTCCGGTCCAGCGAGTCGTTGCTGTACGGGAAGCCGCGGTTGCGGGCGCGCAGCTCCTCGTCGGCGGTCTCGGGAGAGAGCACGACGACACCCTGGCGGAACACCTGGGCAAAGCGGGTCAGGAACCGTTCGTCGGGCAGGCCGAAGGACTCGAACAGCATCGAGGTCCGCAGCCCGCGTTCCTCGACGGCGTCCATGAATCGGTGCCAGTGGCGGCCGTTGGGCGCCGGGTCGAAGCAGGCGTGCAAGCTGGTACAGCCCAGGCCCGTCGCCGCCACCGCATCGTCCACCAGCCGTCGAGGATCCCGGAAGACCACGCAGCGGCGCCCCGAGTGGCGGCGGTGGGCGCGCCGACCGCCGCCGCAGGTCGCACAGTCGACGCTGCAACCACGGCCGGCCCCCAGGTAGTGGGTGCGGGCGAAGTCCGGCGACAGCCGGGGGCTGCCGTCGGTGATTCCACCCCAGGCCGAATCCACGAGGTAGGCGTCCAGATTCTCGATGGCGTCCACGCGCCCGAAGTCGAGCCCATCGACCGCGGCCTGGTCGCCCGTGTAGTCCAGCCGCTGGACCCGCAGCCCGCCGCGGGGACCGCGCCACACCAGGTTGGGTACCCGTTGCAACCGGGGGACGTCACGTTCCAGCTCCCGGGCCAGCGCGAGCAACGGCGCCTCGCCGTCGCCGCGGATCACCCCGTCGATGGCCCGCTGGCGCCCGACGAGCTCGCGGGCGAACAGGCTGGCGGTGAACCCGCCGAGCACGACAAAACCCTCGTACCCGGCCGTCCGGACGACCCGGACCAGCCGTAGCGCCGCAGGCAGCTGATAGAACCAATGCACCGAGATGCCCAACAGGTCCACGTCGGCCAGGTCGGTGGCCAGATCGCGCCGAATTCCCGCGGTCCGCTCCGCGCGCAGACTCCAGACGCGTGTGGGTACGCCGTGGGCCGCGAGGTGAACTGCCAGCGCTGGCAGGCCGGAGGCCATGATCCGCACGCCGTCGTGGACCAGCACGCAGCGTGGCGTCGTCTCAGCCTTGGATGGGGCGGATCTCATCGTCGCCAAATCGCTCCACGTATGCCCGGAACACTCCGCCGCACACCTCGCGGTATCGGCAGGGCCGGCAGCGCCGGGTCCACCGCCGTCCGCGCCGTGGGTAGCGGGTGACCACGTGGCCCAGGCGCACGCTCCCCCGCGGTCCGCGCGACCGCTCGACGGTGACCCGCGCATCGTAGTACAGGTCGTTGGACCGCACCCGCGCATCCCCCAGCGCGCACAGGGGCAAGCCGAAGAACCGCAGCCGGACCCCCGCATCGTCGCCGCGGGCCACGGCCTCCGGGGCCAGATCCCGCCAGCGCTCGAGGGGTACCACCAGCTGACGGTATCGCCGTAGCGCGGCGCCCTCCGGCGCGACGCTGGAGACCAGCAAGCGGTCGATGCGCTTTTCGGCGCACAGCGCGACGATCTCGGGAAGGGCGCCCACGTTGCGCCGGGTGATCACGGCGTTGGCCGCGACCGGTAGGTGGGGCGCCAGCGCGGCGGCGTGGCCCCGGGCGGCCATCAGCTGCTCGAAGCTGCCGAGCCGTCCGGTGGCATCGTCGTGGCTGGCGGCGTCGGCTCCGTGGAGCGAGAGGCTGAGCTCGTCCAGGTAGGGCAGGACCCGCGCAGCAAACGTCTTGTCCCCCAGCCGTTGCCCGCTGGTTCCGATCGCGGTCCGCATCCCGAGCGAGCGCGCGAGCTGCAGGGCGTGGACGAGGGCCGGGTGTAACGTCGGTTCACCGCCGGTGAACAGGACGTGATCACCCCCGGCGCGGGCATGGGAGCTCAGGGTGCGACGGACCTCACGGGCGGTCACCGGAGCGCTCCGCCAGCGCGCCAACCGATCGTCTTCGCTGCAGAACTGGCAGTGGTTGTCACAGGCGTACGAGAGGTGGAATTCCAGCCGGCGTGGGCGCACCCCCCGGCGTCGGCGGGGCGCCGGGGCCGGCGCGCGCACCGCGGCCACGAAGCGGTCGAGCGCGGCGTCCACCCGTCGATTGGAGCGGCGCACGGCCGGTGGCAGCAGCCGCCTGAGGCTGTCCGCCAGGTCCCCGGGGATCGGCGCCGGATCGTCGAGGTCGACCCGGAGCCGTGGTAGCAGGGGGCCCGTGACCCGATCGGCCAGCACGAGGTTGGTCCGGTAGCCGCGGCCGTCCACATCCACGGTCAGATCGTCGGCGAACAGGGGCACGGTACCCCGCCGCTCCAGGTTGCGCACCCGGGCGCGGCCATCGGCCACGCGGGGCCTGAGGAACTCGGCCATCCCGGCAAGCGCCTCGTCCAGGTCGCGCAGTTCCTCGGCTCGCCAGCGGGTGTAGTAGACCGGCAGAACGTTGATCCGCCGGGCGCCCAGCTCCCAGATGTGGATCAGGCCATCGAGGCCCCGGTGGGCCAGCGGGGGCGACAGGGTCTGGGTCACCGTGGTGGTCGGCCTGGAGAAGAGCCCGGCCAGCTCCGGCAGGGGCGTCCGCCCCGATGCCCGCTGGACGTCCGGGGTTCCATCGACGCTCACGGTCAGCCGGATCCAGCTCCGGTCGAGGGTCCGCCGCCGGCCCGGGTCGAGGGTGCGGCCGTTGGTGCACAGCTCCACGGTCAGCGGCTGGTCGCCGCTTCGGAGCCGGTCCGCCTCCCGCAGGACCGCCTCGACCGTGTCCCAGCGGAGGGTCGGCTCGCCGCCGGTCAGCCGGACCCGGCGGCCGCCCCGGGCCGCAAACCCGCGCACCGCCCGGATGGCGACGTCGGCATCCAGCTGGAGGTCACGTTTGCTGGCCGCGCAGTAGTCGCAATCCAGGTCGCACGAGCGGGTGACGATCAGCGCGAGAGTGTCGACCGTCGGTGGGGTGCGAGGGTAGGCCTCACCACTGCCCATGGGAGCCGTGGGAGCCGTGGGAGCCGTGGGAGCCGTGGGAGCCGTGGGAGCCGTGGGAACCGTGGGAGCCGTGGGACGCGTGCGAACAATGCTGGGGGTCGGGCTCGGGGCCCATCACCAGGCCGTCGTCGGCGTCAGGGGCCGGGCCGGGCTCGCCTCCGGTGGCCATCACGTCGAGGGGTGCCCCTTCGGCCGGGAGGGCGGCGCCCAGCAATAGCAGGGATGACGCCGCCGCGGCCGCGTTGCCCTTGGCCAGCTTGCCCTCCTCGCTCTGGAGAAAGAGCTTCGCCTTGCGCTTGAGGCTCGGCAGCGCCCGCTCGACGGCCTTCACCGGTTTGCTCTTCCGCTTTTTCGCCATCAGTCGAGCTCCGTCCGCGTGCGCGGGCGATTGATCGTCCAGCGCTGGAAGACTCGGCGTACCTCCTCGTCCTCCGTCGCCAATATATCGAACAGGTGGTCCAGAGCCAACAGGTGGAGCGCGCAGCGGTCGTTGGTCGGCCGGTGTCCGAACAGGTCCCCCTGGGTCACGTAGTCGTACACCGGACAGACACCGCAGTAGGGAAGATAGGCGCAGTCGCGGCAGCCGGGGAGGGTTTCGAGGGTCGACGCGATGCCGATGGCGCGCACGGTCTCGTGCCCCATCATCTCGGGCAGCTTACCGCCGTCTGCCTGGCCGAGCTGGAACAGATCGTCCCCCATCCGGGCCACCATCCGCGCCTCGTCGCAGGGGTAGACGACACCGTCCTGGTCGTAGGCCATCTGGCCGATGCCGGCCCCACACGGGGAGCGCAGGTCCACGTAGCCGTGGTGCTCGTCGGTCAGGATCGAGGCCAGGAACAGGGCCGCCCCGCGCTCGATCAGCTCCACGCCGTCGAGGTTGAGCTCGAGGATGTACGCGAAGCATTCCTTCCAGAACACGCCGAACTCGTCGGCGTCGTAGCCGATCTCGGTCCAGGTCCGGGTGGCAAAACCCATCGGGTTGAGGGAGCGCACGTGGATGGTCCGCATCCCGAGTCGCACGTACTCGTCGATGATCTCCCGGGCGTGGCCGAAACTGTGCCGGGTGGTGGTGAGAAGGGCATCCACGTGCCAGGAGCGGGGATCGCGTCCCTGCTCGCGGTACACCTCGTGGATGCGCTCGATCCAGCGGATCGCCTGATCGTGGGCCGATGAGCCGAGCAGCCGGCGCTGTCCGTCGTGCAGCTCGCGCGGTCCGTCGAGGCTGGTGCACATCAGCACGTCGTTGCGCACCAGGAAGTCCAGCTTGTCCTCGTCCATCGCCGACAGGTTGGTCACCAGCAGGAACTGCAGGTCCCGGCGCTCGTCGGCGTTTCGCTCCCGCGCGTACTCGACGATGAAGCGCAGCGTCTCGAAGTTGACCAGCGGCTCGCCGCCCTGGAACTCGATGGACAGCTGGGGCGACGGGCTCTCGAAGATCCGGTCGACGACCTGCTTGGCCGTCGCGATGTCCATGTCCGCGCCGGTCGCCGACATCGGCTCGCGGCTGGCGTGGCAATAGGTGCAGACCTGGTTGCAGCGCAGCGTGGTGACCACGATGTGCAGATGGGGCGCCTTGCCCACGTGGGAGTGCCGTCGCCGGTAGCGCTCGACGGCGCGCTCCACGTCCATGCTGTCCAGCAGCAGGCCCCGTTCGGCGAGCCGCGTCCGCAGGGGATCGTCCCCGGCCAACCGTCCGGCGACGATGTCGTCGAACTCCGAGCGGTCGACCACCAGCCAATCGCCCACGTCGTTGGTCAGCACGACACGCTCGCCGAGGTGACGGAAGCGGAAGCTGGCCTCGCGGGCGCCTGCGTGGTGGGAGGGATCCAGCTCCGGGGCCGGGACGACCGGGCCGCTGTCGCTGCGCTCACGGGCCATCAGCTGCCGCCCTCGCCGCCCTCGCCGCCCTCGCCGCCCTCGCCGTACTTCTCCTCCCACGGGACCGCGATGTCGAGGGGATCGTCGTCGAAGGCCTCGAGCATGGTGGCGTCCAGCAGACTCTGGATATCCTGGCCGCCCTGGTCGTGGAAGAAGTGGGACTTGGCGATGATGTACTCGCGGATCTTGCGGCCGCTCTCGTCCAGGGTGGCGCGCAGGGCCTGGTTGGTCAGCTCGTTGGCGAACTCGCCCCCCAGCCGCCGCAGGCCGTCGTCATCGAGCGGTTCGCGCCCGCAGAGGCGGACCTGGACGGTGTCGCCCTCTCCGGGCTCCAGCAACACGAAGGCTCGATCCGTCATCACGTAGGCTGCGCCGTGGATCACCTCCAGGGGGTAGAGTCCGCGGTCCACGGGCACGATCACCGTTTGCCCACGGGCGGGCCAGTCGAGCTGGCGGGTGCGGGGGCGCTTGCTATCGGTCGAACGATCTCGCTTGGCGGGCATGGGACTATGGATAGTGGGCGCGCGTCGCGCTTGTCAAGAACGCTGACGCGCCCGTTCGCGTGGCTCCTCGGAATCCGGGGGCCGAGCCAGCAGCTCCGACACCTCGGCCAGCGGGGTCACGCTCAACATTCCGACGAGCTGCCGGGCGAACTCTGCGGCCATCCGCTCGATCTGCTCTTGAACCGTGATTTCTTGGTCTCGCATGGTGCTCCCCGCGCTGCCGGACCGCACGAGGACTCTACACTCCGGGCCGCACCGCGGACAAGGAACGGGTCCGGCTGATCACGGGGTGTCGCCGAACTCCCGGTACAGGTAGGAGCGCAACCCATCGTCGGCCGCTTGCTCCAGCAACACCCGCAGCAGCGCATGGGAGGTCTCGTATCCGCCGCCCGCGTTCTCCAGCGGCTCGTGGCCGTACAGGGCGAGCACCTCGTCCCGCTCCGACGCCCGCTCCAGGGCCCGAGTCAACCGATCGGACGTGATGCCGTAGCGCTCGTCGATGGCGAAGCTGCACGAGAACCGCCGTCCCGGCAGCTCGGCCGCGGGCAGGAACACCGCGTCCACGTCCCGGACCTCGAGGACCGGGCCGATGAAGCGGCTGCCTCGCACCCTGTCGAAGTACCGCAGCGCAGCCTCGCCCGTGTCGTCCGTGTGTTCGCCGTGGGGGAAGGCGAAGCTGGTGGGCGCCAGTCCCTCGTCGGTGAAGGCGTCGAGGGCGGGCAGGATCTCCTCGGTGACCCAGGCGTCGGCGCCGTGCTCCCGGTCGACCACCCCGGCTTTCTGGTGGCGGTATCCGTGGCAGCCGACCTCGTGCCCCCGGGCCTCGAGCTGCCGCAGCCGCTCGACCTGCTCGTCGTCCAGCCGGTCGATCCGGGATACGAAGAACGTCGCCCGGGCACCATGGGCCTCCAGCAGGTCCGCCGTCTCCCACCAGGCATCCACGTAAGCGTCGTCGAACGACAGGACGAACCCGGCGCCGTTGGCCGGCTGCCGCGGAGCGTCTTCGTCCACGAAGTCGCCGGGATCGCAGCAGCGATCCAGGGGCCGGCAGCCCGGAGGGGCGGCGGTGGCCAGGGCCAGCAGCAGGATCGGAATCGGATGGGCCGTTCGCGTCACAGGTCGTCTCCGCCGGCGACGATACCAGAGCCGGGGTGAGATTCGTGGGAACCCTATCTGCGGGCAGCTGTCGGAAGGGAAGACGGCGACACCGGCCGGACGACCGGGCGCCGCGAGGAGGACACGATGATCTTGTGGACGACACTGAGGAACGCGGCGATCGTGACCGGAACCCTGGCTCTCGGCGCGCTGGCCGCCTGTGGTGGCTCCGACGGGGCGCCGATCCGGGCGACCCTGGTCGACGAGCAGGTGCTGTACGGCACGCTGCGGACCGAGATCCTGGTGCTGGACGGGGGGCTGGGCAAGATGGAGATCCCCCTGTCCCACATCGGCGAGGTGCTGCCCGTCGAGGGTGGACAGCTCGAGAACTCGGACGGCCACGTGAAGATCTGGTTGCGCAACGGGTCGGAGCTCGTGGGCCGCTGGGACAACCCGGAGCTGGGCATGGGCATCGACGTCGGCGGCGAGCAGGTCAAGGTCGACCTGCCGGTCGGCGACCTGGAGCGCGTGCAGACCCAGGGCGACGAGCTGTGGCCCGAGGGGCTGGTCTATCGAGTCCGGACGACCCACGGTGACGACTTCCTGGTGGACGCCGAGGCCAGCCGGGTGGTGATGGAGAACGACCTGGGGGTGTTCTCTCCCTTCCTGTCCGAGTGCCGGTCGGTGCGACCCATCGAAGATCCGGACGGCGAATGGCGAATCGAACTCGATTCGGGCACCGTGCTGATCGGAAACCTGGCCGACGACGAACTCACCCTCGCGCTGCCGCTGGGCCCCGATCAGGTGGTCGTACCGCTGGCGATCCTGGACTCGATGGAGCAGCAGAGCTGGTACTTCGCCAGGGCGCAGACCGCCGAGACCGAGGTCGAGAAGCAGGAGGAGCGGATGTTCCGGCCCTCCCGGCGCTCCTCCGGAGCGGGGAGCACGTCGTGGAAGCCCTGGGACGGGGAGCCCGCGGAGGCCAGCGAGGCGCCTGCCACCGATGGTCCCAGCGCCGCCCCCGTCGACGAGATCGCGATCCCCGAGCCGGCCAGCGCCGGGGCGTCCGCGGACGGTTGGTTCGAGCGCGACGCGCTGGAGCAGACCAAACGGTCCAGCGACTGAGCCTCGCCCGGAATCGGGCGATCCCTCAATCCACGTAGAGGCTGGGGTACCAGTTGCTGAAGCCTACGGCCGTGCCCAGGCTGGTGGCGAGCCCCCATACACGCGTGCCCTCGGGGTCGACCAGATCGATCCGCCCGGCGGAACTCCAGGTGATCAGGGTGTTGCCGTCGGCGAGCCGCACCACGCCGCCGCCCATGGACACATAGATCGGTGGGCTGGTGACGTAACCCCAGCTGCCGCTCGCTGTGCCCTGGTCCTCGTCCAGGACGTACTCGATCACGCGGGAGCTCATGTCCTCGAGCTGGCCGTTGTCGAAGACCACGATTCCGCCGTCGACCAGGTCGAACTCGTGTTGTTTGGCGAACGGCGAACCGACGACAAACTCGAAATCGCTCTCGGTGCCGCCGAGCGTCCAGATCACCTCGCCGGTCTGGCGGTCGATCTTGAGGATGCACGAGTAGTTGCGCAGGGAGATGTAGTAGGCGTCCCCGTCCGGCTCGTAGACCAGGGCGTTGGCGTGGGTCCAGCCCGTGCCCTCGTCGTACACGGCCTCGGGATCGAACTCGAAGTGATCCCAGACCGACCAGATGAACTCGGTGCTGCCGTCGGGACGGATCTCGACGATCCTGTCTCCGCGGATCAGCTCCCCATCCACACCCCGTGGGTCGTAGGCGAGGTAGCTCACCGTGCCGTCGTCGTGGACCTGGAAGCTGTGGCTGTGCCGGGGCACCTCGAGATAGCTCACGTCGGTCCCGTCCAGGGAGACGCGGAGGATCCGCTCGTCCTCGGCGGGTACCCCGTCGCCGGGATCGTAGTGGATCGAGTTGTAGAAGACCGATTGGCCGTCGGGAGCCAGGGCGACCATGGTGATCAGCTGGTGGGGTTCCTCGTCGATGTGCCACCAGACCGGATTGCCCTCGCCATCCACGATCACCGGGATCGCTGCGTTCGAGATCAGCGGAAAGGCCAGAAAGCCCCCGGACGCCAGCTCCTCCACCTGCGTCTCGGTGATCATCCCCGCGTCGAGCACTTCAGCTGGCTGGCTGCCGGTCTCGAAGGTCCCGGTGGCGTGGGTCGCCGCCTCGCCATCCACCGTGACCACCACCCGGTAGTGGTACTCGGTGCTCGAGTGCAGCCCGAGCAGCGGCAGATCGTGCATGGCCGAGGGTGTTTCCGGGAAGTACCGCACCTCCCCGTAGTCCGGATCGGTGCCGTACTCCACGTACCCCCGGGTGGGCCCGGCCGTCTCCCAGCGGATGGTCACGACGGTTCCGACGTGCTCGCTGACCACGGCCTCGACGGCGACGATGTGGGGGTCCCAGCCGAGGGGACCCGCCGGGAGGTCAGCGCCGCACCCCGCACCGCCGCCCAGCGCCAGCCAGCACAGCAGGACCGTCGTGTTCGGCAGTCGGGTCGTCGTCCGGGAAAAACGCAAGGGCCCACTCTCCGTGGTTGGAGCATAGTCGACGCGCGGCGAGCAAGCCATGCACGTGCGAAGGTTCCGGTCGCTCGGCCGCTGCGGCGCAGACCTACGGCGGGGGCTCCGTCGTGGTCACGAGCTCCGCGCCCGGCGTCGACTGGAACCGAGTCAACAGCGCTTCGTAGACCGCGACGTTGGCCTGGATCGCGGCGCGTACCGGGTATCGCCGAACATGACCGCGCCCGAGACTTCCCCCCCCTCAGGGCCGGGTATACGTGACGCTGTCGCGGACGTGGGGCGCCTCCGGCGCTCCCACGAGACCGACGCCGATCATCTCCAGGGTCAGCGAATCACCGTCCACGGTGACCACGACCCAGCCCAGCTCGCTGTCGACGCTGTCGGAGGCGGGGTCGATCTCGGGGAACGCGGGCCAGTCGCGGCGAAACGCCTCGTCGCCCTCGGCGGCGGCAACCGAAGTGCGGGGGGACATCCCCGCCGGGGGCAGGACGATGTATCCCACGCCGTCGTCGGTGCCGCGGCCGTAGGCTCCGGACGGGGCGATCAGCCCATCGTATCGTATCGGCTGCATCCGCTGGCCCAGGTGCTCGTGGCCGGAGAACACCCAGTCCACCCGGCCCTCGAAGGTGGTGGTCACACCGCGCAGGGCTTCCATGTCCCAGAGGCTGGTCCGGATCCCCGCGTCGTAGGTCGGCACGTGCCACTGCACGAACACCCAGGCGGGCTCGGCCGCGGCCTCGATGTCGTCCAGCTGTTGCTCGATCCAGCTGCGCTGGTCACCCGCCTCGGCGTAGCCGTCGGACAGCTCGGAGTCCAGGGTCAGCAGGGCCGCGTTGCGGACGTCCACCCGGTAGACGATCCCGTCCGGGCTGGCGTCCGGTACGGGGAAGTACCGCTCGAAGGTGGACTCGTCGGGCACGCCCACGTCCCACTGCAGGTCGTGGTTGCCCATGGCCGGCAGCAGGGGCACACCGGCGAACAGCGCCCGCCCGCCGTCGAAGAACGTCCACCAGTCCCCGGTCTCGTCGGCGGCCGCGAGGTCGCCGCTGAACGCCAGGAAGGTCAGGTCGTCGTGTCCGGCGTCCAGGGCGGCGGCCACGTCGGCCCAGGCGCCGGATCCGCCGCCGTAGTCCTGGGCGTCGGACACGACGACAAATCGCCAGGGATCGGCCCCGGTTTGCGGCGGCGTCCGAAAACTGTGGATCTCGCCGCCGTGGCCGACGTTGTCCAGGACCCGGTAGTACACGTCGCTGTCCGGCGGCAGATCCTCCAGTCGCACGTGATGGACATAGTCGGCCTCGTCGCCCAGGGTGGCCTCGCCCAGCTCCTCGCCGGGCCCGTACTCGACGGTCCCCCGGCAGGGCATGCTGGTCTCGAAGGTCACCACGACGCCGCTGCCCGGCTGGGCCTCGTCGGTCCACGACAGCAGGGGGCCGATGTAGGGGAACACGACCTGCTGGTGGTACCCCGGTCCGTCGCGGTCGTCGTAGGTGCGCTCCTCGTCCTCGTCGGTGGCATAGAAGGTCATGTGGATCGCCCGCGCGGCGAGGGGGACCAGCAGCTCGTGGGTGAACCGGTCGACCCCCTGGACCATCTCATCCTCGAGGAAGTAGCGGACGCTGCCATCGACGATCTCGCTCAGCCACTCCTCCTCGATGCCGTCGATCCGCGTGTACCCGTCGAATCCGAAACGGATCCCGAGTTCGTCTTCGCCCGCGAGGTCGCCCAGGTACTGGATCTCGATGACATCCCCGGGCCCGAACTCCTGGGGGATGACGAAGACGTCGGGCTCGACGTAGGGATCCTCCGTGTCGTCGTCGTCGGCTGCGCTGTCGTCGTCATCCGCGACGTCGTCGTCCCCGGTGCTGTCGTCGTCGTCCCCGCCGCTGGTGTCGTCGTCGGCCGTCCCGTCGTCGTCGCCGCTGGTGTCGTCGTCGTCGTCGCCGCCGCAACATCCGGGCGAACACACGATCAGGCACAGCCAGAGGATGAGGAGGAACCCGGGAATTCGATCCATGATCTGGAGCGTAGCACCTGGCTCCGGCTGCGGTGAAGCAGGGTGGAATCCTGGACGATTTGGTACGCTATGGCCCTCGGGAAGGAACCCCCGATGTCTCGGCTGTTCGTGCTGGCCCCGATCTTCGCGCTCGCGGTCTGCCTCGGCGGCTGCCCAGCCGACGACGATGACACGGTTGGCGACGACGACACCGCGGACGACGACAGCGCGGACGACGACACCACCCCCGCCGACGCCGACGGCGACGGCCACGACGAGACCGTGGACTGCGACGACGACAACGCCGACGTCTACCCCGGCGCCGAGGAGATCTGCGACGGCGTCGTTGACAACGATTGTGACGGAACCACCGACCTCGCCGAGGTGGACGAGGACGGCGACGGCTTCAGCGAGTGCGACGGTGACTGCGCGGACTACAACGCCGCGATCTTCCCCGAGGCGGAGCAGACCTGCGACGACGGGGTCTTCGACAACGACTGCGACGGGATCATCGACGCCAACGAGACGGACGCCGACGGTGACGGCTACACCGAGTGCAACGGGGACTGCGACGACACCAACGCCGTGATCTATGACGTGGCCTGGGACGTGGAAGATGGCGTCGACAACGACTGCGACGGCACCATCGACGAGGACGTGATCGACTGCGCCAATGCGCCCAGCAGTCCGATCTCGGAGACCATGCTCACCGGTGCGCGGGGTTACCACGGGCTCGCCTTCGACGAGTACGGCTACATCGTCGGCAGTGACGGCAACTCGCTGATCAAGTCCGACTACCAGGGCAACTGGAGCCTGTTCGTGCCCAACGTGGGCTCCTGCCAGCAGATGGCCTACATGCCCGACGGGGACCTGGCCTTCGTCAATTACGACCTGAACGTCCTGATGCGGGCCAATCCCAAGGGGGTGCCCTCCTACATGGCGCCGGGAAGCGGAGCCTACGGGCTGATCGTCGGCCCCGACGAGATGCTCTACACGGCGGGCGGGACCCAGGTCCGGCGGGTCGATCCCGCCACCGGGGACACCACGATCGTCACCTCGATCAACGGCGGCGAGGCGCACACGGTGGGGTTCGATCGGGACGCAACCCGGATGTTCATCGGCACTGTCGGCGGTGGGAACCTGTACGTGGTGGACCTGGACGAGAACCTCGACGCAGTCGGCCCGCCCCAGGTATTTGCCAACTTCGGCGGCTGGCACGACGGCGTCGGGATGGACGCCTGCGGCTACCTGTTCGTGGTCGACTACTCGACCTCGGCCATGTACCGCATCGCCCCGGACGGCACCGTCGAGCTCTTCGTCCAGTGGGGCGGAAACGGATACGGACACGGGCTGGTCTGGGGTTCTGGGGTCGGGGGGTGGCTGACGGACGCCCTGTACGTGCCGCTGCCCTACAACGGAAACCAGGTGAAGGAGGTCGTCATCGGGACGCCGTCCGCCGCCTTCGGTGGTACCGTCCACAACGCACCCTGAACCGGGGAGAACACCGCATGCGCTGGCACCTCCTGCTGCTGATCGGATTCGTCGCCTTCGCCGTCTCGTGCAATGGCGTCGGGGACGACGACGACACGTCGGCGGACGACGACACAGGTGACGACGACTCGACGGCGGACGACGACACGGGGGACGACGACACGGCCGACGACGACACCGGGGACGACGACCCCGAGCCGCCGGTCCTGCGCGGCGCCTGCGACCTGGCCGACAAGGTCGGGGCATTCCTGGTCCAGCACGAGCCGGAATACACGGCGGTGTCCGGGGAGGTGCGGGACGGCGTGGTCCCGATCGCGGTGCTCGAGAACGTGATGGAGGAGGGGGGCTGCCGGCTGCTGCGGCGCAACAACCCGTTCTGCGAGCCGCCCTGCGACCCCGGCGAGACCTGCGACTTCGACGGTCAGTGTATTCCGTATCCGGCCAACGTCGACGTGGGTACGGTCACCATCACCGGCCTCAACAAGGAGGTCGTCATGGAGCCCCCGGGCGAGGGTCTCCCCGCCAGCTACTACGACACCCAGATGCCCCACCCGGGATTCGATCCGGGCGCCGCGGTCCGCCTCGACGCGAGCGGGAGCGAGATCGGCGGCTTCACGATGTACGGAGAGGGTTTCGCGCCGCTGGAGATCGCCGATGAGACCTGGGTCGTGCGCCCGGACGAGCCGCTGGTGGTGAGCTGGACCGCCCAGGCTGGCGACCAGGTGAGGATCCTGCTGCGGTTCAACATCGACCAGCACGGCACCACACCGGTCGAGGTCTGGTGCGACGTCGAGGACAGCGGCACCGCCTCGATCCCGGTCGACGTGATGAACGGCCTGATCGCTTACGGAGTCTCGGGATTCCCCAGCGGTGATGCCTACCGCCGCTCCCTGGACTCGGTGGACACCGACGCCGGCTGCGTGGAGTTCGAGATCAGTTCTCACGTCCACGGCGAGCTGGCCGTCGAGGGTCACATCCCCTGCGACAGCCCCGACGACTGCCCCGAGGGCATGGAGTGTGACATCCCGACCGGGACCTGCATCTGACCGTGAAGTGATCGTCCCCGAGCGGGCGGATGGTCTTCTCGGTATCGCCGTAGTAGCAAAAATTGCAGTCCAGGTTACATTTGCTCGACGAGCGAATGGTCGCCAGCCCGCGCGCCACACACCCCTGGCAGCCGGGGGTCAGCTCGCCGCCTTGACACCCTCCGGACCGGATCGCATAGTGAGTCCGAGGAACGGGCCCTCGGGGTCCGGCACTGTTTCTGTAGCAAGAAAAGTCGGCGGGACGTGATGCTCAAGGAATTCTGGCTGTTCATCAAGGAAGAGAAGGTGTGGTGGATCACCCCCATCGCACTGATCCTGGTCCTGTTGGTCGTCCTGGTGATCCTGACCGAGTCCAAGGCGGTCCTGCCGTTCGTCTATTCGGTGTTCTAGCCGCCCAGGCAGCGAACCCTCGACCCACACCCGACTTGACGACGCGCTCGTTCTGCGCATGGTGGTCGGGCAGACACACACCGAAGAGAGTCACGTGCGCGCGGCCTGGGAAACGCTGTGCGCCGCCGCGGAAGGTTGAGATCGAATGACGACGAACGCTGGACGAGGATGGATCGTATTGGCACTGGCGCTGGCCCTGCCCGTGGTGGCCGTCGCCAAGGGCAAGCTGCGTTACCCCGACACCGCGACGGTCGATCAGCAGGACGACTACCACGGCACGGTGGTGGCCGATCCCTACCGCTGGCTCGAGGACGACGTGCGGGAGTCCAGGGAGGTGGCGGCCTGGGTGGCGGCGCAGAACAAGGTCACCTTCAAGTATCTCAAGGCCATTCCGGAGCGCCGGGTGATCCGCGATCACCTCGAGGAGCTGTGGAACTACGAGAAGATCACCGCGCCGGTACGGATCGGCGACAAGTACTACTTCTACCGGAACTCGGGGCTGCAGAATCAGAACGTGCTGATGGTTGCCGACACCCTGAACGGCGAGCCGCGGGTGGTCATCGATCCCAACAGCTGGTCCGAGGACGGCACCGTCGCCCTGTCCGGGCGCTCGTTCAGCTGGGACGGCCGTTACATGGCCTACGCCCGTTCATCCGCGGGCTCGGACTGGCGCGAGTGGTTCGTGCACGATCTGGAGACCGGTGAGCAGTTTGCCGAGACCCTGCACTGGGCGAAGTGGACCTACCCGGCGTGGACCGCGGACAACCGGGGTTTCTTCTACTCGCGCTTCCCCGCGGTGGAGGAGGGCGCCGAGTTCCAGGCGCTGAACCTGAACCAGAAGGTGTACTACCATCGGGTGGGCACCGATCAGTCGCACGACGTCCTGGTCTACGAGCGGCCCGACCACCCGGAGTGGGGATTCATCGACGAGGTCACCGAGGACGGTCGCTACCTGGTGCTCCACGTCTACCAGGGCACCGACGATCGTTACCGTATCGTCTACCGTGACCTGCTGGAGCCCTACGCCGCGCCCGTGGAGCTGATCGACAACTTCGACCACCAGTACAGCTTCCTGGCCAACGACGGTCCGGTGTTCTATTTCCAGACCGACCGCGACGCGCCGCTGGGGCGGATCATCGCCATCGACATCCGCGAACCGGCCGTCGAGAACTGGCGCGAGGTGATCCCCGAGGCCGAGTGGGCGCTCCAGGGCTCCCACGTGACCGGCAACATGTTCGTGCTGACCTACCTGCGGGATGCCGTGAGTCACGTGCGGATGTTCGACATCGCCGGCAACTGGGTGCGGGACGTGGAGTTCCCGGGCCTCGGCACCGGGTCGGGCTTCGGCGGCCTGCGGACCGAGACCGAGACCTTCTACTCCTTCGCCAGCTTCGCGACGCCGCCGAGCATCTACCGCTACGACCTGCTGACCGGCGAGTCCACGCTGTGGCGCCGCTCCGAGGTCGACGTGAACCCCGACGACTACGAGGTCAAGCAGGTCTTCTTCGACAGCAAGGACGGCACCCAGGTGCCGATGTTCGTGGTCCACCGCAAGGGGATCGAGCTGGACGGCAGCCACCCGACCCTGTTGTACGGCTACGGCGGCTTCTCGATCCCGCTGACCCCGCGGTTCTCCATCACCCGGCTGGCCTGGGTCCAGCTGGGCGGGATCTACGTGGTGGCCAACCTGCGGGGTGGGGGCGAGTATGGCGAGGAGTGGCACCAGGCCGGGACCAAGCTGAACAAGCAGAACGTGTTCGACGACTTCATCGGCGCCGCCGAGGCGCTGATCGAGCTGGGCTACACCCGTCCGGAGCGGCTGGCGATCTTCGGCGGCAGCAACGGCGGGTTGCTGGTCGGCGCCTGTCTGGGACAGCGCCCGGAGCTGTTCGCGGCGGCGATCCCCGCGGTGGGGGTGATGGACATGCTGCGCTTCCACCGGTTCACGGCGGGCCGCTACTGGGTGGACGACTACGGCAGCGCTGACGATCCTGAGGAGTTCGAGGCGCTGTACGCCTACTCGCCGTACCACAACCTGCCGCCGGGCACGGACTACCCCGCGACGCTGGTCACCACCGCCGACACCGACGACCGGGTGGTCCCTGGCCACAGCTTCAAGTTCATCTCGGCGCTACAGAAGGCCCATGCGGGCGACGATCCGGTCCTGATCCGCATCGAGACCGACGCCGGTCACGGCGCGGGCCTACCCACCGCCAAGATCATCGACGAGTACGCGGACATGTGGGCTTTCCTGGTCGAGAACCTGGATATGGAGATCGTCGCGCCGTAGCCCGCCGATCAGGAACGGCGGCGCCAGGCCAGCAGCAGCAGTAGGCCCGCGAGCGTCAGTCCGGGCGCCCGATCTGCGGATGTCGCCGCCGAGTTGCAGGCCGCCGGCCGGCAATCAACCTCGTCGGCGTCCGCGACCCCGTCACAATCCCCGTCGACCCCGTCCGTGCAGATCTCCGCCGCGCCCGGGAAGATCAGGGCGTGGGCGTCGTCACAATCCGGACCGGCCGCCCCGCCGTTGACCCCGTCACCGTCCACGTCCAGCAGATCCTCGCCGTCGCAATCCTGATCGACGCCGTCGTACGGGATCTCGGGCACCCCGGGGCGGATCGCTGGATCCGTGTCATCGCAGTCGTTGTCGGTGCACGACGAATAGCCGTCGCCGTCGGAATCGAAGCCGTCGTCGACGATGCCATCGCAGTCGTTGTCCCGGCCGTCGCAGGCCTCCGGCGCGCCGGGGTAGACCCCGGGATCGCCCTCGTCGCAATCCCCGTCGCACAGGGAACGGCCGTCGCCGTCCACGTCCGCCAGCTCGTCGGTCAGCGGTGTACAGTCGTCGTCGATGCCGTTGCAGACCTCGGGAGCGCCCGGGTAGATCGCGGCGATGGAGTCGTTGCAGTCGCCCGCGCACTCGGCCCAGCCGTCATGGTCGTCGTCGATCTCCTGGTACACGTCACCCGAGCAGTCGGTGTCCACCCCGTCCTCGCAGACGTCGAGGGCGCCGGGGTAGCGGGTGGCATCGCCGTCGTCGCAGTCGCCGTCGCACTCGCTCCAGCCGTCGCCGTCGTCGTCGACCTCGTTGTCGTCCAGCGCGCCGTCGCAGTCGTTGTCCAGCCCGTCGCACAGCTCGAGGGCGCCGGGGAAGACGACCTGGATCGTGTCGTCGCAGTCCCCGTTGCACTCGGTCCAGCCGTCCGCGTCGTCGTCGGTCTCGAGGGGGGGCAGGACGCCGTCGCAGTTGTTGTCGCGCCCGTCACACAGCTCGATGGCCCCCGGATAGGTGTCGGCGTGGGCCTCGTCGCAGTCGCCGCTGCAGACCGCGAAGCCGTCGCCATCCATGTCGACCTCGGTGTCGTCACCGCCGTCACAAGCGCTGTCGACCCCGTCGCAGAACAGGTCCTCGGCCCCCGGATAGATGTCGGGATCGCCGTCGTCGCACTCCCCGTCGCAGGTCGAGAACCCATCGGCGTCCACGTCGGCCAGGTTCAGGGACGGGTCCAGGTCGTCGCAGTCGCCGTCGCAGGCGCTGTAGCCGTCCCCGTCGAGGTCGGTGATCTCGTCGAGGAACCCGTCGCAGTCGCTGTCCAATCCATCGCAGGGATCGTCCGCGGCGTCCGGGTGCACGGACGGGTCGGTGTCGTCGCAGTCGCCGCCCCAGATCGTGTACCCGTCCCCGTCCTGGTCCGAGTTGAGATCGCCGAACACCAGCCCGGCCTTGCCCGCGTCGGTGTCGAACTGATCGCTGCCCGCTGCGCCGAACACCAGGTCGTCGAGGCCATCTCCGTTCACGTCCCCGGCTCCGACCACCGAGCGGCCCAGGTAGTTGTAGGCCTCCTCGCCGACCACCACCGCGCCCGCGGCGGACAGGGAGGTACGCATCCCCCAGCCGCCGGGCCGCCCCAGCAGCAGGTATGCCCCGCCGGCGTCCAGCCCGGCGCCGTCCCGCTTGTGGGCCCCGATCAACAGGTCGTCGAAGCCATCGCCGTCCATGTCGCCTGCTCCTGCTGCCGACCAGCCGGCGAAGTCGCCCGCGTTCTCGCCGGTGAACGAGGCGTCGGCCAGGTCCAGCCCGATGTCGAGCCCGGCCAGACCCGGACCGCCGAACAGCAGGTAGGCCTCGCCCGCGTCGACCCCGGTGTCGTCCCGCCCGTAGGCGCCGATCACGATGTCGTCGTACCCGTCGCCGTCGAGGTCGCCGGCGATGGTCAGCGCCTGGCCGGCATACCCACCGGAGGCCTCGCCCAAGAAGCGCGCGTCGGCATCGGCCAGCGGGCTGTCCGGGACCCAGCCGGTGTCCCGGCCCAGCACCAGGTAGGCGATACCCGCCGCCGCTCCGCCTTCGTCGTTGCTCGGCGCGCCCACCAGCAGGTCGTCGAGGCCGTCACCGTCGACGTCGCCGCCGCCCGCCACCGCCTTGCCGGCGAAGTCGCTGTCCATCTCGCCGGTGAACGAGGCGGTCGCGTTGCCCAGGTCGAATCCGGGGGTCCAGCCTCCGGCCGCGCCAAAGATTACGTACACCTCGCCGCCGTGGTAAACCCCGTCGTTGCTCTTGTACGCACCCATCAGCAGGTCGTCGAAGCCATCGCCGTCCAGATCGCCTGCCCCGGCGACCGAATAGCCGGCCCGGTCGTCGACGGCCTCGCCGAGGAACGAGGCCTGGGCCGTGGACAGCGAGGTCTGCATCGGCCAGCCGGCGGCGTCGCCGAACACCAGGTAGATCTTGCCGGCGTTGCCGCCGCCGTCGTCGTTCTTATGCGCGCCGATCAGCAGGTCGTCGAGGCCATCGCCGTCCGCGTCGCCCGCTCCCGCGACCGCGTAGCCGGCGTTGTCGTTGCTGTACTCGCCCACGAAGGAACCGTCGGCCGCGCCCAGGCTCACGTCCAGCTGCCAGTCCGCGGCGCGGCCCAGCATGACGTAGACCTGACCGGCGTTGACCGCGACGATGTCGCTGTCCGGCGCGGCGATGGCCACGTCGTCGAGGCCGTCGCCGTCCACGTCACCGATCCCGGCCACCGAGTAGCCCGCATCGTCGAAGTCGGACTCACCGAGGAAGGTCGCCGACGGCGGGAGCTCGACCGGGGTGGCCGCGGCCGAGACCACCCACGCCGCCCCGGCCAGCGCGGCCAACACCAACCCGACCCGCGTCGCCCACGTGCCGCTCATGGCGCGAACTCCGGCACCACGGTGAGCCAGGATTGGGCGCCCTCCAGGTCACGGAGGATCACGAACACCTCGAAACTCTCGAAGGGGTAGTCGTCGTCGGGGACGTCCAGCCACCAGGTGCGCATGCTCTCGCTGCTCCACATGATGCTGCCGCCGGTGGTGTACAGGGTCGAGACCACGTCCCCGTCCTTGGTGTCGTCCTCGGGGTTGACGGTGAAGTCGACGCGGGAGCCGCGGGGCAGTGTGTCCGCAGGGAGTCCCAGCGGTTCGTCCTGCAAGTTCAGCAGCTGGGTCTCGTTCCAGCTCAGGTCGCCGATGTCGAGCCCCTCGGCGGTGGGGTTCTCGTTGGGCGTCACCACACCGTCGTCGGTCCCGCGGATGGTGAGCATCTTGACTGCGGTGGCGCTCTGGGGACCGGCGATGGCCGTGACCACCAGCGGGATCCGCAGCGGCCCCGATTCCAGCAGTTCGGCCAGCTCGGCGGGGGACAGCGAACCGTCCTCACCGCCGAAGATCTCCAGTGCTGGCGCCACCGATTCCCCCTGCAACATCAGCTCCGGCCGGTCGCTGACCAGCGTGGGGGTTCCCTCCAGCGGCGGATCGCCCAGGGTCCACTGGTAACGCTCGATGGCGTTCCGCCCGCCCATGCTCTCGGGGTTGGCAGCCAGTGCGCCGACGTACATCTGCGTCGGTACCGGGATCTCCTCCAGCCAGTCCTGGCGGAGCAGGTCCAGGTCGTAGACGATCTCGGCGGGCTGGGTGCGCACCGCCAGGATCGTCAACTCGTCGACCATGAAGGTCCCGCTGAAGGCCGTGCTGCAACCACCCAGACCACCGGCCGCCGCCAGCGCCGCCAGCGCCACACCCATCGCCGGGTACGCGGTGCGCATTCAGAACTCCGCTCTCAGGCCCAGCCGGAACAAGGGCACCATCGCGACGCTGAGGCGCTCGGAGAAGTCGCGGTTGTAGATCACCACGTCGTCGCGGCGGGCAAAGTAGGTGTTCTCCACGTCCAGATAGACCATCAGCACGAAGGCCGGCAGCCGGAAGGTCTTGCCGACCCGCCAGTCCAGCTGGTGGAAGGGCCGCAGCCGCTGGGAGTAGGGCAGGCCCCAGCGGGGTACGTAGCCCCCCAGGTCGGCCAGGTAGATCACCTCGCTGACCGGTGTGTCCGGGGCGCCGCTGGCCAGGCGGAAGCGGAGCCCGAAGTTCCAGTCGTGGGGCGCCTTGATCTGACCGGCCAGGGTCAACTGGTGCGGGCGGTCGTACTGGAACACCCGCCAGGCCTCGTCGCCGTGGTCCAGCCGCTCGGAGCGGGAGAGGGCGTAGGCCGCCAGCACGTCGATCCGCCCCAGCGGATGCCAGCGGACGCTGATCTCGACCCCGCCGACCCGACCGACGCCCGAGTTGCTCAGCGGCTGGTCGTCGCCAGCGTCGCCGCCGGCCAGCGAGTCGAACATCGCCTGTTCGTAGAGGCTGGCGTCGGCGACCACCAGGTTCCACTGGGAAGTGACGAAGAGGTCCAGCCCCAGCTCCAGCGCCGGGATGGGCCGCACCGACGCCCCGCCCGTGGCCTGGAACGCGGCCTCGGGCAGCAGGAGCGAGCCGACCCCGGCCTGGACCAGGTCCTCCATCGAGGGGACCTGGTGGTAGACCCCCGCGGCGGCGCGGAGCCTCCATCGGCTGTCCAGGTCGACGCGCGCCGCCAGCCGAGGGTCGGCGGTCCATCGCGGCGCTTCGCTCCAGCGGTCCACCCGCACACCCGGGACCAGCCGCACGCCCTTGGCCGGGGTCAGCGGCGCCTGGGCGTAGATCCCCACCTCGTTCATCGGCGCCTCGAGATAGGACTCGTCGGCCGAGGTGGCGTAGGGGTTGATCAGGCCCGGTTCGTCCTCCCGGGGGAGGGAGAAGAAGTTCTCGCCGAAGATCAGCGTGCGCTGGCGCACCTGGATCCCCAGCTGCAGGCGGGCCGTGGGCGCCAGCCGGACGCCCACCTGGCCTGCACCGATGATCCGCTTCTCCTGGGTGTCCAGGTAGAGGTCCGGGAAGGCGTGATAGCTGCTCTTGACCTGCTCGTAGGCCACCGAGACCCGCCCCTCCCAGCGCCGGCCGGGGGGGGAGCGCCAGAAGCCGTGGACCAGGGTGAAGCCGGCAGACAGGGCGGCCAGGGGCGTGGTGCCCGCTGTGTTGACCTGGGACATCTCCATCTTGTCCGAGCTGGTGATCAGCGACACCGCGACCCGGTGACCCTTCCCCGGATCCAGGTTCACCATCGCAGCCAGATCGGTGTACACGGGCATCGCCGTGACCTCGGCCGGCAGGTCCTCTGGCAACAACTTGCCCAGGTAGAGGTCGACGTAGCTGCGCCGGACAGCGGCGTACACCCCGACGTGTTTGCCGATGGGGGTCTCGAGCATGAAGGCCGCATCCACCGGGCTGATGTCGAGCACCCCGCCGAAGCGGTCGCTGCGGGGGGGCCGTAGACCCACGTCGACCACGCCACCGATGTGGTCGCCGTGGTCCGCGCCCGCGCCGCCCGGGGTCAGCCGGACGTGGTCGATGAGGTCGCCGTTGACCACGGTGGTCAGCAGGCCGAAGTGGTACAGCAGGGGGGTCTCGATGCCGTCCACCCGCACCGCGCTGTCCGCGCCCTCGGCGCCGCGGATCAGGGGCGCGCCGGGCAACAGGCCGCTGGGCAACACCGGTGTGGGCGCCACCGCGGCCTCGCTCTCCAGCACCCGCAGGAAGCCGCCGGAGGAGCCCGCCGCCTCCCGGATCCACTCCCCCTCGACGACCCGCTCCGCAGCCGCCGCCGGAGCCCGCCGGACCCGGACCACCGTGCGGGTCCCGGTCTCGGACGGCGCCACCCTGTAGACCACCTGCCGCAGCAGGTCGGCTTCGATCTCCTCGCTGAAGGTCGCGGTCTGGATCCCGTGGCCCGAGATGGTCACCTTCCACAGCCCGGGCGGCACGTCGAGGAATCGGAATCCACCCTGGCGGTCCGGGCGGGTCTCGATGGCCTGATCCGGACCCGCCCCCCCGGCCGCGGGGGCCATGGTCATCAGCACGTCGGTCACCACGCGCCGGCTCCCCGCCTCGCGCACCTTGCCCACCAGCACACCGCCGGGCGCCGCCGGTTCCTCCGCCGGGGGCAGCACGAACCGGATCGGCAGCTCCACGGTCACGCCGGTTGGTACACCGTCGGCCGTGGCTGGCGCGAACCGCAGGTGCCGCGCCGCCGACAGCGCGAAGCTGTCGAAGGGTTCGCCCGCCCCCTGCTGGACCTCCGCGGCGACGAACGCCCCCAGCCCGTCGATGGCCAGCCGGATGACCACCTCGACGCTGCCCTCGCCGCGGGGGGCGTCGGGGGGGTAGGGGAGGATGACGGCCTCCTCGAGGCGGGGTGGGATGATGGTGGGTGCGTGGAGGGTCTCGGTCTCGGTCTCGGTCTCGGCCTCGGTCTCGGCCTCGGCCTCGGCCCCAGCCTCAGCCACCAACCAGACAAACGACAGCGCGACTCCTCAGAGGAGGTGAGATAGCCGTGCTGTCGCGCCCCTACGCCCCAATGCCCGTTTCCTCGCGTCGATGTCCTCGTGGCCGGATGCCTGGGCACACCATGCACGATCCCGGCCATCCGCGCGTGTACTCACAGGAACCGGGACGGACGCCGGAGGGGAACCGATACCCGAGGATTTCACGGGTAATACAGGTGGACGGCGTCCGAGGGCTGGCCGCCCGCCAGGCCGCCCATCAGCAGGACACTTCCGTCCTCCAGGGGCACACCCATCATGCCCTCGCCGCCCTCCACCAGCTCGAGGCCAGGCCGGCTCTCGAAGGCACCGGTGGTCACCGAATAGACCTCGCACTCCAGCACGGCGGTGCCCGCCTCGCCCGGCTGGTCCACGCCGCCGCAGATCAACACGCCGTCCTCGCCGCCGGACAGGGGCACAGCGATGTGGCGCTGGCGGGCGTGGTCCAGTCCCGGTGTGACATCCGAGAAGGTGCCCGCGTCCGCGTCGTACATCTCCACCGAGTCCAGGGGGCTGCCCGCGGCATCGAAGAACTGGCCGGTGGCCCCTCCGACGAACAGCGCGTTGCCGTTGGGCAGCACGGTCGTGGTGTGGCGCATCCGCGCCTGGCTCAGCGAACCCGTGGCCAGGGCTCCCGCGCCGTCGGACCACAGCAGCGCTTCGGATTGCAGCTCGTCGTTGACGATCCCACCTGCGATCAGCACCTTGCCATTACTCACGTCGAGGGAGGCACAGGTATGTTGCTCGCGGCCATCGGCTCCGCCGTCGGCCCAGCCGACGCCACCTCCGTCCGCGTCGAAGATGTACGGGAACACGGGGTAGCCGCCGTCCTCGTCGAAGCCGCTGATGATGGCCCAGCGTCCGTCGGGCAGCTGGGCCGGGACGCCGCCGATGCGCCCATAGACCAGGGTGTCGATGGTCTCGAAGGTGTCCTGGGTCGGATCGAAGGCGACGACGTCCATCGCCACGGTCTGCTCGGCGTTGGAGGTGAAGCAGACGAAGTCGCCGCACTCGGTGTCGCCGCCGACCACCACGACCTGGCCATCGAAGTCCGTGCCGCTCTCCTGGATCAGGAACGCCGCGTGGGCCATCCGGGGCAGCTCAGTCACCTCCTCGCCGCTGTAGGGATCCTCCGGATCTGCCAGCAGCACCTCGACCGCGGGTACGGTGGTCGAGCCGTCGGTGCCGCCGATCAGCACCACGCGTCCGTCGTCGAGCGCGAAGGCCTGGCCCTCCCCGCGGGCCTCGTCGAGCCGGCCGTCCATCAGCGCGATCTGTCCCTTCATCAAGACGTGGACCTCGATGGGATCCTCGGGAGGCATCGCGAAGCCGCCACCTGACCCGTCGGCCACCGTCCGCCAGCCTCCGTCCGCGGAGGCGTCCTGCTCCTGGCCGCGGACGACCACCTCGACCTCGCCCGCCTCGGCCCGGGGTAGATCATCGAGCAGAGGCGGTCCGTCGAACGGGGCGTCCAGGGTGTAGACCAGCGCCTCGGCGCCGTCGTAGCGGAAGGTGATCTCCAGCCGCCCGACCTCGGTGAAGGGGGACTGGTTGGCCGCCGAGGTCAGATGCAACTCCGCCTCGAAGCCCTCCTCGGTGGTGGGGCAGCCCGCCAGCGCCGCGCAAACCACCATCGCGAGCCCGAGGGCGCCACGGGGTGACCACGGGGACGGATCGGGGAGGGGATGGCGGCTCACGATGTCAGTTGTCCTGGGCGGTCCAGTAGTGGATGGTCACCGTCGAACCCCGGGGTGGGGTGTGGGATCCCCAGAGGTAGACCGTGTTCTCTTCCGAACGGTAGGACCAGCCGTTGGCTTCGTCGGGATCGGGGGGGACGTCGACGTCGTCCACGGAGATCTCGAGGGTGTCGACGTCCGGCGTCCACTGGAGCGGGAAGAAGTACTGAACGCCGGTGGCCGTCAGGCCCAGGTCGGCCATGATCCCGGCGTAGTCCGCCTCGCAGATGGAGGCCTTGAGCCCCTCGAGTTCGGTGGCCACCGACAGGTAACGGTGGCCGGGCTTGGTGTCGTCACAGCCGTCGACGACGGGCGGACCGACGATGGCCGAGAACGTCACCTCCTGCTCGTCGGACTTGAGCCCCTCGAAGGCCTGGATGTAGCTGGTCAACGGCTCCAGCAGGTCGTTGCTGGTGTAACACTCCTCCTGGTCCTCGTGGGGCAGGGCGCCCTCGTCCGAGCAGTCGTTCTCGTCGCTGATCACCACGATCGCCAGGTCCGCATCGTCGCGCTGGAAACCGACGTTGGCCGTGTCGGAGACGCCGGCCGGGGAATCGAACAACGCCCGCCGGGCGGCTTGCAGCCCCTTCTCCCAGCCCGACCCGTTGGTCCCGACCGTGGCGATCTTGGCCAGGAACAGGGACTCGTAGTTGTCCGTCTCCGGCGAGATGAAGGTCGGATCGGGACCCAGGAGTACCCCGCCGGCGTTGGTCTCCATGTCGGTGGTGGTCACGCCGATGTGCCAATCGGACTGGCTCTCGTTGACCTCTAAGATGAAGTTGGCGAAGCCGTTGGCGACCTTCTGGTGCTCCTGGACCATCGACGGGGAGTTGTCGACCACGAACAGGATGTCGACCAGGACCGAGGGATCGAGGAGGAACACCTCGGTGTGTTCGGTGCCGCTCAGATCGTACTCGTTGCAGGCACCGGCCAGGGTGAGCCAGGCGATCAGGGCGATGGGCATGGCTCGGCTTCGCATCCTGCTCCCGTTCGTGCCTGTTTGCTATTAAACCAGGCATCGCGGCTTTCGACCATGGCGGGGCGTTATGATTCCCCCTCGAGGAGGCTCCCGTGCCCGAGCGCGTTGCCGAGGGTGTGTTCCTGGTCGGCGGCAGTGACCTGTCCCACCCGGCCGACTGCCTGGTCTACGCCCTGGACCTGGGCGAGACCGTGTTGATCGACTGCGGCGCAGGCCCCGGCTGGCCGCGGATCCGCGAGCAGCTGAGCGCCGCCGGGCTGGATTCCACGACCGTGCATACCCTGGTCCTGACCCATGGGCACATCGACCATATCGGCGCCGCCGCCCTGGCAGTGGCCGACAGCGGCTGCCGGGTGGTCGCCCACGACCTGGACCGGGCTGCCATCGAGAGCGGGGATCCCGCGGCTACCGCGGCCAGCTGGTACGGCCTGCGGCTGGCCGGGGTCCCGGTGAGTCATCCGATCAGCGGTGCCGGGGAGACCCTCGAGTTCTCCCGGGGACGGCTGCGGCTGCAGCACACTCCGGGCCACACCCCCGGATCCATGGTGGCCTGGCTCGAGGTCGGCGGGGAGACGATACTCTTCGGCCAGGACATCCACGGGCCGTTCGACGACGCCTTCGGCTCGGACATCCGTCGCTGGTGCAATAGCATGGAGGGGCTGCTGGGGGCCGGCGCGGACGTGCTGTGCGAGGGTCACTACGGCGTCTATCGCGGCCATGAGCGGGTGGACGCCTTCATCGAGGATCAGCTGCGTGCCCACGGGATGTGGCGGGGAGGACGAAGATGAGTGATCGCCGGGGTAGCGTCGAGTGGGCCTCGATGGAGGGTGCCACGGTCGGCTTTCCCGGCCGTGTTCCCACGAAGACACGCCCGGGCAAGCCGACCGTGGCGCCCGGTCGCTGGGCGAGCCGGCTCGTCGCTGGCCTGCTGTGCCTGGTGCCGCCGCTCGTCTCGTCCGCCGCCGCGGGTGGGCCCGACGCCTACGGTTACACCTGGATCGACTCCGACGAGCCGGGCGGGCCGGCCTACGACGCCGCCTACCAGCCGCCGGCAGGTGGCCTGGGCCTGTGCCAGGCGGAGTGGTACACGGTCAACCTGGGATTCGACTTCGAGTTCTACGGCGTCAGCTACTCCCGGGTGGCCATCAGCGCCAACGGCGCCCTGCACCCGACCAACGCCAGCCTCGACACCATGAACGGTGGCGACGACCTCAACGCCTGCCCGTTGGCCGCGGCCCTGCACCCCCGGCTGGCCGTGCTCTGGGACGACTACTACGCGAACAACAACTACTTCATCTGCGGCGGCGGTTCGTTCTTCATCACCTCGGCCTTCGGCTACACGACCCTCGGCGCCGCCCCCGATCGGGTGTTCATCGCCTCGTGGATCGACAACCGCCACATGAGCTGCGGCAACAACGGGGCGACCTTCACGGCCCGGCTGTTCGAGGCGGACGGCTCCATCGAGTTCCATTACCAGGACGTGACCCTCGGCGATGGCGCCTGCGACGACGCCGCCAGCGCGACGGTGGGCATCGCCGACGCCACGGCGCTCACCGGCGCCGCGCTGGAGGTGGGCTGCGACGGGTTGGCTCCGGTGACCGCCGGGTACGCCGTCCGCTTCGAGCCCCCGTCGGTCTGCGCCGACGCGGATGGGGACGGGTACACCGACCAGGCCTGCGGCGGGACCGACTGCGACGACACCACCGGATTCGTGCACCCGGGCGCCGCCGAGATCGCCTACGACGGGGTGGACCAGAACTGCGACGGATCGGACTGGACCGACGTGGACGGGGACGGCTTCGACTCCGACGCCGTCCCGGGGGGCGACGACTGCGACGACCATGACGCGGCGGTGTTCCCGGGCGCGGCCGAGCTGTGCAACGGCGTCGACGACGACTGTGACGGAGCCGTGGACGACGGTTTTGACGGGGACGGCGACGGTTATTCGTTGTGCGGCGTGCTGGTGGACTGCTGGGACGACGATCCGGCCACCTATCCGGGCGCGCTGGAGCTCCACGACGGGGTGGACAACGACTGCGACGGGACCGTCGACGAGGGCACGGACGGCTTCGACGACGACGGCGATGGGGCGACGGAGGCGGGCGGGGACTGCGACGACGGCGATCCGGCGATCCACCCGGCGGCGGCGGAGCTGGCCGACGGCGTGGACCAGGACTGCGACGGGACGGTCGACGAGGGCACGGAGCTGTACGACGACGACGGCGATGGCCACGCCGAGGTGGACGGCGACTGCCACGACGGCGATCCGTCCATCCACCCGGGGGCCGGCGATCCGTTGGACGGCGTCGACAACGACTGCGATGGAGTGACGGACGGATACGGCGCGGACAGCGAGGACGACGACGGCGACGGATTCGCCGAGTCGGGTGGCGACTGTGACGACGGCGACGCCGCCGTGCACCCCGCCGCGGCCGAACAGGAGAACGGAATCGACGACGACTGTGACGGGACCGTCGACGAGGGCACGGAGGTGGTGGACGACGACGGCGACGGATTCGCCGAGATCGCCGGGGACTGCGACGACGGTGACCCGGGCGTCCATCCGGAGGCCAGCGAGCTGGGCAACGGGATCGACGACGACTGCGACGGGACCGTGGACGAGGACACGGACTACAGCGACGACGACGGGGACGGATTCAGCGACGACGGCGGCGATTGTGACGACGGCAACGCCGGGATCCACCCGGGGGCGGAAGAGAGCAGCGACGGTGTGGACCAGGACTGCGACGGGCTCGTGGACGAGGGCACGGACGCCCACGACGACGACGGGGACGGCGCGGCCGAGGACGATGGGGACTGCGACGACACCGATCCCTGGGTCGGTCCGGGCGCCGAGGAGCTGTGTGACGGCCTCGACAACGACTGCGACGACGAGGTGGACGAGGGGTGCGTAGCGGACGACGGTGGTGACGACGACGAGGAGCCCAGCTGCGCCGTCGGGCGCACGGGAAGGGGGACACCTGCGCTGGCGCTGGCCGGGATGGCCTTGCTCCTGTTGATCCTCGGCGGCCGCCGTGGCCGGCGTGGCCGGCGGACGGGGTTTCCGCTGTCGATCCTGGCGCTGTCACTGGTGGCGGCGCCGGGCTGCGGCTCGGACGTGAGCATCTCCCAGGGCGTGCGCGACCTGTCGGTGACGCCGTCGGTGCTGGACCTGGGTTCGGTGGCCGCGGGCGCTCAGGTCGAGGACGAGCTGCTGCTGAACAACGTGGGCCAGTCCTCGGTGACCATCGCCAGCCTCAGCGTCCAGGGGGACGATGGAGCGGCCTTCGAACTGGTGGGCGACACCTCGTTGACCGTAGAGCGGGGCTCCAGCGAGGGGGTCACGGTCCGCTTCTCGCCGCCCACCGCTGGGCTCTACCAGGCCGAGCTGGCGGTGGTCTCGGACGCTGGCGAGGTGACCCAGCTGGAGGTGCCGCTGCGCGGCCAGGGCGTGGATCCCGTGGTCCAGATCTATCCCCTCGTGCTGGACTTCGGCGTCGTCGAGCCGGGGGAGCTGATCACCCTGCCGGTGACCCTGGCAGCCGACGGGGCGGTGCCGGTGACGATCTCACAGCTCGAGCTGGACGAGGACGCGTTCACCCTGGTCCTTCCAGCCACCGCCGGTGAGCCGCCTTTTGGCGTTCCCGCGGGCACGGAGGTTCAGATCCAGGTGGAACTCGAAGCGGCCGACTCGCTGCCCCTCGAGGCCTCGCTGCGCGTCCATACGGACGACCCCGACGATCCCCAGTTGACCGTGGCGCTGCTGGCCAACGTCTGCCAGGGCAGCGGCGCCTCCTCCCACGACGCGGACGCCGATGGGTTCTCCAGCTGTGGGGGCGACTGCGACGACGGTGACCCGTCGGTGCACCCGGGTGCCGATGAGTACCTGGACGGCGTCGACAACGACTGCGACGGCGACGTGGACGATGGCACGGTGGCCTTCGACGACGATGGGGACGGATTCAGCGAGCAAGACGGCGACTGTGACGACACGTCCGAGGACACCTTCCCTGGGGCGGAGGAGCTGCTGGACGGCCGGGACAACGACTGCGACGGCGAGGTGGACGACGGCACCGAGGGGCTGGACGACGATGGGGACGGCTTTGCCGAATCGGGCGGTGACTGCGACGATGGCGATCCGTCGATCCACCCGGGCGCCACGGAGCTCGAGGACGGGATCGACAACGACTGCGACGGCACCGTCGACGAGGGGACGGGGGCCTTCGACGACGACGGGGACGGCCTCTCCGAGAACGGCGGCGATTGCCACGACGGGGATCCCGACGTCAACCCGGGCGCCATCGAGGTGGCCAATGGCCTCGACGACGATTGTGACTCAGTCGTGGACGAGGGAACCGAGTGGTACGACGACGATGGCGACGGCTTCACCGAGGCCGGCGGGGACTGTGACGACGGCGACGACACGATCCACCCGGCCGCCGACGAGGTCCCGGGAGATGGCGTGGATGACGACTGCGACGGGATCGCGGATTGACCGCGGGTCGGGAGGGCCGATGGTAGGGCGCTGGAGCCGTTTCGGGATCGTCGCCGCCGTCCTGTGGTTCGGGGGGTGTGAGACGCCGGTGTATGGGGACGACGACACCGGGGACGACGACACGAGCGGCGACGACGATGACGACACCGGAGACGACGACACCGGGGACGACGACACCGGGGACGACGACACGGGTGACGACGACACGGGTGACGACGACACGGCCTACGACGACGGGGACGGTGATGGCTGGATCGCCAGCCTGGATTGTGACGACACCGACCCCGAGGTCCACCCGGACGCTTTCGATTGGTGCGGTGACGATATCGATCAGGATTGCAGCGGGATCGCCGACGACCACCGGGTGCAGCTCCGACCCTGGGAGCTGGTGGAGCAGCCGTTCGGTTATTCCACGCCCGTTTCCGGGGACCTGCGCGGGCTGGGGCGCACCGACCTGGCGCTGGCCAGCTACCAGATGCTGATCGTCATGCTGCACAACGACGGCGCGGGGGGCATCGACGGCTCCACCCAGATCGGCGGACCGGGGAACGTCCTCTCCCTGCTCGGCGGCGACTTCGACGGCGACGGCGACCCCGATCTGCTGGCGCCGCTGGCCACCGGCTGTCCGCTGTCCACCTACCTCAACAACGGCGCGGGGGCCTTCAGCGTGGCCGCCGACGTCGCCTGCGAACTGACACCATCGTGGGGCGCCGTGGCGGATCTGGATGGCAGCGGCACGGCGGACCCGGTGCTGGTGGATCCGGGCGCCGGGACGTTTCAGGTCCTGCTCGGTCAGACTGGCCTCGCCTTCGACGCCCTGGAGGTGGTCTCTCCGACCATGGGAGCGTTCGAGGTCCAGATCGCCGACTTCGACGGTGATGCAAGGCCGGACCTGGTGCTCTCCGGCAACACGGGGGGCGTGGCGGCGATGATGGGGGACGGCGCAGGCGGGTTCACCGAGGCCGCGGTGATCGGCACCGGTTGGTCCCTGGAGATCGGCTTTGCCGGCGATCTGGATGGCGACGGGCTGGACGATTTGCTCGCCGTGCTGGCCGACGGCGACCTGATGACCGCGCTGAGCGAGGGAGACGGCAACTTCGGCCTACCGGAGCGCCACGAGTTGCCCCTGCCCGGGCTGTACGCCGCCGTGACGGACGTCACCGCGGACGGCTGGGACGACGTGGTGGTCTGCGCCGACGACGGCCTCTCGATGTTGCTCAACGATGGCGCGGGGGGCCTGGACGAGTCCCTGCTGATGGCCCACGACCTGGGCGGCGCCTGCCGGCCGACCCCCGTGGATCTGGATGGCGACGGCGTCGACGAACTGCTGGTCTCGGCCCCTGCGGCGCTGGGCTGGTACCTCCTGCGGACCTGCCCGCCTTGAACCGGGCTACTATACGGACCATGAAGCGACTGCTGGCCCTGCTCGCTGCCCTCGCCGTGACCACCAGCGCCGCCGCCTTCAACACCAACCCGGTGATCTGGGCGGACGACCAGCTGCCCGTGCCCCTCGAGCTGGTGAGCCCGGGCAGCGACGACCTGGGGATGGAGGCCACCGAGGAGGCGGTGCTGGCGGCCCTGGAGCAGTGGACCACGGTGTCGTGCACCTACCTGGAGTTCGAGTTCCTCGGCTGGGTCGACGAGGTGGTGTTCGGCGACGGCATCGTCCAGGTGCAGTGGATCGAGGAGGACTGGGTCGGCGACGAGGCCATCGCCGGCGCCACCGGCGTCCAGATCGACCCCTTCGAGGAGCGGCTGACCGACGTCAACCTGCTGATGAACGGCGAATACCTGCAATGGTCGGCCGACGCCAGCAATCCCTACCATTCGCCGATGATCCTCGACGTCCAGTCCGTCCTGGCCCACGAGTTCGGCCACGTGTTCGGACTCGACCACAACGACGAGATGGTCGAGGCGACCATGTTCTGGGGCTACACGTCGGCGGCCGCTGGCTGGCTCTCCTGGGACGACAAATGGGGCATCTGTCACCTCTATCCCGTCGAGGAAGACGAGTGCGAGGTCGACGCGGACTGTCCGGACCACCCGGATCAGGACTACGTGTGCCGCGAGATCGCGGAGCTCGGCCAGCGGGTCTGCGAGGAGCAGTACGACGAACTCGGCGACTGCTGCGATCCCCACTGGAACAACTGTGACGAGGTGTTGTGCCACGGCTACTGGCCGGACTACGACGGCCACTGCACCCAGTTCTGCGACGACGAGGGCGACTGCCCGCCCACCTGGACCTGCGAGGAGATCAGCTACCTGGGCGAGCCGCGGTCGTGGTGCGTCAGCCCGGAGGGTTCCGACCAGGCCTGCGGCGAGGATTTTGTCTGGCCCGAGGAGCCCGGAGACGACGACAGCGCGGACGACGACGACACGGGCGACGACGACACCGGCGAGCCCGACGATGATGACGACGACGACGGTTGCGAGTGTGATGCCGCGCCCCGGACCCCCACCGCCGGTTCCATCTTCTTGGTGGTGCTTCTGGTCGGGCTGTCCGCCGGCCGCAGACGCCGCTGACCGCGGTTGTCGCTCGCGGGCAGGTGCCGTATCCTGAACCGTCGGCGGAGGGGAATGTGTCCCCCGTCCGTGGCTCCAAACCTGGGCGGTTCCGCCGCGTGGATCGACTCCGATGGGCGAACAAGGGCCGTTGACCGGCGAACGGGTCGGGCGCTACGTCCTCTCCGAGCGGGTGGGCAGAGGGGCCTCGTCCCACGTCTACCGCGCCAAGGACAGGCACCTGAAGCGCCGGGTCGCGATCAAGGTCTTCCTCAAGGAGTTCCTCAACAGCCCGGCGCGCTTCAAGCGAGTGGAGCGCGAAGCGCGGATCCACGCTCGTCTGGAGCACGCGCACATCGTCCGGGTCTACGACCTGATCGAGCACGACGGGCTGCTGTTTCTGGTGATGCGCTACGTGGAGGGCGCGGACCTGCGGGATCTGCTGGCCCGGCGGCGGGGGCCGCTGGAGGTCACCGAGATCAACGGCTACCTGCGGCAGATCTTCGAGGGCGTGGGGCACGCCCACAGCCGCGGGATCGTCCATCTGGACCTCAAACCCCACAACATCCTGGTCACCCGCGAGGGGCTGGCGTTGATCATGGACTTCGGTGTGGCTTGTATGGTCCAGCACCAGAAGTCGTCGCCGGACAAGCTGGTGGCTGGATCGCCGGCCTACATGGCCCCCGAGCAGGCCCAGGGGCGGTACACCGACGCCCGGACCGACATCTATTCGATGGCGATGACGATCTACGAGCTGCTGGCCGGCCGGCACCCCTTCGAGGAGGCCCGGACCCTCAAGCAGGTCCTCAACTGGCAGGTCCAGCGCGTGCCGCCGAGGCTCGACGAGGTCGCCGCCGACATCCCGCCCTACGTGGCCGAGGCCGTCGCACGGGCGCTGTGCAAGAAACCACGGGACCGATTCCGCTCCTGCCGGGAGTTCGCCGAGGCGCTCCAGATCTTCGGGACACCGGGCTTCGACCAGATCCCCGACGAGGTCGACCAGCGCTGGGATCCCCGCGGGTCGATCGCCTTGCCGGCCAGGGTCCTCACCGGCAGCGGGATGGCCTTCGTCCAGGCCGAGACGGTCAACCTGTCGGCCCGGGGCGTCGCGATCCGGATGGCCCACCGGCCGACCCGCGGCGCGATGGTGAAGCTCCAGATGGAGCTGCCCGACGACCCGGCCACGCCGCTGGCGCTGGGCGCCGAGGTGATGTGGGTCAGCCCCGACGAGGACAATGGCGAGTACCTGGTGGGGTTGCGCTTCTCCAACATCGATCCGGCAATGCAGCAACGGATCCGCGAGGTCGTGCGCGACGTGCTCGTGCTCGCCGAAGAGGACGCCCGGGCCTGATACCTCAGCGCCCGCGGGCGCGCCATGGCCGCCCAGACAGGGCGTGCTCCGCCGCCTCCAGCCCGCTACCTGCGGCCAGCTCGGTTCCGATGGCGCCGCCGCCCGTGTCGGCGCCGACCATGTACAGCCCGCGCACAGCCGTCTGCCAGTGGGGCCGGCCCGGGCCCGTCTGTGCCGGTGTCTGGGCGACCCCCACCGCCTCCCCCCGCCCGGGGCGGCCGCTGGCCCGGGCCACCGCGGTCACGTCCACCAGCTGACGATCGATGATCGCGCCCGGCAACTCCGGGAACAGCTCCGCCAGACGACGCTCCATCGAGGACAGCATCTCCCTGCCGCGATCGACCTGAGCGACCTCGGCGGGGGCGAGCGTGCCGGCCACCACCACCTGTCTGCCCGGGGGTGCCAGCGCGGGGTCGAAGTTCGACGGAACCGTGACGTAGAACCCCGCGCCCGTTTCCTCCAGCCGGCCTGCCCGGATCAGCTCGCAGACCCGCTCGGCGGGGGTGGACGGCATCACAAAAAGCACGGGGTCGGGGATCACCGGCCGATCGAGGCGGTAGCGCAGCATCACCCCGGCCATCGAGTCGGTCAGGGCCGCCGCCTGGCGGGCCAGCTCCGGACCCACCACATCCGTCCCGGCCAGCGCGACGGTCCCTCGCACCCCGGCGTTGCAGAACACCAGGTCGGCGTCGAGCGACCGGCCGTCGACCGTCGCCCCGCGCACCCTTCCCCCGTCGATCCGGATCGCCTCGGCCCGCTGGCCGAACCGGAAATGGCCGCCGCAGCGCTCGATCCCCCGAACCAGCCCTTCGACCAGCGCGAGGCACCCACCCCGCGGATAGCCGATCCCCGGGGCCCGGATGATACGGGTGAAGCAGCGGGCCATCTCCTTGGCACCCGCCTCGTCGTAGGGCACGACGAAGGCCAGGAAGGACAGCAAGTTGAGCAGCTGGTGATAGCCGGGGTTGCGGGTGTGGCGCAGGGCCCACGTGCGCAGATCGTCGGGACAGTCCTCGGCGAGATCCGGTGCGCCCCGACACAGGCTGGCCAGGTGGCGCAGGGTCCCCAGCGTGTCCCGGCGGGCGATCCCGACGTCCCACGCCAGCCGGGCCAGCCGCAGGGGCGAGTCGAAGCGTCCCGGGAAGGGGAACTGCCGGTCCCCCAGCCAGACCCGCGCCACCGGATCCCTGACCACGAACTCGATCGGGGAGCCCACCAGCGCCGCTGCCCGCGCCACCTCACCCGCCCGCGAGAGGGAGAACATGTGGGTCGCGAAGTCCAGCGTGAAGCCGTCGTCGCGGAACCCGCCGCAGCGGCCGCCGGCCCGCTCACTGGACTCGACGATCGTGGTTCGCACACCGGCGGCCACCAGCCGCGCCGCGCAGGCCAGCCCTCCCATCCCGGCCCCGATCACCAGCGCGTGCGGTGCCGAACGATTCATGCTCGAATGAAGCCCTCCGACCCCCGGTGGGAGACCCACTCTATCGGTTTCACCCCTGCGCAGCCAGCGCAGCGAGGAGGCCCCATGGACGGCGTTCCCGAGCTGCCCGTCGACCTGGTCCGACCCCTGTACGGCGGCGAGGCCGCCCACGACTTCGATCACGCGCTGCGGGTCCTGACCACTGCGGAGCGCATCGCGCGTGCCGAGGGCGCGGACGGGGGCATCGTGCGGGCCGCGGCGCTGCTCCACGACATCGGCCGCGAGCAGGAGCGGAGAGAGGGTGGCGATCACGCGCTGATCGGCGCCGCCCGCGCCCGTGAGCTGCTGGCGGACTGGCCCTCTCCGGCGGTGGACGCGGTCTGCCACGCCATCGCCTGCCACCGCTTCAGGGTCAGGCGGCCGCCGTCCACCGTCGAGGCGCGGGTGGTCCACGACGCGGACAAGCTCGACGCCATCGGGGCCATCGGCGTGGCCCGCGCCTTTGCCTTCGGCGGCGCCCACGGCCGCCGTCTGTGGGCGGAAGACGGGGCGGGTGAGCACACCTCGCTCCAGGAGTTCCGGGTCAAGCTGGTGCGGATCCGCGAGGGGCTACTGACCGACGAGGCGCGGCGCGTCGCAGGCGAGCGTCACTCCTTCATGGTCGAGTTCTTCGACCGGATGGGCGACGAGCTCCGCGGTCGCGCGTGACGCTCGCGAGCGGGCGCGATGTTTGACCCCGCTTGCCCGCCCTCCTACCCTGATCTTCTGTGCATATGTGTGCCCTGACCCTGGATGGGAGCTACCCGATGATTCGCCGCGCCACGTCGCTGCTGCCCCTCTGGCTCGCGCTCGCGCTCACCCCCCGTGCGAGCGCCGACGGGTGGGCGCTCGATACCTCGTTGGCCGATGCCCACGCTTCGTTCTGGGGCGAGGCTGCCGACGATCAGGCGGGCTACAGCGTGGCCGGGGTAGGGGACGTGAACGGTGACGGCTTCGACGACATGTTGATCGGAGTGCCGGCCAACGACCAGGCAGGCAGCAGCGCGGGGCAGGCCTACCTCCTGCTGGGGGCGGAGAGCGGCTGGCAGCAGGACACCAGCCTGGGGGCCGCGGACGCGTCGTTCCTGGGCGAGGCCGCGGACGACGAGGCTGGCTTCGCTGTCGCCGGGGCCGGGGACATCGACGGCGACAACCTGGACGATCTCCTGATCGGCGCGTACCAGAACGACGAGGCGGCCAGCAACGCCGGCCAGGTCTACGTGGTGTTCGGTGACTACAGCGGCTGGACCATGGACACCAGCCTGGCCACCTCGGGCGCTTCGTTCATGGGCGAGGATGTCGACGAGGAGGGCGGCTACAGCGTGGCCTCCGCCGGCGACGTGGATGGGGACGGCTACGGCGACTTCATCGTCGGCGCGGTCGGATACGAGAACGGCACCTACGCCGGCAAGACCTACCTGATCCTCGGCCGCGCCTTTGGCTGGCAGGGCGATGTGAGCCTGGGCGCCGCGGACGCATCCTTCCTCGGCGAGGCCGACCAGGACTATTCGGGGGCCAGCATCGACGGGGTAGGGGACGTGAACGGCGATGGCCTCGACGACTTCATCGTGGGCGCGTACGGCAACGATGCGGTCTCGAGCAACTCGGGCCAGGCCTACCTGGTGTTCGGCCGCGCGGTGGGCTGGGGGATGGACATCGGGCTGAACCAGGCGGACGCATCCTTCCTGGGGGAGGCCTCCGGGGACCGAGCCGGACACAGCGTGGCCGGCGCGGGGGACGTGAACGGAGACGGCTACGACGACCTGCTGGTGGGGGCGTACGGCAACGACGACGGCGCCACCTCGGCGGGCCAGAGTTACCTGGTGCTGGGCAAGGCCACCGGCTGGGCGGCGGGCGTGGATCTGGGCGCCTCGGATGCCTCGTTCCTGGGCGAGGCGTCCAACGACCTCTCGGGAACGCCCATCGCGGGCGCGGGCGACGCGGACGGCGATGGTCTCGACGACTTCCTGGTCGGCGCGTTCGGCAACGACGACGCGGGGAGCTACTCGGGGCAGAGTTACCTGTTCATGGGCACCCAGGCGGTCTGGGGACTGGACACGTCGCTGGCCGGGGCCAACGCGTCCTTCCTCGGAGAGCTCGCCGACGACTGGTCTGGCTGGAGTGCGGACGGGGCGGGGGACGTGAACGGCGACGGTTATGCCGACCTGCTCATCGGAGCCAACCACAGCAGCGAAGCCGACACCCAGGCGGGGCAGGTGTACCTGATCCTCGGCGAACCCTTCTGCATCGACCTGGACGGGGACGGCTACGGCAACCCCGGGGTCTTCACCTGCCCCGACGGCGCCGAGGACGACTGTGACGACGCCGATCCGGCGATCTATCCGGGCGCGGACGAATACTGCAACTACACCGACGACGACTGCGACGGCGCGGTGGACGAGGACGACGCTGTCGACGCACCGACCTGGTACCTGGACATGGACGGGGACGGCTTCGGCAACGCCCTGGTGACCTACGCCGCCTGCGCGGCACCCTCGGGATATGCGGCCGACAGCACGGACTGCGACGACAACGACTCGGGCGTGCACCCGGGCGCCGCGGAGATCTGCGACGGCCTGGACAACGACTGCCTGGGCGACGTGGACGAGGACGACGCCATCGACGCGACGACCTGGTACCAGGACGTGGACGTGGACGGGTACGGCAATCCCTCGGTGATCGACGTCGAGTGTATCCAGCCCTCGGGCTACGTCGCGGACGGCAGCGATTGCAACGACGGCGACGCCGCGTCCTTCCCCGGGGCCGACGAGTACTGCGACGGGGTCGACCACGACTGCGACACGCTGGTGTACGAGGACGACTCCCTCGACGCGCCGGTGTGGTACGCCGACGGCGACAGCGACGGGTATGGCGATCCCTACACCACCGCCACCGCCTGCTTCGAACCCGTCGGCTACCTGGCCGACGCCAGCGACTGCGACGACGGCGATCCGGGCGTCTACCCGGGAGCGCCGGAGTACTGCAACGGCATGGACGACGATTGCGACGGCACGGTGGACGAGGACGACGCCCTCGACGCCGTCAGCTGGTACGCGGACGGCGACGGCGACGGCTACGGAGATCCCGCCGTGCCCACCCTGGCCTGCTACGAGCCCGCGGGTTTTGTGGCTGGCAACGGGGACTGCGACGACACCAATCCCTGGGTCAACCCCGGACAGGCCGAGCTGTGCGACGGGGCGGACAACAACTGCGACGGCACCCCCGACCCGGACGAGGTCGACGTGGATGCCGATGGCTGGATGGAATGCTCGGGCGACTGTGACGACGGCGACGCCGGTGTCTTCCCAGGCGCCGCCGAGGTCCACGACGGGGCGGACAACGACTGCAACGGGTTGGTGGACGACGGTGTGCTGCCCTTCGGCGGGCTCCTGATCACCGAGATCATGTACGACCCCGAGGCGGTCGCCGACTTCGACGGCGAGTGGTTCGAGGTCCACAACGACACCGAGTACGCGATCAACCTCGCCGGCTTCTACGTCTACGACAACGCCTTCAACGAGTTCGTCGTGGCCCACGACGTCTGGATCGACAGCGGCGGTTTTTCCGTGCTGGGGTGCAACGGCGACACGGTCACCAACGGCGGCGTGATCCTGGATTACGAGTACTCCATCGGCGACTTCCACCTCGGCAACGGCGACGACGCGATCCACATCGAGCTCGCGGGGCTGCTGGTGGACTCGGTGGAATACGAGCCGGGCAACTACTGGCCGCTGGCCTCGGCGGCCAGCATGTCCCTGGATCCGGCCAAATTCGACGAGAGCGACAACGATTTCGGCACCCACTGGTGCGCGACCCACGCCTGGCCGGACTACATGCTCGACGGTGGCGACTACGGGACGCCCGGCGGCGACAATCCGTCCTGCTGCCCCGACTGGGACGGCGACGGATATCTGGACGCGGCCTGCGGCGGCGACGACTGCGACGACGACGATCCGGCGGTCCACCCGGGCGCCGCCGAGGTCTGCGACGGGCAGCCAGACAACGACTGCGATGGCCAGTACGCCCTCGACGAGATCGACGCCGACTACGACGGGTACAGCATCTGTGACGCCGACTGCGACGACACGGATCCCACCGTCTGGCCCGACGCACCCGAGCTGTGCGACAGCATCGACAACGACTGCGACGGCTACATCGACGAGGGGACCACCTACGACTGGGACGGGGATGGGCTGACGGCGTGTGAGGGCGACTGCGACGACACCGATGGCAGCGTGCTGCCGGGCGCCCCGGAGATCTGCGACGGCAAGGACAGCGATTGCGACGGCGCCATACCGCCCATCGAGGCGGATGACGATGCCGACGGCGCCCTGGTCTGTGGCGGGGACTGCGACGACGCCGACGCGACGGTCTACCCGGGCGCGCCGGAACTCTGCGATGGCATCGACAACGACTGCAACGGAATCGTCCCCTTCGAGGTGGATGACGACGCCGACGGCTACATGATCTGCGCCAACGACTGCGACGACGGCGATCCGGCGGTCAACCCCTCGGCGGCCGAGCTGTGCAACGGAATCGACGACGACTGCGACGGCTACCCCGACCCGGGCGAGACCGACGTGGACGGCGACGGATTCATGGTCTGTTCGGGGGATTGCGACGACTCGGAGGCGGCCGCCAACCCCGGCATGGCGGAGATCCAGTGCGACGGCATCGACAACGACTGCGAGCCGCTGACGCCCGACGCCGAGGACGGCGACGGCGACGGCTACGACGTGTGTGTCGACTGCGATGACGCGCTCGCCTCGCTGAACTGGGACGACCAGGACGGCGACGGCGCCTCGTCGTGCCACGGCGACTGCGACGACGGCGACCCGGACGTGCTCCCGGGGATCGGCGAGGAGTGTGACGGGATCGACAACGACTGCGATCCCACCACCGACGAGTACGACGATGCGGACGGCGACGGCTTCACCGAATGCGACGGGGACTGCGACGACGAGGACGACCTGCTCAACCCCGACGCCATCGAGCTGTGCGACGGCGGCATCGACAACGACTGCGACCCTGCCACCGACGAGATCGGCGACTTCGACGGCGACGGGATCAACGTTTGCGGCGGGGACTGCGACGACGACGAACCCGACGTCCACCCGGGCGCGGTCGAGATCTGCGACGGCCTGGACAACAACTGCAACGGCTCGCTGATGAACGGCGAGGAAGACAACGACGGCGACGGCTGGCTGCTCTGTGACGGCGACTGCGACGACGCGGATCCGATCAGCTTCCCCGGCGCGCCCGAGCAGTGCGACGGCCTGGACAACGACTGCGACAACTTGATCGACGAGGACGCCGACGAGGACCTGGACGGCGATTACTTCAACGCCTGCCAGGGGGATTGCGACAACCTCGACAACCACGTCTACCCCGGGGCGCCCGAGATCTGCGATGGCAAGGACAGCGACTGTGACGGACTCACGCCACCGGACGAGGCCGACGCGGACGGCGACGGATCGCTGATCTGCGACGGCGACTGCGATGACACCGACCCGGCGTTGAACCTCGAGGACGCGGACGGCGACGGGTTCACGTCGTGCAACAACGACTGCGATGATCTGCAACCCTTCGCCTACCCCGGAAACCCCGAGACCTGCGACGGTATCGACAACGACTGCGACGGCGCCGTCGACGATGTGGACGCCGACGGTGACGGGCACGTGGCCGACGCCTGCGGCGGCGGCGACTGCGACGACGCCGACGACGCGGTCAGCCCGGACGCGAGCGAGGCGTGCTCCGACGGCGTCGACAACGACTGCGACGGCCTGGTGGACGACGAGGACGACGAGTGTGCCGGCGACGACGACACCAGCGACGACGACGACGACGACAGCACCGGAGACGACGACACGACGGGCGACGACGACACGACCGGCGACGACGACGACGACACCGAACCGCTGGACGACGACGACGACACCGGTGGCTGCGAGTGCCGCAACGATCTGAGCGGTGGCGAGATGGCCGGGGGGCCCGCGGCGCTGCTGGCGCTGATGTGCCTCGCCGGAATCCGCCGACGCGGTAACCGCCCCCCGCGTAGATCCTGAGCCCCTGGATTGCCGGAGGTCCCATGACGTTCCGCCGCGGACTCGCGCTCCCGGTCCTGCTCCCGCTGTGCCTGGCCACGGCCCAAGCCGCCGCCTGGGAACCGGATGCTGACCTGGCCGCCGCCGATGCCTCCCTGATCGGCGAGGACGCCGACGACAAGGCCGGCATGATCCTGGCGGGCGGGGGCGATCTCAACGGCGACGGTTTTCTTGATCTGGTCATCGGCGTGGCGTTCAACAGCGAGCTGGGCAGCGAGGCGGGGCAGACCTACGTGGTGCTGGGCAGCGAGCTGGGTTGGACGATGGACATGGATCTGGGGCTCGCCGACGCCTCCTACCTCGGGGAGCACGCGGATGACCACGCGGGCAACGTGGCCATCGCCCCGGACGTCAACGGGGACGGGTTCGACGACCTGATCATCGGCGCGCCCTCCAACTTCGAGGCCGGGCCGATCCACGGGCAGGCCTACCTCGTGCTGGGCCGCGACAGCGGCTGGGCGCTGGACACACTGCTGGTGGACGCCGACGCCTCGTTCTGGGGCGAGGCCTCGGGGGACTACGCGGGCGAAGGGGTGGTGGGGCTGGGGGACGTCAACGGCGATGGCCTGGGCGATCTGGCCGTGGGCGCGGACGGCAACGACGAGGCGGCGGACCTGGCTGGCCAGGTCTACCTGGTCTTCGGCCAGCTCACCGGCTGGCTGCCCGATACGGAGCTGGCGTCCGCCGACGCCTCGTTCCTGGGCGAGAACGAAGGGGACCTGCTCGGCTTCCGCCTGGCGAGGGCCGGCGACGTGAACGATGACGGGTTCGCCGATCTACTCATGAGTTGCCACGGCAACGACGGCGGTGGCACCGACGCGGGCGGCGCCTACCTGGTGCTGGGCCGCGCCACGGGTTGGCTGATGGACACCTCGGTCGTCGCCGCCGACGCCTCCTTCCTGGGCGAGCAGCCCGAGGACTACGCTGGCACGGCCCTGGCCGGGGCGGGGGACGTGAACGGCGACGGCTTCGATGACCTGCTGATCGGCGCTCAGAACAGCGATCAGGGCGGCCCCTCGACGGGCAAGGCCTACCTGGTGCTGGGCAAACACAGCGGCTGGACCCAGGACGTGGACCTGGCCACCGCCGACGCCTCGTTCCTGGGCGAGAGCCTGCTGGACGAGGCCGGCTGCAGCGTGGCAGTGGCACCGGACCTGGACGGCGACGGGTACGACGATCTGGTCATCGGCGCCCTGGGCGACTCGGCGTACCTGAGCGACCAGGGCAAGAGCTACGTGCTGTTCGGTGGACCCCAGCTCTGGGGTCCCGACACCTCCCTGGGCGAGGCGGACGCCTGGCTGCTGGGCGAGGAGAGCGGGGACCGCAGCGGCGCCGCGGTGGCGGGCCTCGGCGACGTGGACGGCGACGGCGTCGGCGATCTGCTCGTCGGCGCCCCGTACAACGACGACGGCGGCGCGGATGCTGGCCAGACGTACCTGGTGCTGGGTCACGCCCAGACCTGCAATGACGGCGACGGTGACGGCTTCGGCGATCCCGGCAAGGTCATCTGCCCCGCGGGACCGGCGGACGACTGTGACGACACGGATCCGGCGATCTTCCCCGGCGCGGTCGAGATCTGCGACGGGGTGGACAACGATTGTAACGGTCTGGAAGACGACGACACGGGACCGGACGCGGACGGCGACGGCTACGACGAGTGCCAGGGGGACTGCGACGACGGCGACCCCGCGGTCAACCCCGGTGCCACCGAGATCTGCAACGGCATCGACGACGACTGCGACGGACCGCTGGCCCCCTTCGAGGCCGACGTCGACGGCGACGGCTGGATGTTGTGCGAGCTGGATTGCGACGACGGCGCCGACTACATCCACCCCGGGATGACCGAGGAGCTGTGCAACGGCCTGAACGACGACTGCGATCCCGCGACCGAGGACGACCCCGACGCGGACGGCGACGGTTGGACCGTCTGCGACGACTGCGACGACAACAACCCCACCGCCAATCCGGCGGTGTACTACGACACCTGCGACGGGGTGGACAGCGACTGCAACAGCTACGTGGACGACGGCGACGCGGACGGCGATGGCCTGTGGGTCTGCGACGACTGTGACGACAACGATCCCTTGCTCAACGACTCGGACGCCGACGGCGACGGCTGGACCGTCTGCGACGGCGACTGCAACGATTCGGAGCCGTCCCAGAACCTGGACGACGCCGATGGCGACGGCGCCTCGACCTGCGACGGCGACTGCGACGACGGCGATCCCGCGATCCTGCCCGGCGCGGTCGAGATCCACGACGGCGTCGACAACAACTGTGACGGGTTGGTGGACGAGGGGGCCCTGCCGCCCAACGCCCTGGTCATCACCGAGGTGATGCGCGACCCGGCCGCCGTCGCCGACCTGGCCGGCGAGTGGTTCGAGGTGTTCAACGGGACCGCCGTGGACATGAACCTCAGCGGACTGGAGGTCTACGACCTGGGGGGCGACGGATTCACCGTCGACGCCGACCTCTGGATCGCGCCCTCGTCCTTCGTCGTATTTGGACGCCGTACCGACCCGACTCTCAATGGCTGGGTGCCCGTGGACTGGGGGTACCTCGAGGCGATGGAACTGGGCGACGACGATCAGATTTTCCTGGAGCACGACGGCGTGGTGCTCGACTCCATCGACTTCGACGCCGGGGCGACCTGGCCCAACCCCAACGGGCGCAGCATGTCCCTCGAGCCCGCCGCCTTCGACGTCGCCCTCAACGACCTGGGCGCCACCTGGTGCTCGACACCGGCGATGGCGGCCTACCAGCTACTGGGCGGCGACCACGGGACGCCGGGCGACGGGAACCCGGCCTGCTGCGAGGATCTGGACGGCGATGGCTACGGGGACGTGGCCTGCGGGGGAGGGGACTGCGACGACGCGGACCTGACGGTCTATCCCGACGCGCCCGAGCTGTGCGACGCGGTCGACAACGACTGCGACGGTGCCGTCGACGAGGAGCCGGCATTCGACCAGGACGGCGATGGATCCACCAGCTGCGGCGGTGACTGCGACGACCAGGATCCGGACACCTACCCCGGGGCCCTCGAGCAGTGCGACGGCGCCGACAACGATTGTGACGGTTCGGTGCCGGCCGACGAGGAGGACGCCGACGGGGACGGCGCGATGACCTGCGAGGGCGACTGCGACGACGCCAATCCCAACCAGCACCTGCACGACAACGACGGAGACGGGTACACCCCCTGCGACGGCGACTGCGACGACTCGGCCCCCCACGCCTACCCCGGAGCGCCGGACGACTGCGACGGGATCGACAACGACTGCAACGGCGTGATCGACGACATCGACGCCGACGGCGACGGGTACTACGACGCCGATTGCGCCTGGGACGACTGCGACGACACGGATCCGGCGATCAATCCCGGTGCCGTCGAGGACTGTTTCGACGGGGTCGACAACGACTGTGACCACATGCTGGACGACGACGATCCGGACTGCTGGGCCGACGACGACGACTCCACGGGCGACGACGACACCACCGGAGACGACGACACCACCGGCGACGACGACACCACCGGCGACGACGACACCAGCGACGACGATGATACGGCCGACGACGACACCGCCGACGACGACACCGCCGACGACGACACCGCCGACGACGACTCGACGGGGGACGACGACGACGATACCGGCGGCGGCCTCGGCGACGACGACGGCGGCGGCAACTGCCGGTGCCGCGCCGTCGGCCCCTCCCGGACCGCGCCCCCGCTGCTGCTCCTCGGCCTGCTCGTCCTCCTGCGCCGACGGCAATAGAACCCGCGACCCGGACGGAACGGGTTCTCAGGAAATCGCGGCGCGTCCGGCTTCGTAGCCCAGGCGGAAGGCGTCGTGGTTGAGCTTGACGATGCCGGCCTTGAGCTGGTCGGCCAGGGCGGCCTCCAGCGACGATGCCTCGACCAGGCCGGGCACCGCTCCCACCACGAACCCCAGCATCACGACGTTGGAGACTATGGTGCGTCCCAGCTCGTCGTTGGCCAGTCGGGTCGACGCCAGCGCCGCATTACGCGCGGGCAGCCGCTCGTCGGTGGTGACCAGGTCGCCCTCGTACAGCAGGATGCCGTCGTCCGCCAGCAAAGGGAGGTAAGTGTCGTAGGCCTCCTGGCAGAACGCGACCAGGATGTCGAACTTCTCCGGGTTGACCTCGTAGACCATCGAGTCGCCAATGGCGATGTCGCAGGTGGTCAGCCCGCCCCGGGTGGCCGAGCCGTAGGACTGGGTCTGCAGGGTGTCCTTGCCCTCCATCACCGCCGCGTGACCGAGCAGGATGCCGGCAGTCACCTGACCCTGGCCACCAAATCCAGCCATCCGGACCTTCATGACTCCTCCGCCATCCGCGCCCGGGCCAGCTCGTCGAGGCTGCGGGCGAACTCGGGCCGCTGCTTGTCGGTGAACGTGCCGATCACCAGCTTGTCCTCCAGCTCCTCTTCGGGCATTCCCTGCGCTTTCTTGACCCGGACTGCGCTCTCCTTGAACCTCCGCAGGGTGGTTGGCGCCATCCGCTCGCGGGTGAACTTGCCGTAGGACGTGGGGCACTGGCTCATGATCTCGACGAAGGCAAAACCCTCGTGGCTCAGCACCTTCTTCATCGCCTTGATCAGCTGGAACACGTGGAAGGTCGTCCAGCGGGCCGAGAAGGTGGCCCCGGCGGCGCTCACCATCTCGGTGATCCGCATCGGCGGCTCCTGGTTGCCGTAGGGCGTGGTCGCGGTGCGGATGCCGGTTGGCGTGGTCGGCGCGACCTGGCCGCCGGTCATTCCATAGATGGTGTTGTTGACCAGCAGGACCTTCAGCCCGATGTTGCGCCGGGCGGCGTGGATCAGGTGGTTGCCGCCGATGCCAGCCAGGTCGCCGTCACCCGCGATCACCACCACGTCCAGCTCCGGGCGCGCCACCTTGACCCCCGTCGCGAACGCGATGGCCCGGCCGTGGGTGGTGTGCAGGGTGTCGGACTTGAAGTAGGGGCTGGTGATCCACGAGGAGCAGCCGATGCCGGTGACCGTGACCATGTTGGAGACGTCGAACTCCAGCTGGTCGACGGCGCGGGTGAAGCAGTTGAGCACCGTGCCACCGCCGCAGCCCTGGCAGAAGGTGGTGGGAAGGATCTCCTCCCGCAGGTAGCGCAGCATGGGTTGCTTGATCTGCTCGGTCATGCCGACCTCCCCAGCGCCGCGAGCGCCTCGCTGGCGATCTCGGACTGATGGAAGACGTGGCCCCCGATCTTGTTCAGCCCCACGACCGGGCAGTCCACGTAGCGTTCGATCTCGCGGTTCATCTGGCCCAGGTTCATCTCGGGCACCACCACCGCGGCGGCGCCCTCGCACAGCGTCGCCAGCCTCGGTCCGGGGAAGGGCCACAGGCCGATCACGCGGATCAGCCCCACCGGGTGACCGGCGGCCCGTAGCTCCTGCACCGCCCCGTAGGCCGGCCGGGCGCTGATCCCGTGGGAGATGACGATCACCTTCTCGCCGCCGTCCAGCAGGGTGTCCAGCCGGGTCAACTCCTCGCGGGCATCGGCGATCTTGCCGGTCACCCGCCGGATCAACTCGTCGTGGACCGCCGGCTGGGTCGCCTGGCGCAGCCCGTTGGCGACGTGGGTCGAGCCGGTCACGTGGACCGCCGTGCCCTCGCCGAAGCGGACCATCTTGGGCACCGTCGCCCCGCCGAAGGCCTGGCTGGCGTCGTCGGCGAACTCCCGGGGCACGATGGTCACGTCGGCCGGGTCCGGGAATGCCACGCGCTCGCGGGAGTGCCCCGTCTCGCCATCGGTCATCAGCAGCACCGGCTGACGGAAGCGCTCGGCCAGGTTGAAGGCTTCGATGGTCAGCTCGAAGCTCTCCTGGGCCGACCAGGGGGACAAGGCGATGGCCTCGTGGTCCCCGTGGGTGCCCCAGCGGGCCTGGTAGAAGTCGCCCTGGGCCGGCAGCGTCGCCTGGCCGGTGGACGGTCCGGAGCGCTGCACGTCGACGATCACCGTCGGCGTCTCGGTCATCACCGCGTAGCCGATGTTCTCCTGCATCAGCGAGAAGCCTGGCCCCGAGGTGGCGGTCATCGACCGCGATCCCGCCCAGGCCGCACCGAGGATCGCCGAGACGCTGGCCAGCTCGTCCTCGAATTGCACGAACTTGCCGCCCACCTGCGGCAGCATGTTCGACATGGTCTCGGCGATCTCCGAGGCCGGGGTGATCGGGTAGGCGCCGAAGAAATCACAGCCCGCGTACAGGGCACCGATGGCGACGGCGACATCACCCTGCATGAACTGCTGGCTGCCAGCAAAACCGGACAGCAGTCGCCGACGGGCTTCGGGCCAGGCGGAGGCGGTGTGTACGCTCATTCTTCCACCTCCACCACGGTGATCGCCAGGTCGGGACATGCCACCTCGCAGAAGCGGCAGCCGTTGCAGGCCTCCTCGTTCGCGACCTCGGCGAGGAAGTACCCCAGCGGTCCCAGCCGGCTGCCGATGCGCAGCACACCCTCGGGGCACATCTCGGTGCAGATCTCGCAGCCCTTGCAGTAGGGGTCGTAGAAGAAGACCTTGAACTGTCGCTTGCGTCTCGCGGGCTTGGCGGTCATGCGCCCTCGCCTCCGCTGTGAGGCCGCGAGCGCGCGCCCGCGCGGGGGAGCGCGAAGCCCATCGGCCGGAAAAGGAGGGGAAGGATACGGGCCTCGGGGTGAGTTGTCCACAGGGCCGCCGGAATCCTCGTCCCGGGGCGCGGCCGTCCGGCGAGATCGCCTCCCGCGGGCCCGGCCTCGCATCGTTCTTCCTTCAATTCTGGCCTCCGCCAGATCCGTTGCTAGAATCCCGCACCCGGCAAGGGTCCGGGGAACTGGGAGGTGAGGGATGGGCATCCCCCATCTGGGCATCGATATCGGTTCGGTCGCCATCCATGCCGCCGTCAGCGGAGCGGATGATGCCGTGCTGTGGAGCGGTTCGCGTCTCGCTGGCGGTCGGCCGCTAGCCGCCCTCGACGACCTGCTCGGCGAGGTCGCCAACGAGGTCGACGCCCGGACCTTCCGCGTCGGATTGGTGGCTGGCGCGCGCAACCTGCTGGCCGCCCACTGTCCCGACGCTAGCCGGATCAGCGAGGTCGTATCCGCGGCCCGGGGGACGGCGGTGCTCTGTCCCGACGCCCTCGCCGCCATCGAGATCGGCGGCCAGATGCCCCGCTGGATCGAGTTGGACCCGGAGCGGCGCGAGCTGTCCGAGTTTGCCCTCTCCGACCTGTGCGCGGCCGGCGCTGGCGCCTTCCTCGAGCAGCAGGCCGGCCGGCTGCAGCTCTCCATCGAGGAGCTGGCCGCCGAGGCCGGGGCTGCCGAGCGGGGTGCGGCCGTGGCGGGGCGCTGTGCCGTGTTCGCCAAGTCCGACATGATCCACCTCCAGCAGAAGGGCACGCCGGTCGACGAGATCGCCTAAGGCCTCTGTCTGGCGCTGATCCGGAACTTCCGCGCGTCGGTCCTGCGGGGACGGCGGATCCGCCTGCCGCTGGCCCTCGTCAGCGGGGGCGCGCGCAACGCCGGCCTGCGGCGTGCAGTGCTCGAGGTGCTCGAAGTGGAGCAGGACGACCTGCGGGTGCCGGGGCGACCCGAGACGGCCTCGGCGGTCGGCGCAGCCCTGCTGGCGGCGGACGCGGGGCCGATGACGCTGGAGGAGCTGCGAACGGCGGTGGAACGGGGCCGGGGTGAGCGGGTCGCCGTCCGCCGCCTGGAGCGGCTGCCCGATCCCGGGGTGGAGCCGCCGCCCGCCGAGCCCGCTGGCGAGCGCGTCGCCGCCGCCGGCCACCGCGCCCTGCTGGGCGTGGACGTGGGCTCGGTGAGCACCAACCTGGCCCTGGTAGGGGACGACGGCAGCGTGCTCGACGCGGTCTACCTGCGGACCCGCGGTCGACCGTTGCAGGTGCTGCAGGAGGGGCTCGACCAGCTGGTGGATCGGCACGGCGCGGAGCTGCGGATCACGGGGATCGGGACCACCGGTTCGGGTCGCCACCTGGCCGGGCGTTTCCTGGGCGCGGATCTGGTCCGCAACGAGATCACCGCGCAGCTACGCTCCTCGGTGGCCTACCTGCCCGATGTGGACACCGTGCTGGAGATCGGGGGCCAAGACTCCAAGTACATCGGCGCTGACGGCGGCCATATCCGCGACTTCTGCATGAACAAGATCTGCGTTGCTGGCACCGGTTCGTTCCTCGAGGAGCAGGCCGAGCGGCTGGGTGTGTCGATCATCGACCAGTTCGCCGAGCTGGCGATGGCGTCCGAGGCCCCGGCCGACCTGGGCAGCCGCTGCACCGTTTTCATGGACAGCGAGCTGGTCCAGGCCCTGCGTTCGGGCGCCACCACCGAGGACGTCTGCGCCGGTCTCGCCCTGTCGGTGGCCCGCAACTACCTGGACAAGGTGGTCGCCGGTCGTCCGGTGGGCGAGCGGGTGCTGTTCCAGGGCGGAACCGCCTCCAACCGGGCCGTGGTCGCGGCGTTCCGCACGCTGCTCGGCCGGCCCGTGGGGGTCCACCCCTACAACCGGGTCTCCGGAGCGGTCGGCACCGCCCTGCTGGTCCTCGACGCGCGCCGTGACGGCGTCATCGGGGGTGAGACCGCCTTCCGCGGCTTCGCCGAGTGCAAGGGCGAGCTGGAGCGCTCCTTCGAGTGCCCGCGTTGCTCCAACCGCTGTCAGGTGAACCGCTTCCGCTCGGGGCGACAGGTCTTCTTCTTCGGTGACACCTGCGAACGCTACTCCAGCCGCGGTGAGCGCAAGGCGCGTTCCGACCTGCCCGAGGACACGCTGGACACGATGGAGCAGCTGCTGCGGGACGTGGCCGGACTGCCGGTCGACGTCGAGCCCACCGACCCGGAGCGGGCCCTGGGCATCCCCAGGGATCCGTTGCCCTACGCCCTGTTGCCCCTGTGGACCGCAGTGGCCCGCGCCGCGGGCCGCGAGCCCGTGCTCTCGCGCCCCAGTTCCTCGGAGATCCTCGGCGTCGGCCTGCGAAGCCTGTCGGCCGAGACCTGCCTGCCGGTCAAGCTGACTTACGGCCACGTGCAGGATCTGGTCGACCGTGGCATCGGCACCGTCCTGCTGCCCGGCATCCTCGATCTGCCCCGCCGGCAGGAGGAGGAGGAGCGCAGCGAGACCTGTCCCTACACCCAGCACATCCCCCACATGGTCCGCGCCACCCTGGACGCGAACCTGATCTCGGCCCAGGTGCGGATCTCCGAACCCTTCCCCGAGGCCGTGGACGATCCGGCCGGGTTGGCGGAGCAGCTCGGGATGGAGGTCGGTGAACTCGGGCGCGCCTGGGAGCAGGGGCGGGCCGACCTGGAGGATTACCGGAGACGGCTGCGAGAGATGGGCCAGCGGGTCCTGGCCCGCACCACCGACCGGGCGCTGGTGTTGCTGGCCAAGCCCTACAACCTGCTCGACCCGTTCATCAACCTGAGCCTGGGACGCCACCTGCAGCGGCTGGGCATCCCGTTCCTACCCATGGACGCGCTGCCGCTGGACGACGTCGTGCTGGGGCCGGACTGGTGGGATCTGCCGTGGGGCATCAACCGCGACTACGCCCGGGCCACCATGCTGGTCCAGGAGGATCCTCGTCTGTTCCCGGTGGTGCTGTCGTCCTTCGGCTGCGGACCCGACGGTTTTTCCACCAAACACGTGGACGAACTCCTGGCCGACCGCCCCCGGTTGCTGCTGGAACTGGACGAGCACCGGGCCGAGGCGGGGCTGGTGACCCGGTTGGAGGCGTTCGCCGACGAGGTGGACGTCCACGTTCGCCGCCGCCGCGCTCCCCGTCGCATCCCCGGCGCCCACCGCATCATCCGTCGCCGTCCGACCGGAGGCCGTCGCCGCTTCTTCCTCCCCCACTTCGCCAACCAGGTGTTCTCCTACGCAGGCGCCCTGCGGGCGGCGGGGCACGAGGCCATCGTACTTCCGGCACCCGACGAGTCGACGCTGGCCGCCGGCGAGGCGGTGGCCAGCGGCTGTGAGTGCCACGCGTACGCCTACATGGCGGGCGACCTGGTGCAGCTGCTGGAGCGCAACCAGTTCCGCGACGGCGATGTCTTCTACTACCCCGGCGGCGTCAATCCCTGCCTGGTCCCCCAGTACCGCGACTCGTTGCTCTACGCCGCTCGTCGAATCATTGGCCGCGACGTCGAGGTGATCACGCCGCTGATGGACGACATGGAGGCGACCTTCGGCCGCAAGGGGCTCTTCGCCATGTGGAAGGGTATGGTGGCGATCGACCTGCTGCTGCGGGCCGCCTGCGAACATCGGCCCTACGAGCTGGAACCTGGCCTCACCGACAAGGTCCACGCCGACCAGCTGGCGGCCATGGGCCGGGCGGTGGAAGAGGGCACGGTGCTCGAGGCCTGCCGCGAGGCAGGGGAGGCGTTCGCCCGGATCCCTGTCGACCGGACCCGCCCGCGCCCGCGGGTCGGGGTGGCCGGGGACATCTACACCCGGGTCAACGAGTTCGCCAACGGCGGACTGTTCGGCCGTCTCGAGGCCCTGGGCTGCGAGGTCTGGCCCCCGACGACCATCGTCGACGTGGTCGACCTGAACGTGGCCCGAATGGGGCGTCGGTTCACGCGCCGCCGGGAGATCCGCGGCGCGCTGCGCTTTGCGTTCTACGGCGCGATCAAGGACGCGGAGTCGCGGCGGGTCCGCCGGGCGATGCGGGGTGCGGTGCGGGCAGGCCGCCCCTCGAATCTGGACGAGCTGCTGGCCGAGACCGATCCCTACCTGGGCGCCGAGTCCAACGCCCTGATCCTGACCAACGTCGCCCAGATACTCGACTACGCCCGTGGCGGCGCGTCGGGGGTGGTCAACGCCATCTGCTTCAACTGCATGGTCGGCACCGTGTCCGCCTCACTGCTGGAGCGGATCCGCACGGACCTGGGCGGGATGCCGATGACGACACTGATGTGCGGCGGCTCCGAGGGCACCTCGGGCACCGCCCGGCTCGAGGCATTCGCCCACCAGGTCCACCGCCACCACGCCCGCAGCCGCGGGGACGCCTGGCCTCCAGGAACTCATCTGATAGTAGACGGCAACATACCGAAAACACTGACGAAGTTAGAGTTCAGTTGTATCTTCGATCACCCGGTCGACGAAGGCCTCGAAGCGGTCGAAGTACAGCTGCGGATCCACGAACGGCGTGTCGTTGTGGCCCGCGCCCGGCAGGGGCACGAACTCCACGGGCGGCCGCGCAGCCGCGCGCAGTTCCTCGCCCATCGTGAAGGGGATCAGCTCGTCTGCTGTGCCGTGGAAGAGCAGCTTGGGCAGGGTCACTCGGCCCACCTTGTCCCGGTTGGCCAGCTGCGTTCGGACGAAGGCGCCGATCATCGGCAAGGGGATCATCCGGGCGGCCATCTCCGGGACCGAGGTGAAGGTGCAGTCGCTGACGATGCCGGCCAGCTCAGGGTGGCGCAGGGCCAGCTCCCAGCTGACACCGCCCCCGAGCGAGCGGCCGTACAGCACGACGCGTGAAGGACCGCCCGCGCGCCTCACCAGCTCCGTCAGCGCGGCCTCGCCGTCGTGGTAGAGGCCCTCCTCCGACGGCGAGCCCGGGCTCTGGCCGTAGCCCCGGTAGTCGTACAGCAGCACGGCCATTCCCCGTTCGACCAGCTGGGCGGCCACGGGCAGGCGCCCGGAGATGTTGCCGGCGTTGCCGTGGCTGAACAGGACGTATCCCCGGGGTGGTCGATCCGTCGGGGCCACGAACCATCCGTGGACGCGGCCGCCGTCCGCGGCGTCCAGCCACAGGTCCTCCGCCACCAGCCCGTACTGCTCGGGCAGGGCCACGTAGGCGGAGTCGGGGTAGAAGATGAAGCGTTTCTCGATCATCGATGCGATCCCGAAGCCGGCGACGGCGAACAGCGCGGCGGTGGCCGCCACCCCGACCCCGACCTTGCCCGGCCTTCTCATCGGTCACGTCCTCACCGGCCCCCGCGCCCGCTCGCAGGCGCCGCACGGGTGGGTTCCACAAACGGGCCGGATCGATTACCCTCCCTGAACCCCGGCCCGGGGACGTCACTTCCCGGGCCGAGCCAGACAGTCTAGCAGCCCGCGAGCTGCAGACGCAGGGGACGGCGATGGCGATTCGGCGTTGGACGGTGACGCTGGGGATGACGACCTCGTTGCTGCTGTTGGCGTGTGGCCAGGGCGATCGATCTGGATTCCTGGTACCCGTCAATCAGCTGGCGATCGAGGCGGCCGGTTCGGCCAACCTCCCCGACGACCTGATCTGGGCCAACCTGTCGGCGGGCAACGTGGAATTCTCCCACGGCGTCCACATGGTCTATGCCGACAACTGCGAGGTCTGTCACCCGGAGCCATGGGCCATCGGCAAGAGCCCCCACGGCACGATCCAGATGGCGCCCATGTACCAGGGCCAGTCCTGCGGCGCCTGCCACGACGGGCAAAAGGCCTTCGAGGCCACCGAGTGCGAGCGCTGCCATGCCTTCGACAGCGCGATCAACACCCTGCCGACCTTCACCTGGGGGCAGAACGGCTTCGGTCCGGTCGAGTTCAGCCACACCCTGCACCTGATGGCCGACTCCGAGTGCAACGAGTGCCATCCGTTGCCCTGGGGCTGGACGGTCAGCCCGGGCGGCACCCACCGCATGACCCAGATGTACGGCTCCGGCTCCTGCGGCGCCTGCCACAACGGCCGCGATGCCTTCGACGCGACGGCCTGCGACCGCTGCCACGACCGGGACAACGGTCGCCGCCTCGAGATGGTGGAAGGCGTGCCGGTCCACGAGGGACACGAGGTGCCCGCCGACTACAGCCTGCCCGGCGCCGACGTCGGGGAGGTCACCTTCAGCCACACCAACCACGTGATCGCCGGCCTCGACTGCGATCGCTGCCACTGGGACGTGTTCGACAACAAGCGGTCCGTCGACGGCACTCACCTGATGAAGACCATGTACGCAGGCGGATCCTGCGGCGCTTGCCACGACGGTCGCATCAGCTTCCCGGCCACGGACTGCGCCGCCTGTCACGAGGGCGCCCTGAACCCGGTCGAGGCCGCCCATGCCAGCGCCGCGCCACCCCCCAACAGCGCCGAGGGCTGACTCCCTGGCCGCCCGCTCCGCCGCGTTTCTCCTGCTCCTGCTGCTGACCGCTGGCTGTCCCTCGTCGGGTGACGAAGGCGCGAGCGAGCACGAGTGCACCGACGGCCTGGACAACGACGGCGACGGATCCATCGACTGCGCCGACGACGGTTGTCTGGCGCAGGGGCTGTGCGAGGGGTACGCCGCTGCCGACGGTGTCCGCAGGGTCTCGGTCAACGAGTTCATGGCCGACAATGGCTTCGCGGTGGCCGACGAGGACGGCGCCTATCCGGACTGGATCGAGCTGTGCAACCTCACCGGAGAAGACGTGGCGCTCGGGGGATACGGCCTGTCGGACGATCCCGACCTGCCGCGGCGCCACGTGCTCGACGTCGACCTGACGTTGCCCGCCAACGGTTACCTGCTGCTGTGGGCCGATGGGCTGCCGGCTGCGGGTCCCGACCACCTGGGATTCCAGCTCGACGCTGGCGGCGAGGCGCTGGTGCTCACCGGGCCGGCCGGCGACGTGCAGGAATACCTGACCTTCGAGCCCCAGATCACCGACTGGTCCGCGGCCCGCATGCCCGACGGTGAACCCGACTCCTGGATCCTCGACGACACCCCGACCCCTGGCGCGTCCAACGACTAGCGGGTCACCAGCCGCGCACCTGGCGCAGGCTCCATTGCAGCGCGTCCACGAGCTCCAGCGGATGGTCCCGCAGGTCGCCTTCGACCACCCGCAGCGGGCGGCTGAGCAGTCCGGCCGCGGCGGCGGCTTCGTCCATCCGCCGGGCGTGGTGGGTCATGGTCCCGTGCAGGTGGTCTCGCTCCGCCTGCAGGCGGGCGTAGGGCACCGCAAGCGATGGCAACAGCGTCCGGGCCTCGATCCCGTCCCACGCCACGTCGTCCCACGGATCCCGGCTACTGAGTTCGTTGCCCGCGGGTGGGACCAGTGACCAGCGGTCCGCCGGTCCCTCGCCGTCGACCAGGGCCTCGGGGCGGTCGCCACGGGCTGCTGCCCGCAGCGCGGCGACCAGCCCGCCGGACCAGGTGAGCGCCACCCGCGGGCAGCCATCGGCCCGGGCCTGGCCCAGCACGGCCCGCCAGTCCGCGTCGTGGGCGGGGTTCCCCGGCGTCAACCTCGCGTCGGCGGCCGGCGCCGAATCCCCCGTCCCCGCCCGGTCGTAGGACCACACGGACCAGCCGCGCAGCACGAGATCGCCCGCGGCGGTGCCAAATGGGCCCAGGCCCAGTCGGCGGCCGCCCTCCTGACCGGCATGGCACAGGACACAGGCGGCCTTGGGCCGGGCGGGACCGTATCGCTGGACCACGACCCGGCGGCCGTCCACCGACAGCTCCATCCTCCGGCCGCCCCGCTCCACCCTCCCGCGGCGAGGGGCGACCGTGGGCAGGGCCCCTCGCACCCGCCGATGCAGCCCGCCGGTCAGCCGCCTCATCCGCACGCTGCGGTCCGCGATCGGGCGGCCTGGCGGATCCCGCGGCGCCGGGATCGCCAGGGGCGCGGCCGGCCCCACCCGTGGATCCAGGTAGGTCGCGAGGGCGTCCAGGCAGGCCTCGGCTGGTTCCAGGGACCCCGGAGGGCACAGGTCGTGCTCGTGGAGCGCAGCGCCGAACCAGGCGGCCCCCTGGTCCCGGGCCATGCCCTCCAGCTGCCGCAGTCGCTGGACCTGGCCCGGACCCAGGCCGTGGCGCGTGCCGTCCCGCTCCATGAGGCCCCAGTCGAAGGGACGGACGGTGGGCGCCATCACCAGCACGCCCTGCTCGGTGCGGGGCAGCAACCCGTCGTAGGCCCAGGCGGAACCCGCACCGTGATCGGTGACCAGGCCGATGCCCAGGCTCGCCACCTGGCGGAGCAGCGGCGCCCTCCCGGAGCGGCCCACCTGGACCAGTCCCGGCACCGCCGACACGGGCTCCACACCGGCACCGCGCACCGCCGCCACCGCCTCGGCCAGCCGTCGTCCGTGGCTGTGGACGCCGACCTCGTGCCCCCGCTCGGTCAGAACCGGGAGCAGCCCATCGGCGCGGGATGCCAGGGCCGACGCCTCCCGGAAGCGGAAGCAGAGCCGGGCGCCGCGGTCCTCGGCCACCCGCGCCAGCCGCTCCAGCAGCGCCCGCGCCTCGGGCCAGCGCCGAGGCTGCGCACCGACGATCTCGTCGTCCACGTGGATCTCGAGCCAGACGCGCGCGAGCCCGGGCGATCGGGGAGGTGAGGAGGACATGGCCGGACGATTCTAGCCCGGCCCTGCTAGAATCCGCCGCCGTTTCCGTTCGATCCGCCGAGGTCCCGATGAGCGTCTCCCGTCCGCTGACTCCCCTGGCCCTGATCGGCCGCCGCGGTCCCCGGCTCCAGCGCCGGCCGCTGGCGCCGGGGCTGGTCCAGCTGCGGTTGCAGCATCTGGCGCAATCGCTGGCGCAAGGACCGGATGTTCAGGCTGCTGACCGGCGGCGATTTCCGTCGCCGGAATTTCGTGCAGGCCGTGCTCGAGTGCGCGGAGAACTGACAGCGAAATCGAAGGTTTACACGTCGTCCTCGATGTGGTGGATTGGTCCTTCCGGAGGAGCCCATGCGCCGCACCGTGACCGCGCTCGTTGCCGTCGTCGGCCTGTTGTTCGCCACGTCCGCCGCCCGCGCCGACACCTACGTCCTGCACCTGGACGAGTGGGTCGACGGCTACTGCACCGTCTGCGGCGGCAGCTACGCCTGCGCCGATCAGGCGGGCACCACGACCGGCGTCTGGGCCTACACCGTCAACTTCGACGATCCCCTCCCGGAGGGTGCCGTGCTGTGGGAGATCGACGTGGTCACCTACGGCATCAATTGCAACGGAGGCGGGGCGTTCGAGTTCACCATCAACGGCAACTTCTTGGCCTCCGGTGCCGATCCCAACGGCAGCAACTGCTCGTGCGCAACCTGCGATCCGGCGACGACCTATGCCGGGACCTACCACCCCAACGGTCTGCCGGGGTACGTCTACGGCGGTTCGAACGAACTCGCCGTCACCCCGACGGGCAACAACTACTGCCTGGGGTACATCGAGCTCGAGATGCAGCACCTGCCCTGCGATCAGAACGACGTGGACGGGGACGGCTGGAGCGACTGCGACGGTGACTGCGACGAGACGGATCCGGCCATCCACCCCGGCGCCACCGAGACCTGTGACGACGGCATCGACAGCAACTGCGACGGCCAGTCCGACGAGTTCGACGACGCTGACAGCGACGGCTTCTCCAACTGCGACGGGGACTGCAACGACTACGAAGCCACCGCGTTTCCGGGCGCGGTCGAGGTCTGCGACTTCGTGGACAACGACTGCGACGGCTGGATCGACAACGGCTTCGACGCGGACGGCGATGGCTGGACCTCGTGCGACATCCCGGCCGACTGCGATGACACCCGACCCGACGTCTACCCGTCCGCCCCCGAGCTCTGCGATGGGGTCGACAACGACTGCGACGGCACCATCGACGAACAGGACGACGCGGACGGCGATGGCTGGACCATCTGCCTGGGGGATTGCGACGACTACGATCCGGCGACCTATCCGACCGCGCCGGAGCAGTGCGATCTGGTGGACAACGACTGCGATCTGATCGTGCCCGCCGACGAGACCACCGACGCCGACGGCGATGGATTTGTCGAGTGCGCCGAGTGTGACGATGGCGATCCTTCGATCTACCCGGGGCAGACCGAGGCCTGCGACGGCGTCGACAACAACTGCGACGGACAGATCGACGAGGGGCTGGACGGCGACGGCGACGCGGTGTCGATCTGTGCTGGCGACTGTGACGATACCAATCCGGACGTCTATCCCGGTGCGCCCGAGCTGTGCGACGAGCTGGACAACGACTGCGACGAGGCGCTGGCCGAGTACGAGTACGACAACGACGCCGACGGCTTCATCGAGTGCGCCGAGTGCGACGACACAGACCCGTCGGTCTACCCAGGCGCTTCGGAGATCTGCGACGATGGGATCGACAGCGACTGTGCTGGCGACCTGGATGTCACCGAGGTGGACGGCGACGGCGACGGCTACTCCGAGTGCGCGGGAGATTGCGAGGACTACGATCCGGCCACCTACCCGGGCGCCCCCGAGCTGTGCAACGGGCTGCACGACGACGACTGCAATCCGGCCACCGACGAAATGGCCGACCTCGATCTGGACGGGTTCAACATCTGCCAGGGGGACTGCGACGACCTCAACGACAGCGCCTACCCCGGCGCGGACGAGATCTGTGATGGCGTCGACAACGACTGCAACGGCCTCGCTGACGACGAATTGGACTACGACCTGGATGGACACTCGGGCTGTGGCGGCGCCGACTGCAACGACAACAACCCCAACGTCTATCCGGGGGCCCAGGAGATCCCCTACGACGGCGTGGACCAGGACTGCGACGGGGTCGACCTGACGGACGTGGACGGCGACGGCGTCAACGGCGGTCCCTACGGCGAGGACTGCAATGACACCGACGCCGAGATCTTCCCCGACGCCACCGAGGACTGCGAGGATGGGGTCGACGGGGACTGCGACGGCATCGGCGACGCGTTCGACGACGACTGCGTGACCGGGGACGATGACGATGACGACGGGGGTGGATGCAGCTGCCGCTCGGGTGCGGGGACCGGGAGCAACCTGACGTCGGGGCTGATGCTGGCCGTCCTGGCCATCGGCCTCGCCCGCCGGCGGTTCGTTACCTGAACACCACGATGGCGAGCAGCGGAAGGCCGATGTGCAGGCCCACGATGATGAAGATCGGGATCGCCGGGGAGAGCAGGGCGCTCCGGGCAAGCTGCCGCGCCAGCCACAGGGGGAGCCTTCGGAGGGGATAGAACAACGCGATCCCGCTGATGTTGAACAGCAGGTGTGATAGCGCAGCGGCCACCCCGGCCACCTCACCCACGGAGAGGGCTGCCAGCAACGCGGTGACGGTGGTGCCGATGTTGGCCCCGAGGGTGTAGGGGAAGACCTGCACCAGGCTGAGCAGTCCCGCACCCGCCAGTGGCACGATCAGCGACGTGGTCACCGAGCTCGACTGCACGAGCGCCGTGATCACCAGCCCGAGCGCGAAGGCCCGCAGCGCGGTCTTGAAGATGTAGTCGTTGAAGAACTGCTGTACCCGATCGAGCACCACCGTCCGCATGATCGTGACGATGGACCACAGGGCAGCGAACAGCAGAGCCATGCCGCACAGGAACGTCGCGGTGGTGTGATCGAACACGTGCTCGCGGAAGTGCAGGGTGAAGGCGGCCAGGGTGCCTGCGATGCCCGCCAGCGCAATACTCAGCGCCGTGGTTCGCTTGTCCTTGTGGATCCGGCGGGCCAGGACGGTGGCGGCCTGGAGCGCGGCGAAAGCCATGAAGGCCACGACCACGAAGGTAACCAGATCGTCCGAGTGATTGAACCAGCCCTTGATCGCCTTGGTCTGGGGGTCGACCAGGTACTTGATGGGGCTGGTGAACTTCAGGCCGCCCACGTCATCCAGAGCCTGGGCCAGCCACAGTGACGAGCGACCGAGGAAGTTGGTCGCGATCTGCAGCGGCAGCAGGACCAGGACGGCCAGCCAGTTGAACGTGTCGTGGACGATCGCCGCGCCGTAGGCCCGGCGGAACTCGGTGCGGTTGCCGATGTGGCCCAGCGAGACGATGGCGTTGGTCACCGAGGTGCCGATGTTGGCGCCCATGATGATCGGGACGGCCATCCGCAGGGCGGTCGTGGGGTCCTCGCCAAAGACCCCGGCAGCCACCAGCCCGACCGTGATCGAGGTGGTGGTCGACGAGCTCTGGATCACGCTGGTGATCAGGATCCCGATGAACAGCCCGACCAGCGGGTCCTGCGCCAGGTCCTGCATCAGGACCTCGCCGTAGCCCGAGCCCATCGACTTGAACGCGCCAAGGAGCTTGATCGCCACGAAGAACACGTTGAGGGCGAGCAAGAACCCGGCAGCCTTGCCGATGCCGGTGGACCAGGATCGCAATCGCGTGGGCACTTGGCTCGGGGCCCCCTGGCGTGGTCGGTGAAGCACGCGCCGACGATGGCCTTGTATCAGCCGCGTGCCGCGATGTCACGTACCGGCTGGAAGCGCCGAGAAGACAGTTGCCTTCGGGCATGCCGTGGCTATGGTCTGGGGCAGAGAAACACCATGTTCCTGCCCCTGCGAGACGAGAACCCGACCCGATCGACCCCGCTGGTGACCTGGACGCTGATTGCGATCAACGGGGTCGTCTTCCTCTTCGAGGTCGTGATCGGTGACGAGGCCCTGCACGGGGTCTTCGGGGCCTTCGGCGTCGTTCCCGCCGAGCTGCTGGCCCAGCCCGTGGGGCGGTCGTACACGCTGATCTCGTCGATGTTCCTCCACGGCGGCTGGATGCATCTGATCGGCAACATGTGGTTCCTGTACATCTTCGGGGACAACGTGGAGGACCGGCTGGGCAAGCCGTTGTTCGTGCTGTTCTACCTGGCGGCCGGGATCGGCGCCGCGTTCCTGCAGGTGGCGGTCCAGCCCGCCTCGACGATCCCGACCATCGGCGCGTCCGGGGCCATCGCCGGCGTCCTCGGGGCCTACGCCATCGTCTATCCCGGCGCCCGGGTGCTGACCCTGGTCTGGCTGTTCATCTTCGTCCGCCTCATCCACGTCCCGGCGGTGCTGTTCCTCGGGTTCTGGTTCGCGATGCAGTTCTTGTCGGGCGCCGGCGCCCTGGCATCGGCCGGCGGGGGAGGGGTGGCCTGGTGGGCCCACATCGGCGGTTTTATGGTGGGTGGAGCGGTCGGCTACCTGCTGCGCCTGCGTTCTCGCCCGCGACCCCTGCGAACGGCGGGGTCCAATCCGGGTGTGATCATCCCCTTCGATCGGGGTCGGCGCCCGCAGGATCCGTCCCCCCGTGATCGGCGGACGTTCCACTGACACCCCGATCCAGGTCCTCCACCTCCTGGAGCACCCAGCGCAACGGGACCCAGCGCTTGGTGCCGCCCCGGCACAGCAGGGTGTCCTCGCCGCAGCCCAGGGCGTCGATGTCGGGCAGGGTGAACGGACCGCATACGTCACCCTCCCGGTAGAGGTACCAGATCCGCGCGCCCCAGCGGCCACGCAGGGCACGGACCACCCGGTCCATGGCGGCGTGCAGGGTGGCCTGCTCGGCGGCGTCGAGGGTGCCGTCCTGGTTGCGGTCGTACAGGGAGAGCAGCTTGCGGTCGACGGCGATGGCGCCCATGCGTTCCCGGTGGGCGGCGGACGTCACGATATCCTCGAGGATCTCCTCGACCTGGTGTGCCTGGTCCAGCTGCCCACGTTCCTCCAGCTTGTGCATCAAGCGCTGCAACCGGTGGGAGACATGGGCCTCCTTCCAGGCCGATGGCATCAGGCCGAGGTTGATCAGCAGTGCCGGCGTCAGCCACGACGACATCGGGATCGGCGCCACGAAGTTGGCAACCGCCAGCGCTCCTCCGGGCACCACCTTGAACAGGTCCAGCAGCTGCGCCCGGATCTTCTCCTTCTGAACCGGATCCAGCTCGTCGATCTCCCGGCTGGCCCGCTGTCGCAACAGGCCGTAGACCTCGCGGGTCTCCTCCAGCTCCTGCTGCACCCGCTGCCACTGGGAACGGGCCATGTTGCCGACCTTGCCCCGCATCCGCTGCAGCCATGACGCGGGCCGTTCGAGGGCTTCGGCTTCCTCGACCAGCTCGTGGACCTCGTCCGCCTCGTCGGCCAGCCCGCTCGCACGCAGCCGCGCCTCCAGATCCAGCAGCTCACCGTACATCGTCAGTCTCCCTCTGCGCCGCCGGCGGCGGGACGGCCGGGATGATACCATTCGTCCGCTGGAGGACTCGTGCCCGGGCGACGTAGACACCGCCATGACTGGGATCCCTGGGCCCGACCCCGGGGCGATCACCGTCGCCGCCGGGGCGGTCGCCCACACCACGATCGTCCCCCGACCCCCGAGGAGATGGCCGAGCACTTTGCCGCCGCCGTCGAGTCGGTGGCCGGCAAGGTGGGCTCGGCCATCGAGAGGGCCTTCGAGCCCGGCCCGGACGGCTCCAAGGCCCAGCGAACGGCCGAGGGGGTCGGCCGCCAGGTGGCCACCGCCATCGAACAAGCCATCGGCAACGTGGGCCGCGATCCCACCGCCGGATGCCCACCGTCAGCACCGCAAGCTGCTGGTCCGCCGGGATCGGACCAACTCGCGGATGGTGCTGTTCGCGATGATCGCGCTCGGGGTCTCGGGGGCGATCCTCTCGGCGGACACCGGAGGCGGGCCCGCCGTGTTCATCATCGCCGCGGTCTTTGCAGCGCTGATCCTCCGGGATGTGATGTGGAAGCGCAGCCGCCGCGGCGCCATCGCCTGGGCCCAGGCGGCGCTATCGGGCGAGGAGGACCTGGCCGAGCCACCGCCGGAGACGGAGACGCCGGACGACGTCGTATCGGCGGCAGCGGAGCCTCCGGTCGGCGACGACCCGCAGCTGCGGGCCATCGAGAACGAGGCCCAGCAGGTGCTCGAACTGCTCGGCGCGGCCGGGGGAAGCCGCGACTCGATCCGGGACTCCGTCGACGCCACGGTGGCCAAGGCCCGCGAGCTGACCGCCCGCCGCGAACGGCTGGAGCGCATGCTGGCCGATCCCGACCTGGCGGACCTGGACGAGCGCATCGGCGACCTCGAGCGCCGCATCGACGAGACCGGCGACGAGGAGACCGCCGAGGTCTACCGCCGTACCCTGGACCAGCTCCGCAGCCAGGCCGCGAGCCTGGCCGACGTACGGGTGATGATGGAGCGGCTCGAGGCCTATTTGAACGCCAGCCTGCAGTCCCTGCGCACGATCCACATCGACCTGCTGCGCCTGCAGACCGGCGATCTGGACGATCCCGACCGCACCCTGGACGACATCTCCGCGCGTGCGGGCAACCTTGGCGAAGAGATCAAGAGCGTCCGCGAGGTCGTCGAGGAGGTCCAACGCCACCGCCGCGCCCACCGCGCCACCCAACGCCAGATCTGAGTCCATCCGTGGTCATCCGCGGTCCCGGATAGCCTTCCCCGTGTTCACCCTTGCCCGTGGGTGGGGGGTGGACCGATGGTATGCTGTCGCCGAAACGCGGGAACTCGATGGGACGCCTCCACATCACCCTGGCATCGGCCCTGGCCGGGCTGCTGGTTGCCGGCTGCCCGAGCTGGGATCCGGAGTCGGTGGAATACGACGACGACGACTCCGCGGACGACGACGACAGCGCGGACGACGACGACACGGCGGACGACGACACGGCGGACGACGACACCGGGGACGACGACACCGGGGACGACGACACCGGGGACGACGACACCAGCGCCGAGGACGTCGACGGTGACGGGTGGACCGTCGCCGACGGCGACTGCCACGACGGCAACGCCAACATCTATCCGGGCGCTCCCGAGCTGTGCGACGGGCTCGACGACAACTGCGACGGCGTCACCCCCGTCGACGAGGTCGACGCGGACGGCGATGGCTGGATGATCTGCCTGGGCGACTGCGACGACGGTGAGGCCGCCGCCAATCCGGGCGAGGTCGAGATTCCCGGGGACGGGCTGGACAACGACTGTGACGGGGTGACCGATCCCGCCTGGATCCCCATCAGCGGCACGCCGGATCCCCAGGGCGACAACAACGGCTACGTGGTCGACCTGGCCACCCTCGAGTACCGCCAGAGCGGCTCGGCGGTCTCCTTCCGCGTGCTGTCGTACGACACCTTCGACGACGCGGACGCGATGCTCGACGTGTACGTGGACAACGGCACCGATGCGTACACGCTGACCTGGGATCAGGGGGATGTGCAGCTGTGGTCCAGCACCAACGGCTGGGCGAGCCCCATCTCGACGCCACCGTCCATGTCGGTCGACACCGCGGGTATCGACTCGATCATCTTCAACGGCGACCTGGGGGTCCTGGGCCTGGGGGGCGCCACGGAGATGGGTACGGCCGTGGGCACCAACCTGGTGGGGGCAGTCTACGACGACTTCTATCCGGATTCCGGGCAGCTGGCGACCGTCCCGCTCGGCTCGGCGGCGGCGCTGGTGGTCGACACGGTCACCACGAGCGAGGTCAGCGGGGACGGCGACAGCGAGATCGAGGTGGGCGAGCAGTGGAGCGTGGACGTCCTGGTCCGCAACGACGGCGATCTCCCGGCCGCCGGGGTCACCGCCACGCTCCAGGACAGCCCGGTCATCAGCGTCCCGGTTCCAGACGGTTCGTACGGGGTGATCCAGCCCGGCTCGTCGGCCTCGAGTTACCCGCCGTACCGGATCGACGTGGGTCCGGGCGCGACGGGCGTCGAGGAGCTGGTCCTGCGGCTCGAGGACGGCGTCCACACCTGGCTGGCGGCCGTCGAGATCCCCATCGGCGTCGGTCTGCCGACCCCGGCCTACGAGCAGTACGAGTACACGTTCAACGTGCTGGGCAACAGCGTGTCCGGCGAGCTGGTGGTCACCATCCTCGACGCGGCCCAGAGTGAGGTCTGCGATCACCGCTTCGATTTCGGCGCGACCCACGCCTACGGTTTCTACCAGGGTGGCTACTGGCCCAACGCAGCGGACGAAACCCTGGAGCTGACCAGCCTGGTCGACACGTTCTCCGGCAGCTGCCCATCCGGCTATCACGACCTGTACACCGTCGCCCCCGACGAGCTGCTCAACGGGTCGTTCACCTTGCTGGCGTTCATCTCATGCGACGTGGCCGACGGCACCTTCCACGGCGACGACATCGTCACCGGCAGCGGCAATGGCAGCCAGGAGAGCTGGTGCGACGACGTGGGGCCCGCCATCGAGAATTACCTGGGCAGCGGTCCGCCCGAGGCGGTCGCGGTGATGCTGACCGGGAACGGCGACCTGGCCGGTCTGGGCAACTTCACCTACTACCCCGCCGCCGACGGCGTGAACTACTGGGCTCACATGGGGATGTTGATGGTCGGGGCGAGCAACGGCGGCGATCCGCTGTACGGCCTGCTGGGCGAGTATCAGCTATGGGTGAACTGGATCTTCGGCATCTGAGCGTCCCGTATTGACCCGCCGCGGCCGGGTCTCTAGATTCCCGACAACGAACGAGGTGATCCCTTGGCCGACGAGAAGATGCGCCTGACCACCAAGGCCACGGCCTCCGGGTGAGCGTCCAAATTGAGTCCAGGGGACCTGGATAGGGCGCTGTGCAAGCTGGAGATTCCGTCCGACCCGCGCGTGCTGGCTGGCACCGAGGGCGCGGAAGACGCCGGCGTGTACCAGCTCAGCGAGACGCTGGCGCTGGTCCAGACGGTGGACTTCTTCACGCCGATCGTCGACGACCCCCGTGAGTTCGGCCAGGTGGCGGCTGCCAATTCGCTCAGCGACGTGTACGCCATGGGAGGGCGCCCGGTCACCGCGATGAACGTGGTCGGATTCCCGGTCGAGGAGCTGGGTATCGAGGTGTTGCAACAGATCCTGGCGGGAGGGCTGGACGTCCTGGTCGAGGCCGGTGTGGCGCTGGTGGGTGGCCATTCGGTCAAGGACACCGAGCCCAAGTACGGGTTGTCGGTGACCGGCCTGGTCCACCCGGGTCAGGTGATGACCAACGGCGCCTTGCACCCCGGCGATCGGTTGGTGCTGACCAAGCCCATCGGCACCGGGGTGATCGCGACGGCCACCAAACAGGGCAAGGCCGACGCGGACTGGATCGACGCCTCCTTCCAGGCCATGCGTGAGCTGAACCGGACCGCCAGCGAGGTGGCCGTCGCCCACGGCCTGCGCGCCTGTACCGACGTGACCGGCTTCGGCCTGCTCGGACACCTGGCCGAGATGGTCCGCGCCAGTGGGGTCAGCGCCACGGTGTTCGCCCACGCGGTGCCCCTGCTGTCCGGAGCCATGGCAGCCGCCGCCGCGGGGCTGATTCCCGGCGGCTCGAAGGCCAACCGAAAGTACTTCGGCGCCTGGATCGAGATGGATGCCGAAGTGGACGAGCCCACGGCGTCCCTGCTGTTCGACGCCCAGACCTCGGGGGGATTGCTCCTCGGCGTCCCGGCCGACGTCTTCGAGGATCTGACCGCGGACCTGGACGCCCGGGGTTCTCTGGCCGCCGCCGTCATCGGCCAGGTCACCGGCGCTCACACCGACGGTCGAGTCACCGTCGAGCCCTGACCTTTCCGCTCAGCAGCCGCCAGAGGTGGCCGCTCCAGCCGTCCAGCGCCAGCTCCGCGGCCAGCCGGCCCGACATCGCGGCAAAGGGCACACCGCCGGGCCAGATCGCCCACTGGCCCCCCTGCCACAGGCCCGCGAGGGGCGTGCCCGGACCGATGCCGGGAGCGCGGAAGGGTTTGCCGCCCGGGGCGTAGCTCCAGCCGGCGGTGGCGCCGTCTGTGTTGCCTGTGAACCGCTCCACCGCCAGCGGCGATCCCAGATCCCGGTACAGAACCCGGCGTGAAAGGTCCGGTATCCAGCGCTCGGCTCCGGCCAGCAGCTGGTCCGAGACCCGTTGTTTGAGTTCGTCGTAGCGGGGCCGGCCCCCGTCCTCCATCCCCCAGCGGCTCATCCAGCGCGTGTCGCTGAAGGCCTGCAACACCACCGCGCTCTGCCCGGCGGGGGCGAACTCCTCGCCGTGCAGGATCGGGGCGTTCCACTGGAGCCAGACATCGGCGTGCACGTCCGGGTCCTCGAGCCGCTCGTCCACCCGCGCCAGGTGGTCGTCGTGGAAGTGGAACAGGTGGGTCGCGCCCAGCCGCTGCCGCAACTCGTCCGGCGGCATGTCCAATCCCAGATAGAGGGCCACCATGGTGTCCGACGGCGGAGCGGCGAGCACCCGTCGCGCCCGCGCCCCGTCCCGGTGCTCCTCGGGCAAGGCCGACCGGTAGAGGGTCTTGGCATCGGCGGCCCACACCACCCGCTTTGCCCTCAGCTCCCTCCCGTCGGCCAGGCCCACCCCGGCCACCCGGCCGCCCTCGGCCAGCACCCGCGTGACCGGACAGCGCAACCGGATGTCTGCCCCCCGTTCCCGGGCTACGTCGGCCAGCTTCTCGACGAAGACCTGCATCCCGCCACGGGGGTACCAGTAGTCGTGGCACCAGCTGTACCAGAGCCCCGCGGCCATCAGCATCGACTGGTCCCGGTAGCCGGCGCGCCCGAGAATGCGCCGGGTGCCTTCGTCGCCGATCAGCTCCTCGACGACCTCGCCGTAGCGCAGCTCACCCGCGCGGCCGAACACCCGCCCGTGACTCAGCTGCCAGCGGACGAAGCGGGCCAGCGCGGCGGGCCACTGGTCGTGGGGTAGGGCAGGCGGGTAGATGCCCTCCCGCATCGCCTCCTGGGCGGTCTCCAGGCGCCGAAACCGGTCGAACAGGGCGCGCACACCGTCGGCCTCCTCGGGCACCGCGGCGTGGATCCCGGCCTGGGCGGCCTCGAGGCTGGTCGGTGTGTAGTCGAATCCAGGCCCCACAAAACGATGGGACGCCCGGTGCAGTGCCGCCCCGGGGTCGATGCCCAGCTGCTCGAGGATCGGGAACAACATCCCCGCATCCTCGAATGACTGGTCGCCTGCGTCGAAGGTGAAGCCGCGGCGGCGGATCCCGGCCATCAGTCCGCCCACCTGGTGGTTGGCCTCCAGCACCAGGGTCTGGCGGCCGGCCTCCGCCAGGAACGACGAGGCCACCAGCCCGGCGATCCCGGCGCCGACCACCACCACGTCCACCTGTCCGGGGAGCTCCGCCATGGACGCAAGGTAGCAGGCCTCCGTCCGTGGTAGAACCGCCCCATGGGCAAGATCCGCCAGGGTGTCACCGCCTTCGTCCCTGTCGAGGTGAACGCGATCCTGCACGGCTGCCGCAAGTGCGGGCAGCCGGTACCGGTCAACGGGCTGGTGGGCAAGACCACGTGTCCCCATTGCCAGGGCAGCGTGACCGTGCCGACGCGCCTGTGGCAGCGGGCGCTGCGTGCGGTGAACGTGGGCGCGCTGGTGGACGGCGACGGACAGCGGATCCTCGATCGCCACGAGGAGATCGAGGACGGCACCGCCGAGCGAAAGCTCGTCATCCAGCGGCGCATCCGCGAGGCGCCGGTGTGCCTGTCCTGCGGCGAGGCCCTGGCCGCCAGCGACGCGACCTGGTCGGAGCCAGAGCCATCCCTGACCTGCCGGGGTTGTGGCGCGACCACACGGTTCGGACCGCCCACCGTGGATCTGGGCGAGGGCCAGGTCCCCTTGACCCACGTGGCCGCCACCGAGGGGGGGGGGAAGCGCCGGACGACGCGGCCGCGGTCGCCCCGGGTGAGGGGGCCAAGCCCATCGCCATGAGCTGTCCCAGCTGCGCGGCCGGCCTCCAGATCACTGCCGCCGATCAGCGCACGACCACCTGCGCCTACTGCAAGGCCTCGGTCTACATCCCCGACGACCTGTGGCGGCAGCTGCACCCGGCCAAGCAGGCCCGGGGCTGGAACGCGGTCTTCCAGCTGACCCCCGATGCCCTTCGCTCCGCGGGCACGGGCAACCTGGGCTGCACGCTGGCGTTCATGGGGCTGTTCTTCGGCGGCCTGTTCGCCGGGCTCGTCACGGGGTTCGTCGGCGCCATCAGCCAGGGACAGATCGTCCCGGCGATCGTCTGCGGTGTCCTGTTGCTGGCGTTCGGAGCGGTCGCGCTGGCGGTGATCGCCGGCACAGTCATGTCCGCCCTGCGCTACCGGCGGCTTGCCACACGGCTGGAGCGGTCCTCCGCGGCGGGCTGATCCGCCGCACTATCCACCTCGTCGAAGAACGCTCTCACCTCGGCGGCTGGATCGAGCGCCTTGAGATCCCTCACGTTGTCCCCGGTCCAGTCCCGGGGCAGGTGCTCGGCGTAGCGCCGCTGCAGGAAACGGCGGCCCACCAGCATCACCACCCCCCGGTCTTCGGCCCCGCGGATCAGGCGGCCGGCGGCCTGGACCACCCGGCGCAAGCCGGGCACCAGGTAGGCGTAGCCGAATCCGTCGCCGTATTCGCGCTGGAGGTACTCGCGCAACAGGTCGCGCTCCGGCTCCACCTGGGGTAACCCCGGCGAGACCACGAACACCGCCGAGAGGGCGTCGCCAGGGTAGTCGACACCTTCGGCGAACATCCCGCCGAGCACCGCCAGCAGCAGGACCGGGCGACCCAGCCCGTTGTTCTGCAGGGTCTCCAGCAGTGCCAGCTGTTCGCGCTTGTCGGCGCCCGCGCGCTGGATCTCGACCTGGTGATGGGGGGCGTGGAGCCGGCCCGCCACCTCGTCGAGGAAGCGATAGGAGGGGAACAGGGCCAGGGCATTTCGCCCCTCGGGGGCGGCTCCCGCGATCAGCTCGGCGATGGGTCCGTAGGAGCGGGCTCGCTGGCGGTAGGTGGTGTCCACCCCCGCGGCCACCAGGACCTGCCGGTTCTCCGGGGGGAAGGGCGACGGCAGGGCCAGGGTGTCGCTGTTGGCGGGATCGAAGCCCAGCAGGTCGCGGTAGAACTCGAAGGGTTCCAGGGTCGCAGACATGGCCGCCACCCCGGCGCTGGTGCGCAGGTTCTCGCCCACGAAGCGCGACGCGTCCAGGCACAGCACCCGCAACTGCTCGTCGTCGCCCGTGCGGCGGGCCAGGTGCACGAACTCGTCGCCGCCCAGGCACAGCACCCTGTGGAAGTGGACCAGGGTGAAGTACAGGGACATCACCGGGTCTTCGCGGGTCCACAGTTGCTGCTCGCGCTTGAACTGTACGTAGCGCACGATCAGCGGATCCAGCCCGGCTCGGGCGGTGTACAGGGCAGCGTCGTCGAGTTCGGTGACCACCACCCCGCCCGCGGCCGGCTCGCTACCGAAGGCGTCGTAGAGTGCGTCGTCGATGCCGTCTCGCAGATCGGCCAGCACGTCGTGCAGGCGGGTGAACAGCCGCGTCGTGCGGTTGGCCACTTGTTCGATGGCCTCGGTCACCAGCTTCCGCGACAGGGTGGGGGAGTAGTACTCGCGGGCGCGGTCGACCAGGTTGTGGGCCTCGTCGATCACCAGCACCGACTCGGACAGCAGCTCGCCCTGGTCCATGGCCAGCATGCCGATGCGCGGATCGAACACGTAGTTGTAGTCGCAGACCACCAGGTCGACCCGGTCTCGCAGTTCCAGCGAGAGTTCGAAGGGGCAGATCGTGAGGTCCTTGGCGGTCTCGAAGATCACGTCAGGATCCAGGTGGCCGAACTGGTCCAGCAGCCGCTCGGCGATACCCGAGGACGCCACCTTGGCGGCGTATCCCTCGGCGTAGGGACAGACCTCCTCGGCGCAGACCATCTCGCTGTTGGCGCACATCGCGGCCTTGGCCCGGAGCTGGAGCGAGCGCCACGGCGCATCGTCGGTCTGCATCGCCCGGGCCGTCTGCACCGCCATCTTCTGCTGCAGCGTCTTGGCGGTCAGGAAGAACACCTTGCGACCGCTACCCAGGGCCTGGCGCAGGGCCGGGTACAGCGCCGCCGCGGTCTTGCCGACCCCCGTGGGGGCGGCCACGAGCAGGTGGCGGCCGCTGGCCAGGGCACCCTCGACCGCGTCGACCATCTCCCCCTGGTGCGGGCGCAGTGTGGGGTGGGGGAAGGGAAGGACGGCGCCAGCGCGGGCGCAGGCCTCGCGGTGGGCGCGCAGGGCCATGGCCTCGCCCACCAGCCGCTGGAGGACACCCTGCAGGTAGCGATCGATCTCGTCCGCGTCCCAGGTGACCTCCTCGCGCATCACCCGGCCGTCGACCACGTCGACCAACGTCAGGATCGCGGTGGCGGGCTGGTCGGGCGGAGACAGGAGCCGGGCGTAGAGCTGGACCTGCCGCCTGTGGGACTCGCGCCGCTCATCCGCCGCGGGTCCGAACAGGTCCCGGCCCAGGTGGACCGTCTTGATCTCCTCGACCTCGAGCACCCGGCCATCGGCGTCCATCACCACGCCGTCGGCCCGGCCCGACAGTTCCAGGGTCCAGTCGTCCAGGGTCAGGCTGCCGCGGACGGTGTGTTCCGGCTGATAACCGGCCACCGTGGCGACCCGTTCGCCCTGGATCCGCTGATGATGGTGCTGGCCCATCCACATCCGGGCCAGCCCACCGCCCGTGGCGCCGGCTTCGCGGGCGGCGACACGGCGGGTCAGGGCACCGATGGAGGCGCGCAGGACACGCGCATCGAGGTCGAGATGGAGGGTCACGGCGCGCAGTGTAGCGGCAGGGAAGGTCGGGTGCCACGGTCGTCTTGCCCGGCCGTGCTTCCCCGGTCAACCAGCCTTGGCCACGGCGCGTTCGACCTCGGCGGCGATGGCCGGGAACTCGCGTCGATCGCGGTTGACGTCCCCGGTCGCATCGGGCGCGGACAGCTCGTCCAGCGTCCGCAGGTAGGCCTGGTTGTCCCGGATCCAGTTGCGGCTGATCCGCCGGGCGTACAGGGTCAACAGGCCCTCGGCGATCCGGCCCTGGAAGATCCGCTGGACGGCCTGGCGGACCGAGTAGAACCGGTCATGTCCGTCGGTCTGCCAGGCCTGCAGCTCCGCGGGCGTGATCTGGGTCGGCCGGACGCAGACATGGTGCGCGTCGTACAGGGACCAGTCATCCATCAGGATCCGTCCGGCGGCGGTCAGCTCGTCGTGGGTCCGGCTGCCGGGGAACGGCGTCAGGATCAGGAACTGCACCGACATCAAGTCGTACTTGCGAGCGAACTCGACGCTGCGATCGAGGGTGTCGCGGCTGTCGGTGTCGAAGCCGAGCACGAACATCCCGTGGATCCGGATCTTGCGGGCCCGGATCCGCTGCAGCTGCGTGCCGACCTCGCTCAGGTCCTGGCGTTTGTCGGTCTGGGCCAGGGTCTCCTGGTTCACCGATTCGAGGCCGATGAACACGGTGTAGCAGCCGGCCTCGGCCATCTCGTCCAGCAGCGCCTCGTCCCTGGCCACGTCCGCCCGCACCTGGGCCGACCAGCGGGGCTTGTGGGGCAAGGTGCGGAAGCCGGCCATCAGCTCGCGCACACGATTCGGGCTCGCCGCGAAGTTGTCGTCGTAGATGAAGAACACCGTCTTGCGGATGTCGTAGCGGCTCATCTCGGCCACCACGCGGTCCGCGCTGCGGTAGCGCATTCGGCGGCCGAAGGTGGTGGTCACCGTGCAGAACGAGCAGTCGTAGGGGCACCCACGGGAGGTCTGGATCGGGACCACCCGGCGCAGTCCGGTGAAGCTCCCGGCGCCGAAGCCCTCGACCAGGGACAGGTCCGGGTCGGGCCAGCGGTCCAGATCGCGCTCCAGGGAGGCGATGGGATTGTGTCGGGCGATGCCACCGGCCCGGTAGCTCAGGTTGGGGATCGCATCCAGCACCCCCCGGCCCTGGATCGCCTCGAGCAGCTCGGGCAGCGCGCGTTCGCCCTCGCCGCGGATGACGAAGTCGGCATGCTCCAGGCATTCGTCGGCCAGGTGGGTCGGATGGGGACCGCCCATCACCACCGGGATCTGGCGGGCCCGCAGCTGGTCGGCCATGGCGTAGGCGCGCCCCGTGGTGGGGGTGATCGACGAGATCCCCACCAGGTCCGCGCTGACGATGGCGTCGAAGTCGAAGGGCTGCACGTCCTCGACCATCACCCTCACGTCGTAGCCTTGATCCCGCAGGATCGTCCCCAGCAGCACCACGCCCAGCCGGGGCAGCTTGAAGCGGCTGAAGATATGGGTGTCCGGCGGGCTGGGTTCCAGCAGCACCACGGTGCGGATCGTGCGGCCATCGGCAATTGGGTTCAGACTCATCGTCGATCCTCCGGGAGCGCATCTGGCACGCGACCCTCGGGACCAGGGTCGTCAGCGAGTTTCACGCAAATATCACGGGTGGCCGCAAAAGTGTGGAACATGAGCCGATCAGGGGACGAATCGGTAGCCGATCCCCCACACGGTGCGTAGGTGGCGGGGTCGATCCTGGTCCTCGCCGAGCTTGCGCCGCAGCGCCGAGACGAAGTTGTCCACCGTGCGGTCCGTTCCCTCGTAGTCCTGCCCCCACACGTTGGTCAGGATCTGCTCGCGGGTCAGTACTCGCTCTGGACGCTCCATCAAGAAGCGCAGCAGGTCGAATTCCTTGCCCCGCAGGTCGACCTGCTCGTCGCCGATTCGCACCTCCCGGTGGTCCCGGTTCAGCTCGATGCTGCCGGCTCGCAGAACATCACCGCCAATGGACGAGGGGCCCAGGGAGGCCGTGCGCAGCGCGGCCCGCACCCGGGCCACCAGTTCGGCCACCGAGAACGGTTTGGTGACGTAGTCGTTCGCGCCCAGATCCAGTCCGCGCACCTTGTCGTCCTCGGCGCCGAGCGCGGTCAGCACGACCACCGGCAGGGTCCCGTCGTGACCGCGGATCTGCCGCAGGATCTCCAGCCCGTCGACTCCGGGCAGCATCAGATCCAGCAGCACCAGATCCGGCCGCTCCCGGGCCAGTTCCGCGAGTCCGATGTGCCCGTCGGCGGCCGTCCGGACCGTGAAGCCGGCCTTGCTCAGGTTGATCCGCAGGCCCAAGACGATCGACGGATCGTCCTCGATGATCAGGATCGATGGTTTCATCCCGCTGGCACCTCCAGCGCGGCCGCACTCGACCTCAATACGGGCAGATCGACGGTGAAACAAGCGCCCTCGCCCAGGGCGCTGCGCAGCCGGATCTTGCCCCGATGCGCCCGCACCACCAGGTTGGCCATCGCCAGGCCCAGGCCGCTGCCGGGCGTGCGGCTGACCACCGACCCCGATCCCCGGTAGAACCGCTCGAAGATCCGCCGATGTTCCTTGCGTGGGATCCCCGGCCCCGCGTCCTGGATCTCGATCGAGACCCGGGTCTTGTCGTGCTGGACCCGCACCTTGACCGGGCCCGCGCCGCCGTACTTGACCGCGTTGCTCAGCATGTTCAGCAGGGTCTCGACCAGCGCCTGCCGGTCGGCGAGCACGGCCGGCGGATCGTCGGGCAGGTCCAGCTCCAGGGTCGCGCCACTGGACTGCAGCTGGGTCTCGAGCTGGGCCAGCGCCTCGCCCACCAGCGTCACCACGGACTCGGGGCGCATCTCGTAGCTGCGCCGCCCGGCCTCCATCTGCCCCCAGGCCAGGAGCCGCTCGATCATCGAGGTCAGCCGGGAGGTCTCGGTGGAGATCACGTCGAGGCAGCGGTCCTGCTCCTGGGGATCGTCGACCTGGCCGCCCTGCAGCGTATCGACGAACAGCCGGATCGAGGCCAGCGGCGTGCGCAGCTCGTGGGAGACCTTGGCCACGAAGTCGGTCTGTAGCCGAGCGGTGCGCGCCTGACGGCTCAGGACCCGCTGGACGATGATCCCGCCGGTCATCACCGCTATCGAGAAGATCAGCACCAGTACGCCGAAGACGATGTCGAACGCGGCCCGCTGGAACACGAGCGCGAGGATGCCGACGGACGAGAACACCAGCGTCGGGACGAACGAGAATGCGATGATCGCCAGGTTCCGCCTCACCGATCAGGCCTCCCGTGCCCGCGCCAGCCGGGCGATGTCCACGGCCCAGGTCGCCGGCCCGCCGGGGGTCTCCAGGCAGCCCGGCCGGTCCGCCCAGCGGGGATCCCGCACCAGCCGCTCGAATGCGGCCATCCCGATCGCGCCCTGGCCCAGGTCCGCGTGGCGGTCCCGGCGGCAGCCGAGTTCGCCCACCGAGTCGTTCAGGTGCCAGGCCCGCACCCTGGCGAGACCCACGACGCGGTCCAGCGCTTCCATCGTCGCCTCGTACTCCGCGTCGCCACGCAGGTCGTGACCTGCGGCGAACGCGTGGCAGCTGTCCACGCACACGCCCAGGCGCCGTTCGTGGCGGGACGCGCCGATGATATCTCGCAGCTCGCCGAGATCCGAGCCCAGGTTCGTACCCTGGCCGGCCGTGTTCTCCAGCAGGACCGTCACCTGGCTGTCCGGCCCCGCCTCGTCCAGGCAGCGATCGAGCTCCCGGGTGAAGCGCTTGATCCCGGCGGCCACGCCCGCACCGAGGTGAGAGCCAGGGTGGGTGACCAGCAACGGGATGCCCAGCAGATCGGCCCGGAGGATCTCGTCCTGGAACGCAACCCGGGAGCGCTGTCGCTTCGCCGGATCATCGGCGGCCAGGTTGATCAGATACGAGTCGTGGGCCAGTACCGGTCCCCTCGGTCCCCGCGACCGCTCCGATCGGAAGTGTTTTACCACTCCGGCGCGGATCGCCGGACTCGCCCAGCGCCGCTGGTTGCGCGTGAATACCTGCATGCACTCGGCGCCGATGGTCCGGGCGTTGCCGGGGGCCCGGTCGACCCCGCCGGCGGTACTGACGTGGGCGCCGAGGAGCATGGACGGTCCGCGAATCGAGAGGGGTTTCGTGGGGATCGAGGGTCTGTGGTGGTGCCGGAGGCGGGAGTCGAACCCGCACGGCCCAAGGGCCACCGGATTTTGAGTCCGGCACGTCTACCAATTCCATCACTCCGGCACACGAGCGGCAGAACCATGCCCGCGCGGGCGTGGGCTGTCAACGCGCGTGGCGCAGTGTCTTGTGCCAGCCGGACACCTGGCCGGCCGCCAAGGTCCGGGATGCCCGGCGGACCACGAACCGGGCCATCCAGTTGCTGGCCTGGTCCATCTGGAAGCGATCGAACTCGCCGCGGCAGAGGTCCTTGCCCAGCTCGTTCATGTCGGTGAAGTGGACCCCTGCGCCCGCGGCGAACTTGGACTGGGCCTCGGCGATCTGCGGCAGGATCGAACGCGCCAGCGTCAGCCCGGCCACCGTACCGTCGGGCACCAGGGTGCGCGCCACCCGCTCGATCAACCATGGTCTATTGACAGCGAATCGCGCTGTGCTATCTTTCCGCTCCGCCGTCAGGCGGCGTGGAGAGACCCTCGATGACCGAGGACAAGAACAAGGGCCAGGGCGACCAGTTCATGGAGTTCACCCAGAACCTGGTGGACTCGGTGCGCGAGGTCTTCCGTCGTTCGGCCGACGAGGTCGTCGCCGGAGCCAAGGTGACCCGGGCGCGGATCGACGTCTTCCAGCTGCGGCGGGATCGGGACCACTTCCTGATGCGCCTGGGCGAGGAGGCCTACCGGCTGATCGAGGCCGGCCAGCTCTCCCACCCCGATCTGGACGAGTCCGCAGGCCGCGTCCGCACCATCGACGACAAGGTCCGCGAGTTCGAGGCCGACATCACCGGCGATCTCGAGGCCGACGCCAGCGCGGCGCCGGAGCCCGAGCCCGAGCCGAAGAAGAAGGCCGCCAAGAAGAAGGCCGAGCCCAAGAAGAAGGCCGCCAAGAAGAAGGCCGAACCCAAGAAGAAGGCCGCCAAGAAGAAGGCCGAGCCCAAGAAGAAGGCCGCCAAGAAGAAGGCCGCCAAGAAGAAGGCCGAACCCAAGAAGAAAGCCGCCAAGAAGAAGGCCGAGCCCAAGAAGAAAGCCGCCAAGAAGAAGGCCACCAAGACGACCAAAAAATCCGGAGGGAAGTCCAAGAAGTCCCTCTAGGGCACTGCTTCGTGGGGCGCTAGCTCAGCTGGGAGAGCACCTGAATGGCATTCAGGAGGTCGAGGGTTCGAGCCCCTTGCGCTCCACCACTCAAAAAGACGAGGGGAATCGGGTAGTTAGCCCGGTTCCCCTTCGTCGTTCTGCAGTGCGGTCCGGGCGGGTTGGGAAACACGAGCACCCGAAGGTCCGCTCTATGTCCCGTTCGAGGCCGGCCGCAGGGGGATGACCTCGGCCTCCTCGCCCCAGCGCACGCGGCGCACGTGATCCCGCAGCTCGTTCGATCCGAAGTGGGCGTAGATGCGGTCGATCATGCGTCCGTCAGCGTGCCCCATGATCTTGACGAGCGTCTCGCGACTGCGGCCCTCGGCCGCCCAGCGGCTGGCGAAGGAGTGACGCGTGCCGTAGGGCGGGATGTTCGGGACGGAGGCGCGCACGCAAGTGCGCCTGAGCGTGTTCTTCAAGGACTGGCCCGCGAAGATCGGACCGCAGTCGGACAGGTCGTCCCACGCCCCCCGCAACTGTCGTTCAAGCTGGCCAGTCAGGGGGGCGTTGGTGCAAGGATCGGATCGGCGCGGGAAGTTGCCCCCCAGCCCCTCGGCTCAGGCTGTCTCGATTCGCTCCGAGCGCGGCATTCCGCACTCGGTCATCCGGTTGAGGATGTTGCAGCCGACCCGGATCTCGTTCTTCT
>CAYTBN010000016.1:0-113169 GCA_964436045.1 uncultured Rickettsiales bacterium | reverse complement strand
TGGCTCCGCAGGAGAGACTCGAACTCCCGACCCGGTGGTTAACAGCCACCTGCTCTACCGACTGAGCTACTGCGGAACATGTCAAAGCGCGCACCGCAGGGCGGTGAGCGGCGCAAATCGTGCCCAGGGGAGGGGGGGTTGTCAAGCGGGAATTGACGGGAGGGGGACGGAGGGGAACGCGGGGGTCAGTTGGTGGTCAGGTAGAGGCGCCAGTCGTGGACTGTGGTGTTGCCGTCGTCGGAGTGGTCCTCGACGGTCATGGTCCAGATGCCGTCGGGGTCGGCGCCCTGGAAGTAGCTCATGTAGGAGGTGTCCGGGTCGACCAGGTCGCCCCAGGTGATGGCCAGGCGCTCGGTGTAGTGGCCGGTGGAGCGCAGGCCGGCGGAGGGGCCGAGGTTGGGGGCGTCCAGGACGATGGTGACCTGGTTGGGGACGTCGGACTCCACGTCGGCGTGGACCCAGGCCTGGTCGATGGAGGAGCCGGGGGGTAGACCGGACACGTCTAGCTCGAGACCGACGGGCCCGACGCCAGCGGGGATGGCGGTGTCGGTGTCGCCGCGAAACTCCACCCCGCTGACCTGCTCGGTGTCGCAGGACAGGTGGAAGTTGCCTCCCTCGGCGGATGCGTCGGCGGCGTGGGGGGAGGCGGTCATCAGCAGGTAGTAGATACCCTCGAGGGTGTCGGTGACGCCCATCGGCAAGATGGCGTCGGCGCCCTGGCCGGGCAGGTCGTCGGTGAAGCTGAACAGCTCGCCTTCCTCGTTGAAGAGCCACAGGGCGGTGTCCAGGGTCGCCTCCTCGGTGGCCTGGGCCTGGATCCGATAAGCGACCGGCGACTCGAACATCTCGATGCGGTATTTGCGGGCGCGGAACGACTCGAGCCCGGTGGAGGTGGTGATGTCCGAGCAGCTCTTGTCCTCGGGTAGCTGGTGGGAGGAAACGGCGACCACGTCCTCGGTCTCACCGGCCAGCCCCTCGACGGCGAGCGTGATCTCGTGGGCGCCCACCGTGGTGGAGGGCGAGACGACGAAGATCCCGCGGAAGGACGTGTCGTCGAGGGACTCGAAATAGGGGTCGAGCCCCTGCTCCTGGCGGTCGGCGCCGAAGGGCAGGAATCCGTCGATCTCGAAGAGTACGTCGCCCTCGTCCGCGGGCAGCTCGCGGCCGGTGATCTCGACGGTCACCTGGACCACGTTGCCCTGGGGTAGGGATTCGGTGGCCGCGTGGTCGACGCCATCGAAGTGCAGGTTGGTGACGGCGAAGCTGAAGTGCCCGGCCTCGATGGTGGCCAGGTTGCTGGCCTGGGCTCCCAGGGTCGCGTAGACCTGGCCCATGCCCACCCCCAGTGCCTCGACGGTGCCGTCGTCGACCTCGACGATCTCGGCGAACTCGTCCGGGACGACCCATTCGACCAGGGGAGTGACGTCCACGGCCGCGCCGTCGGCGTAGACCGCTGTGACCAGCAACTCGGCGGTCTCGGCGGCGCCGACGGTGAGGTGGGTCGGCGTCAGCTCGAGCCGGGAGACCTCGTTCTGGGTGGTGTAGGGCGGGTCCTGCGCGTCGTCGTCGCCATTGCCGTTCGGGCAGCCGACGGCCAGCAGGGCGAGTGCGATCGCGATGGGGGCGGTACGGTGATTCACGCGCGGGGCCTCGCGTCCTATCGATCCTCCGCTCCCATGTTGGCCGATGGCTGGAGGAACAGCAAGGTCGGGGGGGGGTGGATGGCGGTACTTGGGGAGAACAGGGCCGGACAAGCCGACCGTGGCACCCGCTTGGGTAGGGGAGCCCGAGTCCGAGCCGGAGTCCGAGCCGGAGTCCGAGTTCGCCCCGGCCCCCCATCCGGGGCTTTACACGGGCGCCCGCGGCGGCTATCCATGCGGCGCATGGCCCCCTCCTTCGACCCCGCCGCCATCGCGCGCCGTCTCGCCTCGGGCGGCCGGATGCGCGTCCACGGCCTGACCGGCTCGGCTCCCTCTTTCGTGGTCGCCTCGATGGCGCCGCACCTCTCGGGGCCCGTGCTGATGGTCGCGGTCGACGACGAAGAGGCTGCCCAGACACAGCGTGAACTGACGACCTTCCTGGGCCAGGAGGGGGAGCGCCGCGTCCTGCTCTATCCGGGCGCCGACGTGGATCCCTACCGGGGACTCTCCCCCCACGCCGAGCTGGCCCGCCGCCGCCTCGAGATCCTGGCGCGGCTGATGGACGGCCACCCGGACATCGTCGTCGCCCCGGTCTCGGCGCTGCTCCGCCGCACCTTGCCCCGCACGGTCCTGGGCAACGCCCAGGAGCTGTTGATGGTGGGCGAGCAGATCGACCGCGACCGGCTGGTCACGGCGCTGACCGAGTGGGGGTATCTGAGCACCGATCTGACCGAGGACCCGGGCTGCTTCTCGGTCCGCGGCCACGTGGTCGACGTCTACCCGCCGGGCTTCGACAGCCCCCTGCGCGTGGAGCTGTGGGGCGACGAGATCGAGTCCCTGCGGTTCTTCGATCCGGCCACCCAGCGTTCCTTGCTGTCGGTGGACGAGACGGTGTTGCTGCCGGTCCGCGAGGAGATCCTCTCCCCGGCGGCCGTCGAGCGTTTTGTGACCGGGCTCACCGAACTCAGCGGCGAGCGGGGTATCCCACCCCGGGTGCGGGCGCGCCTGACCGAGGAGGCCCGCCTCGGCCGCTACTTCGCCGGCATCGAGGACTACCTGCCGTTGTTCTACACCGGCCTGGACAGCCTCTTCGATTTCCTCCCGGCCGACGCCACCGTCGTGCTGGCCGGCACCGAGGTGATCGACGAACGGATCGGGCGGGACAGCGACCGCATTGGCCGCGCGTTCCAGACCGGCAACGCCACAGCCTCGCTGGTGCCGGCCCCGGATGCCCTCTACCTATCCGGCGAAGACCTGCGCGACGCCATCGCCCGGCACCCGGCGCTGGAGCTCCCGGCCCTGGGACAGGCCGAAGACGACGAGAACGCGATCCAGCTGACGGCGTGGGAACACGGGTCGCTGCGAGCCGAGATCCTGGGGGCCCGCGAGCGCGAGGGCGGGATGTTGACCCCGCTGACCGAGCGGCTCGACCGCTGGCAGGCCGACGGGCTCAAGGTGTTGCTGTCCTGCCACAGTCGGGTCCAGGCCGAGCGGGTCGGCGCGATGCTGGCCGAGCGCGAGATCCCCTGGATGATGGTCGAGGCCCCGTTGCGAGCCGCCGAGCTCAACGCGATCGAAACGCCCCTGCGGCTGCAACCGAAGGCGGTCACGGTTGTCGTGGCCCCCAGGTTGGACCGGGGGTTTGGCCTGCCCGCCGCCGGGATCGTGCTGCTGACCCAGGCCGAGATCTTCGGCCAGCGCCGCAGCCGTCCCACCGCCCGCCGCGACCGGCTGGGACACGCCCTGACCAGCTTCAGCGAGGTCCAGGAGGGGGACTTCGTCGTCCACGCCCACTTCGGCATCGCTTGCTACCGGGGGATGAACAAGATCGAGACCCCCAAGAGCCAGGTCGAGAAACGCCGCGAGTTCCTCGAGCGCGCCCGCGATCCTTCCTACCAGGTGGGCCAGCAGGATATCGGCAAGCTGACGGCCCGCGGCAGCCAGAACGACTACCTGCTGCTGGAGTACCGGGGGGGTGACAAGCTCTACGTGCCGGTCCACAAGCTGGATCTGCTGCACCGCTACGCGGCGGTCGAGGGCGTCCGCCCCAAGCTGGATCGGCTGGGCGGCCAGGGCTGGTCCAAGCGCCGCCGCAAGGTGGAGGAGGCGGTCCAGAAGCTGGCGGCCCAGCTGCTGGATCTCTACGCCGCGCGGGAGGCGGCCAAGGGGCTGGAGTTCGATCCGCCGGACGCCATGTACCGGGAGTTCGCCGCCTCCTTCCCCTTCGAGGAGACCCCGGATCAGCTGGAGTCGATCCGCGCCCTGCAGGAGGACCTTCAGCTGGACCGGCCGATGGACCGGCTGCTGTGCGGCGACGTCGGGTACGGCAAGACCGAGGTCGCGCTGCGGGCGGTGTTCCAGGTGGTGGCCAGCGGCTACCAGGTGGCCATCCTCGTGCCGACCACGATCCTGGCGCTCCAGCACTACCAGACCATCACCGAGCGGCTGGCGTCGTTCCCCATCTCGGTGGACATGCTGAGCCGGTTCCGCACCGCCGCCCAGAAACGGGAGGTGGTCCAGCGGCTGCGGAGCGGCGGGCTCGACGTGGTGGTCGGCACCCACGCGATGCTGGGCAAGGAGGTCTCGTTCAAGCGGCTGGGACTGCTGGTGATCGACGAGGAGCACCGCTTCGGCGTCAAGCAGAAGGAGCGCGTCAAGGAACTCAAGCGCGGCGTCGACGTGCTGACCATGACCGCCACACCCATCCCCCGCACCCTCAACATGGCCCTGTCCGGTATCCGTTCGTTCAGCCTGATCGACACCCCACCCGAGGGCCGCCAGGAGGTGCGGACCTTCATCGTCCGCTTCGATCCGGAGCGGGTGAAGGACGCCATCGAGACCGAGCTGCGCCGGGGCGGCCAGGTGTTCTTCGTGCACAACCGCGTGCGCTCGATCCACGCGATGGAGCGTTTCCTGCACAAGTTGCTGCCGGGGGTGTCGGTGGGGGTTGCCCACGGCCAGATGAGCGAGCGCGAGCTGGAGAAGGTGATGGTGGACTTCGTCCGCCGCCGCTACCAGGTCCTGCTGTGCACCAGCATCATCGAAAGCGGCATCGACATCCCGACCTGCAACACGATCCTGATCCACCGGGCCGACCGGATGGGGCTGGCCCAGCTCTACCAGCTGCGCGGCCGGGTGGGGCGGGCCCGCCAACGGGCCTACGCCTACCTGCTGGTGCCGCCAGGACGGGCGATCACGGCCGACGCGGTCCGCCGGCTCAAGGCGCTGCAGGACAACACGTCGCTGGGCTCGGGCTTCAAGATCGCCGCGCGTGACCTGGAGATCCGGGGGGCCGGCAACCTGCTGGGCAAGGAGCAGTCAGGCAGCGTCAACGCCGTCGGCCTGCACACCTACCTGGAGATGCTCCAGCAGGCGGTGGCCACCGCCCGCGGCGAGGCCGGCGGCGCGCCGATCCCCGAGATCGAGATCCGCACGGACGCCTTCATCCCCGCCGACTACATCACCGATCAGCGGGACCGGCTGCTGTATTACAAGCGGCTGAGCGACGCGGCGAGTGAGGACGAGGCGCTGGCCATCGTCGAGGAGCTCGAGGACCTGTTCGGCCGGGCACCCGAGCCGGTGGCCCAGTTCGTGGAGTTGATCCGCGCCAAGGCGCTCGCGCGCGGTCTATGGATTACCCGCGTGGAGCCCCGGCGCGATGGCTTCGCCCTCACGTTCCACGAGAAGACCCCGCTGGACCCGGCGAGACTGGCCCGGCTGGTCCAGCGCAAGCCCGAGCGATTTGCGGTCGGACGGGACGGCAGCCTGACGGTCCGGCTGAACAAGGAGCAGCGCAAGGAACCCCTCCCGCTCGTGCAAACGCTCTTGCGCCGGTTGGGCTAGTTGGGGTAGACCGCTTTATTCGTCCAGGCGCACCCGCGCCGCGCGCGCGTCTGGACGTGAGACAGCGGAATAGGGCGTGACCGAAGAGGGTTGCGGTCACGCTCTCCAGGAGGAGACCGGAGATGAAGTACTTCGTGTGGTTGGTGGCACTGCTGGGTCTGGCGGCCGTCGCTTGTAATGGCGGCTCGGAGGGTGGTGGCGGCTCGGAGGGTGGCGGTGGCCGGGACTTCTCCGGTGGCTCCGCCATCGACATCGGTGACAAGCTGGCCTCGGTCAACGGTATGGACGTGGGCACCAACGACTTCGATCGCATCGCGAAACGAATGCGGCCCCGAGCCGGCACCGTGGACGATGAGTTCAAGACCGAGGTGGTCGACGAGATGGTCAACGAAACCCTGCTCTACCAGGAAGCCCTGAACCAGGGCATCGACCGTGATCCGAAGATCCGCAAGATGATGGTCAACACCCTGCTCAAGCGTGACGTCTACGGCACCCTGGACCCGGCCGAGATCACCGAGGACGAGCTGCGGGCCTACTTCGAGGAGCACAAGGAAGACTTCGTCGTGCCCGAGAAGGTCCAGATCAAGCGGATCCTGATCAAGATCACCGACACGGTGCCCAAGGAGGAAGCTCGGGGCCAGGCGGAGGAGCTGCAGGGCCAGATCGTGGACAACCCGAACCAGTTCAAGGCGTTGGCCCAGGAGCACTCCCAGGGCCCCTACGCCCGTCGCGGTGGCGACCTGGGCTTCGTGGGCGTCAAGGGCAAACCCGGCGTCGACCAGGCGATCATCGACGCCGCCTTCCTGATGGACAAGGCCGACGTCAGCGACGTCATCGAGGGCGACAACGGCTTCAGCATCCTCTACGTGCCCAACAAGCGCGACCGGGTGGAGCGGACCTTCGAGCAGATGCGTGGCTCGGTGCTGCGCAAGGTCAAGAGCGACCGCTACAACACCCTGTACGACGACTACGTCGGCAACCTGAAGGCCGACGCCAAGATCGACGTGGACGACACCGCCGTCGGGTCCTACGAGTACAAGGTGGAGAGCCGCCGTGGGGCCTCCGCCCCCGGCGCCGGCCGCCTGTCGCCGCCTTCGGGCCAGGACGGTGGCGTGGGCGCGGGTGCCGGCGCGAGCGCCCCCCGGGTCGACCCCCCCGCCGAGAAGCAGTGAGGACGCGACGATTCCTACCGTGCCCCGCCTGATTGCCCTGCTCGCCTGCATCGCCCTGCTGATCCCCGGCGCCGCCCTCGCTGCGGAACTGGTCGACCAGATCGTGGTAGTGGTCAACGACGACCTCATCCTCGAGAGTGAAGTCGACGAAGAGATCAACATGTACCTGGAGATGGACCCGGACGCCCTGCCGGTCGGGCCCGACCGGCTGGCGGCGCTGGCCGAACTCCGCGAGATCGTGGTCGACGGCTTGATCGGCCGCCAGCTGATGGACCAGGCGGTGGTCCGGCTGGGGATCACGGTCGAGGAGATGGAGGTCCAGGCCCAGCTGGGTGAGACCGCCCGCATGAACAACATGTCGGTGGATCAGCTCAAGGCCCAGCTGGCCCGTCAGGGCATTCCCCAGGAAGAGTTCCTGGCGGACCTGCGCGAGCAGCTCAAGCAGTTCAAGCTGTTCCAGGCGGAGATCGGCACCAAGATCGACATCAGCGAGGACCAGCTCCGCCAGCGCTTCAACGAGCAGTATGCCGACCAGCCCGACGATCCGGAGCTTCATCTGCGGGTCATCGTCCTGCGCTACCCGGATCCGGTGAACGCCAAGGCCGTCGCCGAGGTCCACGGGCGCGCCGACGAGATCCGCGCCCAGCTGGCCGCGGGCGCCTCGTTCGAGCAGCTGGCCCGCCAGTACTCCGAGGATCCGGGCAGCGCCGAAAAGGGCGGAGTCTTCGGCAAGGTGCGGATGAACAGCCTGATCCCCGAGCTGCGCGGTGCCGTCGAGGGGCTGCCGCTCAACGAGGTCAGCGACCCGGTGGAGCTCAACGGCTCTCTGTGGTTGCTGCAGGTGTACCGCGTCACCAACGCCGCCGCCGTCTCCTTCGAGTCCATGCGGGACCAGCTGTTCAGCGTGCTGTATCGGGAGGAGGAGGAGCGGCAGATCGAGCTGTGGATCGAGCGGGAGAAGGTCCGCTCCCACATCGAGCGCCTTCATTGACCCCGGCCGTCCCTCGTATCGCACTCACCACCGGCGACCCCCACGGCATCGGCCCCGAGGTGCTGCTGCGCGCGCTGGCTGCCGACCACCCCCAGCCCTTCGACCCGCTGGTGTTCGGCCCGCTGGATGCCGTCGAGCGGGCGGCCGAGCAGCTGGACGTCGCCCCCCCGACGGTCCATGCCACAGGTGGTGATCTCCCCGAGTGGGAGGCGCTGGAGGCCGCCATCGCGGCTTGCCTGGGGGGCGAGTGCGCGGCGCTGGTGACCGGGCCGATCCACAAGCGGCGAATGATGGACGGCGGCTTTCCGTTCGTGGGCCACACCGAGCTGTTGGCGGCGCGGGCGGGGGGGGACGACGGCGTGGTGATGGCGTTCGTCGGCGGCCGGCTGAGGGTGGCGTTGCTGACCACTCACCTGCCCCTGGCTCGTGTGCCCGCGGCGCTCGACGCCGACGGCGTGGTCCGGGTGGCCCGGCTCTTCAGTGGTGGACTGACCGCCCACTTCGGTCTCGCGCGTCCCCGGCTGGCGCTGTGCGGACTCAACCCCCACGCGGGCGAAGGGGGGCGGCTGGGACACGAGGAAGGCGAGGTGCTGGCGCCAGCGGTGGAGAGGGCGCGCGCCGAGGGGATCGATCTGGTCGGCCCGCTGCCCGCCGACACCCTGTTCGCCCAGGCCGCCGCGGGTCGCCATGATGGGGTGATCGCCTGTTACCACGACCAGGGGTTGACCGCGGTCAAGGCGGTGGACTTCGGCCGTTCGGTGAACATCACCCTGGGGCTACCCTTCGCGCGTACGTCGCCCGACCACGGCACCGCCTACGACATCGCGGGCCGGGGCCTGGCCGATCCCGCGAGCATGATCGCCGCACTGCGGATGGCGGTCGGCTGCGTTCACCGGGCGGAGGCCTGACGGGTGCCGGTCGTCCACGGCGATATCGCGGGCCTCAAGGCCTCCCAGGTCCATCAGCTGAACCGGCTGTACCGCCGTCGGGTGCTGCCCGCCCAGATCATCAGTCCCGAGCTGGCCCGGGCGATGGTGGAGGCCAGCGTCGAGCTGGGCCGCCAGGTGGGCCTGCTGCTGGACCGCCGCGGCGCGGTGACCCACGTCATCGCCGGCTCCGCCCAGCGGGTGTTCCTGCCGGAGCTGGGGCGCCACCGGGCGGGCCGCGGCCGCTTCCGCGGACTTCGCCTGTTGCACGTCCACCTGGACGCCGCTCCCCTCGACCGGGACGACCTGACCGACCTGGCCCTGCTGCGGCTGGACCTGGTGGGGGTGATCCGCATCGACGAGCGGGGGCTGCCCGCCGACCTGCAGTACGCCACCGTGCGGCCGATGCGGTCGGGGGAGAGCGGGGATCCGTGGATCCTCGACGGGCCGACCGACATCCACGGGCTGTCCGAGGACTTCCTGCGGCTGATCCAGGCGGTCGAGGGCGAGTTCGCCGCCAAGACCGCAGCCCAGGACGTCCACGACGAGCGGGACCGGGCGATCCTGGTGGGCCTGACCGAAGGGGACGTGCCGTCCGCCGAGCGGTCGATGGCCGAGCTGGTCCGGTTGGCGGACACCGCCGGTCTCAACGTGATCGACACGGTCCTCCAGCGTCGCCACCGGGCCGACCCACGGACCCTGATCGGACGCGGCAAGCTCGACGATGTGATGCTGCGTTCGATGGTGCTCGACGCCAACCTGATCGTGTTCGATCGCGAGCTGTCCCCCTCCCAGGGGCGGGTGATCGGCGACGCCACCGAGCTCAAGGTGCTCGACCGGACCCAGCTGATCCTCGACATCTTCGCCCAGCACGCCCGCAGCCGGGACGGCCGCCTGCAGGTGGAGCTGGCGCAGATGCGCTATCTGTTGCCACGGCTTTCGGCGCTGCAGACGTCGCTCAGCCGGCTGACCGGCGGCATCGGCGGCAGGGGACCCGGCGAGACCAAGCTCGAGGTCCGCGGACGGCGGGTCCGGGACCGCATCACGCGTCTGGAGCGCCAGCTCAAGGCCCTCGGCCGCCAGCGGGCCGTCCGGCGGCGCAAACGCCAGCGGGCGCGGATGCCGACGGCGTCCATCGTCGGGTACACGAACGCGGGCAAGTCGACCCTGCTCAACGCCCTGACCCACAGCAAGGTCCGGGCCGAGGACCGGCTGTTCGCGACCCTGGATCCCACCAGCCGCCGGCTTCGCTTCCCGCGGGATCGGGAGGTGATCATCACCGACACGGTGGGCTTCATCGAGAGACTACCCGGCGACCTGATGAAGGCCTTCCGAGCGACCCTCGAGGAGCTGGAGCACTCGGATCTGATGTTGCACGTTCTCGACGCCTCGTCGGAGCATGCGGAACAGCAGCTCGCGGTGGTCGAGGCGACCCTGCGCAACATGGGGCTCGGCGAGGTACCCACGGTGCTGGTGCTCAACAAGGCGGACGTCGCTGATCCAGAGGCCCTGGCCGAGCTCGTGCGGGGACTCGGCGGTGTCGCGGTCAGCTCCCTCCGCGGTGCCGGACTGGCGGAGCTGGAGACCATCATCGAGCGGGCCCTGTGGAGTGAGGGATTCGCGGTGGTGCCGGCCTACGAGAACGGGGGGTGAACGAAGTGGGCGAGATCCTGCTGATCAACACCAACCGCGAGACCGGGCCGTTGCCGGTCCTGCCCCTCGGGTTGTGCCAGCTGGCGAGTTCGGTGGCCCAGGCCGGGATCCCCGTCGAGTTGCTCGATCTCTGCTTCCCCCGCAAGCCGCTGGAACAGGTGCGGCGGGCGGTGGCCCGCAGCCACCCGCAGTTGGTGGGTGTGACGATCCGCAACGTGGACAACTGCGACTTCCAGGCGCCGATCTACTACCTACCCTTCGTGCGCGACGTGATCGCGGCGGTCCGCGAACAGGCGCCGGGAGTTCCCATCGTGATCGGAGGGGCCGGCACCTCGCTGGCCCCCGAACAGGTGCTCGACGAGGTGGGCGGAGACCTGGCCGTGGCCGGCCCCGGCGACCAGGTGTTCGTCGATCTGTACCGTCGGCTGATCGAGGATGGCGAGAGCCCGGAGGATCTGCCCCGGGTGCACTACGGCCGGCCCGAGGACGGCGAGTCCACGCCGGGCCCCCAGTTCACCCGCTGGCTGGACCTGAAGCCCTACCGCCGTTGGGGTGTGCCGCTCAGCGTCCAGAGCCGCCGCGGCTGCCCCTTCCGCTGCGTGTACTGCGAATATGCCCACATCGAGGGCGGCGCGCCCTATCTGTTGCGGGACGTGGACGAGGTGGTCGAGGGCATCGAGCGGTCCGTGCGTTCCACCGGCCGCAACGTGGTCGAGTTCGTCGACTCCACCTTCAACGCGCCGCCGAGTTACACCATCGAGCTGTGCGAGGCGCTGGCCCGCAAGCGGCCCGCCAAGGCCTACCACGCCTCGGGGATCAACCCGCGGTTCGGCGGCCGCGAGGTGCTCGAGGCGATGCGGGACGCCGGGTTCACGGCGATCTACTGCTCTCCGGACGCGGGCGCCCAGGGGACCATCGACGGCTACCGCAAGGACTTCACCCTCGACCAGCTGTCAGCCATGGCCCAGGATACCTCCGCGCTCGGGTTCCCCGTCCTGTGGTCGTTCATCTTCGGCGGACCCGGAGAAACCCCCGAGACCGCCGCCGAGACCATGCGCTTCGTGCGCGAACAGATCGACCCACTCCACGCGGTGATGCTCACCCACCGGATGCGGATCTATCCGGGGACGGCCCTGCGGGAGCTGGCCGATCAGGAGGGTTACCCGCCCTTCGCCCTCGACGTCAGGGAGCCGGGGCAGTTCTACCTGTCGGCGGGGATCGAGCAGGAGCAGATCGATGGCCTGCTCGCCGAGGCCGCGACCACCATCGGCAACGTGATGAGCATGGCCGCCAGCCAGGCGGTGATGGCCCGCCTCGTCCAGCGCATCATCGGTGTGACGAACTGGAGCTACCCCAACTGGAAGAACTATCCGAAGATGCGCTACCAGATGAAGCGCTTCGGAGCGCCATGGACCTGAGCGTCTGCGGGTGTCGTACCCTTTACACGACCACTTCCGAAGAGGTAGACCCTCCCCATGGCCGAGCTGAGCCGCGACGAGCTGGTGCTGCGCACGATCCACCGGGCCAGCGGCGCGCCGTTCTTCGCCGAGCACCTCAAGGGTGTGGTCGTCACCGGCGAATCCGATCTCCACAAGCTGCCCTTCCTGCGCAAGAAGCACATGAAGACCCGGCCGGCCGAGGACTTCCTGGCCATCGATCGCTCCCGCGTGTGGCACTACCACGAGTCGTTCGGCACCACGGGGGCCCGGGTCTACGGCTGGTACTCGCTCAAGGACTTCGAGGCCGAGATCCCGATCATCAAGGTCTGGATGGAGGCCTTCGGGCCGGGCAAGACCATCGTCAACCGGCTGCCCTACGCCTTCCCGGTGCCCAGCCACCTGGCCGAGGCCGGGGCGCGGCTGGTGGGCGGCTGCCTGTTACCCGCGGGCAACATGAACTTCAACGTCGGCTACAAGCGGGTGCTGGAGCTGGTCGAGCGGATGGGCGTGACCTCGATGGTCTCCTTCCCGCTGGAGCCGGTGCAGCTGGCCGAGCTGGCGAAGATCCAGGGTAAGGACCCCGCCAAGGACTTCCCCGCCTTCAAGAACTTCAACATGGCAGGCCGCCTGCTCCCCCCGTCGCTGAAGCGCTCCATCGAAGAGCAGTGGGGTGGCGCGACCATCCGCAACCTCTACGGCTGCACCGAAGGCGGCCCGTTCGCCACCTCGTGCAGCGAAGGGCACCTGCACCTCCACGACAGCGACTTCGCCTTCGAGATCCTGGATCCGGAGACCAAGCGGCCCATCGGCCCCGGCCTGGTGGGCGTGCTGGTGGCCACCACCTTCCGCCGCGAAGCCCAGCCGATGGTCCGCTACTGGACCGGCGATCTGGTCCGCTGGCCCGCCGAGCCATGCACCTGCGGGCGCAAGGGGCGGCGCATCGAGGTCCTGGGCCGGCACGGGGACGAGATCGTCTGGAAGGACCGGCGTCACTACCCCTACGACCTCGAGGAGACCGTCCTGCAGGAGGTCACCCGGCTGGGCTCCAACATCTGGTTCAACATCCTGACTCGCCGCGGGCTGACCGTGCGGGTCGAGGTGCGGGACCGGTCGGTCAAGCCGGATGCGGCGGCCCTCGAGGAGAAACTGGGCATCCCGACCCGCATCGAGTTGTGCAAGCCGTCCGACATCGTCAACCACGTCGCCCTGCTGACCCAGGCCAAGATCTTCAAACCGTTCACCCTGTCGGACTGGCGGACTGGCGGGCGTAAGGTCATCAACCTGTCGGGCGGCTCCATCGACTGGTGGGCCGACTTCACCCCGAAGATCATGTGGATGCAGCTCAAGAAGGGGACCGTGGACTGGTTCTATCGTTGGTGGCGGCGGATCGTCGGCTAGGAGCCTGTCGACTCTCGACGAACAGCCTGGGCACCATGAGCTGCCGCGCCGCCCCCCGCTGAGTCAGCGCCGGATCTTGTCGACCACCTTGTGGATCCGGCCCAGGTAGCGCCAGGTCGGGCTGCGCCACACCTCCTCCAGCCGCTCCTGGAGGCGCGCTATCTCCAGCCACTGATCCTCGGTGAAGCTGCTCTCCACCGAGCCGTGGGTCGTCTGGGGATCCTCCAGCCAGTCCAGCAACGGTCGGGTGGTGGAGGCCAGGGAATACCGATCCCTGACCGCCGACCAGGGCCGCCGGGCGGGGTCGAAGCCGGTCGTCACGGCGGACCCGTCACCTGCCGACTGGCGCCGACGCTTCTCGCCCGCGAGACGGACCAGCAGGCTCGAGAGCAGATCCGGATCCCCCACGGCCAGCGGATGAAAACCCTGCACGTCCCTCAGGTCCGCGGTCAGCTCGCAGGTGTCCGTCGCCGCCACCGGGAGGCCGCGCTCGAGGGCGTCGAGCAGCCGCGTGCGACTGCCGAACTCGGACTCGTAACACGGCGTGTCCATGTTCAGCGCCAGGTCGGAGGCCGCATAGACCGCGTCCAGGTGGCGTGCCGGGACCCAGCCCAGGAAGTGGAATCGGGCCGCGTGGGGGCTGCGCTCGGCCTGGCGGCGGAACCAGGTGTAGCCGCCTTCGTGGTGGCCGGGTAGGGCGCCGCCGGTACTGACCCAGTGGATGTGGCGGTCGGCCTCCATCGCCTTGAGCACGCCCCCGAGCAGGGTCTCGGCATCGAGCCAGGTGTTGAAGCCGCCACAGAACAGCACGGCGTAGTCGTCCGCGGCGATTCCGCTGACCAGCCCGTCCGGTGACTCGGGCGGGCAATCCCGGTACAGCCCCTCGACGGCCGGCCGGATCACGTCCACCAGCTCCTGACCGACCACCGAGGCGGTCAGCCGACCGGCCAGGCCCAGGGCGCCGATCAGCACCTTGCGCTGATCGGCGGACACCACCGAGAAGTGGTCGCCACGCCCCACGGCCAGCGACAGCACCTGGCGGTAGCGGTTGATCGGCTCTGCGCGCCCGCTGCGGTGGGCCCGCAGCTGGGCCTCGCTCATGGGGTCGCCCGGGACGTCGATCCACAGCGGCTCGTCCCCCGCCGCGCGCGCGCCGCCGACCATCGGCATGAACGGTCCGGCGCTGACCACCACGTCGGGGACGAACTCGTGCCGCAGGTCGCGCAGGGTCAACAGTGCGCCCGCCCGGGCGCGCTGGACCGGGTGATAGCGGAACTCCCGCGGCCCGGACGCGGTGGGGTATTCCAGCTTGCGGCGCCAGGGGGCGCGGCTGCCGTTGTCCTCCTCCTCACCGTTGACCAGGGCGGCGAAGGCCACGTCGTGCCCCGCCTCGAGCAGGGCGACCAGGAACTGCCTTGCCCGCAACGCGGGAAAGCCCATCTGGCTGGGATCGTGGGCGGGTGGGGGGCCCGTCCCCACCAGGAAGACGCGGCGTCGCGGGGCGCTCAGGGTAGCTTCTCCCCGTCCCCGCAGGCGTGGGTCACCAGCCCCCACTGGTGGTCGATGTGCACCAGGCCGTGGTCCTCGAGCGCGGAGCGGACCTTCAGCTCATACAGCTGGTTGTGCCAGATGTGGGGCTTGATGTGGTTCTTGTCGTAGGCCGCCACGCTGAGCCGGTAGGTACCCTCGAGCAGCGGCAGCTTGGGGTAGTGGATGAAGTAGGAATAGACGCCGTCGTAGACGCCCTTCATCTGCTCGACCTTGTCGAAGCGGGTGTTGGGCCCGAATACGTAGACGCCGTCGTTGCGGAAGATGGCCACGCCCAGGATCGGGTCGGTCACCGGCTTCAAGGTGCGGAAGGTCACGGCCACGGTCAGGGGCGCGAAGCTGGGCACCTCCTCGGCCATCTTGCCGTCGCCGTTGAGGAGCTGGACAGCCAGGAACTCGACCTCGCCCGAGCCGGTCACCACCGGGTTGTCGGGATCGCCCAGCTCCACACTCTGGGTGGGATCCTCCCCCTTCCGGACAGCCTCCGCATCGGGCACGTAGGTGGCCCGGACCACCGAACGCTTCAGCGCCGGATCGGGGGTCGTGGCCCGGTACTTCACGCGCCGGTCGACGGACTCTTCCTCCTCGTCTTCCAGCGCCCCGAGCCGCTGACTGGTGCCCAGCGCGCCGACCGGGAGCTTGCGGCCGCGGACCTGATCGACGTATGCGTCGACCACGTGCCGGGCGTCGCCGCTTGCCTGCAGCCGGCCTTCGTCCACCCAGATCGCCTTGTCACACAGCTCGCGGACGGCGTGCAGGTCGTGGCTGACCAGGATCAACGTCCGACCCTCGGCGATGAACGACTCGATACGGCCGATGCACTTGCGCTGGAAGTAGGCGTCGCCGACGGTCAGCAGCTCGTCGATCAGCAGGATCTCGTGGCCCAGGTGGGCGGCGATGGCGAAGCCCAGCCGCAGGGACATCCCCGAGGAGTAGGTTCGCACCGGGAGGTCGAAGAACTCGCCGATCTCGGCGAAGTCGATGATCAGCGGCAGACGGTCCTGGATCTCCGCGTCGTCCATCCCCAGCAGCCGGCAGTTGAGCAAGGTGTTCTGGCGCCCGGTGAAGTCCGGATGGAAACCCACGCCCAGGTCGAGCAGGCTGTTGAGCGTCCCGCGGATCTCCACCCGGCCGGCGGTGGGCGGGCTGACGCCGCTGAGGATCTTGAGCAGGGTCGACTTGCCGGCCCCGTTGGGCCCGATCACGCCGAACGCGGTCGCCCGGGGGACGTCGAACGTGACGTCCCGCAACGCCCAGAACTCCGTGTGCCGGCGGCCACCCCAGACCACCTCGGCCAGGCGTTGGCGATCGTTGGGGAAGATGCGGAAACGCTTGGCCAGCGCCTCCACCTCCACCACGATCTTGCCACGCTCATTCGGTCCTGACGCGTTCAACGGCGTCGCTCCTCGCGCACAAACGAATCCACTTGCTGGCAAGGGGCCAGCATCGCCATTTTATAGCCTATTCGGGGGGTCGCCGCCCTATCCGCCGACGATGTCCGAGAAGTAGGGGGATTGGCGGCGGAAGACCCACCAGCCGACAGCGAAGCAGGTGATCGCAGACGCGCCGAAGATGATCACCTGGCCGGGAAGCGGGGGCTGGTGGTTGAGCAGGATCTGGCGGTAGATGCCGATCAGGTGGCTCAGGGGGTTGGCGATCAGGATCGGCGTGAACGGCCGCGGGAAGACGTTCTCGGGGTAGAACACGGGCGTGATGAACATCCAGATCATCAGCACGGGCGACAGCAGCTGGCGGGCGTCCTTGTAGAACACCGACAGGGTCGAGAGCACCAGGCCGATGCCGTAGGTGAACAGGAACTGGAAGAACATCACGATCGGCAGCAGCAGGGCCCAGGGGCTCACCCCCCAGCCCACGATCACCGACGCCGCCAACAGCAGCGACACCCGGAAGATCAACACGATCTGCTCGCTGAAGTTCAGGTAGGCCGGCAGGATCTCGGCCGGAACGTGGACCTTGCGGATCAGGTGGACGCTGTCGCGCACCGAGTCGGTGCTGCGGGTGATCGACTCGTGCACGGTGATGAACACCAGCCACCCGCAAAACAGGTACAGGGCGTTGACCGAGGGGGGGTAGTCCGGATGAAAGCGGACCCGCAGCAGCACGGTGAACACGAAGGCGTAGGTCAGCAGCTCGATCAGCGGCTTGACCACCGCCCAGACCACGTCCAGCGCCGAGCCCACGTATTGTCGCTTGAGGTCGCCCACGGCCAGTGACCAGGTCAGCTTCACCAGCCGGCGCAGGTCCGGTTTCGACGAGGTGACGATTACCTGCGGTGCGGGAAGATCTTGCATGTTCACCGGTCACGGATCGAGGCTGAGTCTAGCTCATCGGGCTGGGTCCGGCAGCCCAACCTGTTCTATAACCGGGGGGTGTCGATCCGCGGAACTCATCTTTGGCTGATCCTGGCAGCCCTGGCAGCCCTGGCGCTGTCCGGGCTGATCGGCGGCTGTGCCGCGCTGACCAAGCCGCCCGCGGGGCCCACCAGCGAGAGTTACCGGGACGCGGCACTCCTCGACCCGGCAACCGATCGGCTGGTGGTCGAGATCGACTACCTGGCCGGCGGCGAACCCCACCCGAGGGCGCTGCGGATCTTCGCTCGCCGGCTGGCCTTCTACTGTGACAAGCCCGGTGGCGTCTCCGTCGAGGTGGGCGACGAGATCCCCGTCGACCGCTGGGAGGAGAGCCGGGACCGGATCGTCGAACTGACGAGGGAGTTCGCGGGGGGACCCACCGACGATGCGGCCTATCTGTACGGTTTATACGCGCCCGCGTACAAGACGTTCCGCGGCTACAGCTTCCGCCGCGGGGTGCTCGAGGAAGACATCGATTACCCGGTGATCATCGCGTTCTCCAGCCAGCTGAAGCCCATCCTGTGGCTGACCGGTGTCCGCCAGCAAGCGTCGGTGCTGGTGCACGAGGCGGGGCACGTGCTGGGCCTGGTCACCGACGACGGCCACCGGGACGGCGGCCACTGCACCAACAGCTGGTGCCTGATGTACGACGGCGTCGACGCCCGCTCCCTGTTCGTCAACCTGCTGCCGGTCCTGTTCACGGGGTACCTGCCCACCCACTACTGTGACGATTGCCGCGCCGACCTGTGGGGGGACGAGCGGGTACCCGGCCAGCGCTCGATCCCGGGGTTGCCGACCCCCGAACAGCCGGGCTGCGATCCGGTGTGGGGCGACGAATCAGGCGACGGCACCGAAAAAGTCCCTACCCTTGAATGACCGTTCGGCGGTAGCCTCCGGGAAATTCGACCAGGAGTCCCCATGACCCCCACGCGCCTTCTGCTCCGTTCCCTGCCGCTGATGGCGGCCTCGATGTGGATCCTCGGCTGTCCCGAGCCCTACGTCACCGATGATGACGACGACACCTACGAGGATGACGACACGGGCGACGACGACACCGGAGACGACGACACCGGGGACGACGACACGGGCGACGACGATACGGGCGACGACGACACGGGTGACGACGACACCGGAGACGACGACACCGGGGACGACGACACCGGGGACGACGACTCGGGCGACGACGATACGGTCGATCCCAACCCCCTCGTCGACAACGTATACCTGGTCGACCTGGTCAACGGCGGCTTCGTGATCACCGAGCCGGCGGGCGTCGGCGCCCTGCTGCAGGGCTACCTGCCCGACGACCAGGCGATCATCTTCAGCGCGACCGACATCGACGACGGCGCCGGCACCATCGACGTGCTGATCGGTGCCGCGGACAAGGTCAATCCCAACACCTGGCAGCAGCAGGCGGCGCCCACCATCGCGGAGACCGGCAGCTGGACCAACCCGGACTTCGAGGTCGGACCGACCACCCTGACCCTGGATCTGGGGGGAACGCCCGCCTGGATGGGCGACGCCATCTTCGGCGGCTGGTACGCCCCCTCCGGCCAGGAGGTGCTGGACACCTACCTCCTGGCCGAGCTGGACACCGTTGGCCTCGATGTGGCCATCGGCCAGGACCCCGGCTTCATCTGCAATCTGCTGGGGGCGCTGGGCATCCAGTGCCAGACCTGCCCGCCCAACGCGCCCAACCCCGGCGCCAACTGCATCACCGTGGTCGCCGAGGAGGGCACCTGCCCGCTCTTGCCGGGCATGGCAATGCAGGCTTATCCCTAGAACAGCGCAGGAACCCCTGACTGGGATAGCATGCAAGACCTCGCCTCCGGTGAGCTGCGATCGTCGCAGGCGGGGCTGACAGCCGCGCTGGTCGCGCTGACTGCGTCGGCTGTGCTGCTCGGCGACCTCGCGCTCGCCCGGGTCCACGGCGGCGCGATCCAGGCCACTGGGGTCCTCGGACTGCTGTTCCTCGCCGTGCCCGCGGCGGCGCTGGCGGGGGTCGGGATGGCGGCCCACGCGCTGGGGCGACGGCGGCTGGGAGTGGGCCGGGGGCGGGACGCCGGCTCGGCGATCAAGATCGCCATGGTGATCGCGATCGGCGCCGGATTGATGGTGGCGCTGGTCGGCCTGCAGCTGTCCCACGGTCCACTCACCCGCCTCTTCCCCGTTCCGCAGGCTGGCGCGCTGTTCTTCTACCGCGCCGGGACGGCCTTGCCGGCCCTCGGAGCCCTCGCCGTCCTGTCGGCCGGGCTGCTGATCGTGGACAGGCCGTGGGTGTTGCTGCCGGGTCTGGTCCTGGCAGCCGGCGTCGACCTGTGGCTCGCGTCCCGCTGGCTTCACCGGGGCGCGTCGGACGTGGGATTCGAGCTGGCGGGGGCGGGATTGGCGCTTCCGGTGGCGCTGCTCCTGGCCGCCACCGCATCGGGGGGCCTGCTGCTGGCCAGTGGCAAGGCCCGTCGCGATATGGCGATCCAGCTGGCGCGTCCATTTCACCTGGCGGACGCGGGCGCGTTGCTGCGGGAAGCTCCCTGGACGGTGGCCGGGGCGCCGCTGATCGCGGCGTGGGTCTGTCTGCTGTCCGCGACCATGGCCCAGGGGGAGGCCCGGGGAGATCTGCTGGGACCCCTGCTGGCGCTGCTGGCCGTCGTGACGATGCTCGTCCTCGCCCTCGAACTGGGTGCGCGGGCGGGAGCCTCCGCCCGGCCCGGTCCCCTGCTGCTGGCCGTCTCCCTGGGGATCGTGGGGATCGGGCTCGCGGCGACACCGGGCACCCTGCTGTTCCCGCTGGTCCCCGGTCTCGTCCACGGGAACCCGAGCCTGATCGCACCGCGGCTGCTCGGCGCGCTGGCCCTCGTCGAGCTGGCGTTCCACCTGCTCACCTGGGCTGGTGTGCTGGCGCGTCGCCACCCGTTGCGCACCGAATTGGCGGTCACGGGCGCGCTGTCGGCAGCCGTGGTGATCGGCCTGCTCGGGCTCGGCCGCCACGGGGCAGTTCCGCTGCTGATGTCGCTGCTGCTGGTCCGGGCGGCGACGCTCCCGGTCCTGCGGCGCCAGTAGACCACTCCTGCCAGCGCCGTTTCGGGGTACGATTCTCGCGGTCGGTGCGACGTCCGGCGGGCGCCGCCATCGCGGAGAGACCCATGATTCGCTCGTTTCTGCCTTTCCTCGCGCTGACGTTGGGCCTGCCCACGGCGGCCCTGGCCAACACCTTCGAGGTGCAAGCCAGCGCCACCAAGAACACCTTCGAGCTGCGTGTCGTGCCGGCCGAAGGGCATCACCTGGCCGAGGACTATCCAGCCAGGTTGGTGCTGCGGACCCTTCCCGAGACCGCCCTCGACGACGACTTCGATCTGACCGGTCGGGTGGGGGAGTTGCTGACCGGGATCACGGTCCCCTTGCCCGCTGCCCGGCCGCTGGTCGTGGACGGCGAGCTGGACGTGGGCGTCTGCGACGTTGCGGGGACTTGCACGCCACGGGAGGTCGCGTTCCAGCTGTCGATCCGGCGCTTGAAGCCCGTATCGCAGACGTCGCTCGAACTGCGGATGGTCAAGCGGATCCAGACCCGCAAGGACGTCGCGGCCGACAAGGCGGAGCTGCGCAAGGTGGTCGAGCGGGCCAGCCTGGACGGCGGGCTGCGCGCCGCCCTCAACGAGGCGGAGACCCGCGCCGACCCATTGCTGGCGCTGTTCAAGACCAGCTGGTGTCCCCCCTGCCGCCGGCTGCAGGCGGAGGTCCTCGACAATCCCGAGTACGCCCCCCTGCTCGACCGTTTTGTGGTCGCCTCGTTCGACGCCGATCTGCCCAACAGCTGGGAGGCCAAGAGTCGTTGGCACGTCGGCGGCTATCCCACGGTGCTGGTGTGTACCTTCGACGGCGAGGTGATCTGGCGGCAGGTGGGTTTCGAGGACGCCACCGCGTTCACCGAGCAGCTGTCCGCGCTGTACGATCAGCTGGTCGAGGGGCAGACGCCGATCCCAGGCGAGGATGCGACCCCCGGGGAGGCGCTGTGGATGGCCGACCTCGCCCGCCACCGCGAGGACCGGGAGCAGGCGGCCGCGTGGTACGCCCGCGTGCCCGCCGACGCCAGCGTGGACCTTCGGACCCGGGCCGAGGTCCGGGCGTACCTGGCGCGCACGGAGCCCGATCCTGCCACCGCCGCCGCCGCGCTCGAGGCCGTCCTGCTGGATCAGGCCCTGGAGCCGGCCGTGCCGCTGGAGAGCCAGATGTGGTGGTGGTACCGGGTCGCGCGGCTGGAGGAGTCCGCAGAAGACACGGAGGGGGCCGCGCTTGCGTGGCAACGCGGACGGGCAGCGGCCGAGCAGTTGCTGGCCGGTGGCGCCCTCGGCCTCGAGGCGGCCGCTGGCCACGGCTTCGTCGCCCTGGCGAGCGAGGAGCTGGGCGAGCCCGACGCGGCGAAGACGGCGTGGTCCGAGGCGGCGGACGACTATCTGGCCGCGCTCTCGGCCGGCAGCCTGCCGGACATGGCCCAGGTACAGGCCGATCCCGGCCTGGTCCTGGAGCTGGCCGACGCGCTGTTGGGCGCCGGCCGCATGGAGGAGGCGGCGAACCTGTTCAACACCGCCGTCGACGCCCACCCGGACGAGGCCACCTTCTACCGGCTCCGCGCCGGGGCCGGCGCCGATCTCGGGATGGACCCCGACTCCTCCCTCGCGGACGCCGCGACCGCCTACCGGCTGGCATCCGGCGACAACAAGCTACGGGCCGCCGACCTCTGGTCGCGGATGCTGGTGGAGGCCGAACGGCCCCTGGTGGCCGCGGGGGTCCTCCACGAGGCACTGGACAAGCTGGTTTTACCGCAGGACCAGGATATCCGGACCCATCGGTATGCCCGATCGCTCCGCGAACGGTTGAACGAACTCGAGCCGCCAGCGGCGCCGGAAACGCCATAACCATGCGAAATTGCAAGGTTGTTGCGTTTGACACGCGGTTGGCAGACGCATTATTCTGGCTCCCGTCGATGGGATCCCGAGGGGACTGGAGGACAACGGGATGATCACACGCGCTCGCGTCCAGTGGATGGCCTGGTTGATGGTGCTGCTGACGGTGCTGGTCGGGCTCGAGAGCACGGCCCAGGCCTACGGAATGGCCGGAGGATCCCGCGCGGAGCAAGTGGTCGCATCGACGCTGATCGAGAGCCTGGCACCCGTGGGGGTCCCGATGGCGCACCTGGTCCGCGGTCCCCACCTGCTGGCGCGCCAGATGAAGCGCTACCGGGCCAACCTGCCCGATCTTCCCGCCCCCGGCCCCAACCTGGAGCAGGTGGCGGGCAACCAACGACAGCACCTGGTCGCCGGGACCGCGCTGACCATCGCCGCCAGCGTGCTGCTGGCAAACTTCCTGTGGATGGTGATCGTCGGGGCGATCTGGTTCTTCGCCTACTACCTGCCCGAGGCGGGCGCCAACGTGGCGTTCCCCCCGCAAGCAGCCCTGTTCTTCCTGAGCTTCGCGTTCCTGATCCCCGGAGTGATCCTGTTGCCGATGGGTCTCAATGAACTGAGGATCTATCGGGCGATCGAGAGCGCGGATATGCTTCCCCTCGACGGCGGTGGTTTTCCGGCGCTGGGACGGGCGATCGCGAGCCAACCCCGGGGCGGATGGCCCCTTCTGAGATTCTGAGGCACACCATGAGAGATCTACGGATGATGCGCGGAATCGCGGCCCTGGGCGTGGGACTGGTGCTGCTCCTGCTCATCGAGCTACCAGCCCTGGCCTATCCGCGTGCGGCCGTGATCGACGGCGGTGCGATCTCCGCGATTTCCGCGGCGACCGCCTCCGCCACGGCCGGCCGCCACGTGGGTTGTAATCCGATCCAGCTGCGCCGGGCGGCGCGCTGGCGGACCCTGTCGGCCACGGACAGTCCTGCGGCGGCGGACGACGTCGGCCGCTGGCAGCCGACCCTGTCCGAGGGCGCCGTGTTCACTGCAATCGGCTCCGGCATGTTGCTGGGGGGCGGTATCGTCCTGGGCGTGGGCATGGCGCAGCTGATCCCCATCGTCACCGATGCTGCCGGCCTGGTGACAGCGGCCATGAACCCCCTGTTGGCGATGGGCCTGGGCCTCACCCTGTTGATCACCGGGATCGCGTTGCTCGTCCACGGCGTCGAGGTGCTCAAGGCCGTGCGTGCGATGGAGGAGCAAGGGGTGCCCACCGCCTGGAACGACCCCGCTCGTGAGACCTGGGGCGCGTGGAGCGGATCCCGAGCCGCCGGTCCCCGGACCACCGTCCTGCTGCGTTTCTGAGGATACTCGGGAACTGGTTAGTCGGTGCAGTGGCCCTGGTGGGCCTTGCAGCGGAACTCGAACAGCAGCACGTGGGACTCCTTCTGGAAGAAGTGCTTGATCTCGTACTCGTATTCGAACGACACCTCGACGGTGTCCCGATCGTGCCGGTAGTAGGTCAGGTCTTCGACCATCGGATAGTCGTACCCCAGCTCCCCCATCCGGCTCTCGTACCAGGCCTTGTTGCGGTCGTCGTCGAGCTCGACCGTCGAGCCCTGTAGCGCCAGGTCCCGGGCCGCGTTGCGGATCTTGTGGAACTGCAGGTAGGGGTTGTAGTACATCGCCAGCACGTAACAAGCGGCGATGGCGATGGCCGTAAGGATGAAGTGAAGGGCCTTGACCTTGCCGGAGACGTCCCGGTGCAGGGCTCGTAGCATGATGATGGGCCTTCCGCGCGAAGGGGGTGGTTGGGATCACCCGGTCGCCCCGCATGATAGCTCAACCACCTTAATCTGAGGATATCAGGTAGGCCGGGATCGTCGCGCGTGCACCCGGAGGGACATGTTTTTCCCCCCTTGCGTGTCTCGGGTATGGTTCCATATGCGAACCGAAGCGGGCATGGCGTCTCGGAATGCCTGCCGGATCGGATGAGAGGACAGGAGTGCTGGAGCCCCTCGAACGACTCGTCACCCGAGCTGGACGGCGGCTGCGCGTGCGCCGGGCCGCGCGTGAGGGTGGACGGGTGCTGGTCTGGACCGTGGCGGCGATGTGTGTCGCGGCGCTGGTCCTGGAGATCGGCTGGGACCTGCGCCTCCGAACGCTGGCCTTTCTGCTGTGCTCACTGCTGATCCCGCTGGCGGTCGCGCTCCACGGTCTGATGACGACCCCGGGGGTCACACGTTCGGCCAAGGCGCTGGATGCGGGTGCGAGCCTGTTCGACCGCATCGGCACCGCACTGGCGCTGGCCGGGCTGAACGGTGGCCTGATCGAACGCCAGCGGGCCGACGCCCTCGAACGTGCGGCCGGTGTCGCTCCGGCCAGGGCGATTCCGCTGGGACTGATGCGCGCCCTGCGCGGGGGCGTGCTGGCCCTCGCGGCTTTTGCGCTGGTGTCCGGGATCTGCGTGCGCTTCGACCTGCGCAGCGAGCTCCCCCCGCCCGAACCGTCCGATCTCGAGGACGTGGGTCAGGATCTGCTGGCCAGCCTGGCGGTGATCGAGGACGACGCCATCGCGCGCGGCGACAAGCGGATCGAACACCTCGTCGGTGATCTGCGGGACCGGGTGAAGCGGATCGTCGAGGACGAGAAGCGGCGCCGGGTCGAGCCCGAGGAGGAGGAGGAGGAGGAGGAGCCGACACCCCCGCCGCCCGAGCCGCCGCCCGCCCCCGTCGACCCACCGGAGGTCAGCGACGGAGTGGTGACCGTCGCCGAACTCGAGGCACTCCACGCGCAGCTGCAACAGGAGCTGACCGCGGCCACCGATTTCAATCTGGATCACGTCCGCCGTCAGGCGGCGCGGGGCCTCAGCGAGGACGTCCATCGGGATTTCCAGAACGCCCTCGCCAACGACGCCATGCCCCAGCTGAACATCGAGCAGAAGGCGCAGAACAGCGATGGCGGGTTCGACAAGCTGTTCGGCAACAGCCACAACCCGATGCAGACCCAGGACAACGCCATGTCGACCTCCGCGCTGGAGGGGAACCTCAACGACATCATCTCGTCCAAGCGCAACGACATCGAGGCCGAGTCGATGGTGGCGGATCAGAAGAAGCACGCGCTCGAGCAGCTCTTCCGCCAGTTCCTCGACGAGTACGTCGCCGAGAAGGGCGAGCAGATCGCCGATTGGATGGCCGGGAAGCGCGAGCGGGGTCGGGACGTCAAGGTGGCGGCCGGCGAGAAGGTCGCCGACAAGAGCGACGCCATGGCCGAGAGTGGATTCAAGGACGTTACCGACGATCCCTATGACGAGCGGCGCGACAGCGGCGATGGCGGCGCCCAGGGCCAGCCCGTGGACGAGATCCCCGAGGGCGCCGAGGTGACCACCCTGGACGGCGATGCCCCCAACTCCCAGTCCACCAGCGGGATGCCCGGAGCCGACGGCTCCCAGGGGACCACGCTGGGCGCCCAGGGGGCTGGCCGCGGCGCTCCCGGTGACGAAGCCGGCGCCCAGGCCCGCGAGGTCCGGTCCATCCCGGGCGCGGAGCTGGAGCGGATCCTCGGCCAGGTCACCGACGACCAGCTATCTCCCGAGAAGCGGCGCGAGGTTCTCGAGGACATCGCGACCCACAAGATCCGCGGTGGATTCGCCAACGACTTCGGCGAGACCCAGTCCAACTACTTCGAGGAGGCCGATCGCCTCCTGCTCGAGGAGAGCGAGGATCTGCCGCCGCTGTTCCGGGACTACGCCCACAGTTATTTCCAGGCGATCCTCGAGATGTAGCCCCATCTTCCCCCAACCAAGAGTGGTGACCATGACCGAAGCTGCGATGACCCCCGAGCAATTCCGCGACTTGTTCGGGCGCCTCCAGGGCGAGATCGGCAAGGTGATTGTCGGGATGTCCGGTGTCGTACGAGGCACCCTGGCCGGCATCCTGGCGGACGGCAACATCCTGCTCGAAGGTGTCCCCGGTCTCGGCAAGACCGCGCTGGTCAAGACCGTGGGCGACGTGATGCGGCTGGACTTCGCCCGCATCCAGTTCACCCCCGACATGATGCCCGCCGACATCACCGGCACCAACCTGGTGATGGAGGACGAGTCGGGCCGCCGCTACTTCAAGCTGCAAAAGGGCCCGGTGTTCAACCACGTGATCCTGGCCGACGAGATCAACCGGGCCACGCCCAAGACCCAGAGCGCGATGCTCGAGGCGATGCAGGAGCGCCAGGTCAGCATCGTCGGCGAGACCCACGATCTGCCGCGGCCGTTCTTCGTCGTCGCGACCCAGAACCCGCTGGAGATGGAGGGTACCTATCCCCTCCCCGAGGCCCAGCTGGATCGTTTCCTGATGAAGCTGAACGTGGAGTTCCCCGAGCGGGAGGAGCTGCGCGAGATCCTCCAGCGCACCACCTCCACGGACAACCCCCAGGCCGGCGCGGTCGTCGATGGACCGACGATCCTGGCGATGCGCGACCTGGTCCGGTCCGTGCCGGTGGCGCCCGTGGTCACCGACTACGCCATCCGCCTGGTGTTGGCGACCCACCCGGAGAAACCCGAGGCTCCCGAGATCACCCGTCGTTACGTGCGCTTCGGCGCGAGCCCGCGCGCCGCCCAGTCGCTGCTGCTGGTGGGCAAGATCAACGCGCTGCTGGACGGGCGCCTGAACGTGAGCGCGGATGACGTCAAGCACGTGGCCCGCCCCTGCATGCGCCACCGCCTCATCCTCAACTTCGAGGGCGAGGCGGAGCGGGTGGACACCGACAAGATCATCAACGGCATCGTCGAGGTGGTGACCGAGGTCTGAACGTGGTCGCCACCCCCCCCAGCGAGGGACGTCCGGTCGCGGACGATCCGCTCAGTCCGGAGTTCCTGCGCAAGCTGGAGTACCTGCGCGTGGTGGCCCGGCACCAGCACGCGGGCCGTTTCGCCGCGCTGACCCGCTCGCGCAAGCTCGGATCGGGCATCGACTTCGCCGACCACCGCCCCTACACCCCCGGAGATGACTTCAAGGACATCGACTGGAACCTGTTCGGGCGGCTCGACCGCTTCATGATCCGCCTCGCCGAGGAGGACACCGAGCTCAACCTGTATCTGCTGGTGGACGTCAGCGCCTCGATGGCCTTCGGCGACCCCACCAAGTCCGAGTTCGCCTGCCGGGTGGCGGCGGCCCTGTCCTATGTGGGTCTGGCCCACCTGGATCGGGTCCACCTGTTCCCCTTCGGCGACAACCTGCTGCCGCCGCTGCACCCGCCGCGCAACAAGGCCCACGCGATCAACGTCTATCGCTACCTTTCGTCCCAGCGCGGCGCCGGCAGCAGCGACCTGTCCCGTTCGGTGATGGGGTTCGCGGGGGTGGCGCGGACCCGGGGTGTGGTGTGCGTACTCTCCGACTTCCTGATGGAGTCGGGTTGGCGCGAGGCCCTCGATATCCTGCGGGCGGCCCGGTTCGAGGTGGCGGTCGTCCACCTGAGCACACCCGACGAGTCGGCGCCCGATCTGCGGGGCGAGCTGCTGCTGCGGGACGCCGAGACGGGCCGCCGCGTCCGCGTCCGGGTCACGCCGGCTCTGCTCAAGCGCTACCGCCAGGCCTTCCTCGAACACGGCAAGGAGCTGTCGAGCTACTGCCGCCGCTACAACCTGTTCTACGCCCACGCGCGCACCGACACTCCCTTCGAGGAGCTGGTGCTCAAGACCTTCCGCGCGGGCCGGTTGCTGGGGTAGCGGCATGGTCTGGACCGGGCTCTCCGCCCAGACGCTGCTGGTGGCCGCCGTCGCCGGGATCGCGGGCCTGGTCCTGCTCTTCCTGTTGCGCCCCCGCCCGCGGGTGCTGCAGGTGTCGTCACACGTACTGTGGAAGAAGGTGCTTCCCCGGCGGATGAACCCGCTGGTCAAGGAACTCATCGCGCTGCTGCTGCAGATCCTGGCGCTGTTGGCGGTGCTCGGCGCGCTGGGCCGGCCGGAGCCGGTGGCGGAGGAGCTGCCGCCGGTCGAGGAGGCGGGGGTCGCCCGCCCCCGGGACCGGATCGTGGTCGTGGACTGCTCGGCCTCGATGAGCGCGGTGGACGAGGCAGGTCGCTCGCGGATGGACCGGGTCCGGGAGGACGTCGAGGCGCTGATCGCCCAGCTGGCCGAGGGGGAACGGATGGCCCTGGTCACGGCAGCTGGTGAGGCGGCCGTGGTGGTCCCGCTGACCTCGGACGCGCAGCGGTTGGGCCTGGCGGCGCGGACCCTGCGGGCGCTGCCGAGCCGCGCCGATCTGGATGGAGCCCTGGCCCAGGCCCGCATCCTGCTCGAGGACGCGTCCCGGCCCGCGGAGCTGCGGGTGTTCGCCGACTCGGCGGTCCAGGCTCCGCCGCTGCCCGAGGATTGTGCCCTCGTGTGGGCTCCGGTGGGCAGTCCGCGGGCGAACGTGGCGGTGACGGCGTTCGACGTTCGTGCCAGCGAGGGGCTGCCCGCGCGGCTCGAGGCGTTCGTCGAGCTGACGAGCTACGCGCCGATGGATGCGCGGGTGACCGTCAGCGTGGAGACCGCGACCCGTGTCCTGGGCCGCGCCAGCTACACCTTGCCCGCCGAGGAAACCCTGGCCCGGGTCTACCAGTTCGCTCCCCCCGAGGAGGACCGGGTCGAGGTAGTCCTGCGGGAGGTCGAGTTCCTGGCCGGGGAAGGGGAGGGGGGCGACGGTGAGGTCGAAGCCGCGGCGCCGGTCGCGACCGACGCCCTGGCCGTGGATGACCAGGCCTGCGCCTTCCTACCCGTGCTGCGGCCCGCGAGGGTGCTGCTGGTGTCCAGGGGCAACCGGTATCTGCAGGCGGCCCTTCAGCTGATTCCAGGCTTGCGGTTGGACGTGCTGACCCCCGACGAGTACCCCCGCGGCCGGGTCGCCAGCGGCTTCTACGACGTGGTGTTCTACGACTCCTTCGTCCCTGACGACACGCCGCGAGTCAACAGCTTCTTCATCAACCCGCCCCAGGCCGTCGCCGGCTTCTCCCTGGAACGGCGGGTCGAGGCGCCGGTGACCACCGACTGGAACCTGGGCCACCCGCTGTTCGCGTCGCTGGTGCTCCGGGAGCTCAACGTCGCCGTCAGCGGTCAGTTCGAGGAGCAGCCCGGGGACGTTCGGCTGATCGGCACCCCCACCGGCCCGATCGCGGTCGCCCACGAAAGCGGCGGCGCACGCCAGGTGGCCTTCGGGTTCGACTTCGCGGACAGCGACCTGCCCCTGCGGGTGGGGTTCCCCCAGCTGATCTTCAACACGGTGTTGTGGATGCGCGAGGGGCGGGCGACGGACTCGGCGCCCGGGCGCCAGCAGGTGGCGCGCGATCCCCTGTGGCTGCGGCCCGCCATCGGGGTCGATTCGATCACGGTCGAGCGAATGGTCGATCCCGGCCAGGAGCCGGCGCGGCGGGCGCTGGAGGTTCCTGCCGGGGACGGGGCGCTGATGCACCACTTCGACCGGGTCGGGTTCTTCCAGGTCAGCGGTGCCGAGGACGAGCGACCCGTTGCCGTGAGCCTTCTCGACGCCCGGGAGTCGGATCTTCGCTCCACGCCCCGCTGGGAGGAGCCGCCGCCAACCCCGGCAGCTGCCGCCCCGGTGGAGGTCGCCGAGCCAATGGTCCCGCCCTGGGTCTGGCTGGGTCTGGCGGGGTTGTTGCTGATGGTGGGCGAGTTCGGAGTGATCAACCGGTGAGGTGATGGAAGGACTCGATCTCAGCCAGTTCCAGCTCGATCGGCCCCAGCTGCTGTGGGCAGTGGCGGTCGTGGTGCTGTTCTTCCTGCTGCGCGAGCGAGGGCTGACCGGCTGGCCGCGGACGCGGCTGTTCATCTCGACCCTGACCCGCTGCTTCGCCGTGCTGATGCTGGTCGTGGCGCTCTCCGGCCCCCATCGGTTCGAGGAGCGCCCGGACCTGAGCCTGGTGTTCGTGGTGGACGCCAGCGGCTCGTCGTCGGGTGGGCGGCTGGGGGAGTACCTGGACCTGCTGGACCGGTGGTGGGACCGTCGGGGCGACGTCCCGGCGCGGGTGATCATCGCGGGGGAGCGGATCGGCGTTCACGATACTCCTGGCGCCGCCCGCAGGTCGGTGATGGCGGTGACCGAGGCCGCCCCCACCCGGCTGGGTCCCGCGTTGGAGCTGGCGCTGGAGTCCTTCGAACCGGCCAACTCGAGGGCGCTGGTGCTGTTCTCCGACGGTGCGGTCAGCGACGGCCGCGCCCAGCGGGCAGCCTCGGTGGCCGGGATCCGGGGGGTACGGGTGTTCCCGATCCCGCCGGACGGCGGCCGGGTGACCGTGGCGGCAACCGAGCTGGACGTCGGTGACGCGGTGGTGCTCCAGGGCAAGGATGCGCCGGTGGCGGTCGTGGTCGAATCGTCCGACGAGGTGACCGGGAACGTGGTGTTGGCCGGCGACGACGGCGCCCAGCTGGCCCGGGTCGATGGCGTGACCTTCGCCGCCGGGCAGACGCGGATCCCGCTGAGCTTCCCCGCGGAGCGGGTCGGCGTCCAGTCGCTGCTGGCGACCGTGGAGGTGGACGGGGACCTGTTCGCCACCGACGACGTGGCCCATGGGGCCCTGGAGGTCATCGGCACTCCCCACGCGCTGATCGCGGGCGGGGGGGACTCGGCTGCGGCTTTTGCCCGCGTGCTCTCGGGCCTGGAGGCCGCGCCGACCCATGAGATCATCTCGCCGACCCTGGACCAGCCCCTGACCGGCAGCGACCTGCTGGTCTGGATCGATCCGGACCTGGCCGGATTCGACGGCGAGCGGGTGGAGCGGCTGCGGCGGTTCGTGCGCAAGGGCGGACGTGCGCTGATCATCGGAGGCGAACAGGGGCTGCAGGTGGCGGATGACGGCCAGGAGGAGCTCAAGGAGCTGTTGCCCGTCCGGTTCCCCAAGACGGAGCGCAAGGAGCCGGCACCGTTGATCGTGGTGTACTGCGTGGACCGCTCCGACTCCATGGGCCGGGCCGCCAAGTTCGAGATCGCGTTGACGGCGGTGGCCGAGTCCATCGCCCTGCTGGACCCCGAGAGCCTGGTCGGGGTGATCACCTTCAGCGATCTGCCGCGCTGGGCGGTGCCGGTGACCCCCGCGGGTGAGCTGGAGACCATCCGCGCGCGCCTCGCCGAACTCACCGTCGCTGGCGGCACCTCGATCTACCCGGCGCTGCAACAGGGCTACGAGGCGCTGATCGAGGCCGACGCCAAGCTCAAGCACATCATCCTGCTGTCCGACGGCCAGTCCACCAGCCGCCTGGAGCGGGACGGCGAGGTCGTCCACAACGTGGCCCGCCGCGACTTCACCCTGTCGACCGTGGCCATCGGCCGTGAGGCCGACCAGGTGGAACTCGAGGCGGTCGCCACCATCGGCCAGGGTCGCTACTACTACACCGAGGACTTCGCCACGATCCCGCAGATCCTGCTCGACGAGACCCTCACCGTGGTCCGGAGCAACAAGATCGAGACGCAGATCGCCGTCCACGCCGTGGACGACAGCCGGTTCCTGGCCGGGATCGATCCGGAGCAGATCCCCGATCTGCAGGGGTACGTCCGCTCGCGACAGAAGACGACCACCGAGCTCGCCCTGGCCACCGAGCGGGGCGAACCGTTGCTGGTCAGCTGGCGCCACGGCCGCGGCATGGTCACCCTGTTCACCTCCGACTTCGGCGGCGTCTGGAGCAGCGAGTGGAGCGGGTGGAAGCAGCGCTCCGCGTTCTGGCGCGGCGTGGTTCGGGAGACCCTCTCTCCGTTACCCGCGCCCGACGTCCAGCTGGACGCCCAGGTGGTCGACGGGGAGCTGAGGCTGGGCTACTCGATCCTCGACGCCCTCAAGAACCCCCGCAGCGACCTCGACGTCTCGGGGCTGGTGACCGGTCCGGGGGGCGTGGCGCAGCGGTTGAGCTTCGGTGCCTCCGGTCCGGGGCGCTACGCGGCGACCATGCCGGTCACGGTCCAGGGGGCGTATCTGGCCGCGGTCGACACCGTGCAACGGCGGGCGGGAGCGCTGGACGCGTCGGGCGGTGTGGTGCCGGGGGGGACGATCCGCGCGAGCGCAGGCACACCTCCCCCGGACGAGGTCCGCGGGGGCACCCTCAACATCCCCCTGCTCGAACGGCTGGCCGGCGAGACCGGTGGTCAGCTGTCTCCGGACTACGCCCAGGTCCTCGAAGAGGGGGTGGACACCCGCAAGGCGCGGGTCGACAGCTGGCCCCGGTTGTTGTGGGCGGCCATCGCCCTGTTCCTCCTCGATCTGGCCGTCCGTCGCGTCTACGTGCCCCGCTGGCTGACCGGCCGTCGCTGATCGGCCGTCCAGCATCCTTGACCCCCCTCGAACCCCACCCCTACGATCAACGCAGGTCCATGAAGGGGAGTTCCACGTGCGCGCGGAGATGGGTACAGATCCGGTTCGGATCCTGCTGGTCGAGGACAACCCGGGCGACGCCGGGTTGATCCAGCAGACCTTCGAGGAGACCCGGGCGGGGCACTACGAGATCGAGCACGTCGATCGCCTCTCCCAGGCCATCGCGCGGTTGGCGGAGGTCGATTTCGATCTGGTGTTGCTCGACCTCGGGCTCCCCGACAGCAAGGGGCTGGATACCTTCGCCGCGCTGCAGGCGACCGCCCCGGATCTCGCCGTGGTCGTCCTGACGGGCAACCGGGACGAGTCCCAGGGGAGCGAGGCGGTCCAGGCGGGCGCCCAGGATTACCTGGTCAAGGGAGCCATCGCAGGGGTGAGCTTCCTGCGGTCGCTGGACTACGCCATCGAACGTCACCGGGTTCAGCAGGAGCTGCGCCAGCTCAACGAGGAGCTGGAGCTGCGGGTCGAGGCCCGAACGCGCGAGCTCGGCGAGTCCGAGCGCAAGTACCGCACCCTGGTCGACCAGTCGTTGCAGGGGATCGTGATCGCCCAGGGGGAGCGGCCGCGGCTCGAGTACGCCAATCCGGCCATGGGCGCGATCCTGGGCTACGCGCCCCAGGAGCTGATGGAGCTGGACTCGGATCAGACGATGCAGGTGATCCACCCGGACGACCGGGCGATGTTCCTGCGCACCTATCGGCGTCGCATCCAGGGGGATCCGGCGCTGCACTTCGAGTTCCGCGGCCTGCGCCGGGACGGGGAGACCCGCTGGTTGGCCGTCTCGACGGCCCGCATCGACTTCCAGGGATCCCACGCAGTGCTGGCGACCTTCGTCGACGTGACCGATCGGCGCAACGCGGAGCGGGCGCTGGCGGCCGAAAAAGAGCGGCTGGCGGTGACCGTCAGCAGCATCGGTGACGGGGTGATCGCCACCGACACCAGCGGCTGCGTCGTACTGATCAACCGGGCCGCCCAGGAGCTGACCGGGTGGAGCGAGGCCGAGGCCACCGGTCTTCCCCTGGCGGATGTCTTTCGCTGTCAGGAGCCCGAGAACCGGAGCAACCTGCCCGATCCCGTCGCCCAGGTCCTGCGGCGAGACGAGGTCGTCGGGTTCGCCAACGACGTGCTCCTCATCGACCGGAGCGGGGACGAGTGGATGGTGTCGCGGACGGGCGCCCCGATCCGCGACGCCCAGGGGGCTCCCATCGGCGTCGTTCTCGGATTTCGGGATCAATCGGATCGCGTCTTGTGGGAGGAGGAGCGGTCGCGGCGGGAGAAGGCGGAGTCGTTGGGGGTGCTGGCCGACGGGATCGCCCATGACTTCAACAACATCCTGACGGGCATCCTGGGCAACGTGAGTCTGGCCAAGGTCCATGCCCACGAGGGCGACGGGCTGTGGAAGCGTTTGTCGGAGGCCGAACGCGCGCTGGATCAGGCGACTCGACTGGTCCGCCAGCTGATGAGCCTCTCGCGCAGCGGCTCGCCGGTCACCGAGGCCGCGTCCATCGAGGATATCGTCGAGCAGTCCGCGTCCCTGGCCATGTCGGGTTCCCGCAGCCGCTACGAACTGGTCGCCCAGGACGGGCTCTGGGCGGTGAAGGTCGACACGACCCAGATCAGCCGTGTGGTGCAGAACCTGGTGATCAACGCCGAGCAGGCCATGGACAAGGGCGGGCTGCTGGCCATCGGGTTGTCCAATGTGGTCCTGGAGGATCCGAGCCCGTTTCCCCTGGAACCGGGTCGCTACGTCAAGGCCTCGTTCCGGGACGAGGGGTGCGGGATCGCCCCGGCGCTGCTGACCAAGATCTTCGACCCCTACGTGACCACCAAGTCCTCCGGTACCGGGCTCGGGCTGGCGGTGGCGTTCTCCAACGTGGCCCAGCACGGCGGGCACATCACCCTGGAGTCGCGGGTGGGGCTGGGAACGACGTTCCACGTCTACCTGCCGGCGTCGGACGGGCTCGACTCCCGCGAGCGGCGGGTCTCCGGGGATTCCGCCGAGCCGGGCAGCGGCCGGATCCTGGTGATGGACGACGAGCCCGCGGTCAAGGACGTCTGCGCGGAGATGCTGCGTTTCCTCGGCTACGAGGTGGAGACCACCCAGGACGGCCAGGAGGCCATCGACCTGTTCCTGTCCCGGCGCGAGGAGGGTCGACCCTTCGACCTGGTGATCACCGATCTGACGGTTCCCGGGGGGATGGGGGGCAAGGTGGTGGCCGAGCGGTTGCGGCGGACCGTCCCGGAGGTCCGCGTCATCGCCGCCAGTGGCTACTACCACGATCCGGTCATGGCTCGTTACGGGGACCACGGCTTCGTGGGCGCGTTGCGCAAGCCGTTCACGACCGTGGAGCTGGGAGAGCTGGTCAGCGGCGTCCTCGGCGGCGGGGACTGACCGACGGCCGGACGCTCTACGCGACCCTCACCGCTTCCAGATCGACCGTGTCGAGGAGCTCACCGGCCCAGGGCTGGGCCAGCAGGGTCTTGCGGAGCTTCTTCTTGGCCCGAACTTCCAGCTGACGGACGCGCTCGCGGCTGATTCCCAGCTCCTCGCCCAGTTCGCGAAGGGTACGGGTATTCCCGGTCAGGAATCGGTGGCGGATGATGAAGTGCTCCTTGTCGGTCAGGCAGTCCATCGCCTCGGTGAGCCGGGCCGTCCGGAAGGCGTCCGTCTCCCGATTTCCGGTCTCTTCCTCGGTGTCAGGACCCGTGTCGGACAGGAGGTCCACGTACATGGTGTCGCTGCCCTCGTCGACCTTGGTGTGCAACGAGAGGTCGTGCCCCGCCAGCCGGGACTCCATCTGCTCCACCAGCTTGGGATCCTGCTCGAGGATCCGGGACAGCCGCGTGAGCCGTTTGGCTGGATCGCAGTCCGGATAGAGGCGCTCGAGTTCGCGCTTGGCTCGGCCCAGGCGGCTGTAGATCGCCCGTTGCTTCTGGGTCGTCCCCAGCCGCACCTGACTCCGCGAACGCAGCAGGTACTCCTTGATGCATGCGCGGATCCACCAGCCGGCATAGGACAGGAACCGGGTCCCGCGCTCGGGATCGAAGTGATCGATCGCGCGCATCAGCCCCACGTTCCCCTCCTGGACCAGATCCTCGAAATGTGTGTGTCGGTTCTTGAACTCGCCAGAGATCTTCACCACCGCGCGAAGGTTACACAGGACAAGGCGCTCGGCGGCGCTGGCGTCCCCCTCCTCGCGCCAGCGACGAGCCAGCTCACGCTCCTCATCCCAGGTGAGTATCGGGTACCTGGAAGCCAGCGACATGTAGTTGGAAAGTTGCCCAGTGTTGCGAAACGCCATTGGTTTGCCTCGACCTCCCGAGAGCGCAGGAAAGGGTTACATCAGTAACCGTAGGGAGGCAGTCGAGGAATGTCAAGAAAGGGGAACCCTTTACCGGCATATGTGCGTAGTTTGTATAAAGTTAAAGGGTAATTACAGGGAATCGTGTACAGGGTTGGGCGGCGGCGCAGAAACTGGGATAATGCGCGCATGAAGGACACACGATCTCGAACATCCCTCTTCGCGAGGTGCTGGCTGGTCCCGGGTCTGATCCTGATCTTCGCCGGGGCGTGCCAGGGGGACGGTGGGGCAGAGGAGCCGACGCCGACGACGACGGAGGAGCCCACCCCCGTCGTGGAGGAGCCCACCGCGGCCGAGGAGCCCACCGCGGCGGCGGAGCCGGCCGATCCCGCCGCGTTGACCGCCGCGCTGGCCCGTATCCCCGACGGCGACCGGGACCGTCAGCCGCCCACGGACGTGGACCCGCAGGCCGGGCGAACCACATTCGATGGTCTGTGCGCGGCGTGCCACGGCGCGGGGGGTGCGGGCGACGGACCGGCTGCCAAGATGCTGGATCCCGGCCCCGGGAACTTCAGCGATCCGGGTCGAAACCGCCGGACCACGGCGGGGCAGAAGGCATGGATCGTCACCCACGGCGTGGGTGGTGGCTCGGCGATGCCGCCCTTCGAGGCGGCGCTCAGCAGGGCGCAGATCTGGAACGTGGTGGCCGTGATCGAGGAGCTGGCCCCATCCCCAGAGCAACCCACGGATGCCGCTCCCGGAGAGCCACCCGCCGCCGCCGCCCCCTGATCGGCGGGTTCAGTCCCCCAGCATCCGGAAATCCCGTTCCGTGACCACCGCCTTGCCATAGCGCGGTGGCAGGAACCACATGTACCCGATCTGCTCCTCGATGCAGGCCGGGATCTCCTCGGACTCGAAGGTGTTGCGGACCCGCTCCATTTCGCCGGGCGACCCGTCCCTGCGGATGGTCAAGTGGATCACGAGCCGGCCCCCCGGGATCTTCCGGCGTTTCTTGGCCAGCAGCTGGCAGTGGCGGAACGAGTCCCTGCGCGTGGCGAAGATCCGATCGACCTCGTCCGAGGTGACGCCGCCCAGTTCCATCAACCGGGGGTCCACCACCGCCTGTTCCACGGTCATCCCGGTGGCGTGACGGACCACCACGTGGCCCAGCACGCTGAACTGGGTCATGTAGTCCATCAGCCCCTGCCGGTCCTGCAGGAGTCCCAGCGCGGGAATCTCCGTCTCCGACCGCGTGATTCCCAGCTCGCGCTCGAGAACCCCGCTGAATCCGCCCAGGGCATCGATCCCGCCCATCCCCTGGTGAAGCGATGCGGCACCGGCGTCCGGCCGGCCGTACCCCTGCAGGCACAGTCCCCGCAGAAGCAGCAAGAAGGGGTGATCGTCGTGGACCGCGAGGAACTTGTCGCTGGCGACGATGCACTCCTCCGCCCGGTCCGTGCCCATCGCCAGGTCCAGATAGGTGGCCATGGCAGATTCGCTGAAGTTCGTGGCCTCGGCCCAGGCCCAGAGGATCGCGAGCGCCTCCTCCACATCGCCGTTGCCCAGCACATGGAGGACCATGGTCTCGACGTCTTCGGCGCTGCCCACGGCGGCCGCGGCCTTGCGAAGCGCCTGGAAATCGGCGGGCTGCAGCTCGGCGATCTTCCTGGCCCGGGCCACCCGCGCATCCAGAACGGCGTCACCGGTCAGGACGGGCGCGTCGGGTAAGAAGCAGTCGGGCGGCGTCCGGACCTGCCGCCCGGCGCAGGCGGACATGCCCGCACCGAAAACGAGCAGGAGGACGATCACGAGGGTGTGATTCGTTGTCGAGGACGGCAAAGCAGGCTCCGTGTGCAACCCCGGCTACTCGGTCAGGGGATCGTCCTCCCAGTAGATGCCGGTGCAGGACCACTCGCCGGAGATCTCGATGTCGGCGAAGGTCAGTGTCTCGCTGACCCAGCCGTACACGTCCGTGCAGGTGTAGGTCCCGGTGCGCCCCGCGGAATCGATGGTGAAATCGCAGGCGCCGCCGCTCGACGTGTCCAGCGTCCAGGTATCGGTCAGGTCATCGGTCAGGGTGAGCCTCAGGGCGGACAGTGGCTGGTTCTCGGTGCGCACGTAGTCGCCGTTGCCGCTGAACTCCTGGACCCGCAAGTCGAGGAACAGTCCGTCGCGGAACGTGTTGTCGTACGCCGACACGTGCAGGGTCTGGTGACCCACCGAGCCGGAGCGTGTGCAGTCCACCCTGACGTCCCAGTCCATCGTTTCCTGGGTCCAGAAGATCTCGTGCTGCAGTTGCAGGCTGCCGGCCGAGGTGACGGAGATCATGCCCTCGGGACGCGAGTTGCAGCCCAGGGCCACGACCATCGTGACGGCGCAGACGAAGGGGATCAGGCGACGCATGGTATCAATCCTCCAGCGTCAGCTCCGCGCATTCCCAGCTCCCGGTGACGGTGAAGGGAAGGTCCTGGTGCGCGTAGCTGACGTATTCATCGAGCGCGGGGCAGCTGAAGTCCCCGAACAGGTCGTCCCGTGCCAGGGTCACGGTGCAGCTCCCGCTCGAACGGGTACTCAGGTCGTAGTTCTGGCCCTGCGTGCCCAGGGTACTCAGGGCCATCTCGAACGCGAGGGGGTCGGAGCCGGAGACCAGCTCGTACACACCGGATTCCTCGTACGGATAGACCACGATGGTCAGGTCGAAACCCTGCTCGAACGTGGTGTCCACGGCGCGCAGGGTGTAGCTCTCGGTGGTGGCACCCTCGTCGCGGACCGTGCAGGAGACCTCGTAAACGTCGTTGCTCTCGCCGTCCCAGAAGATGTCGTGGCTGAGGTCGAGGGTCCAGCCCGTGCTCGTGTCGGTCGCGAACAGCGAGAAGGACATCTCGCCCTGGTAGCCGTTCGTCGTCTCCACCGGGCCGCACCCGGCCGCTGCGAGGACGAGGACAAGGGCGATGGGGGTACGCGGACTCATCGCCGGCAGCATACCAGACGCCGCCCCAGCTGCGGGCGGATCAACCCAGGCTGATGCGAGTCAGCACCAGCTGGTCCGCCAGCGCGGGGCCGGGCTCCCAGTCCGGCTCGGGGGCGACCACGAGCACGATCCCTCCGCAGCCCGCGCCCGACAGCTTGGCCGCCGGGGCCCCCGCCTCTCGGGCGGCAGCCACCACCCGTTCGATGGCCGGGTGGCTGACGCCGATCGCCCGCAGGCCCGTCATCGCGTCGTCGACCGCGCTGATCAGCTCCGCGGGCGCCCCGGTCTCCAGGGCCGCCATCCCCCGCCGCGCCGCCTGGTCGAGGCCCTGCATCGCCGCGGCGATGGTCTCGTGATCGGCCTCGCGCCGCCGCGCGACGGCCGCCACCACCTCGGCGGTGCAGGAGCGCACGCCGGTATCCACGACCCACAGATCGATCTTGCAGGCCACCTGCAGCGGCCGCGGCGCCTGGCCCCGGCGGAAGTGGATCGGCGTCCCCGCCAGCACGGTCGCCACGTCGACCCCCGACGGCCGGTCGTGGAACACGAGCTCGCTGTGGTTTGCCAGGGTGCCGACGGCCTCGGGGTCGGTCGGCCGACCGGTCGCGGTGGACAGTGCCCGCGCCAGCGCCACCGAGAGCGCTGCGCTGCTGCCGAGCCCGCATGCCGGCGGAAGGTTCGCTCGCACTCGGATCCGCGGCGGGTTCCCCGACCAGCCAATGGCCGCCAGCTGGGCGTCCCGGGCCCGATCCAGGATCCGTCGGTCGACCCCCTCCGCCGGTCCCAGGTCCCAGCCGTCCCCCGCCTCGATCTCGACGTCGACGGTCAGCGCGGGCACGGGGATCGCCACGGCCGGACCGCCGTAGACCACCGAGTGCTCGCCCAGCAAGATCGCCTTGCCGCAGGCCCGGCCGCTGCCCAGCCTCGGCGAACTCACAGCAGGTGCTCCTGCACAAGCGTCGTGCCGGGGCCCGGCTGGTTGGCGATCACCCGGGTGCCCGGCAGCAATCGCTCGATGGCCTCCAGGACCTGTGATTCGTCGCGCGGCAGGCAGAGGAGGTGAGGGTTGGGGCCGGCGTCCAGGGTCACATAGACCCCCAGCCCGTCCTCCCGCCAGTTGCGGACGGCGTGGATCACCGCCAGCGTCCTGGGCAGCAGGTAGAGGCACGAGGGCGTCGAGCTGATCATGATGCCGTGCATCTCCAGGGCCTCGTGCTCGACCAGCGCGCCCAGGGTGTCCAGATCCCGATCGGCGACGGCGCCCTGGACTGCCGCGAGCCGGCCGGGGAGAGCGCGTAGGCGGGCCTCCATGAAGGGATGGACCGCCGCGATCCGGTGGCCCCGTGAGCTGGAGACCTCCTTGGGCGAGGTGGAGATCAGCGGGCACAGGTCACGTAGATCCCACCAGTCCGGCTCGAACACGCTCTCGGCGAAGCTGTCCTCGTCAGTCCGACCGGCACGCCAGTGGACGAAGCCACCTGGGATCGACCGAGCCGCGGAACCGCTCCCCCGCCGTGCGCGGGCCGACAGCTCGCGACCATCGGGGAGCCCCTCGTCGAACGCCGCGATCGCGGCCACGGTCAAGGCCGCAAAGCCGCTCGCCGAGCTGGCCAGCCCGGTCCCGGCCGGAAAGCTGTTGACCGACGCCACCCGCGCGTACATGCGGTAGTAGTCCACGCGAATCCGGTCGAGTTGTCGGGAGACACGCGTCCCCCGATCGTCCAGCACCCGTTCGCCGTCCAGGTAGATCTCGTCGACCTGCAGGTCGGGATCGTAGGCCACGGTGGTCACCGTGACCGCGTCCGAGAGGGTCATCGACAGGGAGTCGTTCAGCGGTAGGTTGAGCGCCGGATCTCGACTTCCCCAGTACTTGATCAGCGCGATGTTGGCGCCTGCGCGCGCGGTCGCGCGCAGCTCACCCATCGGTCCGCTGAGCCGCTAGCTGCGCGTTGCGCTGGTGCAGGCGCATGTGGCCGCGGTTGATGCCCTCGGTCCCCAGGGCCTTGAGCGCGGCCAGGTTTTGACCCAGGCCGATCGCCGCCGTCAGCCGGGCCAGCTCCTGCGCGCGAGTGACCCCCAGGATCCGGATGCTGGCGGCCGCAACCGGGTGCAGCCGCGTGACGCCGCCGACGGTACCCAGCTGGAAGGGCAGCTCGATCCTACCGGCGAGCTGGCCCTCGGGATCCTTCCACCAGGTGGCCAGGGGGCTGTACTTGCCGCTGCGACAGGCGAAGGAATGGCAACCGGCCTCCATCGCCCGCCAGTCGTTGCCCGTGGCGATCATCAGGGGATCGACGCCGTTCATGATGCCCTTGTTGTGGGTGGCCGCCCGGTAGGGATCCCGCTCGGCGAACCGCGAGGCGGCCACGATCATGTCGCGCACCTCGGCGCCGCTCCATTCGCGGAAGCCGAGGACCTCCAGGGGTACGGTCGCCGTCGCAGCCACCCGCCGCCGGTCGGCCAGGTTGCTCAGGATCCGCAGCCCGGGGTCGCCGCCGGTCAGCTCCGCCAGCCGAGGAGCCAGCAGCTCGCACATCGCGTTGACCGAGTTGGCACCCATCGCGTCCTTGCAGTCCACCAGCAGGTGGACCACCAGCACGTTGCCGTAGCCGTTGTCGGCCAGCCAACGGATCTCCATGTCCCGGCAGCCGCCGCCGAACGGCACCAGCGAAGGCTGGGCGGTGTTGGCCAGGTCCAGCAGTTCGTCCCGCGCGGCTTCGAGGGCGGCGTGGGCGATCTCCACGTCGGGCACCCGCAGCACCTCGATCTGACCGATGACCAGATCCTCGAGGATCTCGGTGTGGAAACCCCCGCCCGCGCGCACCAGCCGGGCCGCGTTGCTGGCGGCGGCAACGACCGACGTCTCCTCCGTGGCCATCGGGATCAGCACATCCTTGCCGTCCACCTGGAAGTTGGTGGCGATGCCCAGCGGCAGGTCGAAGCGGGCCACCACGTTCTCGATGAACGCCGCGAGCCGCGGCATCGGCGTGCCCTCGCTCAGCCGGGCCAGCTCGTCGGGGTCGATGCCCGAGGCCTCGGCGACCCGCGCGAGCCGATCGTCGATGCTCAGGCGGTGGAAGCCCGGAATCCGAGAGGTGCGATTGTGATCAGTCATGGTCCACTCCGTCGACCGAGGCAGGGCCACGGTCACGCAGCGCGCGCAGGTCCCGCGCGCCGCTGCACATCAGCGCCACCCGCAGTTCCTCGCGTCGTTGTTCGATGTAGTCGACCGCCGCGTCCTCCGAGCGCGCCACAGCGCGCAACAGGGGAAGGGCTATCCCGCACATGTCCGCGCCGAGGGCGATGCAGCGGGCCATGTCCAGGCCGCTGCGGACGCCTCCGCTGGCGATCAGCTGGGCCACTGGCGCCGCCCCCCGGCATCCGCGAACCGCGTCGACGGTCGTGATGCCCCAGTCGCGGAACGCCTCGCCGATACCCTGGCGATCGTCGTCATGCCGCAGAGCCTCGACCCTCGGCCACGAGGTGCCGCCCACACCGGCCACGTCCACGCCCAGACAGCCCACGTCCATGGCCAGGCGGGCCACGTCCGAGGACATTCCGGTTCCGGTCTCTTTGAGCAACACAGGCACGGCAACCTCGTCCACTACCTTGCGGATGAGTTGTGCAATTTTGATGAAATTCCTGTTGCCTTCCGGCTGGATCATCTCCTGCATGACGTTCAGATGCAGGCAGAGGGCGTCCGCATCGACGGTTTCGACCGCCCGGGCGCAGGCCTCCGGCGTCACTCCATAGTTCAGCTGCACGGCGCCCAGATTCGCCAGCAAGGGGACGTCCGGGGCCACGTCTCGCACCTGGAAGGTCCTGGCGAGCGCCGGATCCTCGAGCATCGATCGCTGGCTGCCGAGCCCCATCGCCACGCCCGTCCGCTGGGCCACCGCGGCCAGCGCCAGGTTGAACTCGCCTGCCCGGTCCGTGCCGCCGGTCATGCCCGTGATCACGAGCGGTAGGTTCAGCGGCTTGTCCAGGAACTCGGTGGCGGTGCTGACGGCATCCCCGTCGAGGTCCGGAAGCGAACAGTGGGGCAGGACCACCCGCTCGAATCCGGGACCGATGGTGGTCTCCACGTCCTCTTCCAGGCAGAGCTCGAGGTGGGCGTCCTTGCGCAGCTGGGTGAGCAGCTCCAGGAGACCGCGACCCGTCGCGTCGTCCACCGGGACCAGCGTGAACCGCTGGCGAATCTGATCTTCCTCCCTGGCGACGGCCTGCCCGGGGGTGGCTGAAAAGCGGAGTGGATCGCGGCGCGGCGCCTCGATGATCAGCACCAGGGATTCACCGGCTGCGACGGGGTTGGGCAGGGAGAGCTCGCAGGCGTCGGCCCGGAGCGCGCGGCATCGGCCCGCGACGCCCGTACCGAGGCGCACCGGGAGCGCCCGGACCAGCTTGATCAGGGGGGGGCTCATCATCGGACCTTCTTGGGGACTCCCGCCCTCCGTTCGCGCCACCATGGCACGAACAGGGCCCAGGCGCAGATCGCCACGCAGGCCCAGGAGAACGCGTCCCCGATGCGCGTGTAGATCGTGGGGGCGAACACCAGCGGCACATCGGCGACCATCGTCTCCTTGGTGTAGGCGACGGTCTGCTCCACCAGCTGCCCCCGGGGATCGACCACCGCCGAGATCCCGGTGGTGGCGACGCGCACCATCGGGCAACCGTACTCCGTGCAGCGGTTGGCGGTGAGCATCAGGTGCTGGGACGGACAGGATGTGGCGCCGAACCAGGCGTCGTTGGTGATCGTCACGAAGAACCGCGATCCCGCCTTCACGCTGCGCCGCACCAGCTTGCTGCGGATGGCTTCGTAGCAGATCAGGAAGTTGAAGGGACCCGCGGGTGAATCGAAGATCACCACGTCTTCGCCGGGATAGAAGTTGCCCACGCCGGGGATCTTGCTCGTCAGCTCCGGGAACAGGCTGCGCCCCGGGATGAACTCGCCGAAGGGGAGCAGGACGAGCTTGTCGTAGCGTTGGTCCTGTACGCCGTCGCGGTCGTAGCGGTAGGCGCTGTTGTAGTAGCGACGGTGTTTGGTCACCGGATCGCGCTTGGAGGAGAGGGCGCCGATCCACAGCTCCACGTCGTGAGCTTTGGCGAAGGCGGCGATCTCCCGCCCCTTGGAGCCGCTCACCCGGTAGGGCGAACCGCCCTCGGGCCAGACCACGACCTGTGCCCCCTGCTCGATGGCCGCCGCGCTCTCCTCGAAGTACTCCTCGAGGATCCCGTACCGATCCTCGCGGTTGCGGCGTGCCCGCTCCTTGATCCCCAGGTCGAGCTGGATCAGTCCCACCCGCAGACTGCTCGCATCCTGCTCCAGCGTGCGGATGACGGCGAGGCGGTAGGCTCCGAACGCCAGCACGGCGGCCAGCACGACGGCCGTGCCCCCGGCCAGCCAGACCAGCTGCCGAGGGCTCACCGGGCCCCGCTTGAGCCAGACGGACTGGATGCCCGCCCAGAGCAGCCCGTTGACCAGCAGCACCAGGAAGCTCACCCCCCGCACGCCGGTCACGCTCGCCACCTGGAACAGCGGCGCATTCTGGTAGTGCGCCACCCCCTGGTAGAAGGGGAACAGCTGGGGATTGATGAACTCCAGGGCCGCCAGCAGGGCGGCGACCGCGAAGGGCCAACCGGGCCCCGCCCAGCGTTTGATCCGGGGGTAGAACAGCGCGAAGAAGCCGCCGTAGGCGCCGAACGCGGCCGAGAACAGCAACAGGATCGAGACAGCCAGCGGGATGTTCGGCATCGAGAAGCGCTGCACGGTGCCGACCAACCAGTGGAAGATCGCCGCCAGTGCGCTCGCTCCCATGAGCCAGCCGAGCCAGAATCGGCGGCGCGAAGCGATGCCTTCGATCGCCCACAGGAAGGGGATCCAGGAGACCCAGTGCAGCGGCGTCCAGCTGAGCGGCGGCGAGATGAGAGCCTGCGTCGTCCCCGTGAACACCGCAGCCAGTACTCGCAGCCACAGCATGATCGTGGTGTGTAGCATGTAGCCCCACGGCCGTCGACCCGCGCGCGTGGCGCGTGCCTCTCGACGGCATCGGGGATCCTGGGCGACAGCCTGGCACGAGCGCCTCCGTTCAGTGTTTTCTGAAAGTCATGAAACTAATACCGCCAGAGCGCGGCGGCTGGCAAGCTCAAAACGTAACCGCGTGCTGGGTGTGCGCCTGTGTATAATCCACAGCCACCCCGCGGCGTTCCACAACAATCCACAGATAATCGCCGAGTTATCCGCAGAAGCTGCGGGCACAAGATGTGGTATCTGTGGATAAGTAAGACCACCATATCTAGTGGTTTTTTCGTTGACCGCGGGTCCCGCGAGTGGAAAAATCTGCATGACGGTCGGCGCGGCGGAAGCCGAAGTCGAGTTGGAGCGGAAAGCGGGGAGCGCGCCGGTGAAGAGCAAGAGGATGGGCCTGGATCTGCGCGCGGGTCGTTTCGTGGCCCGGGCAGACGAGGGACGGTCAGTTGAGATGGCTCGATCGGCGGCTCGCCAGCTGGTTGCGAGCAGCGGTCGAGCCGTTGCGTCTGTGGGATTTGGAATCGAGCTTCGGCTTCCGGCCGCGGCGGTGGTGGCCGAGCGACTGCGGGCCGCGCTGCCAAAGCGGAAGCGACCGGCTCTCCATCTGACCCGGAGACACTAGCGGCGGCGCAGGAGGGACACGGGTTCCTGCTGAGATGAAATAACTCACCGGCTAGGGTAACCCGGCCGGACGGTGTGGGAGTGCGGTCTAGCCACGGGTCGCGCGAACCCCTTGATCAAGCAGAAGCAGGTGGCACCAGAGGACGCGGAAGCGAGAATCTCGGGAGGCGAGATGGGCGCAACACATGCGCATGTGGAGAGGCGGCGAGCCAGTTCACGTCGACGGCAGGGGGGAGACGACCCGGTCTTCGGTCCAGAACTCAGCTTCCAGCGTCGGCACAGCGAGGAGGGGGTGGACCCCTTCGACAGCGTCGAGTGGGAGGTCCGCGAGGCCCTGATCACGGGCGAGGGCGGCAGCGTCGTGTTCCACCAGAAGGACGTCGAGGTCCCGGCTGGCTGGAGCCAGATGGCGACCAACGTCACCGCCTCCAAGTACTTCCGTGGCCATCTCGATACCCCTGAACGGGAGCGCTCGGTCAAGCAGCTCATCGGCCGGGTGGTCGATACGCTGCGGGCGTGGGGCCTGGAGGGCGGCTATTTCGAGGACGCGGACAGCGCCGATGTCTTCCGCGACGAGCTGTGTTGCTACCTGGTCCAGCAGAAGCTCGCGTTCAACTCCCCGGTCTGGTTCAACATGGGGGTCGACGAGCACCCCCAGTGCTCGGCCTGTTTCATCAACGCGGTGACCGACGACATGGAGTCGATCATGGCGCTGGCCGCCACCGAGGCCCGCCTGTTCAAGGGCGGTTCCGGGACCGGCAGCAACCTGTCGACGCTGCGCTCGTCGCTCGAGCCCCTCAACGGGGGTGGGATCGCCAGCGGTCCGGTCTCGTTCATGAAGGGCTACGACGCCTTCGCCGGTGTGATCAAGAGCGGCGGCAAGACCCGCCGCGCCGCCAAGATGGTGATCCTCAACATCGATCACCCGGACATCGAGGAGTTCATCGACTGCAAGGCCGAGGAGGAGCGCAAGGCCCACGCCTTGATCGACGCGGGCTACGACGGCTCGTTCAACGGCGTCGCCTATTCGTCCGTGTTCTTCCAGAATTCCAACAACAGCGTGCGGGTGACCGACGACTTCATGCAGGCGGTGGTCGACGACGGCCCGTGGCACACCTGGGCCGTGCTGGAGTCCGAGCGCAAGATGGGCACCTACCGCGCCCGTGACCTGTGGTCGCGCCTGGCGGATGCGACCTGGACCTGCGGTGATCCCGGACTGCAGTTCCACGACACGGTCAACCGCTGGCACACCTGCCCCGAGTCGGGTGCGATCCAGGCCTCCAATCCCTGCTCCGAGTACATGTTCCTGGACGACTCGGCGTGCAACCTCGCGTCGCTGAACCTGCTGAAGTTCCGTGGCGAGGACGGCTCGTTCGACACCGAGCAGTTCGAACACTGCGTGGATCTGGTGATCGCGGCGCAGGAGATCGTCGTCGGATTCTCGCGCTACCCGACCGAGTCCATCGCTCGCAACAGCCACCTCTACCGGCCGCTGGGGATCGGCTACGCCAACCTGGGTGCCCTGCTGATGGCCAACGGCCTGAGCTACGACAGTGACGCCGGCCGCGCCTACGCCGCTTCGGTGACCGCGCTGCTCACCGGCGCCGCCTACCGGACGTCCGCCCGCGTGGCGGCGCGGATGGGGCCGTTCGAGGCCTACGAGTCCAACGCCGGAGCGATGCTCGACGTGATGCGGCAGCACCAGGCTGCGGTGGACGACGTGGACGACACCCTGGTGCCCGGAGCCCTGCTCGCGGCCGCGAAGAAGGCCTGGGCCGAGACCGTCGTCCTCGGGGAGAGGCACGGTTTCCGCAACGCCCAGGCGTCGGTGCTCGCCCCCACGGGCACCATCGGCTTCCTGATGGACTGCGACACCACGGGAGTGGAGCCGGATCTGGCGTTGGTCAAGTACAAGAGCCTAGTCGGTGGCGGGATGATGAAGATCGTCAACACCACCGTGCCGCTCTCCTTGCAGACCCTCGGCTACCCGACCAGCCAGATCGCCGACATCATCCAGTACATCGACGAGTGCGACACCATCGAGGGCGCACCCCACCTGGCGCCCGACCACCTGCCGGTCTTCGACTGCGCCATCCGCCCGCTGCACGGCCACCGCGCCATCGAGCCGCTGGGCCACCTCCGGATGATGGGCGCGGTGCAGCCCTTCCTGTCCGGGGCCATCAGCAAGACCGTCAACATGCCCAACGAGACCACCACCGAGGAGATCGCCGATGCCTACCTCGAGGCCTGGCGCCTCGGGTTGAAGGCGGTGGCGATCTACCGGGACGGTTGCAAGCGAACCCAGCCGCTCAACCTCACGACCGAGGAGATTCCCGCGGTGCCGGTGGAGCCGGTTCGCACCCCTGTTCGAGAGCGGCTCCCCGACGAGCGGCAAGCGATCACCCACAAGTTCTCGATCCAGGGCCACGAGGGCTACCTGACCGTCGGCCTGTACGAGGACGGCCGCGCGGGTGAGATCTTCGTGGTGATGGCCAAGCAGGGGTCGGCCATCAGCGGACTGATGGACGCCTTCGCGACGTCGACCTCGATCGCGCTTCAGTACGGCGTTCCGCTGCGCACCCTGTGCGACAAGTTTGCCCACACCCGCTTCGAGCCCCAGGGGTTCACGCGGAACCCGGATATCCCGATCGCGAAGTCGATCACCGACTACATCTTCCGCTGGCTGGCCCTGAAGTTCCTGCCGCGGGACCAGCGCACACCGACCCCCGCCGAGATGCAGGCCGAGGGCGAAGAGTCCGCCGTCAAGCCCGAGGACAAGGGGTTGGATTCGGTCGAGACCCCCAAGGTGGGCGGCGAGGCGTCCGGCGTCGCGGACGAGGGTGGCGAGGAAGTCAGCGCAGTGGCCCAGGGGGTCGAGGGGCTGCGCCGGGCCGCGGGTGCGCTGTACTCGCGTGAGGCTCAGGAGCGGGAGATCTCCCGCTACCAGGCCGACGCTCCGCCCTGTCCGGTTTGCGGCACCATCACCGTACGCAGCGGCGCCTGTTACAAGTGCGCCAACTGCGGTGCCACCACCGGCTGTAGCTGACCGAGCCGCCCGGCGGGCTCACCACCGCCGCGTCAGCCGTTGCCCTCGAGCTGATCCAGCTCCGTCGTCAGGTACTCGAAGGCCGCGTCGACGGTATCGCAGCGATACTGCAGATCGTAATCCTCGGGGCTGATCGTGCCCGCCTCGATCATCGCCCGCACGTTGAGGACCTTCTTCCAGTACGGCGAGCCGTAGAGCACCACGGGTAGGGGCTTGGTCATCTTCTTGGTCTGGCGCAGGGTGTTCAGCTCGGCCAGCTCGTCCAGGGTGCCGAAGCCTCCGGGGAACACGACCAGCGCCTTGGCCAGATAGGCGAACCAGTATTTGCGCATGAAGAAGTAGTGGAACTCGAAGCCCAGATCGTCACTGACGTAGGGGTTGAGCCGTTCCTCGCGGGGCAGGCTGATGCCCAGACCGATGGATTTGCCACCCGGCACGTCGGCCGCTCCGCGATTCGCCGCCTCCATGATCCCGGGGCCGCCTCCGGTGCAGACGATCACCCGCCGATTGCCCTTGGGTCGCCGCATCGACCACTCGGTGAAGCGCCGCGACAGCTCCCGCGCGTCGTCGTAGTACTTGGACATCTCCAGCGCCGATTCGGCGCGGGTCAGCTCCTCCTGCGCGGCCTGGTCGGTGCTGTCCGCGTCCGCCTTCAGCCGGGCCTGGGTCAGGGCTTCCCGCGCCCGTTCGCCATCGACGAGCCGGGCGGAGCCGAAGAACACCACGGTGTTGAACACCTTCTGAGAGAAGAAGCGTCGGCGCGGCTCGTAGTACTCGCACAGCATCCGAATCGTGCGCGCGTCCGGGCTGTTGATGAAATCGGCGTTGCGGTAGGCCTTGGTCACCTCTTCGCTCACGGTACCTCCATCGGCGCCTCGCGGCGCGAATCGGAAAGGATGCGAGTCGGCGGTGGTGCGCGTCAAGGTGCGAATCCCGCAGGGAACCACGGATGCCTCGCCTGGGTGACGGGAGGAGCGCGAGGCGCTGCTGCGCGCTCCGCTGACGGCCTTTCTGCCCAAATCCTACCGGGTCGCGACCCTGACCCGTGCGCTGCGCGCGCTGCAGAGTCAGTCGTCGTCGGAGTAACCGGCCACCGCCATCGGCCCCATCAGGTCGTCCCGGTCCGGCAGGGGCTCGGCCGTGATCCGCAGCTCGGCCAGGTAGGTGTCCAGCCCCTCGTCACAGTAGCGGTTGAACAAGGCGAAGCAGAGCTGCCGCCGTGGCTCCTCCAGGTCCGGGTGCTCGGCGACCAGCCTCCGCAGCCGCGCGAGGGCGCCCTCGGCCTCCAGGCTGTCGCCGTCCTCGGTGATCGACGCCTGGGCTCGTGCCAGGCATTCCACCAGGTCGGGGAGATCGGGATTCGCGCCCACCAGCGCCTCCATCCGGGCCAGTAACGCGGCCTTGAGATCCTCGTCCGCCCCGAGCGCCTCGTCGAGGAGCATGCGCGCCTCGGCGATGGAATCGGAGGGGGGTGGGTGGCGATCCGACATTCGACCCGTTCATCGAGGTCCCGGTCAGTCCTCGAGGAACTCGACCAGGATCCCGCTGGTGCGCCTCAACCGCTGGCTCATCATCCGGGCCAGGTTGGTCAGCAGCTTGAGGGCCAGCCTGGGGTAGTTGTCCATCAGCTTGCCGTACTGCTTCCTGGTCAGCACCATCATCAGCGAATCGGCGTCCGCCACGGCCGTCGCGGATCGGGGCTCCAGGTCCAGCAGGGACATCTCGCCGAGGGTCTTGCCCGCCACGATGGTCGTGATCCGGCGACGCCTGCCCGACGAGTCCTCCTTGAGCACGGCGATACGGCCGCGGACGATAAGGCCCATGTACTCGCCAGCCTCGCCCTCGCCGAAGATCTCCTCGCCCGCCGGGATCGACTGCAATTCCATGTGGGAGGCGAGGCGTTCGATCTCTGGCCAGTCAAAGGAGCGGGACCAGCGGGTTTCGTCCAGGAGCTCGGCGCGTTGCTTGGGCGTGAGGATCAGGCCCACGTGGCCCGCGCTCCCCAGCAGATGGGAGTAGGGATCGCGCGCGGGCGCCTGCGGCCGCAGAGGCCGGTCCTCCGGATCGAGCTTGAACAGGTTCTTGGGATCGGAGTCGCTCACACGGTCACCCGATCCCTTCAGCGGTCCAGCGTGCCCTTGGCAGTGGCGATACCGGTCTGCACACTAAGTTTGACCGACATCTCCGAGGAGCCATCGTCGGCCAACCGCTGGAAGTCCAGCTGTTGCTCTCCGTCGGCGCTGACGCGGACGACCCGGCCGTCGTCGCACTTTCCGGTCGTGATCCGCTCGGTGTACTCGTAGACCGCGCCCTCCTTGGAGTTGCCCGTGAGTGTCGCCGAGCACAGGTCGCGACGGCCATCCAGATGGAAGAAGGTGTACTCGACCGCGCCGCCGGGCTCATCAGCCATGAACCTGCTCAGCGTCAGGTGCACCTCGTACCCCGCGGGGTCGCTCCCTTGCGGTGGCTCCAGCTTGCCCTCCCAGGCCCCCTCCACCGGCGACGCGCAGCTCGCCAGCAGGCCGAGTCCCAGGACGATCACGACGTTGACAGACGTGGAAGTCAATCTCATTACCACCACCTCCGGGGGACACGATCGCACAGGCCCACAGGGGTCGACAAGGGTCCCGTGCCAGCCCCTTCTTCGCACCGCCGGGCCAGGTGCGCAGGTGTTCATCCCGGAGCAACTGTGGTGATCTGGACGCCTGGACGCTCATCCCGAGGGAGTGAACCATGGATCGCAGCTCGCAGAACCGGCGACACGGCGCAACGTGGTGGGCGGCGTGGGGGCTGGTCGTGGCGCTGTCCGGCGCCGGTTGCAAGGAGGATCCGGCGGCGGGCGAGTGGCCCGATCCCGTGACGTTCGCCCGGGCCATCGACTGTGGCGGCGAGGGCGAGGCGACGGACGACGACCGGGACGATGGCTCGCCGTTCCTGGCTGACGCCGCGTACGCGGACGGTCTGGGCTACGGCTACGAGGGAGGAGAATCGGCCTCCGAGTGGTTCCCCTGGGTCGTGGGCGCGACTCCGTACCCGTCGGCCTACCTGGTTCGTCGCGACGGAGTGTCTTCCTATCGCTTCGACGTGCCCCAGGAGGGGCCCTATGTCGTGACCCTCGGATTTGTCGAACGCTCCGTCCACGGTCCGGGATTCCGCGTCCAGGACGTGGCCGCCGAGGGCGTGGTGATCGTCCACGACCTGGACGTGTTCGAGCAGGCGGGTCAGGACCTGGCCTGGACGGTCCGCAAGGACGTGGTCGTCACCGACGGCGTGCTGGACCTGACATTCTCGGTCGCAGGCGACTATCCGGCCTCGCTGGCCACCGTGGCGGTCCAGCGCGCCAACCCCGACGAGGTGGCTCCGCCGACGCCGGATCTCATCGAGGGTATCGGGACCTACGGCGCAGTCCTCCTCCGCTGGACCACGGTCGAGGGGGATGCCGGCTACGGCTGGGATCCCTCCGTCGCCGGCGGGGCGGGCGAGATCGAGGGCATCTCGCCCTTCGGTGACGTGACCGGTTATCAGGTGGAGCGCAAGCCCGTGGGGGAGGGGGCGTTTTCGCCCCTGTTCGGCGGGAGCTGGCCGGTTCCGTTCTACCTCGACCGCTCCGCCGTGCCCGGGCAACGTTACGAGTACCGGGTGCGGGGCGTGGACGTGTGGGGCAACGTGTCGCCTGCGTCGGCGGTGGCAAGCGGTGAGGCCCTCCAGCTGGAGGACAGTCCGATCCCGGTCTACCAGATCGAGATCGCCGAGGAGGATCTGCGCACGCTGCAGGCCGACCCCCACGGGGACACCGAGGTGGACCTGCAGTTCCTGGTCGACGGCGTCGCCTACGTCGGCGACGGCCGGTTTCGTGGTGCGAGCACCCGGGGGCTGGCGAAGAAGTCCTGGCGGGTGGAGCTCGACGAGCCATTGCCGGATGGGCGCCACAAGCTGGACCTGAAGGCGGAGTGGGGAGACTGGAGCCAGCTCCAGGAGCTGCTCAGCTACGATCTGTTCTGGGCCGAAGGTGGCGAGCAACCCGCGGACACGCAGGCAGGGCGTGCCGTGCCGGTGCAACTCGTGGTCAACGGCGTCCACGACGGGCTGCGGCTCGACGTGGAGCGGATGGACGCCGACTTCCTGGCCAACAGCGGGCGGGCGGCCGACGGCGACCTGTATCGTGGCGGCGGGTTCGGGGAGCTGCTGGAGGACGAGTCAGCCTACGCGGAGGCCTGGCGGCGGCGGGCGGGCAGCGGCGACATCGAGCACCTGATCGCGTTCCTCGAGTTTCAGAACCGCGCGCACCGGGATGAGTTCGCCGCCGACCTGCCGAGCTGGCTCGACCTACCGGCATTCCTGGACCTGCTGGCGGTCAACGCGCTGCTCGCCCGTCCCGAGACCGAGGCGAACGACTATTTTTACTACCGGGATCCCGCATCAGGGCTGTGGGAGGTCCTCAGCTGGGACAACAACAACGGCAACTTCGGCCTGGGCCTGTTCTGGCCCGGCCTGGCGCCCTACGCCCCCGCGGTCCACATGAACCTGTGGAGCGCCGAGTCGGCCGAGATGAGCTGGTGGCACCTGTTGCGGACCCGTCTACTCAACCACCCGGACTTCCGGGAGCAGCTCGCGACCCGGATCGAGGAGCTGCGCGGGCAGTGGTTCGAGACCAACGCATTCAAGCAGAAGATCCACGAGCGCGCGGGCGAGCTCGAGGACGAGATCCGGGGCGATCCGTACAAGTACCCCTGGGCTGAACACGACACCGTCTTCGATGGAGCAGAGGACGCGTTGGTCGAGGCGGTCGACCTGCGCACCGACGTGCTGGGTGAACAGCTGCTGGAGCTGGGGGCGATGCCGTCGGCGCCGCTGGTAATCAACGAATTCGGCGTGTACCCCTGCGCCGAGGAGGGGAGCTGCGAACCCTACGGCTTCGTGGAGCTGTACAACCGCGGCGAGGGCGCGGTGGAGTTCGCCGGCTATCACCTGAGTGCGGACCTGCGGGCGCCCATGGCTGTTCCCCTACCGGAGGGCGAGCTGGCGCCCGGGGAGTTCCTGCGGCTCGAGGTCACGGCGCCCGACGCGTCCGAGGGGCTCACGCTGGACGTGGCCGGCGGCGAGCTGGGCCTGTTCCAGGATGGCGGGACCGAGGATGGGGACGAGGGGGGCTTCGTCGTCGCCGACCTGTGGTGGTACGGGCGTCTGATCGGCGGCGTCTCCTATGGCCGCGTCACCGACGGCGCCGACGAGTTCGCCTTCCAGCTGATCCCGACCGAAGAAGCTGCCAATGGCGGGCCGACGGCGTTGGCACCGCGGGTGGGCGTGGTCTCGGCCGGGATCGAGCCCCCGGCGCCGGGTGAGCCCCTTCCCGTAGTCGTCACCATCGACCACGACGGCGGACTGGCGTCCGCGGAGTGCCACTGGCGCGGAGACGGGGTCGAGGGCACCGTCTGGCTGGCGGACGATGGCCTGAGCGGAGACGGCGGGGCCGGCGACGGGGTCTTCGGCGGGGTCGTCGACGGGATCCCGCCGAACGCCATTTCTGTCGAACTGATGGTCGACGTGGTCAGCGCCGACGGCCTGCGCCAGGTCAGCCCGCGTACCGCCCCGGACCGCTGGCGTGTGATCACCCTCACCCCCCGCTGACCGGTTGGCGCGGCTTGCGCCCGCACCCGCTCGCGAGTTCCTGCTAGGCTGGCACGATGCAGGCCCCGACCACCCTCGAGCAGTTCGCGGACGGACTCCGGACCGAACACCCGTTCGGGATTCGTTTCCGGCTCAGCGTGATCCTCCTGCTGGCGGCGCTCAACCTCGTGGCGATGGTCACCGTGCTGGTCTGGAGCGCGCCTGTCGCGTTACGCGACGAGCGTCCGGCCGTGGGCGCCGCCTGGGAGGCCAGCCGGCGACTCGAGGCGTTCCACCTGCAGATGATGGTGGACGCGATTGCGGCGCGAGAGGGCGCAGCGGAAGCGCCGTTTCCCGAAGAGGAGTTCGGTCGGCTGAGGGAATCCCTCGACGGGAATCTGGGTGACGAGTACGGGTACGTCGAGCCGTCGGTCGAGTACCTGTACCAGGTGATCCGGCGCTGGTACCAGGAGGGACAGCCGATCCCGGCGGGATACGTGATCGAACTGCCAGACGAGGGGGACCTGACGCCCCTGCTGGCGCCGGACGAGGAGGCGTGGGACGAGCTGGGTGGCCCTGCGGAGCCGGCCCTCGACGCCACCGCAGACGATGGCGTCGAGGCCGCCGAGGCCGCCGAAGCCGCCGAGGCCGACGAGACCGACGAGACCGACGATGGGACCGTCCCTCCGGCCGAGCCGGAGCCGCCGACGGAAGCCGGACTGGATCCCGGCGAAGAGCTCGACCCCGGTTCCGCCGCTGCCGACGGCGTCGAACCCATCGAGTCCGAGGAGATCTTCCGGGAGCTGCAGGTGGCCTACAACAGCCTGCAGGACGTGCTGGCCCAGCGGGTCGCCAGCCACCTGGTCGAGACCTCGACCCTGCTGCGTCCACTGCTGGGGTACGCCATCGCCTGGATCAGCGCGATGGCAGCTCTGTTCATCTACTTCTCCTTCCGCCTGCGCACGGTGTTCTCGTTGCCCCTGGGCAAGGTGATGCGCTCGGCCGTGGCCATCGGCCATGGCAACCTGGATACCCCGGTGGAGGTGCCGGCCCACAAATCGGAACTCGAGACGCTGGCGGTGGTGCTGGACACCATGCGGGCCAACCTCAAACATCAGCTCGCGGAGCGGGATCTGGAGTTCCGCCGGATGAGCACGCTGCTGAACTCCATGAGGGAGGGTGTGCTGCTGGTGGACCGCGACTGGGCGTTGCAGCTGTACAACCCGTCGGCGGTCAAGCTGCTGTCCGTGGGTGACAATCCGGCCTTCCGGGTCGGGTTGGACGTGCGGAGCCTCGGGGTCCCGGCGCTGGGCAAGACACCCGACCGGATGGAGTTCGAGGGATCGACGGAGCTATTGGCGGCGCTCACCGACGCCGAGACCGGACGGGAGCGGCACACGCGGATCACCCGCAGCCCGCTCACCGACGCCAGAGAGGAGTACGTGGGGTACGTGGCCGTGATCCGCGACATCACCCAGGAGAAGGAGATGGAGCAGATGAAGAATGACTTCTTCTCCATGGTGACCCACGAACTCAAGACTCCGCTCACCCCCATCGAGGGATACACCAAGCTGCTGATGAAGGGCCGCAGTGGTCCGGTCACCGAGCAGCAGGTTCGTTTCCTCAACATCATCGCGTCCCAGACCACCCTGCTGAAGGGAATGATCCAGGACCTGCTCGACATGAGCCGGATCGCCGCTGGCAGGCTGAGCCTCAACATGGGCTCCGTGGAGGTGGTGGCGATGGTCGAGCGGGTCGTCGAGCGGTTCGCCCCCCAGGCGTTTCAGCAGGGGATCGAGCTGGTGCTGACCCTCGACGAACACGACAGCCAGCTGATGCGCGGTGACGAGATGCGGCTGGAGCAGGTGCTGGGCAATCTGATCGGCAACGCGCTGAAGTTCACGCCCAGCGAGGGGACCATCACGGTCGTGTCCAGCGTCCAGGGGGACGCCTGGATCGCCCGCGTACGGGACACGGGCAAGGGAATCCCGCGGGCGGTTCTGGCCCGCATCTTCGAGAAGTTCTATCAGGTGGACAAGGGCGACACCCGCTCGGCGGGCGGCGCTGGACTGGGGCTGTTCATCTGCCGCGAGATCGTGGCGATGCACGGCGGTACAATCTCGGTGGAGTCCGAGGTCGGGGAGGGCACGGAGTTCACGGTCACCGCCCCCCTCGGCGGCTCGCCCGACGCGGCGGACACCCTCTGAGTTAGGTCAGGAGGCAACGGATGGCGACCCCCCTGCTGGGCAAGGTCCTCCTGGACAACGGCTACATCTCGGCCGATCACCTCAAGGCCGCGCTGGCAAAACAGGAGTCCGGCGGCGCGAAACTGGGGCAGATCCTGCTTCAGATCGAGGCCATCGACGAGGAGACCCTTGCGCTGGGGCTGGCTCAGCAGGTGGGCTTCGATCTGGTCGATCCGGTCAACAGCGCCGTCGATCCCGAGTTGCTGGACGGCTTCTCGCGGGACGTGGCGATCCGGCTCCAGGCCCTGCCGCTGGTATACACCGGGCCCCAGACCGTGACCGTGGCGATGGCCAATCCCTTCGACCTCGAGACGCGGCGGGAGCTGGAGTTCGTACTCGGCAAGGGCATCCAGCCGCTGGTCTGCCGCGCCCAGGTTCTGCGGGACGGCATCGGCAAGCACTACGGCCTGGAGAAGGAGCTGGCGGCGATCCTGCAATCGGTCAAGCCGGAGCAAGAGATCGCCGCCTCCCACATCCTCGACATCGACCTGGAGGAGATCGAGAAGCGGCTCCGGGTGGGGGGCGCACGGCCCTACATCGACCTGCTCAACTTCCTGCTGGGCAACGCCCACAACTCGCGGGCATCGGATATCCACGTGGAGCCACTGGAGAGCGGTGTGCAGGTCAGGTACCGCATCGACGGCGTGCTGCGCTCGGCCATGAAGCTGCCCAAGTGGGTGGAATCCGGCCTCGTGTCCCGGATCAAGGTCGTGGGCAACATGGACCTGAGCATCCACCACCTGCCCCAGGACGGGAAGGTGCGGGCCCACATCGGCGGCCGCGGTCAGGACCTGCGGATCTCCACCATCCCCAGCCAGTTCGGCGAGACCTGCGTGCTGCGGATCCTCGATCCGGACATCCTCCAGCTGGATCTGGGTGACCTGGGCCTGCAGGGCACGCAGCTCAACACCTTCTACCGGCTGATCTCCCAGCCCCAGGGTATGGTCCTGATCACCGGGCCCACCGGATCGGGAAAGAGCACGTCGCTGTACGCCACGATCAAGCGGCTGCAAACCGAGCAGACCAAGATCGTCACTGTCGAGGATCCGCTGGAGTACACCCTGGGCGGGGTGACCCAGGTCCAGGTGGACGACCGCCGGGGAATGACCTTCGCCAACTCCGTCCGCTCCCTTCTGCGCCAGGACCCCAACGTGCTGGTCATCGGTGAGATCCGCGACGAGGAGACCGCCGCGACGGCCTTCCAGGCGGCGCTCACCGGACACCTTGTGTTCTCGACCCTGCACACGGTGGACACCATCTCGACCATCACCCGCCTGCGCGATCTGGGCCTGCCGCTCTACCTGACGGGTTCCAGCCTGCTGGGCGTGGTGGCCCAGCGGCTGGTGCGGCGACTCTGCCCCCAGTGCAAGGTCGAGGCGGCACCCGATCCCTCCCAGTGGCGAGTGCTGGACCTGGAGCCCATCGAGCTGGCGAACTCCTTCCGTCCGGGGCCTGGCTGCAAGCACTGCCTTTACACCGGCTACCGCGGGCGAGTCGGCATCTTCGAGCTGCTGAGGATCGACCAATCCCTGCGGACCCTGATCCTGGCCGGGGCTGACGAGATGGCCATCCGCCGGGCGGCGGTCGACGGCGGCATGCAGGCGCTGCTCGACGCCGGGATCGCCAAGGTCGAGGAAGGGCTCACCTCGCTGGAGGAGTTGGTCCGCCACGTGCGCTCCACGGTCATTCCGAGCCGCGCCCAGGCGCGGCGACGAGAGGCTGCCGCGACCGCCGCCGCCGCCCCCGCTGCCGCCGCTACCCCCGCCGATGCAGCCGACATGGGGCAGCTCGTGAGCAGCCAGCCCCTCGGCGACGCGATCGACACGTTGCCCGGGGAAGCGGTCGAGGTGCTCTCCGGTGAGTTCCCGCAGATCCCCATGACCGATGCGGATGTGCCTGAGCGAGCCGACGACGCGCCGGAGAACATCCTGGTGGTCGACGACTCCCAGGAGATCCTCGATCTGGTCCGCTACACCCTGGAGGGGGCGGGATTCCGGGTGGTGACCGCCCTGGATGGCCAGGAGGCCCTGGACACCGTCGACCGCCGCCGGGTCAACGATCCGATCCACCTGGTGGTGTTGGACGTGATGATGCCGGGCATGACCGGCTTCGAGGTCTGCGAGCACCTCAAGAAGGACATCGCAACGGCGTTCCTGCCGGTGTTGATCCTCAGCGCCCGCGGCGATCAGGCCCACATCACGTCGGGGTTCAAGGCCGGTGCCGACGACTACCTGCCCAAGCCCTTCGACCCCGAAGAGCTCGAGCTCCGCATCCGCGCCCTGCTCCGCCGCGCCTACCGCGACGCGCCGGGTTAAACCGTCCGCGGATCTAGATCGCCCACTCCTCGTAGGTGGTGTCGTAGCTGACCGCGTGGGGCACCATGCGCACCAGATAGCGGTCGGGGGAGATGGCGAGCTTGCCCTGGCCCTCCACGGTGGCGAAGGTCGTGACCGTGCCGTCCGGGGCCACGTGGCTGATCACGCCGTCGGTGGTCTCCACGTAGATGTCGTCGTTCTGGTCGATGACGAAGTCCAGGATATCGGCGGACGCAGTGTGGATCGCGACCGCCGTCCCCGAGATCTTGTCCACCTGGTAGATCACGTCCGCGGCCGAGGCGAATAGCTGCTCCTCGACGTCCAGGTCCACACCCTCGATGCGGGCGGGCAACGTGGTCAATGTGGTCGCGTTGCCCGCGGTGTCCACGCAGACCAGGGTGGCGTCGCCGGCGAAGTTGGGCGTCCAGATACAGCCCCCGCCATCCATCACGATCGAGCTGGTGCACTGGTTCATGAACCCGTCGTCCCACAGCGAGCCGCTGGTGTAGGTCCCCCAGACCAGCGGATCGATCGTGGTCGGGTTCTGGTATCCGACGGCCTGGGAGCTGTTGTTGTTGTACGACGCCGCCACTAGCCCCGTGATGGGATCCAGCGCGATGGCGGGGGTGTTGTAATCCGAGTAGCCGTTGATGACGGTCACGTTGCCGGGCTCGTCGATCACGTACACGTAGTCGGCGCCGCTGATGATGCTGGAGACGTAGGCGTTGCAGTCGCCGTCGAACTGCAGGTCGACGGCGCCAAAGGGATCCGCGGCCTCGAGGGTGGCGGGGGAGGGGTGGGTGCAGGTGACCGGGGGCGGGCAGCCGTTGTTGCCCCAGACCGCCGGGTCCAGGTCGTCGCAGTCGGTACCGCCGTACGCGCCCGCGTCGTCCCCGTCGCCGTCCTGTCCGTCGCAGATCTCGGCCGCGCCCGGGTGAACCGCTGGATCGCCGTCGTCGTTGGACATCGGAGGACCTCTCTCGCGGGCGTCGCGCAGTGGACTCGAGGGTAGTGTACCGGACTATCGGTCCTGGACCGGCGCGTTCAGCCCCAGAGGCGGTCTCGCAGGCCCGACGCCCGCGGGAAGCGGCGGCCGACGGCGCCCTCGACGGAGGCCGTCGAGGCGCAGATCGTGACGGCTTTCCGGGCGCGGGTGATGGCGGTGTACAGCAACTCGCGGGTGGCGACCGGGGAGGGCCTGAGGGGGAGGACCACCAGCACCTCATCGACCTCCGAACCCTGGCTCCGGTGGACCGTGGTGGCGAATACGGTCTCGTGGCGGGGGAGGCGGGAGGGCGCCAGCGCGCGGGTGCCGCCGTCGGCGTCGGCGAAGACCGCCTCTGTGCCCCCCGTGGGTGTGGCCACGATCACGCCCACGTCGCCGTTGAACAGCCCCAAGGGGTAGTCGTTGGCGCTCACCAGCACGGGGCGGCCCGGGTACCACTCTGATCCTGGCCGCAGGGCGCCGGCCCGCTCGAATCCGGCCTCGGCCAGCGCGTTGAGGGACTCGACTCCCCCGGGTCCGCGCCGATGGGCGCACAACACCCGGTAGCGACCCAGCGCGGCCAGCCGGGCTGCGGGGTCCGGCGCTGCCAGATAGGGGCCGTACCCCCGCCCGAGGTGTGGCGCCACGATCCGGTCGATGGCCGCCTCGTCGGCCGCCACCTGGAGGGACACGTCCGTCACCTCGGGATCGCGCAGCAAGCCCAGCGCCTCGTCGGTGTGGCCCCCGTTGACGGCCGCTGCCAGCCGGCCGATGCCGCTGTCGGGGCCGAAGCGGTAGCTGCGGGTGAGCTGGACGACGCAGTCGCCGAGGCCAGCGGAAGGCACTTCCGCGGTCTGGTGGCCCGGGACTTCCTGACCGGTGACCCGGGCGAGATCCGCGGCGAACCCAGCCGAGCGATATACGGGTCTTCCGGTGTTGCAGATGTCACCGAGGACCGCACCGGCCTCCACCGAAGCCAGCTGGTCCCGGTCGCCCAGGAGGATCAGCCGCGCCCGGTCGGGGACCGCCGCGACCAGCTTGGAGAGCAGGGCCAGGTCGACCATCGAGGTCTCGTCGATCACCACCACATCCGCCGGCAACGGGTTCTCCCGGTCGTGGACGAAGCGGTTGGGCGCGTCCCAGCGGGTGCGCAGCAGACGATGGATGGTGGACGCCTCCCGGGGCAGGCCGGCCTCGTCGAACGTCGCCCCGGTGTGGGTCAGGGCGTCGCGGACCGACTCGGACAGGCGGGCCGCAGCCTTGCCCGTGGGTGCGGCCAGCCGCACCCTGGGTGGCGGCTGACCTGCGGCCCGCGCTTGTTCTTCCAGCAGGGTCAGGATCCGCACGACGGTGGTGGTCTTGCCGGTCCCGGGACCGCCGGAGATCACCGCCAGCCGCCGAAGCACGGCGGTCGCCGCCGCCAGTCGCTGGTGATCGGTGGTCTCGCCGCGCGGCGGCGGACCGAACAGGCGCTCCAGCCCGGCGGTCAGCAGGGATTCGTCCACAGCGGGCGCGCGTGTGCGAGCGCGGGCGTGGAGCCGCCGGGCGAGATCGTCTTCGTAGCGCCAGTAACGGGCGAGGTAGAGCCTGCCGGCCGCGTCGAGCACCAGGGGTGTTGGCCGGGTCCCGTCACCCACGGCGCCACTGGCCCACAGCGCCTCGCGCCAGGCCTCCAGCGCCGGCCAGCGAGGTGGGTCCTCGCCGGGGTCCTCGGCCGCTCCGATGGGAGTACCCGCCAGCTCCGGTAGCGCGACGCAGACATGGCCGGCCATGGACGCGTGGCAGGCTGCCGCCGCGGCCAGCACGACCCTCGGGTCTTCGCCACGCGCCAGCCTGGCGACCGCGCGGCCGAAGTGGGCTTCGAAGGGGGTCAACGCCCCGCAGCCCAGTAGCTCTTCCAGGCTCGCCCTCACGGCGCCACCTCGCCATCGAGGAGGGCGGAGAGCGCGACGATCAGGCTCGCGGGTGGGCGGTCGACGAACACGCCTCGGGCCGGTCCCGTGGCCGGGTCCATGCCCCGCAGGAACAGATAGTAGGCGCCACCCAGGTGCTGCGCCGGGTCGTAATCCTCCAGCCGGATCCGCAAGAAGCGGTGCAATGCCACCAGGTACAGCAGGTACTGCAGGACGTAGTGGTGGCCCGTCATCGCGGTCCACAACCCGTCGGCGCCGTAGGCGTCCCGATCCTCGCCCAGCCAGTTGGACTTGTAGTCGGCGACGTACCAGCGCCCCTGGTGTTCGAAGGTCAGGTCGATGAAGCCACGCAGATAGCCGCGCAGGGCGCCGAAACCGAGCTGGCTCGCGCGTCGTGCATAACGCGCGGCGGGGCCATCGTGGCTGGCGAGGACCTTGGCCAGCCCGTCGGCGGTCAGCCTGTGCCCGCCGTCCAGGGCCACCGGGAAGATGAACTCCAGCTCGTTGATCCGCCGCTCCATCGAGACGCTCGCCAGGGTCAGCCCGCCGGTCACCTCGTCCAGCGGGGTGAGCAGGCTGTCGCGGATCGATGCCGCGAGGACGTCGCCCCAGCGATCGACGGACAGCCCATACCGGCGCAGCTTGACCTTCACCAGTTCGGCCAGCTCCTCCGGAGCCTGGAAATCGAGGTCCTCGTAGATCTCGTGGATGCACGAGCCCGGGCGCGCGCCACGGGGGAAGTCGCGCAGGGGGACCATCTCGCCGGATCCCCCGGAATCACGCTGGTGATCCGATGGATCGTCCTCACGGTCGCGGTTGAGCCCCTCGGCCTCCTCGGGCGTCAGCAGTTCCCCGGACGCGGCGAGCCGCGAGAACGACGACGGCCACCAGGGCAGGCGCAGCCTTCGATGGGCGGCCCGGGGGCGCAGGCGGGAGCACTCGGCGTCCTCCGGTTCGACCGCCACGCCGGGCTGCGAGGACAGATCCTCGACGGTGATGGCGCCCCCTGCGGCGTCCACGCTCTCCTGGAGCTCGCCGCGCAGCTGATCGTCGGTCAGGGAACGGAAGCGGGCCTTCATGGCGCCGGGATCGAGCACCCCGGGTGGTCGGTGGAGCAGGTAGCCCAGCGGAGATGAGCCGGCGTTGGTGAAGGCGCCCCAGACGGTCACACACAGGTGCTCGGCCCTGGTCAGGGCCACGTACAACAGGCGCTGGTCCTCGGCCAGGGATTCCCGTTCGGCGAGGGAGAGGTGTGCCGCCAGCTCATCTGACCCCAGGTCGAGGACCGCCCTGTCACCCCGTCCCGGATCGTGGAAGGTGATGGGGGCTTTTTGGGCCCCCCCGTGCCTCTTCCACAGGAAGGGGCAGTACACCACCGGGTACTGCAGCCCCTTGCTCTTGTGGATCGTGACCAGCTGCACCGCCAGCTCGTCGCTCTCCAGTCGCAACTCACTGGCGTCGGCCTCCTGGCGCGGATCGACCATCTCGCGGTTGAGCCAGCGCACCACGCCACCACAGCCCAGTCGGCCCCGTACCTCCGCCCTGTGGATCAGCTCGGCGAGGTGCAGCAGGTTGGTCATCCGCCGCTCGCCATCGGCCAGGCCCAGCAGCCGGGCGTGGGCCGGAGGCGCGCCCGCCGCCGTCCGGGAATCGAGCAACCGGCGGAACAGCGGGATGAAGCCGCCTTCGGCCCAGACCTCGCGCCAGTCGCGGACCCTGCCGGCCCAGGACTCCCACCCCCGGTCATCGTCCAGCAGCGATGCGATCCGATCGCCGGATAGCCCGATCAGCGAGGTGGCCAACGCCCCTCGCACGCGACCCGCATCACCAGGCTCCTGCACCGCCTGGAGTACTGCCAGTAGCTCGCTGGCCTCGGCAGACTTCAGCACCGACTCCGCGCTGCGCAGCACCGACGGAATCCGCAGGCGGCGCAGGGCGCGCTGCATCTGCGTCGCCTGGTCGTTGGTACGGACCAGCACGGCCACGTCGCCCGCCCGCAGACGACGGGCCTGGTCCTCTCCGCTCGGCTGGAGGGTGGCGCCCCTCGATAGCAGGCGCGCGATGTCGGCGGCCACGTGCTCGTGCAGCTCGTCTTCCGAGTACTCGCCTGTGATGGTCCGCTGTTTTCCGGGGCGTCCCGGGGAGCCATCCCGTGGCACGAACCGTATCTGCAGGGGGGCAGCCGGGCGGCCGTCGATCTGGAGCCGGTCCTGCGCGCCGGGCCGCGCTGCCACCGGCGAGAATCCGATGCGGTCGAACACGAAGGGCGCCTCGCCACGGCCGAACAGGGTGTTGACCGCGTGGATCAGCGAGGGATCGGATCGCCAGTTGATCCCGAGGGTGTAGCCCCGCTCGCCCGCGTCGGCGACCGCCCGTAGGTAGGCGAAGATGTCGGCGCCGCGGAAGGCGTAGATCGACTGTTTGGGATCGCCGATCAGGAACAGGGGCTCCCGCCGCCCACCGTAGATCGCGTGGAAGATCCGGTACTGCACGGGATCCGTGTCCTGGAACTCGTCGATCAGGGCGGCCCGGAAGCGCCGCCGGATCGTCCTCGCCAGCCTGGGCCCTCCCTCGCCGGCCAGGGCTCCGTCCAGGCGGTGCAACAGGTCGTCGAACGACATGCAGTTGCGCTCCACCTTGCGGGGCCCATGCTCCCTTCGGGCGTAATCAACCAGCCGCCGCCGCAGCCAGAGCAGCTGGCTGTCGAACGCCGCGCGGGTTTCCAGCAGGGCGGGGACGGCGTCGAAGAATGGGCTGGACGGTGGCTCCTGGCCCGCCTTGGTCCCCTTTGCCAGGGCCTGGGGGGTCAGGCGGTCCAGGTTCTTGGGCAGCGTGGGGTCCCTGGGCGCCGCGGCGGCGAACCAGCGGTCGAGATCTTCGATCAGCGCCTCGACCGTCGTCGTCCGGTAGCTCGTGCGCTTGAGCGCGGGAGAGTCCCGGAGTTCTTCCGCCACGCTGTCGCGGTGCGACCGCCAGGCGGCCCGGGCCCCGGCGAATGCGACGCGGAAGATCCCCGGACCGCCCAGCGCCACCACCGAATCCGGCACCACCTCGGTGTCGGGGCGGGCGATGGCCCCGGCGAGCAGGCGAGCCAGGCCCGCGGCGGTCACGCCCCTCGCCTGCAGGTCGGCCACCCACAGGGGATCGGCGGAGGCCACCTCCCGGGCCCAGAAGTCGGCCAGCAGCTCCTCGTGCAGCGGCCCCTGATCCGCCTCCAGCTCCACGTCGAAGGGCACGCCGCTCTCGAAGGCATTTTCCTGCAGCATACGGCGGCAGAACCCGTGGATGCTCGAGATCGCCGCCTCGTCGAAGTCCGCCAGCGCGGTCTGCAGGCGTCGCTGGACCGCGTCCTGGCCGACCCGCGTCACCAGCACCGCCACCTCGGCGTCTTCGCCGCGACCGGTCGCCGCGTCGAGGGCGGTCCGTAGGCGCCGCCGCACCCGATCCTGCAGCTCGGCGGTGGCGGCCTCGGTGAAGGTCACCACCAGGATCTCGTCGACCGTCAATCCGCGTTCCACCGCCAGCCGCAGGTAGAGGTTGGCGATGGTGTAGGTCTTGCCGGTTCCCGCGCTGGCTTCGATCAGGCTCAGCCCCTCGAGGGGGACCGTCATCGGATCGAGTGGGCGGGCGGCGCTCATTCGCTGGCATCCAGCAGCGGTTCGAAGACCCGCCGCGCCAGCGTGCGGAAGCCCAGCTCGCCGTCGGGGTCCGCGGCCAGGGGATCCGCATCGGCGAACAGCCGCGCCACGGCGGGCACACCGCTCTCGCCGGGAGATCCCCTCTTGGTGGCCCGCCACTGGCCGTAGGCCGCGTTCATGGCCCGCGTCCCGGCGTCGGGCTGACCGTCCCGGGCGCGCAGCTCCATGACGTAGGCGCAAGCTGCCCGCGGGAAAAATGCCAGCGGCCGACGGAGACCGATGCGGTAGAGCGCCACGAGGTCGGCGAGCAGAGCGGTCGCGTCCGCCACCGGGCGCAGGTCGATCCGGTCCACGCCGCGGCCCTGGTCCCGCCCCAGCAGGACACTGTTGCGGGGGGCGAGTGGCGCCGCGTTGGCGTTCAGCGCCAGGTGGCGGATCCACAGGGCGAGGCGATGTTTGGCTGCGATCCGCCCGGTGGTGTACGCCAGCCGTCCCGCGGGCCACAGGTCGCCCAGGTGGCCGGTGATCCGCGCGTCCCCGCAGCGTATGTCGACATCGACGGGGTCCAGCGGCGCGCCCCGGCGTAGTCCCTCGATCTCGTCGACGAAGCTCTCCACCTCGCCCAGGGCCTGGTCGAACTGGCTGCGCCCCGGTGTACCGAGGGGCAGAAGCCCTTCGGCGCGGGCGCGGTCGAACGCCTCCTCGGCGTCCACCTTGGCCAGGGTGCGGTCCAGCAGCGCGGTCCGCACGTGGTAGGCGTCCAGGCTGTCCAGTTCCAGGGGCTCGTGGTCCTCGGGCGGTGGGACGTCGGCCGCGGCCTGTACGCCGATCCGGCGCCGCATCAGGTGGACCGCCGGCTGGCGGAAGAAGGCCACCAGATCGTCCAGCGACAGGGCCAGTTCGCCGTCGTCCAGATCGGGCAAGGGACTGGACAGGAACGCTGGCTCACCGTCTGCCCGTTCGCTCCGCAACGCACGGGCCCCCGCGCAGTGGCCCTCCGAGTGGCTGAACAGGCGATCGTCGCCGCGGAAGTAGCGCGGGCTGAAGGGTTGCAGCGGATGGGCGGTGATCAGTCCACGAGCCACCGCGCCGGGCTCGGGTGCCTCCCCGACCTGCGGCGCCCCGGACTCCTCGACCGCGTCCAGCAACTCGCTGACCACCACGGACGGCGGAATCTCGGCGTTGTCCTGGATGCCCCGCCCGACATGGGTGATCAGCAGGTGCTCTCGAGCCGCCAACAGCGCCTCGAGGAAGAGGTGGCGGTCGTCGGCGCGGGAGGACCGATCACCCAGCCGCGGTTGACGCACCGTCAGGTCGAACCCCAGGGCGTGACCGGTTCGGGGGAACTCGTCGTAGCCCATCCCCAGCAGGGCGACCACCCGGAAAGGGATCGACCGCATCGGCAACAGGTTGCAGAACGTCACGCCCCCGGACAGGAAACCCCGCGTCGAACGCGCCTCGTCGAAGCGAGCCTCCAGGTGGTCCGCGACCACCTCCAGTTCCACCGGTTCGTCGAAGCCCGCGTCCGCCGCGCACACCGCCAGCGCGTGCAGCACCTCGCGGACTCGCTGGTGCTGGTGCTCCAGCTGGGGGTGGTTGGAGAACATCCGCTCGCTGATCCCGGCCAGCGCCTCCGCCCAGGCGGCCAGCGTGCGCGGGGTCGTCAGGTCGCCGAGCACGTCGAACAGGGACTCGCAGAAGTCGATGACGCGGCCGAGTATCGCCGTATCCTGGCCCTCGACCAGCTCCAGCGGCAGCACGCCTCCGAACAGGTCGTCCCCGGGCATCGCGTGGCCGAGCAGCAGCCGGTCGAGCCCGAATCGCCAGGTGTTCTGGTCGAACCCGGGGCGGCCCCAGCGGCGGCGGTGGGCGCCGTCGATCCCCCAGCGAATCCCTGCCGCGCGAACCCAGGCAGCGGCGGCATCCAGGTCGTCGACTCGCAGGGAAAACCGCTCCCGCACCGGGTCCATCGCCAGCAGGTCCAGCACCTCGGTGGCGGTGACCCTCGCCCGCACCAGCCCGAGGAGCGCCAGCAACGCGTCGACCACCGGGGTCTCCTGGCGCAGGCTGCGGTCGGCGATCCCGAACGGGATCCGCGGCGATCGCCCTGGTTGGCTGGCCCCGAAGACGGCCTCGATGTAGGGGGCATAGGCCTCGATGTCGGGCGTCATCACCACCACGTCATCCGGCTGTAGCGTCGGCTTGACCTCGAACAGCGCCAGCAGCTGGTCGAACAGGACCTCCACCTCGCGCATCGGTCCGTGGCAAGCGTGGATCGCGATCGAACCGTCGTCCCGGGCGGCCGGCGTTTCGTGGCTCGCGTCGGATCGCTGCGCGGCGTAGACGTCGGACTGCAGCCGCGTCAGGGTGGTGGCCGGATGGACGTTCTCGGCCGGCTCCAGGTAGAGATCGTGGCCGCCGTCGTCGTATTCGGTCCGCGCTTCGAGGACCATCTGGGACTCGCGGCCGAGCCGGCCCAGGGTCTCCAGCAGCGGGTGCCCCCCTTCCAGCCCCAGCTCCCGGGCCAGCGCGGCCGGGTCGCCGTTGCCAGCCGCGCGGATCCGATCCCGCTGGCCGCGGATCGCCGACCACGCGGCCGGGGACGGGCTCAACATGAACAGGTGGACGGCGGTGCTGTCGGGGAGCGCGGACAGCAGATCGAGGTACAGCGGTGGTAGCGCCGCGATACCGAACAAGCATATCCGGCGGGGGAGGCGGTCGATGTCGTAGGAGCCCTCGTCGAGGGCGATCAGGAAGTCCCTGGCGACCGCCGCCACGTGGGTCTCGCCTGTCCTGTCGACCAGATCGTGGACCAGCTGCGCCTGCCAGTGCTCCTCGGGTTCGCGACCCCACCGCAACATCATCTCCGGGCGATAGACGGCGTACTGGTCGAAGGTGTGGGCGATGCGGGCGGCGAGCTGGAAGCGCTTGAGGCCGCGGGGATCGTCGGCCAGGTAATCCCGCAACGGGGTAAACGCGGCCTGGTCGAGGCGCCCGGGCAGGGCGGCGGCGACGGCCCAGGTCATGCTCTCGGTGGAGAACGTCTCGCCCGGAGGACGATCCGGGCCCAGGACCCGCTGGAACAGCCGCTCGATCAGGGCCCGCGGGAAGGGGAACTCGGGGTTGGCCCAGATCCCCAGTCGGCGGGACAGCTCCATGGCCAGCCAGGTCTCCATGCCCTGGCTCTGCACCGCGATCCACTCGGGTGTGGTCACGCCCCCAGCTGGCTCCCGGACCACGTCCGCGAGCGCTTCGACGAGGCGCTCGACCCGGTTGCCGTGGTGGACGCGCAGCATGGGGTCAGAACGGCGGCTGGTACGGATCGCCGGGCAACAGGCAGGGAGATGCCTGCAGCTCGCGGCCGACGAACAGCTCGATCTCGGTCTGGTGTTCGAGATCGTGGACGTGATTCTCGATGGCGTGGTCGTTGATGCCGAGGTTGGGGAAGGCGTAGCTGATGTCGAGGAAGAAGTGGAGCCGCAGCCACTGGATCAGCACCAGATCGACCATGTGGTCGTCCGCCGCCGCGGCGCTGTAGAAGGTCGGGTACTCGAAGCGCGCCTTCTCCAGGTACAGCTCCAGGAAGTACATCAGCGCCAGCGCGCCGTCCCGCGCCGAGATGCCCCAGGGTTCGTACTCGCCCACCAGGGCCAGGGCCGCCAGCCCGGTGATGTAGCAGTTCAGCTCGTCGAGCAGCTCCATGTAGTCGTAGGTGCCCTGGACGCCAGTGAGGTAGGTGTCCGCGTACATCTCGCAGGATTGGTCGTCGAGCATCCCCAGGATCTCGCCGCGGGGGAAACCTTCGTGGTAGGGCACCTGGGGTTGCCAGTCGGCGTTGACGAAGTAGGCGAACGAGGAGCCCCAGATGGCGTAGTCGTAGTCGTAGCCGTGGGTCTCCTCGTGGGCCACGGTCATCAGCGAGTCCATCAGCGCGGCGAAGCTGTTGGTCTGGACGAAATTGCCCATCTGCGGATCGTTCTGCATCACCCACAGCAGCTCGTGGCCGGAGGGATACCGGCGGTCCGTGACCTCGAGGAGGGTGTCCTTCCAGTTGAAGCCGGTGAAGGCGGCCTCCAGGTCGGTCAGCGACGCCGCGGGATCCACGTCCTCCGAGTAGCAGTAGGGACCCGAGTCGTCGTCGTCGCCGGTGTCGTCGTCGCCTTGGGTGTCGTCGTCTCCGGTGTCGTCGTCGCCGGTGTAGGCGGCCTCGACGTCGTCGTCGGCGGCGGCGTCGTCGACATCGTCGTCGTCGTCGTCGGAGTCGTCGTCGTCGTCGCCTTGGGTGTCGTCGTCGCCCTGGGAGTCGTCGTCGTCCGTCGGCCGGCGGTCGTCGTGCAGACCCTGATCCGGTGGGCAGCCGGCCCAGGTGGCGGCCAGCGCGAGCATCAGGATCGGGAGCAGGCTCTTCATCGCGGATCCATGGTACGCCAGATCTCCCCGCCCCCGGCTGGCAGCGTTCGGTTGTCCCCCGGCTCGCAACTCGCTCCGGTCAGCAGCTCGACTCCGCCCGGGCACGCGAGCTCTCGCTTGACGTCGCCGAGATTGAGCAGAAGGACGTGGTCGTCGCCGACCGTCCAGCGGGTGGGGACCTGGTCGTCGGGGATCGCCAGCTCCCCCAGCGGCCCGGGATCGAACCCCGAGGGGTGGTCGAGGGGGCGCGCGGGCGTGGCGGGCTGGCCGCGAAGGGCGATCGCCTCGGCGTTCAACGCCAGGGCGAGCCGCTCGTCGGACAGCGAGGGCAGGTCGTCCCCCAGGAACCACGCTCCGCCGGACGCGGCCTGCGCCACCACCGAACCGCGGGCCTGGTCCTCGTCGAAGGGGTCCCGTACCAGCAGCTGGTCGGGATCGATCCACCACCACACACCGTTGCTCCACGAGCGAGCGGCGGTGGCCCGGGCCTGCCAGCGCAGGAAAGCGGGGTCGGGGTCCGGGAAGGGGCCAAAGGCGATGTCCGCGCCTGTCCGGAACGAGTCGAAGTAACCCACCGAGGGGAGCATGGGCGCCCCGCAAGCCAGCAACCAGGCCGGTCCCGCCGCCTCCCGCAGCAACTCCATGGCGATCCGGTAGGCCTCCGCGCCGGTGACCTCCTGGTACCGCTGCCCCTCCTGGGCGCCCGCGTAGAGGAAGTCCAGCTTCAGATACAGCCAGCCGTCGGCGACCTTGTCGGCGATCTGCTGGGCCATCCAGGCGCCAGCGTCCGGGTGGGTGGCGTCGATGATCGCGTAGTCCCCGGTGGACTGGTTGGTGAATACGATCTCGACGCCGTCGCTGTCCCTGACCCACCAGTCGGCGTGTAGCTGGTAGGTGGCGGTGGAACGATCCACGTACAACGGCGCCATCCAGAGGCCGGGAGTGAACCCCTCGTCGCGGATGTCGGCCGCCAGATCGGCCATCCCCGACGGGAACTGGTCGTTGGCGGTCCAATCGCCCCAGACCACCTCCCAGCCGTCGTCGATCTGGAAGACCTCCATCGGGCCCAGCGTCTCGTCGCCGGCCAGCTCGCTGGCCCGCTGCAGGTTGGCCCTCACGTCGACCTCGCGCACGTCCGCGTAGAAGTAGTACCAGCTGGCCCAGCCCGTGGGCGCCGTGCCCAGGGGGGGCGCCAGCGATCGGTGCGCGAGCACCGCCTCGGCGTAGGAGCGGTGCAGTCCGGCGGCGTCGCGGCCCGCCTCGATCCAGAGGGGATCCAGCGCCAGCTCGGCCCCGTCCGTCACGGGGATCCGCTCCCCGCGCATGCCCCAGACCGCGAACAGCTCGTCCGTCCCAGCGGCTGCGTAGAACTTGGTGTGGGCGGCATCGAGCACGCCCAGCAGCACGCTGGCGCCGTCGGGGCGCCCCAGCAGTCCGACCCACCAGGAGGTGGCCGGGGTCTCCCACAGCACCGTGTTGCCGTCCCCGTCGCCGCCGGTCGTCGGTACGCCCTCGTCCAGCTCCAGCGGCTCCAGGTCGACGACCCCGGCCCAGGACCAGGACTGGTAACCCTGGCGCCACCAGCGTGGCTCCTTCTCGCCCGCCAGGGTCGCGTCGCCGCGCAGGACCAGGCCCTCGAAGGTGCCCGTGCCGCCGATCAATGGGGTCGCGGCGTCCCCATCCAGTCTCCACGACAGCGTCAACTCGCCCTCACCCCGGGGTTCGCCGTTCAGCGAGACACCTGAGCAGCCGGGCAGGTCGAAGGTCAGGGCCGCGCCGTCGGCGGTCAGGCTGGGTGTGCCGTCGCAGGGATCGGCCAGCTGGGGAGGATCGCCTCCGGCCGGACAGCCGGCCAGCAGCGCGAGGGGTAGCAGCAGGGTGTGGGCCGACCGGCGGATCATGCGCTGGATCTCCAGTGACGCCCGTCGATTGTAACGCGCTAGTCGGTCTAGCCCGCTGCCTCGTCGTCGGCGTCGATGACCACCCGCTCGACCCCCTCCACGTCGGACAGGGCGCGGAGAAGCTCCTCGAGCTGGTCCTCCCGCTTCAGCGCCACCCGGTAGCGGTACGACAGGGTCTCGCCGAAACGCAGCGAACGCGCCTCGACCAGCGATCGCTTGCGCAGGTACTGGGCAAGCACGGCCAGGATCTCCTTCTCTGTACCCTGGTAGGCCGCGATGTCGCAGCGCAGGAGGTGCAACGGCCCCCGGGTGCCGCCCAGCGGCAACACGTACAGGGCCAGCACCGCCAGGCTGATCACCAGCGATCCCAGCACCGCCACCCGGTAGGCGAACACACCACAGGCGATCCCCACCGCCAGCGAGAAGAACACGAAGGTGATGTCCCAGGGGCTGCGCAGCCGCGTCCGGAAGCGGATGATCGCCAACGCGCCCACCAGCGAAAAGGCGCGGGCGATGTTGTTGCCGATGACCATCATCACCATCGACCCGATGACCGCCAGGATCACCAGCGATGACAACATCGCGGGCGAGACGACTTCGTTGGAGACCGACACCCGATAAACCAGTGCGACGACGATCCCCAGCGCCAGCGCCAGCATCAGCGACTGGAAGATCTGCATCGCGTCCAGGTTGAGCGCCTGACCGAACGCCAGTTCCAGGTCGATGTTGTTCAAAGGCCCCATCCCAGCTCGCGGATCGGCGGCGGCAGCAGGCGTCGTGAATCGTGGGGGTAGCCCGAACGCAGGCCACGCGCCACGCTCAGGCCGAACTTGGGCACGGGCACCGCCCTCAGCCCCAGCGCCCGGGCCAGGATCCGCATCCAGCCCGGCCGATCGCCCCTGTACTTGAGCTCCATCACCATCCAGTCCCGCGGCAGCAGGTCGACGTCCGGCGCGGCGTAGAGGTCTCGCCCGTCCGGCGCCACCGTCGCGTTGACCTCCCGATCCATCGTGAGCCGGACCGATGCCCGCGTGTCCCCCCGCCGGTCGATGAACACCTCGCGGAAGTAGTGGACCGCCGATACCGGCCGACGATCGTCCCGCTCCACCAGCCGCACGAAGTGCTCGGCGGAGAAGGCCCCCCGGCCCACGACCCGGGCGGCGCGTTCGATCCACGGCCGCTCCGAGGGATCCGCTCCCCAGCTGTCTGCGTCACCGACCATCACCCGCTGCTTGACCACCCACGCCTCGAGCTTGCGCTTGTTCTCCAGGAACACGGGCGCTCCGTCGCCGGGCCTGCCGTAGGTGCGCACTCGCAGCCGGTTGCGGATGGTGCTCTCGTCGAGCCGCTCGTGGTAGTCGAACAGGTCCTCGGTATCCAGGTAGATGCTGTGGTTGAAGTACCCGATGAGCCCATCGGATCGCGCGGTGGCGTGGGGATCCGGCTTCACGTAGTCGTCGATGACCTCCATCACCCGGTCCCGGTCGGCCAGGGGCAGGACGTACTTGTACTCGAAGCGCCCGATGTCCTGGTAGCCGGTCACTGGCCGTACCCCATGATGTCACGCCAGAGGGAGCCCACCAGGCTGCCGCGGCCACCGTCGATCTCCAGCTCCACCTCGCCGGTCATGCCCGAGCGTAGCCGGTGACCGGGGTTGGCGATCTCGGCGCTGCCCCAGAAGATCTGCTGGCCGTTGAGGTTGAGGGCGTTCTCCCCCATGTCCACGATGGTGCCGCCGAATTCCTTGCCCGGGTCTGCCGGGGTGCGGAAGGTGACCGGATCCCCGGCCTCGACGCGGTGACGGTGGGCCTGGGGAATCGGGATCCGCAGGTAGACCACGTCGATGTCGTAGACCCTCAGCACGCCGCGCCGCCCGCCGCCCACCTCGAGGATGCCGTCGATCGGCGAGCGGATCACGTACTCGTCCAGCAGGATCTCCAGATCGGCGATGCGGGCGTCTGCCGCCGCGATCTGGGCGTCCAGCGAGGCCAGCGCCTCGGGCCGGGCGGAGGAGCGGGCCACGGCGACCTCGGCCCGGGCCAGCTCGATCTCCAGCGCCCGCATCTCGTCCAGCAGCTCGGCTGCGTCCAGCTCGGCCTCGGTCACCAGACCCTCGGCCGCCATCGTCCGCACCCGTTCCAGCTGGGGCTGCTCCCCGGCGCGGGTCGCTTCGGCCAGCTCCAGCTTCGCGCGGGCGGCCTGGATCTCCTCGGGCCGTGCGCCGGAGGCCAGCAGCGCCTGGTCGGCCACCAGCGAGTCGCGCAGCGCGCGCAGCTCCTCGACCGATGCCTCCACCCGCGGCGAGTGGAAACTGGCGAGCACCTGGCCCTCGCGGATCACCACACCGTTGGCCAGGTCCTCGGCGAGCCGCATCTGCACCAGCTCCGCGCGCCGGAACTGGACCGTGTTCTCCTCGACCGTGCCCTGGCCCCGGGCCGGGGAACCCTCGCGCAGGGTCCAGTCGTAGGAACCGGAACGCTCCGAACTCAGCCGGAAAGTGCGCCCGGCCTCGACCACCGCCCGCTGGTGGATCGCGCCCCAGCGCGGGATCAGCAGGGACAGGACGGCGAGGGCGGCGATCGCCAGTAACCCGGCCGCGATGCGCCAGGGCGAATGACGTCGCATGCGCTGGGTGTCTCCTGGCGGGGGATCAGCCGTTGCTCTCGCCGGGGGTCGGCGAGCCGGTGATCACCCATTCAGCGTCGCCGTCGGGGGTGCGGGCCGAGGACTGGTTTTGGGGTTGGCTCGGGTAGGAGATTGCGTCGATGGTCGTGGCTTCGTCGCTGCCGTCGAACTGGAACAGCCCCATCTCCTCGCCCCCCTTGTCGAGCTTGAAGGGCAGGTGGCCGGCGGCGGTCTCGTTGTCGGCGTACAGCAGCAGGAAACCGCCAGCGTCGATGGAGCCCTCGAGCGCCAGCCCCCACATCGTCGGCGCCGCGAGGACGTCGGAGATGTAGATGTCAGCCAGCGAGACCTCGGCGTCGCCGGCGTTGTAGATCTCGATCCAGTCGGGGGAGGTGTCGTCGTCCAGGACCAGGTAGTCCTGGTTGTCGGCCATGAATTCGTTGATGTAGAGATCGGGGGTCCCGCCGATCCCATCGCAGGCGAGCAGCAGCAGCGGGCAGGCCATCAACAGCCAGCGGCCCGTTATCCGCTCCCTCCTTGTTCTTGTCGTCATCGGCGCTCCTTCGTCGTCGGGCGACGCGCCCACGCCCGGAATCCGGGGATTTTCGCACATTTCGGGCGCGCACGTATTGCAGCGCACGCCCGCTCACCGCGCGAGGGCGGGGGGCGCAACGTCCGGGACCACCCGATAACCACCCACGGCCTCGCTGTCGTTGTCGTAAAGCAGCAGCAGGGTTCCGGTCCCGCCGGCCGGGGGGTCGACCCACCAGTCGATGGACTCGATCTTGTGGCCATCGTCGAAGGTACACAGCCGCCCGGCCCGGTCGTCCGCAGGCCAGTGGGCGAACAGGGCGTTGGACAGGAAGGCCCAGTCGTCCCCCTCCTCGAACTCGGCCGACGCGATCCCGAGCACCACCCCTCCGCCCCCGGCCGGATCGGCCAGGCCCGACAGCTCCCTGGCCATCCGCCAGCGCCGCTCCGGTCCCCCGGCGGCGACTCCCAGATCGAGCCCTTCCAGCGCGGGCACCGGCTCGAGCAGGAGCGGTTCGGGCGGCTCGTTCGCTGGACTGAGCACGGTCCGGTACCCGCGGACGGCGGCGCCGTCCCCCGTCGTGCGCAGGCCGATCAGCAGCTCGCCTGGAGCCAGCGCGGCCAGCCCTTCGATCTTGATGCCGTGATCCCAGGGTTTGCGGCCCAGGCCGGTGGCGGCGCCCAGCCCGCCGGCCAGGTCGTGCCAGCGGGCGCTGCCTGCGATCTCGCCGGTCTGTGGGTCCAGGGGCAGGCTGAACAGGAAGGTGTTGTCCTTGCGGTCGCCCACATTGCCGATGGCGTGGAGCTCCCGGCCGTCCCAGGCCAGCGCCTCGAACTTGCGGGATTTGTCATCGTAGCCGGGGACTGGCACGGCGGTGACCCCGCCGGACTCCGGTTCGAGGATGTAGAGCCCGCCGCCCCCGGGGGGGACCTGCTCCCGGCACTCGCGGTCGTTGGCCAGCCAGACCCGGTCGCCCACCGCCGCGATCCCCGACGGATCGAACTGGTTGCTCCCGGCTTCGCGGGGAAGCGACCGGTACGGCGCCGCCATGATCGCGCCGCAGATCCCCTGGGCCTCGTCGACGTCGTGGGGCGCGACCTTGCGGGGGGTGATGGGGCCGTCGGCCACCGGATCCGTGCCCACCGGCTCCGGGGGTCGGCGGCACCCCGGCGCGACGAGGACGATCGCGAGCAGGGGAACCAGCGGGGTGTGGGCGCGCGGAGCCATCGCATCACCCTACCGCAACCGCCCGCCCGGGGCCCGCGATCGGATACGATCCCGGCGTGCGACGCACTCTCCCCCCCGTTGTGATGGTCACGCTGGGCTTGCTGGCGGGATGCCCCGTGGAGCCCACGGCCGCGGACGACGGCGAGTGTGGATCGTGGATCTCGGCCCAGCGGGGGGATTCGCTGGACGGCGAGCGGCTGGCCGAGCTCTCCGGGCTCGCCGCCAGCCACCGCTACCCGGACGTGTTGTGGGCGATCAACGACGGGGGTCACGCGCCGGCCGTGTACGCCATCGACCGGGAGGGGCTGACCCGCGGCGCGTTCTCGCTGGCCGGGGTCGAGGCAGAGGACTGGGAGGACCTGGCCGTCGGGCCCTGCCCCGCGGCCGCGGGAGCCTGTTCGTGCCTGTACGTGGCCGACACCGGTGACAACGAGCGGGTTCGGGAGACCGGCGTGATCCTGCGGTTCCCGGAACCCGATCTCGAGGAGGAAGGGAGCGTGGACGGGGTCGCGACCGGGGTCGAAGCCCTGTGGTTCGCCTACCCCGGGGAGCGCCACGACGCCGAGGCGCTGCTGGTGGATCCCGGTAGCGGAGAGGTCGTGGTGGTGACCAAGGCCATGCCGGGTGAGCAGACCGCGGTGTTCGCCTTCCCGACCGCACTCCCGGCGGCGACCACCGAGTCCGCGCCCGCGGTCCTGGACGAGGTGGCGCTGCTCGATCTGGAGCACCTCGACGATCTGGACAGTCCGCGGGTCACCGCGGGTGATGCGTCTCCCCGGGGAATCCGCGCGGTGCTGGCCACCGACGAGGACCTGCTGATCTACGAGGTGCCGGCGTCGGGGGGGCTGCGGGGGGCGCTGGCGGGCACTCCGCTGCGGCTGGCGCTGAACGCGGGGGAGAGCGTGGAGGGGGCGACCTACGCCCTGGACGGGGAGTCGATCCTGGTCGCGGGCGAATCCGATGCGCCGTCCCTGTGGGAGGCCCGCTGCACGTCGTTCACTTCTTCCGGGGACGCTTCACCCGATCCCCTCGTCGTGTGCGGGGCTGAGTAGCGGCCCGCGGGGTGCGCGGGACCTCCACCTCGGCGACGAAGCCCGCGCGGCTGGCGCCCCAGCGCACCACCCGGTCCGGGCGGTCCACGATCGCGGCCTGCAAGCACTCGCTGGCCAGCTGGCGCGCCCGGCAGCCGACGTCGGATCCGCACAGGGCGTCCAGGGCGCCCAGCCACTCTTCGAATGCCCGCTGCTGGTCGGTGTGCACCCGAGCGTCCAGCTCGACGGTGGACTCGGCGGCGGCAAAGGGCTCGGGGATCACGCCCAGATCGACCAGGTCGACCGCTTGCGCCTGGATCCGGAAGCTGCCGTCCAACCGTCGCTGGACGGTGAACGAGCTGAAGATCTTCGGATACTCCATCAGCGACGGCAGCGTGTAGTGGGCGAAGGGATAACGCAGAGCCACGACGTGGGGGTTGTGGGGCGAGGCACCGCTGTGAGCATGGCCTGACAGGTAGGCGACGACTTTGGGGTACCGGCCGAGGATCCTGCCGAGCTTGCCGCGCTGGCCGACGACCCCCTCACCGTCCCCGATGGCCACCAGCCACAGCCGTTCGTGACCCAGCACCAGCACGTGGTCCACCCGCGGGTCGGCCTGGGACCGGTCCAGCACGGATTGCAACCACCCCACCTGGCCCGCGCTGACGGCCGCTTCGTCGGCGCGGGTGCCGAACTGCCCCCGGGGGCTGGCCTCGTACATGTTGAGGACCACCAGCCGCGCCACCTTGTCGTCGCCGGCCTCGGCCGGCAGGGGCACGTCGACCGCGTAGAAACCCGCTGGCGGCACGTCGTCGGCGAGGCGCGGCTGCAGGGGGAGCGACGGGTCCACCAGCACGGTGCGCCTACCCCCGAGCTCTGCGACCGCGGCCTCCAGCTCGCTGGCGCTGGCGATGTCGGTCTCGTTGGCCGCGACCATCCGGTCGTCGTCCCGGGTCCAGTTGCCCCAGCGGAGCACGTCGTGATTGCCGAGGACGTTGAAGAACCGGTGGCGGGGGAGGGGATCCCCGGCGATCCGGAAAGCCGGGGTCAACCAGCCGTGGTCCGCCCAGCACTCCAGGCACCCCGACCGGTCGGCGGGGTCGTGCATCAGCATCTGCTCCAGCACCTTGTTGAACGCCGCCAGCTCGCTGTCGGTGGACATGTGCATCGCGTCGCCGGTGTGGACCACGAACTCGTGGCCTCCCCGGTCCAGCAGCTGGCGCATGGCCGTAGCCACGAACGCGAAGTACAGCAGGTCGGCGTGGTCCTGGTAGAAGTTGTTCTGGGTGAAGACGATGTAGCGGTCCACCAGCCGCTCCAGCCGCTGCCCCACCCCGGCCCCGCGATCCCTCAGCTGCACGTCGGTGAAGTGCAAGAATCGGTACGAGAACGCGACGTCGGCCCTTGCCTCGGGCTCGGGGAACACGGCGTCCAGCCGTGCCTCGTCGATCAGGAAGGGGTCCAACGGCAGGTCCACGATCTCTGGCCCCAGCAACAGATCCACCACCCCCAGAATGCTGTCGATGGGCTCCCCCGCCCGCAGGTACCGCGTCTCCCCCCCGTTGCCCGCCTGCAGCGCCGGGGAGTAGCTCAGGTGACGGTGCTGCTGCGCGCACCCTCCCATCAGGGCGGACACCAGCAGCGGTGCAAGGACGATGAAACGGCAACGCATGGTCGGACTCTCTAGCACATGTCCGCCCGGGTGGCATCGGGTGTCGGAGGTCGCCTTGACTTCGATCCCGCCGCGGGCGACGGTCGCGGGGTGAACCGTCTGCTTCCCCTCACCCTGGTACCCGCGCTGCTGGCGCTCGGGCCCGCGTTCGCCGAGGAGGGCGGGGAAGAGGAACCGGCGGACGGCGGCGGGACCATCGTCGACGTGAGGGCCAAGCGGGGCGTGGGGGAGCCCGAGCCGCTGGACACGTCCGCGGTCGTGACGGTCGTGGACGTGGGCGAACAGCGGGCGGCGGCGGACGTGGCCGATGCGGTCGGTTCGGTGGCCGGGGTCCATGTGCAGCGGTTGGGGGGTCTTGGCGACTACAGCGCGGTCACCATCCGCGGTAGCTCCGCGCGGCAGGTGGAGATCTACGTCGACGGGGTGCCGCTGAATCCCCACGGGGGCACGGCGGTCAACCTGGCCGAGCTGCCCCTGGACGCCTTCGAACGGGTGGAGGTCTTCCGCAGCGGTGCGCCAGCCCATCTGGGATCGGCGGCCCTGGGCGGTGTCGTCAACCTGGTGACCGCCCCGGGTGAGGTGCCACCGCCGCGGATGGAGGTCACCGCCGGCTCGTTCTGGACCGGCAGGTTGGCGGGCAGCGTGGGGGCCTCGACCGAGCTGGGGGGCCGGGAACTCCCCGCGGATCTGCTGGTCTCTGGCGAGGCGTTCGCCACCGACGGCCGCTTCCCCTACTTCGACGATCGCGGCACGATCTACAACCTGTTCGACGACCAGGTGCTGCGGCGGGAGAACGCGGACATCACCGACCTGTCGCTGCGGGCGCGGTTCCGCGTGGGCACCCGCCAGCTGCGCCTGACGGTCCAGGACGATCTGCTGTGGCGGGACCAGGGACTGCCCGGCATCGGCCAGGATCCCGCCCTGTCCACCCGGCTCGGGACCCGCAGCAACGGGCTGCTGGTCGAACTGGCCGGTCGCCCCCATCCGGTCGTGCAGATCCGGGGACGGGCCACCTGGCGGGCGCGCAACGAGGCCTACTTGGACCCGGAGGGCGAGCTGGGGGTCGGGCAGCAGGACCGGCGGGACCGGACCCACGCGGCGGGTGGGCTGTTCTCCCTGCACTGGATCCCCCTGGTGTGGCAGTCCGTGTCCGCCACGGTCGACCTGCGGGTGGACGGTTACCAGCCGGTGGACGCCCTTCGCGACGAACCGCTGGACGGGACGCGGAACCGGGTCGGGCTGGTGCTCAGCGCCGCCGATGACCTCTCCCTGTGGGAGGACCGGCTCCGCCTGTCACCCGTGCTCCAGCTCCACCTGCTGGACAACCGGCTGCTGGGCGACGTGCCCTACGGCGACACCGCGGTGGCGCCCGACGCGCGCCGGATCTACGCGCCCTTCACCCCCCGGCTGGGTCTGCGGTTCCGGCCCGTGGAGCCGGTGGCGATCAAGGCCAACGTCGGCCGCTACTTCCGGCCGCCGGACTTCACCGAACTGTTCGGAGACCGGGGCGCGGTGGTCGGCAACTCCGAGCTGGTCCCCGAGACTGGCCTGTCGTGGGACGCGGGCCTGCGCCTCGAGACCCCCTCCGACCCCCGCGCCTTCGCCGCGCTCGAGACCAGCTACTTCGGCCGCCGGCTGACCGACGCGATCGTGTACGTGCAGAACGCCCAGCGAACCCAGATCCCGGTCAACTTCGGCGACGCCCGCATCCACGGGGTGGAAGCCGCTGGCCAGCTTCACCTGGGCGGCGTGGTCGAGATCAACGGCAGCCTGACGTGGATGGACGCCCGGAACCTGGACCCCCGGGAAGCGTACTCGGGGAATCAGCTGCCCCGGGTCCCGGCCTGGGAGGTGTGGGGCGAACTGGTCGGCCGCTGGCGCGATCGCCTGCGCGGCGGAGTCAGCATCAGCCACACCGCGGGCAACTACTGGGACGCCACCAACTGGTACCTGGCCGCCCCCCGCACCCTGTTGGGCCTGTTCGCCCGGGTCCAGCCTGGCCCCCGTTGGCCCTACCTCGAGGTCGAGATCCGCAACCTCACCGACCGCCGCCTGCAGACCGTGCCCCGCGACCCCCTCAACCCCGACGACGGTGCGCGGGTGGTTCAGCCGATCACCGACTTCGCCGGGTATCCGCTGCCCGGGAGGACGGTGCTGGTGACGGTGGGGGGGGTGCTGGGCAAACCGTAGTCTCGGTCTCGGTCTCGGTCTCGGTCTCGGCCTCGGTCTCGGCCTCGGTCTCGGCCTCGGTCTCGGCCTCGGCCTCCCTACCTGATCCCCCACCCGAACCGCGCCGAGATGGCGTCGTGGTCCGACAGGGGCACGCCGCCGTCGTCGTAGAAGGCCTCTTCCACGGACCAGCCCTCGACCGTCAGCTCCACCTGGTCGCCGTCGCGGATCAGGAAACGGTCGATGCGACCCGGTTCGGGGCAGCCGATGACGTCGCAGGAATCCACCAGGCCGGCGCCATCGGTCAGCAGGCGCAGGGCGTCCACGTCCATCGGATCGTCGCCATGGAGATTGGTGTCGCCCATGAACAGCACCGCGTGGCCCTCCGACTGGGCGAGCATCGTGTCGAGCAGCTGGAGCACGTTGGACTCCCGGGCTGCCTCGTCCTCATCGCTGCCGCCGGCCTCGAAGTGGGTGTTGTACAGGTCCAGCAGCGCGCCGCCCCCCAGGTCGATGCGGACCCGCTGGAAGCCCTTGGAGGCCAGGCAGTCCGACGAGTTGTCGAAGGTGCCGAAGCACTCCTCGAAGTGCTCGTGGTGGTGCCCGACCTCGTCGAAGCCCGCGAGTACCGCCAGCCCGGAGCCGTAGATCCTCCCGTCGACCACCTCGTCGAACGCCAGCTCCGTCTCCAGGTCGACCCCATCGACGAGGATGGCGTGGTTGTCCTGGTCGAAGTCCTCCTGCAGCCCGATGACCGGGTAGGCCTCGAGCAGGGGAGCGATCTGATGCATGCGGCCGGTGGTGTCGTCGCCCGTGATGGCCGCCGGCAGGCCGTGGACGTTGTAGGTCAGCGCGTCGAAAGAACCCTCCGTCGGCGGCTCGGGCACGGTCCCGGGTTCGGTCGGGCAGCCGGTGAGGACGGCGGCGGAGAGCAAGGCGGGCAGCAGGCTGGATCGGTGCATGTCCCGCCGATTGTAGCGGTTGTGGAGCGATATTCAGACCGACCGCGCTCCGATCGGGGCACAATGGGGCGCACGAGGAGAGTCGATGGACCTGCGACGTCCCGCCCTGCCGGTCTGGTTGGCGCTCGGCGTCCTTGCGCTGCCCGCAGCGGGGGCGGCCGACGAGCTGCTGGCGGGACCCTACGTTCAGCACGTGACCCCGTCCGAGGCCTGGATCCTGTGGGAGACGGGGGAGGGGGGCGCCGGGGCGGTCCGTTGGGGCGCGGACGAGGGGCTGGGATCGGAGACGACGGCAACGGTGGTCGACGGGGCGATCGTCGAGGCCCAGCTCACGGGTCTGCAGCCCGATACCCGCTACCACTACGCCGTCGGCGACGACCCCGCCGCGGTCGGCATCTTTCGCACGCCTCCGGCGGACAGGGAGTCGACCTTCCGCTTCGCCGCCGTCAGCGACATGCAGCGCGACGGCAACCAGCCGGACAAGTGGGGCGAGATCGTCCACGACGGCATCGCCGCCCACGTGGCAGGCTCCCACGGTCCCGAACTGGACGGAGAGCTGGCCTTCGTGCTGATTGCCGGGGATCTGGTGGACGACGGCTGGCAGCAGGAGCAGTGGCGGGACGAGTTCCTGGCGCCGGCCCACGAGCTGATGGCCCACGTCCCGTTCTATCCGGTCTACGGCAACCACGAGGCCAACACCGAGCTGTACCGCCACTACTTCCATCTGCCGACCAACGGGACGGAGGGGCTCGAGGAGCACTGGTGGTTCCTGGACCGGGGCAACACCCGCATCATCGGGCTCGACTCCAACTTCCCCTACGCCACCGAACCGCAGCTGGAGTGGCTGCAGGGAGTCCTCGACGAGGCCTGCGTCGACGAGAACCTCGATTTTGTGATCTCCCAGCTTCACCACCCGTTTCTGTCCGAGGTCTGGCCGCCGGGTGAGCTGGGCTTTACCGGGGAGGTGATCGAGCGGCTCGACACGTTCTCCATCCTCTGCGGCAAGCCGGCCGTCCACCTGTTCGGCCACACCCACGCCTACTCCCGGGGCCAGTCGCGGGATCACGTCCATCTGTGGGTCAACGTGGCCAGCGCGGGGGGCCGTCTGGACGGCTGGGGTGAGTACGACCAGGAGGACTACGCCGAGTTCACCGTGAGCCAGGCCGAATACGGGTTCGTGGTCTTCGACGTCACCGCAGGCGACGACCCGGGGATGCAGATGAAGCGTTACTCCCGGGGAACGCCCGCCGAGCCCCTGGACAACGTCGTCCGCGATCAGCTGGAGATCCGCCGCTACAACCTGGCGCCAGCAACCCCCGAGGCGCGCTCGCCGGCGTCCGGCGTCGTGATCCCGCCGGACTGCGTCCCGCTGGTGACCTCGCCGTGGTGCGATCCGGACGGCGATCTCCACGGCGCGACCCAGTGGCAGGTGGCCGCCAGCTGCGAGGACTTCTCGACCCTGGCGCTGGATCGCTGGATGCAACACGAGAACTGGTACGGGGAGGTGGATCTGCAGGCGGGCGATCACCTGGGAGACGAACTGGTCTTTTCCCTGGACGGCGATGCGATCTACTGCTGGCGGGTCCGCCAGCGGGATAGGGGGCTGGTCTGGAGCGAGTGGTCGGCGGCGGTGCCGTTCTCGACCTCGTCGTCGCTGCTGTCGGCCAACCTGCTGGTCAATCCTGGGGCGGAGGAGGGGACCGACGGCTGGGAGTCCCTGTCGGGACCGCTGGAGTCGGTGACCGGCGGGGAGTGTGACGGCATCGAGCCCCACGGCGGCAGCCGCTATCTGGTCGTGGGCGGACTGTGCGACGCCGGGGTCGACTCCGCCGAGGCTCGCCAGCGCGTCGACCTCTCGGCCGAGGCGGTGGCCATCGACGCGGGCCAGCTCGCGGTGCGTTTTGGCGGCATGTTGTCGGACTACGACCGGGACGATCTGCCGGAGATCCAGCTGGCCTTCCTGGACGGGGACGGCGTGGAGCTGGGCCGCAGCGAGCGGCTGGGTGGCGCCGTCGCCGGCTGGACCCGTTTCCTGGGGCACGCCGGGATCCCGGCCGGGACCCGGGCCGTCGATCTCCACCTTCTTGGCACCCGGAACGGTGGCGTGGACAACGACAGCTATTTCGACGATCTGGAGCTGCGCACGGCAGGGGACGGCGCGCTGGCGGCGTGCGTCTCGCCCCCCGCCTACCCCCACGACGACGAGCCGGTGGACTGTGATCCGCCGGCAGACGACGACGACGTGAGCGCGGACGACGACGACTCGGTCGCCGAACCCGACGTCGGCTGCTCCTGCGGTCTCTCGGGGACCTCGGACGCCCCGGTCGCCGGCCTGCTGCTGGTCTGGCTGCTCTCCCGTGCCACCCGCCGGAGGAGGATCCGCCGATGATCGCCGGATCACGACGAACGGGCGGGCTGGTCTGGCTCCTCCTGGCGGTCGCGGACCTGGGCTGGCTGACCTTGATGGTCGCCCCCGCGCTGATGGATGGCAGCTGGCTGGCCGTGGCGCTGCGGGAGGCCTATGCGCCCTTCTGCCACCAGGACCCGGCCCGCGCCTTCCACCTGCACGGTAGCCCGCTGGCCGCCTGCTGCCGCTGTTTCGCAGTCGCGGCCGGCGCGGGGCTGGGGCTCCTGCTGGCCGCCGCCGCCGGCCAGATCGGCAGGACCCGGCTGCAGAGCCCCTGGCTGCTGGCGGTGGCGCTGATGCCGCTTGCCGTCGACGCCGTCCTCGGCCTGAGCGGCCTGTGGGCCAATACCGCGGTCAGCCGCACGCTGACCGGGTTGCTGGCCGGTGGGCTGGGCACGATCTACCTGCTGCCGGCGGCCACCGTCGCCGCGGCAGAGCTTCGGTTGATGGGGAGCACAAACAGACGCCTCGACGGGAGAGAGACGGTCGACTGCTCGGAGGGTATCGCATGAACTCGAAGGTCAAGGGGATCGTCCTCGGCGGTGTCATCGGCGGTCTGCTGTCGGTGATCCCGTTCATCTCTGCTGGCAACTGCTTCTGCTGCATGTGGGTGATCCTGGGCGGCGCCCTCGCCGCCGCGGTGCACGCCAAGGGGGCGGGGCGACCGGTGGGCCTGGGTGAAGGCACCCTGGTGGGGCTGCTGGCAGGGGTCGTGATGATCCTGATCTACCTGGTGATCGGGCTGCCGCTGAACTTCGTGCTCGGTCAGGTGCAGAACGTGGCGATCGGCAAGCTCATCACCGAGTTCACCGGCGATCCGAGCATCGAGCTGCAGATGGCAGCCCAGGCCGGCCAGACCTTCGTCCAGCAGCTCCTGGGCGCGGCCATCGGTCTCGTCATGTTCACGGTGCTGGGGGCGGCCTTCTCCAGCCTCGGCGGGCTGATCGGCACCGCCATCTTCGCCGACAAGGATCCCTACGGCGGCTCCCACGGCGGCCCGGGCTACCCGGACCAGGACTTCCCCGACCAGCGCCAGCCCGGCCCCGGGTACTGATCGCCCCCTCGGTCAGGCCCGATCCAGGTCGATCGCCAGGATCTGGCCGGCGAGCTTGATCGCCTTGACGGCGCCGCCCGACAGGCCGTCCACCTTGACCACGTCCACCGCCAGGGTCTCGGCGGCCACGTAGTTCGCCCAGTCGGCGAGGGCGGCGTTCAGATCGTCGCCAGTCGAGTCCCAGCGTAGGTGGATGCGGTCCTCCATCTCCAGGTCCCGCTCCTTGCGCAGCTGCTGGACGTGGCGGACCACGTCCCGGGCCACACCCTCGATGCGCAGTGCGTCGGTGAGCTCCACGTCCAGCGCCAGGGTCGCGGTCGAGGTCTCGCTGACCGCCAGGTTGGCCGGCGTCACCGTCTCCAGCGCGTACTCGCCGGCCTCGACCAGGTAGTCGGTGCCGTCGACGGCCACGGTCAGAGGCCGCTCGTCCCGCTGGGCGGCGGCCACCTCGACGGGGTCCATCCCGGCCAGCGCCTTGGCCACCAGCGGCGTGGCCTTGCCCAGCCGCTTGCCCAGCAACCCGAAGTTGGGCTTGACCCGGTAGCTCAGCAGCCCGTCGGCGCTGTCGAGGAACTCGACGGCCTTGACGTTCAGCTCGGCGGCGATCACCTCGCTGAACTGCTCGATGGCGGCCCGCACGCGCTCGTCGGCGGGCACGACCACCAGCCGGGCCAGGGGCTGGCGGACCCGCATGTCCTTGCTCTTGCGCAGGGCGAGGGACTGGGAGACCACCTTGATCACCTCGTCCATCGAGAACGACAGCTCCTCGTCCAGCAGCGCTTCGTCCACCTGGGGGAAGGCGTGTAGGTGCACGCTGATCGGCGAGCGGTCTCCGTCCGCCGGGGTCAGGTTGCGGACCATGTGGTCGCTGACGAACGGGATCATCGGCGCCGTGACCTCCAGCAGGGTCAGCAGGGCGTCGTACAGGGTCTGGTAGGCGGCCAGCTTGTCCCGGTCGCCCTCGTCCGCGCCTCGCCAGAACCGGCGGCGGTTGCGGCGTACGTACCAGTTGGACAGCTCGTCGATGAACTTCTCGGCGGAGCGGATCACCGCCGCCGCCGAGTAGTTGCTGTAGTGGTGATGCGCGTCGCGGACCAGGATCTGCAGGTTGCTCAGCAGCCAGCGGTCGATGTCCGGGCGCTCGGCCACCGGAACGCGCTCGGACTCGGGATCGAAGCCGTCCAGCCGGGCGTAGTTGCACAGGAAGGCGTAGACGTTCCACAGGGTGTTGATCACCCGCCGCCGGACCGTGTCGCCCTCGCCGTAGCCGAAGTTGAGGTTGGAGGTGGGGTTGTGGCCGCAGAACAGCCAGCGCATCACGTCGACGCCCATCTTCTCGGCGGCGTCGTCGAACCAGACTGCGTTGCCCTGGCTCTTGTGCATCTCGTTGCCCCGCTCGTCGCGGACCAGGGCGTGACCCAGCAGGGTCTTGAACGGCGGGACCTGCTCCATCATCGCCGACATCGACAGCAGGGCGTAGAACCAGTTGCGGAACTGGCCGGGGAAACACTCGAGCACCAGGTCGGCGGGGATCCACTTCTCCCAGTACTCACGGTCCGTGTTGTAGTGCACGGTGGAGTAGGGGACGATGCCCGCGTCCAGCCAGGGGTTGCCCACGTCCGGGATGCGGTGGGCCGTGCCGCCACACTTGTCACACGCCACGGTGACCGCGTCGATCCAGGGCCGGTGGGGCGAATGGCCCTCCAGCTCCTCCAGGCCGGCGGTGGCCCGCTGCTCCAGCTCCTCGCGGCCGCCGATCACCGTCCACTCCTCGCAGTCGTCGCAGACCCAGATCGGCAGCGCCAGACCCCAGAAGCGCTTCTTGGAGATCATCCAGTCGCGCATGTTGTCCAGCCACTCGAGCTCCCGGTCCTTGCCGTAGCCGGGGATCCAGCGGATCTGATGGACGAGCTCCTTGATCTCCTCGCGCCAGGACATGTCGATGTACCACTCGTCGACCTGGCGGAAGAGCAGCTCGGTGTTGCAGCGCCAGCAGTGGGGGTAGGAGTGGGGGTACTGCTCGATCTCGAACAGGTGCCCGGTGTGGCGCAGGTGGTCGATGATCTGGTCGGTGGTGTCGTGGTCGAGCACCGACTTGCCGGCCAGCTCGCCGAAGGCCTCGGTGTACACGCCCATCTCGTCCAGGGGCGCGATGGCGACCAGGCCGTGTTCCTTGCCCAGCTCGCAGTCCTCCTTCCCGCACCCGGGGGCGGTGTGGACGATGCCGGTGCCGTCGGTGGCGCTGACCTCGTCCCAGGGGATGACCCGGTGGCTGGTGATGCCGGTGGCGCCGGCGGCGGCCAGCTTCTCGTCCACGAAGGGGGTGCCGCCGGGGATCGACTGGGCCGGCAGGTCGTCGAAGGGGCCGTCGTACTCGGTGCCCAGCAGGGCCTGGCCCTTGACCGTGTCCTCGATCTCGAAGCCGCCCTTGGCCCGGAAGAAATCGGCCGGGCTCTTGAGCTTGGGCAGGCCCAGGATCCACTCGCCCTTCTTGTGGCCCGCCCGGTGCTGGTCCTCGAGCCGCTTGAGCTCTAGGGTGCCCTCGGCCAGCCAGTAGGCCTCGTCCCCGCAGCGGACCTTCACGTAGTCCAGCTCCGGGTGGACGGACAGGCCGACGTTGGAGGTCAGGGTCCACGGGGTGGTCGTCCAGACCAGGAAGTACTCGTTGTCCCGGCCCCGGATCGGCATCCGCACGAACACCGCCCGGTGGGCCATCAGCTTGTAGCCCTCGTGCAACTCCATCTGGGAGAGGCCGACGGCGCAGCGCGGGCACCAGGGCATCACGTCCATGCCCTTGTAGATGAAGCCCCTGTCGTGACACTTCTTGAGGAACGACCAGATCGTGTAGTTGTTCTCGTCGGCCATCGTGAAGTACGAGTCGTCCCAGTCCATCCAGTAGCCCAGGCGGATCGACTGCTCGGTCTGCACCTTGGAGTACTTGTGGACGCGGGCCTTGCAGGCCTCCACGAAGCGGTCGAGGCCGAACTGCTCGATGTCGCGCTTGGACTTGAACCCCAGCTCCTTCTCCACCTCGACCTCGACCCACAGCCCCTGGCAGTCGAACCCGTTCTGGAAGCGCAGGTCGTGGCCCTGCATGGCGTGGAAGCGCTGGTAGACATCCTTGAGCGTGCGGCCCCAGGCGTGGTGCACGCCCATGGGGTTGTTGGCGGTGATCGGACCGTCGAGGAAGGACCAGGGCTCGTTGCCCGCGTTGCGCTCACGAAGCAGCTCGAAGGGCTTGTCCGCGTCCCAGAACGCCAGGATGTCGTGCTCGAGGGCCACGTAGTCGACCTGGGTCTCGACCTTGCGGAAGGTGTGTCGGCCGGGTTCGCTGCTCATGGTCGTCCTCGGATGGTTCGCTGGACCGATGGACTCCATCGGCGGCGAGGGGCTTGGTTTAACCCTTCGCGGGCGGGCGATCAACTGTTTGCGCGGGGCGGGAGCAGGTCGTCCAGGTAGCGATCGAGGAAGCGGTCCAGGGCGTCGCGCCACGTGGGCGGCGTCCGGCCCGAGAGTTCGGCATAGCGTGCGGTGTCCAGCGCGGACCAACGGGGGCGGAGGGCAAGGCCCGGTCCCACGCGGGACGCGGTCGGGCGAATCGACCGGGCCGTCAGCGCCCTGCCCCGGGCCCGGGCGCCCTCACAGACCGCCCCGGCCAGCTCGAACCAGCTGCAGCTGTCCGCGGCGCAGAAGTGCACGGTCCCGCGGGCACCGACTGCCAGCAGCGCGACGATGGCGTCGGCCAGGTCGGCGGACCAGGTGGGGCAGCCGATCTGGTCGTCCGCCACCGACAACTCGTCGCCCGCGGCGGCCTGCTCCAGGATCGAGCGCGGGAACGAAGGGCCTGCGGCGCCATAGAGCCAGGCCGTCCGGACGATCAGGTGATCGTGGCGCAGCGTGTCCCGGACCCGGCGCTCCCCGTCGAGCTTGCTGCGACCGTAGCTGTTTGCCGGCCGCGGTGGGTCGTCTTCGCGCAGCGGTCGTCGGGGGTGATCGCGGGAGCCGCTGCCCCGGCCGCCGAACACGTAGTCCGTGGACAGGTGGACCATGGGCAGCCCCTTGGAGGCGCAGCCCCGGGCCACCATCTCCGGACCGACCGCGTTGACCTGCTCAGCCTGGGCCCAGTGGACCTCGGCGCCGTCCACGTCCGTCCATGCCGCCGTGTTGATCACCACCGTCGGCCGGGTCGATTCCAGGGCCTCGGTCACCGAGCGGGGGTCGGTGATGTCCAGCTGGAGTCGCGGCAGGGTCGAGACTCGCCATCCCGCCGCCAGCAAGGCCGGCTGCAGGTCACGGGCAAGCGTTCCGGCGCCGCCGGTCAGCAGGGCGTGGGGCTGGTCCATGGTCGTCGCCGTGTCGGGCGCTCAGCCAGGTAGGCGGGCTTCGATCCACTCGAGGACGTCGGTGAAGACCTCTTCGCGCTCGACCTCGTTGAACAGCTCGTGGCGAAGCCCCTTGTAGACCTTGAAGGTCTTGTCGTCCACGCCCAGACGGTCGTAGATCGCCCGGCTGGCGGAGTAGGCGTTGACCCGGTCGTCCGGGGAGTGGAGCAGCAGCACCGGGATCGCGATCCGCTGGGCTTCGGCCAGCGACTGCTCCTGGGCCAGCTTGGACTCGGTGAACCAGCGGGAGGTGGCCTTTCTGAAGATCAGCGGATCCTCCATGTAGTCCCGGTTGCGCTCCGGGTCCTTGGACAGGGTCTCGGGGTCGACCCCGGCCTCCAGGGCCAGGGAAGGCCAAACCCGGGACATCACGTCCCCCATCGCCGCCTTCCACCCGGGCACCTCGATGGCCAGCCCGTACATCGGCGCCGAGGCCACCAGGCCCGCCAGATCTCCGGCCAGTTGCCGTTGCTCGGCAAAGCGGGTCGTGATCAGGCCGCCCTGGGAGTGGCTGACCAGGAACACGGGCAAGTCGGTGTCGCCCTGCTCCATCACCCAGCGCACCAGGGCTTCGCAGTCGTCCACGTACTCCGAGTACTCGTTGATGAAGCCCCGGACACCGTCGCTGTGACCGTGGCCCCGCAGATCCACGCCGTAGCAGGCCAGACCGTGGGCCCCGAACCACGCGGCCACGTGGTCGTACCGCCCGGTGTACTCGGCCCAGCCGTGGACGAAGGCCAGCTTGGCTCGCGCCTGCACTCCCTCGCTCCAGTCCACGACCCGCAGCCGGGTGCCGTCCTTGCTCGTGATGTGGCTCGAGTGGCTCTTTTCGCCCATGTTGCGCCCCGTTTTTTCCCGGTTTCCCCGCAGGTGGGGAGACATTCTGCCCATGGATCGGGGGTTGCGCAACGAGCATCGGCCGCCATCCGTTGAATCGCGCCTCAGTTGCCGGACGCCGAGGGTTTCAATTTCGAACCCTCGGCCGCGGTGGCGGGGGAGGGAGGTCCGGCCAACGCGGCGCCGTTGCCACCGGTATTCAGACCTCGAACTGCCTCCGGAGAGGCGGCCGATCGGACGCTCGTTTGGTGGTTGTTTCGAAATGAAATAGGCAGATCGGCCGGCTCGCCGGGGAATGGTTCCAGAATGAAACCATCAGTCGGGATTCCCGTCGAAGACGCGGTCGCGAACCAACAGTTCCGAGGGCGCAAACCCCGGTGATTCCGAGGGGATTAAGTTTTTTCAAAGAAAACTCCCTCTGCCGCGGAAGGTTGGCACGCGTCCTGCTACATCCCCCAGCGAGTTCCCAAGCTTGCATCAAGGCGGGCCCCCCTCCCCCTCATCCGCCGCAGGCTAGGGAACTTTAAAATTTCGAATCCTTGTCTGCAGCCTTTACAGGCATTTGGCGGCCCCCCTCCCCCTCATCCGCCTGCAGACAAGGATTTTTTTTGTTCTCGGAGCTTTGGGGGCCGAGCGCGGTTGCTGCTGTCGGGCTTCGCCCGCAGCAGAACCTCGACCGACGCGACCGGCTTGGGGGGCCGCTGACGGGCTCCGCCCGCAGCTTGGGAGCGGGGGGGTAGTCCGAGTCCGAGCCCATCTTCCCCCCTCCCCCATGACACCCCCACTGGCCCGGTGATACCGTGTCCCGGATCACCCGGAGCAGGCTGTGAACCGGATCGAGCTCTCCCATCTCACCCTCGCGCTTTCCCTGACGGCCGCGTTGTTCCTGCCACCGCTGGCCAGCCGCGCCGAAGTGCCGCTGCCGCTGTACCCCGAGTGCGGGGACGCCCTGGGAGCGGAACCCGAGTGCCCGTCGGACCTGGACGGGCGCTGGTACCTGGTGTCCTACGTGGATCCGAACTACGAGTCCGTCCGTCCGGCGGAGGTGCCCCTCGGCAGCGGCATCGCGGCGGACGTGGCCTGGGGGATCACCACCGGATCGCCCGAGGTCGTGATCGCGGTGCTGGACTCGGGCATCAAGTGGGACAACGGCGACACGGTACGCAAGCACTTCCTCAACCGCGGCGAGTTGAACGAACCCCAGGACGCAGACGGCATCGCGCTCCCCGGCGTGTGGGACATCAACGCCGACGGCGTGTTCAACATCGACGACTACGCCGCGGATCCCCGGGTGGACATGACCGCGGGCGTCGACGTGGCCGACGCATTGCTGGAGCCGTCGGACCTGATCCACGACCCGGACTTCGCCGACGGCGTCGACAGCGATGGCAACGGCTACGTGGATGACATCTCCGGCTGGGATTTTCACTGGAACGACAACGATCCCTACGACGACACGCGCTACGGCCACGGTACCTTCGAGGCCGAGGAGTCCTGCGCGGAGGGGGACGACGGCGGCGACATCGGCGTCTGCCCCAGCTGCATGTTGCTCAACGTGCGCACGGGCGACGCGTTCATCATGGACGGGGACAACTACGCCAGTGGCGTGCTCTTCGCGGTCGACTCGGGGGCCGCGGTGGTGCAGGCGGCGTCGGGCACCCTGGGCCACAGCGCGTACGCCCACGAGGCGATGGCCTACGCCTACCACCAGGGGGTGACCCTGGTCTGCGCCGCGGCCGACGAGACCTCGTTCCACCTCAACTACCCGTCCACCGATCCCTACGCGTTATCGGTCAAGGCGGTGCGCTACGACGACGACGACAGCGAGGACATCAAGAGCTTCCTCAGCTTCTCCAACTGCACCAACTTCGGCCCCCGCGTGCAGCTGTCGGGCTCGTCCACCGGTTGCGCGTCCGGCGGGACCGCGGTTGTCGCTGGCACGGCCGGGCTGGTGGTGTCGGCCGGCGTCGACACCGGACTCGATCCGCCTCTGACCGCGGGCGAGGTGGCCCAGGTCCTGATCGCCACCGCGGACGACATCGACATCCCCGAGTCCCTGGGACCCGACGCCGATCCCGAGCTCTACCCCTCGTACCCGGGCTTCGACCTGTTTTTCGGCCATGGCCGGATCAACGCGGGCCGGGCGGTGGCAGCGGTGCGGGACCGGGAGATCCCCCCGGAGGTCTTCATCGAGGACCCGCCCTGGTTCGAGCCGATCCAGGCGGCGGCCGGGGGCACCATCCCGATCCGCGGCTGGATCCGGGGCCGGGAGGCCGGGATCCAGGTGAAGGTGTCCTGGGCGGGCGGCGCCGATCCGCGGGACAGCGAGTTCGTGGAGCTGGCGGACATGGAGCTGACCGGCGCCGACTTCGACGGCCTGCTGGCCGAACTGCCCGTGCACGAGGTGCTCGCCACCGAGCGCGTGGCCCCGCGGCAGCTGACCCCCGAGGACGACAACGTCGGCCGGGCGATGATGGCCCACGGCTGGATGGTCACCATCCGGGTCGAGGCCACCGATGGAGCGGGGAACCTGGGCCAGGCGCGGCGGACGGTCAGCGTGATCGAGGATTCGGATGTCCACCCCGGCTTCCCGGTCGATCTGGGCGCGTCGGTGGAGGGCAGCGCGGCGCTGATGGATCTGACCGGCGACGGGCGCCTGGAGATCATCCTGGGCACATCCGACGGCCGGATCCACGCCATCGACGGCGACGGCGAGCCGTTGGAGGGCTGGCCCGTGGCCATGGAGCTGCTGGAGGAGGTGGACGCCGACGGACCTGCCCACCACCTGGACTCGGGCGCCTTCACCTCGGGCGCCGTCTCCGACGCGGCGTACGGCGCGGTGCTCTCCTCGCCGGCGGTGGACGACCTGGACGGGGACGGGACGCTGGAGATCGTGGTCACGACCCTGCGGGGGTACGTCCACGTGTTCGACGCGTCGGGGGCGCCGCGTGACGGGTTCCCCCGGAGCCTCGATCCGCTGCTCTCGGACCCGGAGTCGACCTCGCCCAGCCGGGTGATCGACAGGGCCGTCGGCAGCTCTCCGGCCCTGGGCGATCTGGACGGGGACGGGGACCTGGAGATCGTGATCGGCAGCATGGATGGCCACCTGTACGCCTGGCACGACGACGGCGAGCTGGTCGACGGCTGGCCGGTGGCGCTGTCATGGGAAGGGGCGGATCAGTGGCCGTCGGCCCGCATCGTCGGGACCCCGGCGCTGGGGGACGTCGACGGGGACGGCATCCTCGACGCGGTGGTGGGCACCAACGAGAGCGTGAGCAACTACTACGGCCTGGCCTACGCGGTCCACGGCGACGGCAACCTGCACCCGGACAGCCCCTACCTGGACGGCTGGCCGGTGACCCTGTTCGGCGCCTTCACGGCCGCTCTGCCCATCGTCGGCGAGGGCACCACGGCCTCGCCCGCGCTGGTGGATCTGGACGGGGACAGCAAGCTCGAGGTGGTGTTGCAGACCACCGCCGATCCGGGGCTGATCCTGCGGTCCGACGGCACCAGCTACGTGTCGCTGGGACACTTCTCCGACCAGTTCGGCCCCTGGTCCAACGCCCGCGCCGAGGCCTTCTTGCACGGCGTCGCCAGCTCGTCTGTGGGCGACCTGGACCTGGACGGCGTGATGGACGTGATCAACAGCGGGATCGATCCCGAGTTCGGCCTCGGCATCGTCAGCGACGGCAAGCGCCGGGAGTTCGACCACCTGCTGGGGGCCTGGAACAGCGAGACCGGGATGTTCATCAAGGGCTTCCCGCGGCAGGTCGAGGACATCCAGTTCTTCATGAACCCTGCCATCGCCGACCTGGACGGCGACGGGTACCCCGAGGTCATCGCCGGCAGCGGCGGTTTCCTCGTCCACGCCTTCGACTACACCGGGGTCGAACCCGAGGGTTGGCCCAAGAGCACCGCCGGCTGGGTGACCTCCTCGCCCGCGGTCGGCGACCTGGACGGGGACGCCCAGCTCGAGGTGGTGTCGGCTACCCGGGCCGGCTACCTGTTCGCCTGGGACACCAGCGGCCCCGCCCACACCGGAGTTTCCTGGGCGTCCTTCCACCACGACCACCGCAACAGCGGCAACGTGCACGTCCCCCTTCTGCTGCCCGATCCACCCCCCCCCGAGGAGGGGGACGACGACGATTCGACCGCCGACGATCTCGACCTCGACGGCCAGATGGCCGGCGGATGCGGGTGCCGGTCCGGCGGCAGCGGCCGCTCGGCGCTGGCGGCGGCGACGCTGCTGGCCATCCTGATCCGCCGACGGCGCTCCACCTTTCCGTGAGCCGATGACCCCGCGCCCCCGGGTCGCCGTCAGCGAGTGCCTGCTGGGGCACCGCGTGCGCTACGATGGCCGGGAGCGGCGGGACTCCGTCGTCGCTGACCAGCTCGCCCGTCGGTTCGAGCTGGTGCCCGTCTGCCCGGAGGTCGGCATCGGCCTGCCCGTGCCCCGGGACCCGGTCGAGCTCCGGGGATCGCCGGAGGCGCCGCGGATGGCCGTGATCGCAACCGGCGTCGATCTCACCCCGACGATGGACGACTGGATCGCTCTCACCCTTGCCGCGCTGCACGACCTGGCCATCGCCGGCCTGATCCTCAAGGGACGTTCCCCGAGCTGCGGACCCGCCGGGGTTCCGGTGGTAGGGGAGGGAACGGGATCCGTGGCGGGGACGGGAATGTTCGCCCTGGCGGCCCGCCGCCGCTGGCCCGAGCTGCCGCTGGTGGAGGCCGAGACCCTGGCGGACCCCGCCCGGCGCCGGGCCTTCGTCGCGGGGGTCACGGCGGCCCACGGGATCGGCCGCAGGGCCCGCAGCCGTTGACTGCGCCGGCCTGGATCGATCTATGCTCGGTGGCGGCGGGGGGAAGCGGATGGGTCCATGGACATCGAGTTCGCGCCCATTGACGAAGCGGCGGCCGGCCCGTCTCGCGAGGAGCTGCGCGTCTCCCTGCGGGTGCCCTGCCTGGAGCAGGTGAGCCACCACCTGTCGCTCCCCGAGGAGTACCTGGGGATCCGGGTGGACGGACAGCGGGCGGGGTACGCGGTGGTCGTGCCCGACTTCTTCGTGCCCGATCTGACACCCTTCGCCTGCGCGATCTACCTGGAGCCCTGGGCGGCCTGTCGCCGCTCGGCCGTGCTCGACGAGCTGGTCGAGTCCGATCGGGTGCGGGGCGTGGTGGTGCGCACCGACGAGACGGGCGTGCTCAACGAACTGCTGGAGCGCGGCTGCACCCACCACGTGCTGGCGGTCCTCTACCGGCTGAGCAAGCCACCCGGAGCGGAGCTTCCCGAAGGCTGCCAATTGGTGGAGGGCCATCCGGATGAGTGGGAGCGGGTGCTGCCCGTCTACCTCGAGGCACCCGAGGTGGACCCGGGCACGGAGACCGCCGACGACGTGCGGCACATCGTCCGCGATCGGCCCCACTACCGGCTCGAGCGGGGCGCCCAGGTGCTGGCGGTCGCCCGGGGCGAGGAGCTGGGCCACGGCCACTTCGGCGTGGGCGCGATCGTGCCTCCGTCCCGCCGCGGCCAGGGACTGGGCCGGGCGCTGGTGGGGGCGGTCGTCGACCGCCGGGTGCGGGCCGGCCAGGTCTTCCTGGCCCTCACCGACCCCGAGGACCGCGCTTCGCGCCGCCTGGCCGAATCCCTCGGTGCCGAGATGGTGTCGTTGTGGATGTACTTCGCCTTCCCTGGCACCGGAGCCAGTGTCGCCCTGCGTTCGCTCTGACCGACCTCGAATCCCGACCTCGTTTGCAATCTTCTGACATCGTTTGACTTGCCTTCATACAAGTACGTTGTAAAATCATACTCGTATGTATGGCCCGCCTGACCGGTTAGCGGTCGGGAGGTGACGGGTTACGAGCCGGGTGGCGTTCTGGGCGCTCTCCACCCGGCGCTTTTTTCGTTTGGGGGGAGGGATCTCGGTCTCGGTCTCGGCCTCGGCCTCGGCCTACTTCCGTTTCTTGCGGCGCTTCTTCACCGGCTTTGCGGGCTCGGGCTCCGGATGCTGGTCGACCCAGGCGTTGCCGGTGTGGATGGGGTAGGGGGCGCCTTTGCCGCGGATCAGCAGGAAGAAGAAGACGAGACCCACCGCCATGCCGCCGATACTGATCCACTGGCTGAAGCTCAGCCCCCAGGTGCCATCGAAGTACTCGGCCGGGCTGTACTTGGCGATGGAGAGACCCTCGAACCAGTAGCGGTCGTTCAGGCGGATGAACTCGACGAGGAACCGCTCCAGGGAGTGGAAGAAGGCGAAGATCGCGAACAACAGCCCGTAGCGCCAGCGGTTGGGCACGGTGAACTTCGAGTCGACCCAGAACAGGATGCCGAACAGCGAGAAGTTGAACAGCGCCTCATAGAGCATGGTCGGATGGACGGGATCGATGGCCTTGACCAGCCCGTCGGGGAAGGCGATGCCGAGGAACTCCCAGGGGGGCGAGGCCGCGATTCCGTAGCAGCCGTCGCCGGCGAAGAAGCAGCCGATCCGACCCCAGGCATACCCCGACGCCAGCATCGGGGTGACCATGTCCATCCCGCCGCTGAACGGGTATCCCTTGCGCAGGCAGATGATGTAGCTGGTGATGATCGCCAGGATCAGCCCGCCGTACCAGGTCAGCCCGCTGGACGCGGTGAAGATCTTGGCCAGGTCGTGCTGGTAGTAGTCCCAGTGGTCGATGACGTGGAACAGACGGGCGCCGATGATACCCGAGATCATCGCGTTGATGACGAGCGTGTAGGCGAACTCCGGGTCCCAGCCCCGCCGAAGCGCGCTCCGCCGGCTGAAGCGCCACCCCCACAGGAAGCCGATGGCCATCATCAGCCCGTAGGTCCCGATGGAGAACGGCCCGATGGTGGTGAAACCCAGCGGGATCTCGAGATCCTTGAGGATGTACGGGTGCATTCGCGGATCTGTACGCCAGCGAGACCGACAACGCAAGGAGGGCAGGGTTGTGGGCCGGGCCGCGGTACTTGACGCTCCGGTCCGCCCGGACCACCCTCGGTCCGGGAGGTGCTCGATGACCGGCAAGCCCGCCATCATCCTGCTCAGCGGCGGCCTGGACTCGGCGACGGCGCTGGTCATCGCCCGGGAGCAGGGGTTCGCACCCCACGCACTCTCGTTTTGTTACGGCCAACGCCACACCGCCGAGATCGACGCCGCCCGGGCGGTGGCCGCGCATCTGGGCGTGGTAGAGCACCGGGTGGTGGACATCGATCTGGCGCAGTTCGGCGGATCGGCGCTGACCGCGGACATCGAGGTCCCCAAGGGCCGGGACGAGGAGACTATCGGTGACGGCATCCCGATCACCTACGTACCTGCCCGCAATACGATCTTCCTGAGCTACGCCCTGGCCTGGGCCGAGGTGCTGCCTGCCAGGGATCTCTTCATCGGTGTCAACGCGGTGGACTACTCGGGATACCCCGACTGTCGTCCGGAGTTCATCGAGGCCTTCGAGACCCTGGCCAACCGGGCCACCCGGGCCGGCGTGGAGGGGGATCGGATCGCGATCCACGCCCCGCTGATGCAATGGGACAAGGCGCGCATCGTCCGCGAGGGCCGGGCTCGGGGTGTGGACTACGGGCTGACCCGCAGCTGCTACGACCCGGACGGCCAGGGCCGCGCCTGCGGCGTCTGTGACGCCTGTGTCCTGCGATTGCGGGCGTTCGAGCGGCTGGGGCTGCCCGACCCCGCCCCGTACGTCGATCGCGGATAGCGCTTCTCTTTTGCCCCGCCGCTGCTAAGCTCTCTGCTCGCCCGTCAGCAGCCGGAGGAGGCCATGTCGACCGAGCCGTCCAAGACCCTGGATACCTTCGAGAACCCGCACCCGGGCAAGAACTTCGTGGTGCGCATCGAGACCTCGGAGTTCACCTGCGTGTGTCCGATGACCGGGCAGCCGGACTTCGCCAATGTGGTCATCGAGTACGTGCCGGACCAGCGCTGCGTGGAGCTCAAGTCGCTCAAGCTGTTCTTCTGGAGCTTCCGCGAGGAGGGCCACTTCCACGAGGACGTGACCAACCGCATCCTCAACCGGCTGGTCGAGGTGCTCGACCCGGTGCAGATGGAGGTCCGGGGCACCTTCAATGTACGCGGTGGGCTGCAAACAACGGTGACTGCCCGCCACAACAGGGACTGATCCCGTGGCCGACGCGCCGCGCGTCTTCGCGTCGCTGGACTCCTTTCTACCCCCCGTGCCTGGGCGGCCGCTGCCCGGCCGTGGCGTGGCCAACCACCAGTTCCTCAAGGCGTTGATGCGGCACGGCCGTTTTGACGCCTACCACTTCTTCCTCCCCACGGCCGACGAGCTGCGGTCCTTCCGTTCGACCTATGGCGCGGTGGCGCCCGGGGGAGCGCCCATCAGCTCGCTCCCGCGCCGGGCGCTGCTGGCCCGGGTTCGATCGACGGACTACACGGTGTTCCATCTGGCGGACCACGCATCGGGCTTTCAGCCCCTGTGTTGCCTGCGTAACGAGCGGGCGACCCGGCCGTTCCCGGTCACGGCGCTGAGCCATTCGGTCAGCGAGCCGTCGGCCATGTCGGCCTATCTGGCCATGGGACTGCAAGGACCGCGCTCACACGACGCGATCCTGTGCGCCAGCGACTCGGGGCGGCGGGTGATGCAGGGCAGCTTCGACTCGCTGGTGGCGTCCACCCAGGATCGCATCAGTCCGCCGTTGGCCTTTCCGATGAGGTTGCCAGTGATCCCCATCGGTGTGGACGCCGACGCCCTCACCGCCGGGGACCGGCTTAGGGGCCGGTCCATGCTCGAGCTGGGGGTCGACCGGGTGGTCGTGCTCTACGTGGGGCGCTTCTCGGCCCATGAGAAGATGGACCTGTTCCCGCTGCTGCACGCCTTCGCTCGCGCGCGTTCGCGCCCGGAAGGTGCGTCCCTGGAGCTGGTGCTCGCGGGCTCCCGCCAGGGCAGTCCCTACGCAGACATGCTCGGCCTGTTCGCCCAGGCGCTGGACGTCCGGCCCCACGTGCACCTGATCTCGGACTTCAACGAGGACGCCAAGGCCGACCTGTACGCCGCCGCGGACCTGTTCGTCAGCCCCTGTGACAACCCCCAGGAGACCTTCGGCTTGACCGTGGTCGAGGCGATGGCCGCCGGGCTGCCGGTGGTGGTGTCGGACTACGACGGCTACCGGGAGACCGTGCCTGCGGACAGCGGGGTGTTCGTGCCCACCTACACCGCGGGAACGGCCTCCGAACTGGCGGACCTGGCGTTCCTCTCCGAGCGGCGGTCGACCCACCTGCGGCTAGGCCAGGGCGTGGCCCTGGATCTGGCGGTGCTGGAGCGGGCGATGGTCGAGCTGGCCGGCGATCCAGCCCGCCGCGAAGCCCTGGGGCGGGCCGGCGCCGAGTTCGCCCGCCGGACCTACGACTGGGCCCGCCTGATCCCCCGCTACGAGGCGTTGTGGGACGAGCTGAACGCCGCCGCCCGCGACGCCTCCCCCGGCGACGTCCACCGGCCCAACAGGCTGCGGATGGACTTCGGCGCGGTCTTCGCCCACTACCCCACCCGCACCCTGGCTGCCGACGACCGGCTGCGGGCCACCGAGCTCGGCGTCAGCTTCCTCGAGGTTCGGCGTTATCCGGTCTATCCGGAGATGGCGCCCGTGCTCAAGCTGCGCCACGTGGTCGGCGTGGTCCGGGCCGCCGGGGAGGGCGCATCGTACGCGGACCTCGTGGCCTCACTGGCCGACGATCTGAACGAGGACCGGGCCCGCCAGGTCGTCGTCTGGGCGCTCAAGCACGGGATGCTGGAACTGGAGTAGCGTGTCAGCGGCCGAAGCGGCGGGCGCGCTGCTGGTAGGCGCGGATGACCCTCAGGAAGTCGACCCGCCGGAACGCGGGGAAGAACACGTCGGTGAAGAACAGTTCGGAGTAGGCGGCCTGGTAGAGCAGGAAGTTGCTCAGCCGCGATTCACCGCCCGTGCGGATGATCAGATCCGGATCGTCCCCGGCGGTATACAGGTGCTCCCCCAGCATCTTCTCGTCGATGTCGTCGGCGTCCAGCGTGCCGGCGCTCACCTTGTCGATCAGGCAGCGGACCGCGTCGATGATCTCCTGGCGGCCGCCGTAGGCGATGCAGAAGTTCAGGTGGTAATCGTCGAAGGAGCCGGTGGCCGACTCGACGGTCTCGATGGCCGCCCGCACCCGCTCGGGCAACATCTCGTTGCGGCCCAGCACCCGCACCCGGACCCGGTTGTCCAGGATCCGGCGGTCGGTGGCCAGCTGGGTCAGCTTGGTGGCGAACATCCCCATCAGGGCGTCCACCTCCTCCTCGACGCGATCGAAGTTCTCGGTGGAGAAGGCGTAGAGCGTCAGCGTGCGGACGCCCACGTCCCGGCTCCAGTCCACGAGCGACTCGACGGTCCTGCTGCCCAGTTCATGGCCGTCCCAGGGCGTCATCCCCAGGGTCTTCGCCAACCGCCGGTTGCCGTCCATGATCACGCCGACATGGCCGGGTACCGGCTCGCTGCGAACCCCGTTGAGGAGCCTGCGCTCGTAGGCCCGGTAGGCCACGTCGGCGATCGGGGCGGGCAAGCGAACGTGTGAGAGCAGACCCAAGGTGACCTCGTCGGCTGGAGGTGGCAGAGTTCAGGCATCCTGCCTTTGTCGGGGCCTTCCGGCAAGGGAATCCACGGTTTCGTTGCCCCACCCTCCACCCCTGCCGCTGCTCCCGCTCGATTCCGGATCTGATATACCCCACAAAGGTCACCGATCCGGTGTTGATGGCGGCAAGCCAGTCAGAGGAGGGATGGCCGCGTGGGCGAACTCCACTATCTCGAGGCCGAGCTCCAGCGTCTGGTAAGCGAAGATCCAGCGATCTTCCGCTTCCTCCAGGCCGGTTCCCTCGACGGCGTGTGGTACTGGGACCGCGAGCATCCCGAACACGATGGATGAGTCCACGGCTCTGGGAGGTGCTCGGGGTCGACCCGGACGCCAAGCAGCACCTGGCCAGCGAGTGGCAGGATCTGATCCACCCCGATGACCTGCAGCTGGCCCTCGAGAACTTCGAGCGCCACTGCGCGGATCCGGACCACCCCTACGACCAGATCGTCCGCTACACGCACGCCGACGGCTCCACGGTATGGGTCCGCTGCCGGGGGGTGGCCATCCGCGACAGCGAGGGCCGGCCGATCCGGATGCTGGGAGCCCACAACGAGATCCCTCGCTCAAGCGCACCGAAGAGGCGCTGGAGAAGGCGCGCGACGAGCTGGCGCTCCGGGAGGAAGAACGTACCGCCGAGCTGAAGCTGGCGAACGAGCGGTTGCAGCAGGAGATGGCCGAGCGCGAGCGAGCCGAGAGGGAACGCCGCGATCTGGAAGCCCGGATCCACCACGCCCAGAAGCTGGAGAGCCTGGGCGTGCTGGCCGGGGGTATCGCCCACGACTTCAACAACCTGTTGATGGGGGTCCTGGGCCATGTGGGCCTGGCGATGATGAAGGCCCCACCCCAGTCGCCGCTGGCGCCCCATCTGGATCGGATCGAGCAGGCGGCCCAACGCGCCGCCGAGCTGACCAACCAGATGCTGGCCTACTCGGGCCGGGGCCGCTTCCTGGTCCAGCCTCTCGTGCTGTCCACCGTGGTGGAGGAGATCGGCCACCTGCTCGAGGCGGTGATCTCCAAGAAAGCGGTGCTGAAGTTCGACTTCGTCGGCGATCTGCCCCGGATCGAAGGCGACGTGACCCAGATCCGGCAGGTGGTGATGAACCTGATCACCAACGCCTCGGACCTCGGACGCCATCGGCGAGCGCAGCGGTGTCATCACGGTCTCCACGGGCACGGTCAAGGCGGACAAGGCCTATCTGGGGGAGGCGTTCGGCGACTGGGATCTGGCGGAGGGTTACTACGTCTATCTCGAGGCCTCGGACACGGGCATTGGCATGGATGCCGAGACCCGCGACCAGATGTTCGATCCGTTCTTCACCACCAAGGTCAAGGGGCGTGGGCTGGGCCTGGCGGCGACCCTGGGGATCGTGCGCGGGCACAGCGGGGCGCTGCGGGTCTACAGCGAGCCGCGGCGGGGGACGACCTTCAAGCTGCTGTTCCCGGCCAGCGAGGAGCCCCGCGAGGTGCAGCTGGTCAAGCCGCTGGCAGCGGAGGACTGGCAAGGTGACGGGGTGGTGCTGGTGGCGGACGACGAGGAGGTCGTGCGGGAGACCGTGCGGATGGTCGTCGAGGCCGTCGGCTTCCAGACGATCCTCACCGCCGACGGCAGCGAGTGCGTCGAGCGGTTCCGCGAGGCGCCGGATGACGTGTCGCTGGTCTTGCTGGACATGACCATGCCCCACATGGGCGGCGCAAAGGCGTTCGCGGAGCTGCGGCGGATCCGGCCGAACGTGCGGGTGATCCTGACCAGCGGCTACAGCCGTCAGGACGCCACGTCATCCTTCGCGGGCAAAGGGCTGGCGGGTTTCCTGCAGAAGCCGTTCAAACCCCAGGAACTGATCGAAATGATGCGGGGTGTGCTCGACGCGGACTCGGACTAGCCCCGCGCCAGGGCGACGGCGAACTGGCCATGAGGCCGCCACCACGCCGACAGCGCTCGTGGACCACGCACGCTCACCGCGGACCAGCCGTCTTCGGTTGCCCGAGGTACACACTCCACGGTGCGGGTGTCCGCCCGCAATCCGACCTTGAGGACCTTGAGGCTCGCCTCCTTCACGCACCAGCTCGCGGTCACCAGCCGGTCCCGCACACCGTCGGCCAGCGGTTGGAATGCGGCCGCCTCGGCGGGGGTGAAGAAGTCCCTCACGAAGGCCTGGTCGCGGGGTTCGACCCGCTCGATGTCGGCGCCCACCACCACGTCCGGAACGCTGGACAGCGCGCTGAGCGCGACCCCGTTGGAGTGGCTGATCGACAGACTGATCGCCGGCCACTCCGTCCCGCCATCCCCGCACCGGACGACCGGAGCCCCATCCTCGCCCGCGTCGATGGAGATGCTGTCGAGTTCGGGCGTCCGCGGGCCCCGGGCGCCCAGGTGTGCCCGCACCAGCTGCTTGGCGGTCCAGCGGCCCAGCAGCCAGTCACGGCGGCGCTTGGGTAGCGTCAGCTGGGCCAGCGCCGCCTGCTCGGAAGCGCTCAGCCAGCCCTCCGCCTCCGGGACGTGATCGCAGATCCACCAGTCGATCACGGGGCCCCCATCACAGCGCCCGCGGTGCCGCGACCGGTGCCGGGCGTGTGCCCGTGGACCAGCCGACCGCGCCGCGCGCCACCGGTACCGTCCGGTAGCCGCGGACCGCGGCGTGGAGGTCGCCGTCCTCGTTCACCACGTCCACGTCGAACCGCATGCCACCGTCCCGGGCGAAGACGTGGGCGAACAGCGGCCGTTCCTGTCGCGCCGGTTCGGGGCGGAGCACGCGGATCGAGTCCACGGCCATGGGCAGCGATCGCGTCTGCAAGCTGGCGTTCTCCCACAGGCCGGCGGCCTGGAAGCAGGCCTCGATCCAGCGGGGCGCGGCCAGCGGCCGGAGAACGGCGTCGGCGAACTCCGGGGGCAGGTCGTCGGCCAGCAGCGCCCAGGCCTCGTCGCCCTGGGACCAGGCCCTCTGCAGCACCCGGTAGGCCGGTCCGTGGAAGAAGGTGCGGTAGATGTCGGTTCGTTCCACGCTCGGGAGGTCGGCGCCGGGCGGTTCGAAGGCCACCGTCGAGGGGGCCGCGGCCTCCGGGGACAGCAGGACGCGACCGTGGAAATGCAGCCGATCGCGGGGCGGCAGGCCGGGGTCGGGTGCGGGCGACAACGAGCGCAGCCGGGCGTCGGCCACGAGCACGCCGTCTCCGCCGGGGACCGGGACCAGGTCCAGATGCAGGGTACGGGGGTTGCCGCGATAGAACTTGAACGGCGCCTCGAAGCGGACGTCCTCGATCGCCCGCACCCGGTGGTCCGGTGCCAGCAGAGACGCCAGCTCGGCGAACGCCTCGACGCCCATCACCCCCGGAAGATAGGCCAGGCCTTCCTCCACCTGGTGGTCGTACAGGTAGGGTTCGATGGACGGGTCCAGGGTCGTGGTCGCCGCGAAGCCGCCACATACCGGGATCGCGGAGACCTCACCGAGCATCGGCAGCGGATTCTCCTGGCTCGCCAGCCGCCGCTCCAGAGGTATGGGATCGAGGCCGCCGGTCGCGTCCCGCTCCTGGACCATCGCACCCAGGCGGCCGCCGACGACGATCTCGCGATCGTCGCCGCCGAACAGCAGCTCCCGCCGCACGGTCGGGATGCCCACCTCGGGGGGCAAGAGCTCGACCCCGGCGGCCTCCATCACGGCGGGGATCGATCCCCGGGTAGCCATCCCGATGTCGGCCCAGGCCGTCCAGTCGATGGCGATGGCGCGGGTGCCGGGCCGCCAGCCGGGCAGGGCCGCGCCGACCTTGCACAGCAGGTCGTTGGCCGCTGCGTAGTCCGTCTGGCCCCGGTTGCCGAATCGAGCCGACACGGAGCTGAACGAGATCAACGCGCCCAGGGGCGCTCCCCGGGTCGCGTGCAGCAGGTTGAACAGCCCGTCGGCCTTGACGTCGAAGACCCGGTCGAACTCCTCGGGCGGCTTGGCGTCCAGCGGGCGGCTGACGTCGAGGCCCGCGGCGTGCACGAGGACGTCGATGCGGTCGTGGCGCGCCAGCACTCCGTCGATGGCGGCCTGGACGGCGGGGCCGTCGGTCAGATCGACGGCGTGGTAGTGGGCCGTACCCCCCGCTTCCCGGACGGCCTCCTGCGCCCGCAGCGCCGCATCGCCCCGCTCCAGCGCCGACAGCCCGCGCTCGACCTCGACCGGCGTCGGTCTGGCACCGCTGGCCTTCAGCTCCTCGATCAGAGCGGCCTTGCACGCCTCCCGGTCGGCGCGGAACAGCGCGACCTGCGGATCATCGGCAGCGGGCGCCGACGCCAGGTCGAACAGGTGGAACGTCCCGCGGGTGGCGGCGGCCAGGTCCGCGACGATGGCGCTGGTGATGCCCCCGGCGGCTCCCGAGACCACGAACACCGATTCGTCGCCGAGGTCCATGGCCGGTTCGCGGCCCTCGGCGGATCGCTCCACCAGCGACACGCCGAAGCGGGAGCCGTCGACGCAGCCCACCTCCACGGCGCCCGGGTCGCCCAGGGTCTCGGCGATCAACAGGTCGGCGGGCTCGGCGGTCCGCCTCGACGGCGGCAGGTCGACCACCTTGACCAGGGTGGCCTCCCGTTCCCGCCGATAGGCCTTGCAGAAGCCGGACACGGCGCCGCCGATGGGCGCGCTCGGTCCTTCGATCCCGTACCCGTGGAGGCCGCCCATCCGCGTCGCTGCCACCAGGAAGCTGCCCTCACCGTCCACCGATCCGTACAGAGCGCGCATGGTGCGGTGGAGTGCCTTGACCTTGCGTCGAATCTCCCCCCGCCAGCGGTCGAGGTCCATCTCGCCGATGACCGGCTCGGCATCGAGCGCGGGCAGCCAGAACACGCCGTGGATCGGTCCATCGGCCAGCCATCCGGCGATCCGGCCCGCCTGCTCATCGAGGTCACCATCCAGGATCAGCGGGACGGCCCCCCGGCGTTCCAGGCGGCGCGCCAGCGCCTTGCCAATCCCGCCGTGGTCCATCCCGATCACCACGCGGCAGCCCTCATCGAGCGTGACCCCGGTCGGCTTGCACAGCTCCAGCGGTGCCCTCAGCGTGGAGATCGGGACACGCCGTGGCATCCGATCGGCGTCCGCCAGTGATCCGGGTGCGGGCCGGCCCGCGTCCTCCGGTCGCGAACCGCCGCCGTCCTCCCTCGAGCCGTGGTCTGGCGTGCCGTTGCCAGGACCCGGGTCATCGTCGTGACCGTCATCGGGCCGGTGGTCGCGGGCGAACTGCACGACGCTGCCCAGGGTGGGGTAGTCGCGCAGGCTCAGGTCGTCCTGGGCCGGGATGCCGAACATCTCCCGCAGGGCGGCGAAGGTCTCGGCCTGCTTGACCGTGTCGATGCCCAGGTCGGCCTCGAGGTCCAGGTCGAGATCGAGCATGTCCTCGGGATAGCCGGTCTTCTCGGCGACCAGCGCGATCACCCGGGCTTCGATGTCGTCCACCACGGCCTCGGTCTCGGCCTCGGTCTCGGTCTCGGCCTCGGCCTCGGTCTCGGTCCCGGCGTGCCCGCGGCCGTCATCGGGCCGGTGGTCGCGGGCGAACTGCACGACGCTGCCCAGGGTGGGGTAGTCGCGCAGGCTCAGGTCGTCCTGGGCCGGGATGCCGAACATCTCCCGCAGGGCGGCGAAGGTCTCGGCCTGCTTGACCGTGTCGATGCCCAGGTCGGCCTCGAGGTCCAGGTCGAGATCGAGCATGTCCTCGGGGTAGCCGGTCTTCTCGGCGACCAGCGCGATCACCCGAGCCTCGATTTCATCGCCCGCCGGCTCCTCGGCCGGGGGCGCCACGGGCTTTGGCTCGACCGGGGGCGCCACGGGTTCGGCCTCGACCGGAGGAGCCGTCGGCACCGGCTCGGGCATCGCGGCGACCACGGGCGGGGATTCGACGGGCAGCAGCGGGGCTGGAGCGGGCGCGATCTCCTCCGGAGCCGGACGCGCCTGGCGGGTGGGAGCGCCTTCATCGATCACCCGCAGGACCCGCAGGTCGACCTCGGTCCGCGCGGCGGCCCGACCGCTGGTCTCCGCCAGCCAGGCCCGGTACCGATCGGGCTGGTCCACTCGATCCAGGCCCCCCGGGACGCGGCGGAACAGGGTCAACGCCAGCTGGGAGCCGAAGCCGGCTGCCAGGTGGAGGGCGTACTGGACGGGGTAGGGGCCGCCCCGGCTCAGGTTCAGCGGTCCCAGCGCCGGGTCCGGCTGCTCCACGTTGGGCACCGGTGGCACCACGCCGTGTTCGAGGATCTTGACGGCGACCGCGCCCTCGATGCCGACGCCCATCGGGTGGCCGGTGAATCCCTTGGTGTTGGCAATCACGACCCGGTTTGCCGCGTCGCCGAAGGTGTGACGAAGCGCCGCGATCTCCGCCGACGCGCTGCCACCGCGAGCCGGGGTGTAGGTCTCGTGGGACACGAACACCAGCTGGTCGGCCAGCGTGTCGCGGTGGATCCCCGTGCGGCGCTCGGCGCCGGTCACCAGCCGGTCCATCACCTGGGAAACGTGGTCCGCGTCCAGGCGGGTGGCGTGGAACGCGCTGTTGCAGCTCTCGGTGCCCAGCAACTCGGCGATCCCGCGCATGCCGCGCTCGCTCGCCGCTTCCTCGCTCTCCAGCACGAAGGCGCTGGCTCCCATGCCCAGGATCAGGCCATGGCGGCGGCGGTCGAACGGCAGCGCCGCGTCCTCGACGCGGTCGTCGGTGGCCGCGGCTCCCGCGGCCTGGAAGCCGGCGCCGATCCACTCCAGCATCCGGTCGCTGGTGACCGAGTCGCCCGAGATCACGATCACCCGCCGGCAGCGGCCGCCGCAGATCCAGTCCTCGGCCAGCGAGATGGCGTGGTCCGTGGACGCACAGGCCGTGTTGACGTGGGTGTTGGGACCGCGGGCGCCCACGTACTCGGCGAACTGGCTGTGCCCCATCGCCAGCACCCGGAACAGGAAACGCCTGTCGAATTCGTAGGGTTCCCGGGTCAGCTCGTCCCGCAACAGGGCGGCCTGACGGTCCAGCTCGGCCAGCGTGCCCGGGTCGGCGGTCGCCGCCCGCAGCTGCTCCAGCGCGTCGAGCCGCTCCGTGCGGCCCTTCCAGGTGAAGTACCGCTGCAGCTCGTCCGAGAAACGATCGAGCCCGGGGAAGGTGCTCGCGAAGATGACCCCGGTCTCGTCGCGCAGGGGTTCGGCGAGCATCCACCGGTCGGGGAGCGTCCCGCCGTTGCTGGTCTCACGGTAGTTGCGCACCAGCGGGATGCCGGCTTCGCGCAGGGCGTCCAGGCCTGCGGCCATCGCGAGCTGGGTGGTCACGTCCATCGCCTCGACCAGCTCGGTGGGGACGCCATACTCCGCCGTCAGGTCGAAGCGCCCGGGGCGGCCAGCCAGCTTGATCACGTCCGCCGGATCGTCCAGCGTCTGGAACGAACCCCGCCCGTCCGGATCCTTGACCAGGCGGGTGATCTGCTTGTCCAGGATCGCGGCTCGGAAGCGGCTGGGGAGCAGGTCGATGAACTGCTCGCCCGCCAGGATGCGCCGGGCGTTCTCGGGGTCCATCACGTCCTTCTCGGCGCCCGGCAATCCCAGCCCGGTGCCGGTGACGACCACCGTGGGCCTGGCTGGCGAACCGCTGTGGCTCCCTTCGCCGGCGGAGGTCGCAGTGGTCGCGTTCGCCAGCTGCAGCGCCTGGCCCAGGACCCTCTCCAGGGTCGCCAGGGCGGAAGGCTCGATAGTGGAAGGTGCCATCGTGGACTCCTCGGTTTGCTTCGGGGGAGGGGTGTTGCTCTGGACGGGCTCCGGCCGGCGGCCGTGACCCGCCGCCAGCAATCCGCTGATTGCCTGGCCGAAGGACTCGACGTCGCCGACTCGCGGGTGGTTGGTGGACAGGGAGACCACGCCGTCCTTGTCACCCATCACATCGTCGACGAAGCCCTTCAGCGCACGCTTGGGCCCCACTTCGATGAAGGTCCGGACGCCGGCCTCGTACAGCGAGTGGAGGCCGTGGACCCACTGGACCGGCGACGCGATCTGGCGCTCGAGCAGGTCCTTGATGCCATCGACGTCCTCCGGATAGAGGTCGCCTGTGACGTTCGCCACCAGGGGGATGCGGGGCGGGGAGATCGAGAGTCGATCCAGTACCTGTCGCAGGGGCGCGCTCGCGGGAGCCACGATCTGCGTGTGGAACGCGTGGCTGACCGGGATCCGCTGCGCCCGGTATCCCAGCGCCACGAACGCTCCGATCGCCCGCTCCACGGCCTCGCTGTTGCCCCCGACCACACACTGGCTGTTGCTGTTGATGTTGGCGGCCACCGCGTAACCGTCCAGGTCGGCGAGGACCTGCTCGACGGCCTCCCGCGGGGCGAACACGGCGGCCATCCAGCCGTTGTCCTCGACGCGCACCTGCGCCATCTCCCGGCCGCGGGCGGCCGTGGCCTGCAGGGCGTCGGCGAAGCACATCACCCCCGCGGCGATGAGCGCGGCGTACTCGCCCAGCGAGTGCCCCATCACCACGTCGGGCTCGAATCCCCGCTCGGCGAGCAACCGGCACAGGGCCGTGTCGAGGGTGAGCATCGCCGGCTGGGTGATGGCCGTGTCCATCAGCCCCCGCTCGGCTTCCTCCGCGCGTGCCGGATCGTCCACGAAGATGCACGAGGTTAGCGGCCGGCCGATGATCGGCTCCATCACCCGATCGGCCTCGTCGAACACCGCTCGCACCACCGGTTCGGTCTCGTACAGCCGTCGACCCATGTTCAGGTACTGGCTCCCCTGTCCGGGGAACAGGAAGGCGAGCTTGCCGCGCGCCGGACCGCTGCCGCGGTGGATGCCGAGGGACTGCACCGCACGCCAGCCGCGGGCGTCGTCCCGTTCAGCGATCCGGACCGCCTTGGCCAGCCGATCGCGGAGTTCGGCGCCGTCGGCGAAACCGATGACGACCCGCTCCGGGTCGTCCAGGACACCCGGGCCCTCGGCTGGCGGTCGCCAGCCGGCCTCGACCTTGCGCAGCGCTCCGAGAAGCGCGGCCCGTAGTTCATCCGCCGTGCCAGCGCTCATGCCGATGATGCCGGGGCCTTCACCGCAGTCCGCCGGGACCGCCCGCGCCTCCGCCACCACCGGATGACCCTGGTCGGCACGATCCTGCCCGCCGCTCGCCAGGCCGGTCCCGAGTCCGCCCGGGACGTGTTCCTCGAGGACGAGGTGGAAGTTGGTGCCCCCAAAACCGTAGGAACTCAGCCCAGCGCGGCGCGGGATCCCGTCGCGGGCCTCCCAGGCGCGGGCCTCGTGGTTGAGGGAGAACGGCGAGCTGTCCAGCGGAAGCCGGGAATTGGCGGGTTCGGCGTTCAGCGTCGGCGGGAGGCGATGATGGAATAGCGCCAGGGCGGTTTTGAGCAGGCCCGCGGCGCCGGAGGCGGCCTTGAGGTGGCCGATGTTCCCCTTCACCGAGCCCAGCGCCACGCTGTCGGCCGGCGCGCTGGCGAACACCTGGGACAGGCTCTCGAACTCCACGACGTCGCCCACCGAGGTGGACGTGCCATGAGCTTCGACCATCCCGACGGTGGCGGGATCCAGGCCGGCGTCGGCCCAGGCCCGCTCGATGGCCCGCCGTTGGCCGTCCGGGTTGGGGGCGACGATGCCCCGGCCCTTGCCGTCCGACGACATCCCCACGCCGCGGATCACGCCGTAGATCCGGTCCCCGTCGCGCTCGGCGTCGGCCAGACGGCGCAACAACATCACGGCCGCGCCTTCCCCCATGACGAAGCCGTCGGCGCCCTCGCCGAAGGGGCGGCTGCCACTGGCGCTGAGCGCGCCGATCTTGGCGAACTTCACGAAGGTCGAGGCGTGCATGTTGCGGTCGACCCCACCGGTGAGGACCGCGTCACAATGCCCATCAGCGAGCATACGACTGGCGACGCTGACCGCCGCCAGCGACGACGCACAGGCCGCGTCGGTGGTGAAACTCGGCCCCCCCATGTCCAGGAGGTTGGCCACACGCCCCGAGATGATGTTCGGCAGCTCGCCGGGCATCGTGTCCTCGGTCACCGGGGGGTAGCGCCGGTCGATGGCGGTCCGCCAACGATCGAGGATCGCGGTGCGCACTGGTTCGGGCAGCTCGCGGAACTCCTCCACCTGGTCCAGCGCGCCCGCGTACTCGGGGAAGGCGATGTGGACGTGGGTATCCAGGTGCTGGTCGCCGCCGAGGGCGGCGCCGAGGATCACTCCGGTCCGCTCCGAGTCCAGCGGCCGCTCCGGGTAGCCGTAGTCGGCCAGCGCGCTGGCGGCGGCGGCGACCGCCCACTGCTGCCCCTCGTCCATCTGTTCCGCCACGCGCGGAGGGACGCGGAAGCGCTTCCAGTCGAACTGGAAGTCGCGGACCCAGCCCCCGATCCGGGAGTAGGTCTTGCACGGCGCCCCGCGATCGGTGTCGTAGTAGTCGTCGGGGCTCCAGCGGCCGGCCGGTACGTCGTCGATGCTGTACCGCCGCTGGCAGATGTTGTCCCAGAACGCCGAGGCGTCCGGCGCGTCAGGGAGGATCGCACCGACGCCGACGATGGCCACCGCTCGTTGTCTCGGATCCGACATCTGCTCACTCCTGGGGGATGTCTCGGGAAGGGGGGCGCTAGCCCTGCTGCTCGCCGCCGAAGGCCCGATTGAGTCCCGCCGCGGCCTGGTCCATGTCATCGATCAGGCCCGCCTGGATCCGATAGATCCCGGGCAGGTCGAGGCTCGACGCCAGCTCCGGATCGGTCTGTCCGGCCCCCGTGGTCCAGCGCAGCCCTTCACAGGCCACGCGCAGGGCCGCACTGCGGGCGTGGATCCGCGCCAGCGCCCGCCGGGTGTCGTCGTCCAGATCGATGGCGTCCGTGGGCTTGGTGATCGCCCGCTCGGCGAACACCGCCGCCGTCTCGGCCTCTGCGATCAGCTCGCCGAGGCGGAAGAGCACGTGTTGATTGCGGGTCAGCCGGTCCAGCCGACATCGCTCCAGGATCACGCCCAGCGCCCGCAGCGCGAGCACGGCGGCGTCGGCGCCTGTGGCCGGTTGCCCGTCGGCGAGGGCCTCTAGCCGATCCGCCCAGTCGCCGTAGTATCGACCGCGGGTCTTGAGGTGGCGCTGCCAGCGGTCGCGGGCGATGGTCCACTCCATGATCTCCGAGGTGCCCTCGTAGATCGTCGTGATGCGGACGTCACGCTTGATCTTCTCGACCATGTACTCGCGGGTGTACCCGTAGCCGCCGTGGGCCTGGATCGCGTCCTCGGCCGCCCGGTTGCCCGCCTCGGTGGCCATGTACTTGGCGACCGCTCCCTCGGTCCCCAGGTCCCCGTCGCCCTCGTCGATCCGCTCGGCGGTCCACTCGATGTACGCGCGGGCGGCCTCGAGCCGCGCCGCGTTGGGCACGATCAGCTTGTGGGTGAAACCTTGCTTGTGCGCCAGCGGCGCCCCGGCCTGGATCCGCTGCTGGGAGTAGCGGATCGCCCGCCGCAGCGCGTCCCAGCCCCCACCCAGCCCGAACGCGGCCACCATCAAGCGGGTGTAGCCGAACACCGCCTGGGCCTGCAGCAGCCCCTGACCCTCCAGCCCGCCGACCAGAGCGTCGCGCCCGACCACGACGTCGTCCAGGAACAGCGCAGCGGTGTTGCTCGCCCGGATGCCGTGCTTGTCCTCGGGCTTGCCCGGTTGGAATCCCGGCGTGCCACGCTCCACCACGAACCACGACGGTCCACCCGGCGCCCGCGCCAGCACCGTGTACAGTGCGGCCACGCCTCCGTTGCTGATCCACTGCTTCTGGCCACTGATCCGGTAACCCTGGATCTCACCGTCCTCCTCGAACGGGACCGCGCGGGTCTGGAGCATCGCCAGATCGCTGCCCGCCTGGGGTTCGGTGGCGCCGTAGGCAACCAGCATCTGTTCGTCGAGGATGCGCGCCATCCAGTGGTGCTTCTGTTCCTCGGTCCCGCCGACGGAGATCGGGTCCATCCCGAGGAACGTCGCCAGGATCCCCGTGGCGATGCCCAGGTCGATGCCCGCGACGGTCTCCGCCACTCGGTAGATGTCGAACGCCCCCCCGCCGAAACCTCCGTACTCCTCGGGCACGAATAGCAGGTGCAGCCCGAGCTGCTCGGGGTCGTACAGGTCTCGCAGCACTCCCTCGGGGAATTGATCGCGCGCGTCGAGGTCCAGCAGCACCTCGGCGGACAGCTGCCGCTCGGCGTAGCGGGACAGTGTGGACAGGATCATCTCGCGGGTTTCGGCGTCCAGGCCTGCCATGGGCTCCTCTCGATGCTGGCTCGGGACGCTAGACTGACTGGTCGGTCTAGTCAACAACGAAAAGCCAAAAAGCCGTAAGTCGGGCCTGTGTGGGTGTATTGATGGGGCCGCTCGGGGGAGTGGCGGCGGTCGGGATCGGGGAGGAACTGTGGCTCTAGACTGATCGGTCTAGAACACCGATCAGTAACGGTACTGAGCCCTATCTTCCCCGGGGGGATCGACA
>CAYTBN010000015.1:0-120653 GCA_964436045.1 uncultured Rickettsiales bacterium | reverse complement strand
ATCCCCCCGGGGAAGATAGGGCTCAGTACCGTTACTGATCGGTGTTCTAGCCTGCATATCTCACCAGGTGCCGTGATGATCGCGCAGGCCCCCGTCAGCATGTAGGGGATCGACGCTGTATCCAGCGCCGCGGTGAGTTCGCGGAGGAAGGAGGCGAGGTTGGCATCGGGGAGTGCCTGCAGGGGCTTGACGTACGGGGAGGTCGCGCTAGCCTGACGAATCCCGTAGGCGGACACGACAACCACGAACAAGCAACGAGGTGGGCACGATGCTGTTTGGTTCCGAGCAAGAGCTGCAGGACTTCTGTGCGGGTGTGATCGACGTACAGGGCGACAGGGTGACGGTTTTGGACGCGGCGGTGGTCCGGGGTGGCTGGATCGATCGGCTGACCCACAACGCGGTGTTCGCCGGCGATGCGGCGCTGCGTGACCGCTGCCGCTGGCTGATCCGCACCACCGGTCAGGAGCTGGGCGCGATCCTGGCGTCCATCGAGGAGATCTACCGGGCGAAGGGCCAGGGCGCCTACCGTAACGTCGCGGTCCCCGCCATCAACATCCGTGGACTCACCTACGACGTGGCACGCGCGGTCCTGCGGGCGCTGGCGGCCATCGACGGTGGTCCGGTGCTGTTCGAGATCGCCCGCTCGGAGATCGGCTACACCTTCCAGCGGCCTGCCGAGTACGGCGCCTGCGTCATGGCCGCGGCGATCAAGGAGGGGTACGTTGGCCCGCTGTTCATCCAGGGCGACCACTTCCAGGTCAACGCGAAAAAACATGCGTCCGATCCCCGGGCCGAGATCGAGGTCGTCAAGGACCTGATCCGCGAGGCCATCGAGGCCGGCTTCTACAACATCGACGTCGACACCTCGACGCTGGTCGACCTGAGCCACGACACCCTGGCCGAGCAGCAGCGGCTGAACTACGAGGTCGGTGCCGAGCTGACCCACTGGATCCGCGAGCTGGAGCCCGCGGGAGTGACCGTGTCGGTGGGCGGCGAGATCGGCGAGGTGGGCAAGAAGAACTCCACGGTCGAGGAGCTGCGGGCCTACGCCGACGGGCTGGCCGCGGCCCTGGGCGACGTGACCGGGATCTCCAAGATCAGCGTCCAGTCGGGCACCTCCCACGGCGGCGTTCCCTTGCCCGACGGCACCGTGGCCCAGGTGGCGCTCGACTTCGACGTCCTGCGGGACTGCGGCGCAGCGGCGCTGGAGTACGGGATGGGCGGCGCGGTCCAGCACGGCGCCTCGACCTTGCCCGACGGCGCCTTCCACCGCTTTGCCGAGTGCGACGCGGCCGAGGTCCATCTGGCCACGGGTTTCCAGAACATCCAGTACGACGGCGGCCTGCTGCCCGACGATCTCAAGGCCGACATCTACGCCTGGATCGATCGGAACCTGACCGGCGAGCGCAAGGACGGTCAGACCGACGAACAGTTCCACTACAAGACCCGCAAGAAGGGCTACGGCGCCTTCAAGGCCCAGTGGTGGGGCCTGTCCGACGAGATCCGCGACGGCATGGCCAAGATGCTACAGGACAAGTTCCTGTTCCTGTTCGAGCAGATGGGCATGAGGGGCTCGCGCAAACTCCTGGATCACGTCCACCCGACCCGCATCGACGTCCCGGCTCCGTAGCGACCCGGACTCGGTCTCGGGCTCGGACTCGGGCTCGGTCTCGGTCTCGGTCTCGGAACTCGGTTGACATCCGGCCTCCATCGGGGTCGGATGTCGGCCATGCGCCGTCCCCTACCCCTGGCCCTGTTCCTCACCCTGCTCGCCGGCTGCACCGAACCGCCCGCCGTCGTCGCGACCTCGGTGGATCCCATCGTCAACGGGTCCGAGGAGTACGGATTCGACTCGGTGGTGACCATCGGGGCGGACATCAACGGCAACGTGATGAGCCTGTGCTCGGCCAACCTGATCGCGCCGCGGGTGCTGCTGACCGCGGGCCACTGCGGCGAGGGCATCCCCATCGAAGTGGTGGTGGCGCTGGGCCAGGCGTTCTTCGGCTACGACATCGAGGACCCGGCGCTGCAGATCGGGTTCGTCGACATGGAGATCCACCCGGGATACGTGCCGCTGCAGAACGGTGCCGGCGGCACCCTGGGCGAGTACGACCTCAACGTGATGATCCTCGAGGAGGACGCCCCCTTCCGGGCGACCCGGTTCCGCACCGACGAGCTGGTCGACGACGATCTGGGCGCCGAGCTGATATCGGTCGGCTTCGGTGTGACCTCGGCGGGAGGCGCCGGTTCGGGGGTCAAGCGATCGGCCACCCTGACCCTGGACAGCTACGACGACATGTTCCTGATCTCGGAGACGGACACCAACCCGGGCGAGGCCACCGTCTGCAGCGGGGACTCGGGCGGCCCCCAGTTCTTCGACGTCGATGGCGAGTGGATCCAGGGGGCGGTGCACTCGTGGTCCGACATGGACTGCGCCTACCGTTCGGGGAGTACCCGCGTCGACATCGCCGCGGACTGGCTGCTGGACCACATCGAGGACGTCCACGGCAGCCGGGATCCCTGCGAGTACAACGGCTGGTACGACGATGGCGAGTGCGACGAGATCTGCGACGAGGTCGACCCGGACTGCGAGGCGCCAGCTCCGGCTGACGACGACGACGATCTGGACGACGACGACGGCTGTCGCTGCGCGCAGGCGGACAGAGGCCCGGCCCCGTCCCTGCTGGCGGGGGTGGCCGGAGTGGCCTGGGTGGTCTGGCGACGGCGTCGGCTACAGTGAACGTCACAGGGAACCCGCGGCCAGACGGGCGCTTGCGGGCTGCGCAGACCGGCCCGCGGCAGTAGACTGCGAGCAGCTGACGGGAAAGAGATGGTGGTTCCAGGCACCCGCATCGCCCTCGCCTTGGCGCTGCCGCTGCTGCTGGCAGCGTGCTACGGCAAACCCCTGCCCCCCGGCTGGGACGACGACGACACCACGGGCGACGACGACACGGCCGACGACGACACAGGCGACGACGACACGGGCGACGACGACACGGGTGACGATGACACAGGCGACGACGACACCGGCCCCCCGGGCGAGATCGACTGCGGCGACGACGTGGACAACGATGGCGACGGCCTGGTCGATTGTGCCGATCCGGAGTGCGAGACCCACCCGATCTGCATCTGGCCGACCAGCCTGGAGTTCGACGGGCTGTACGACTTCGCCTCCGCCGTCGATTACCTGGACGACTGCCAGACCCAGTTCAACAGCCTGCTGGTCAACACCGAAGACGAGCCCCTCTGCCCGGTCTGCGAGCTGACCTACGCGGGCAACCTGCACTACACGGTGGATGGCTGTAACGAGGACGTGCTCGACCTGACCGGTCTGGGGCACCCCGACGACATCCGCATCGGCCTGGTGTTCATCAACCAGGACCGGCGCCAGGTGTTCCGCCTGAACTCCGAGGGCAGCTGGGCCGACTCCGGCACCGCCGAGTTCCAGCAGGCTCAAGGGATGTTCCTGTCCGAGCAGGTGCTGGATCTGGGAGCGATCGGCACCTTGCAGATCGACTACGAGTTCGTCGACGCGAACTGAATCCCAAAAAATCCGGAAAAACCCCACACCCCGCCCCAAGCTCACCCACGCACCCTGACCCGCGCTCATGGCCGGCCGACGCCGATGTACACCGTGCTCCACAGCTGAACCGCGTTGGACTCGCTGCGGTGGCCGCCTGCCTGGCCGAAGGGGACGATCTGCACCTGGCCGCCGTCGACCTCCCACGACCACAGCTCGGCGCGACGCTGCGCGGCGGTGGCGTCGATCACGTCCCACAGGGCGGTCTGGGCGGCGACGAGGGAGTCGCGGACATGGGATGGCAGATCCTGGCGTGAGAGTTGCCGTCGCAGCCCGGCGGCGAGCAGGGCCTGTTGCCAGGACCAGACCACCTCGCCGTGGTAGTGGTCCGGGGTGAACAGGCTGCGCAGCCCGGCGTCACGGGCCAGTGACGCGTTCGCCACGACGATCCCTACGTCGGTGCGCAGGCCCGCGGGGAAGGGGCGCAGGATCCGCTCCGCCGCACCCAGCAACCGCTCCTCGGTCGGCTCGCCGAACATCAGATCAAAACCGTCGTCCGAGTGCATGACCGACACCGGGCGGCCCTGCGCGTCCAGCGCCAGCGCCGGGAAGGTCACGGGGCCGTCGAGGGTGGCCAGGGCCGGGGCCGGGTCCAGGCCGGCCCGACGAGCCCGCGCCGCGATCCGACGTCGCGCCCGGGGCTCGGGGACGGTGACCGTGAACATGTGCGGCACCACGTCCCAGGCCGCGGCCAGCTCCCTGGCCCGGTCAGCGGCCGCGCTGTCGCCCCACAGTGCCGGGCTCTCCAGCAGCCGTGCCGCCGCCCGCAGCGCCGCCGGCACCAGGATTCCGTTGACGTTGTAGGGGATGCGGCCACCCCCCAGGCCGACCTCGCTGTCGCGCCATTCGCCCGTGTTCTCCCCCTCGCGCAGGGCGATCAGGTTGGTCCAGCGGGGATCGGCGGCAAACGGCTCGGCCAGCCGGACGACGAGGTCCAGGTTTTCCCGCAGGGCGTCCCCGCAGTTGCGGCTGCCGCACCGCTCGCCCAGGAAGACCGGGGCGCGGGCGGCACCGTCCGGATCGTCCAGCAGATAGGCCGCGGCCACGGGCGCCAGCAGGAAGTTGTCGTCGATCATCTTGTAGTCGTGGATCGGCGCCCCCAGCTCGGCGGGTGAGAGCGCCGCCGGATCCGCGCCCTGCTCCACCCGGCGCAGCGCCGCCCAGTCGCCGATATCCTCCTCGTGGGCCACGTGCCCGCGGGGGTCCAGCCGGGTCAACACCGAACGTAACCCGGCCTCGGTCACCTCCGGACGGACCGCGGGCATCAGCATCGCCATCGAGAGCAGGGTGTCGCGGCCGAAGTAGGTCAGGAAGCGCCAGGAGCCGGCCAGCAACTTCTCCTCGTAGGTCAGGAACGCCAGGGCCTGCAGATCGCGGGGGTCGGCCTCCACCCCGGGGCGCAGGATGCGATCCGCGGGGATCGGGGTGAGGGGCGGCGCCTGGCCCAGGACGACGAACGACAGGCGCAGCTGCGCGTCGCCGATGCCGGCATTGCAGGTGAAGCTTCCCCCCTCGTCCAGCGAGCAACTGGCGCCGTCGAGGGGCCAGATCTGAACGATGAGCTGGCGTCCGTCGAACAGGGTCCGCAAGACCCAGGCACAACCCCCGTCGTGGACCACCTCGGCGGCCGGCTCGCCGAGCAGCTCGCCGCCCCACAACTGCTCGCGGATCGAACGGATGCTGCCTGCCACGGTGCGCTCCAGCATGAGCGCCGGCCGATCGACCCGCAGAACCCCATGGATGCCCCAGGCTGTTTCCCGCCCCTCCTCGTCCGCCAACGGCGCCAGCGGGCCCTCGATCTCCAGGCTCACGGGCTCCCCACCGGCCGCGAACCACAGCGCCACCCCCTCGTTCCCCGCGGGGAAGGCCACCACCAGCCGGGGACTCTCCCCCGACGTGGCGAGGGCGTGGGCCGCCACCGGACCCCAGCGGTAAAGCGCATTGTCCGTGTTGCCCTCGACCACCTCGAAGCGCAGCGGCTCTCCCTCGGGGGGTGTACCGGTCCACGGCCACTGAGGAACCTCGGCGCTGTGGGCGCTCGTCGGCCCCAACCCCAGAACGATCGCGAACATGGCGAGGATCGATCGCGGCGCCACGGCAAGGCTCCTCTCCCTGGCCGCCAGGATAGCGCGCGGACCGCAGGGGGAGGTGTGGTAGCTTGTCCCGTCACCCCCGGAAGAGGAGACCGCGCCGTGCCCCGACGCTTCCCGTCGCTCGTCGTCGCCCTGGTCCTGCTGAGCACCGCTGGCGCCTGCAAGGAGGCTCCGGAGGCTCCCACCGGAGAGCCACCAGGTGCATTGACCCTGTTCCCGTCGTTCTTCGCGGACCAGGAGATCCTCGATCCTGTGCTGATCCCGCTGTACGACGAAGGGGTCGCCTACGAGGCGGAGGGACGGGACGACTGCTACCGCAGCCACGACCTGAGCATGTGTGACGTGCTGTCGACCTGCGTCCAGGACGTGGACCCGACCGACGTGCCGTCCATCGTCCACACCGAGGTGCTCGACTATCCGGTGCAGGATGTGGAGCGGGCGCTGCTGCAGGACGACTGGACCGAGCTGTTCCCGTCCAACTACAACAGCTACGAGGTCACCGCCGAGGAGGGCCGCGAGGGGTACGAGGCCGGCGAAAAGCACTTCTACATGCGCCAGTACCAGGCGGTGATGCCGGTGCTGACCGCCGAGATCGCGAGCGTCACCAACCTGCAGTTCCGCCGCATCGACGACTGGAACGGCAGCGGCCACCCGGCGGTGCTCATCCGCGGCTGGTACCCGGAGCAGCCGGTGAGCAACTCCGAGAACGTGACCTCGACGATGATGTTCTCCTACGAGCTGCTGGCGCCATGGGAGGACAACACCAAGACCATGCGGCTGTTCTTCACCTGGTCGGACCTGACCATCGGCAACCTGAGCGCGGGAGAAGCCTGGGGGATCGCCTGCGGCCAGTCCAAGGCCGGCTGGTCCGACCTGGACGACTGGATCTCCGACAACCCGCGCTAGCGCCGCCGTCCGCAGCTCCTCGGCGGTGGTGACCTCGGCGCAGACGGGGTCGCCGTAACATTCGACCTGGGCGGATGCCGCAGCGACGGGCGCCAGCGCGAACGCGACCGCGAGCAGATGGGGGATATTCCGTGTGCCGACCGTGCTCGTACCCCAGGATCGCGCCCTACTCCGGCGCCCCTTCCAGCTGCTCGCGCAGCACGTCCTGGGCCACGACCCGGCTCTCGAGGGTGTACAGGTAGTTCCGCGTCTTGGGCTTGGGGAAATGCTCGGCGGCGAGTCGCGCCCACTCCACCGCGCGTCCCAGGAACCCCTCTCGCTCCGCGGCGAGCGCCAGATTGAACTCGGCCTTGCCGCGCACCTTGGCGTCCGGCTCCTCGGAGGCGGACAGCCACAGGCCCCGGGCCGCCTCCCAGTTGTCGGCCTTGACGTAGATCTTGGCCTCCTTCAGCCGGTCGTCCCCGCTGGCGAAGTAGGCGCGGCGGACCAGCACCCAGGTTGGCGCGATGCGGGCCGCGTAGTACTCGCCCGAATCCCAGGCCAGCTCGCTCACCGTGTCGTACTGGGACGGGAGCTTGCCCCGGGCCTCACTCTCGCTGTCGCCGTTGCCGGTCCAGGTGTTGTCGACGGTGTGGTCCCGCAGGTCGTCGACGACCTGCTGCCCCTCGACGTCGTAAAGCCGCCACGCGGCCAGCACACGGGTGGTGCGTTGGGCCTTGTGCACCGCCTTGCTGTGCCAGTTGCCCTCGTCGTCCTTGTACTTCTCTCGCTCCACCGATGTGTCCATGTAGGAGTCGGAGTCGAAGGCCTCGAGGGCGACGATCCCCTGGCAACCGATGGCCGCACACAGCTCGGTGGCGGCGCCCCAGCTCAGCCCCTCGTCGAACAGGGAGGACTCCACCTCGTCGCGGGAGGTGATGGTCCGCACTACGCGGAAGCGCGGCGAGTTGTTCAATCCCGCCCCGAGCCCCTCCAGCGCCCGCGCCCGGCCCTCGGTGTCCACGCCGATGGCCTCGCCCGTGAACAGGCCCTCGAGAACGCCCAGCGCCCCCTCTCCGGCATGGGCCGGTCGGCTGCGGTCGACCAGGGCCACGGTCTCGACGTGGGGCGGCACGGTCTCCGCCGCCGGCTCCAGCATTCGCAGGGTGATGGCGGGGCCGCAGCCCATGGTCCACAGGGCCACCAGGAGCGGGATCGAGAGGAACAACGTCCGGGTCATGGCTCGACTCCTCGGCGGCCATGATACCGATCCCGCGAACCGGCGCGCCACGCCGGGCGTTGGGCAGCGGCGCGGCAGCGGCTACACTGGTGCCGGCCCCACCGGGGTCCTGGAGCCGAGATGACGTGCCCGTGGCAGCTGTCCCCCCTCCTCATACTCACTCTGGCGGCGGGCTGTCCGACCGGAGACCTGGTGACGGACGACGACGACGACGACGACGACGACATCAGCGGGCTCACCGTCCACGACCCGGACCGGGCCTGGGCCGGCTACACCCTGTACTCGGGCCGCTGGACCGAGGAAGCCCACCTGCTGGACATGGACGGCGAGATCGTCCACTCCTGGTCCTACCCCCAGGGCCTCGACTGGTGTTACGCCGAGCTGCAACCGGACGGCTCGCTGGCGGTGATCATCAAGGAGCTCGAGAACCTGGTCGACGGCATGTTCTTCGAGCTGAGCTGGGACGGAGAGCTGCTGCGGCGGATCGACATGCCCGTGCACCACGACTTCGTCCGCAAGGACGACGGCAACACCGTGTTGCTGTGCCGGGAGTACGTGTCCGACGACGAGATCCACCCCGGCGGACTCAAGAGCGACTACCTGGTCGAGGTGACCCCCGACGACGAGCCGGTCTGGGAGTGGCACGCCCACGAGCACGCGCTCAAGCTGCAGACCCTGGTGGATGTGGAGTTCCCGCGGTCGAGCCGGGACTGGGCACACACCAACACCGTCGAGTTGCTGCCCGCGGGACCGGCCGCGGACGCGGACCCCCGCTTCGCCGAGGGCAACCTGCTGTTCTCGATGTGCAACATGGACACCATCGGCGTGATCGACGCCGGCAGCGGCGAGGTGGTCTGGGCCTGGGGGCCGGGGATCGTGCAGAAGCAGCACATGCCGACCATGCTCGACAACGGCCACCTGCTGATCTACGACAACGGCTCCGGGCGGGAATGGTCGCGGATCCTGGAGCTGGACCCGCTGACCGACGAGGTGGTCTGGAGCTACGTCGCCGACCCCCCCGAGTCGTTCTTCTCGGACGTCCACGGTGGGAACCAGCGACTGCCCAACGGCAACACCCTGATCACCGACTCGGACCACGGGCGGATCTTCGAGGTCACCACCGACGGCGACATCGTCTGGGACTGGACGACACCGGACCGGTTCGCGGACACCGACACGGCGATGCCGATCTACCGCTCGATGCGTTACGCCCCCGACGAGATCGAACCCCGGCTGTAGATCCGCGCCAGCAGCTCCCGCGCGGGCCCCACCGATCCGCCTGCGCGCGCAACCAGCACCAGCCCGGCGACCACCAGCACCGCCGACAGCAGCGTCAGTCCCAGCACCCGCGGCCAGGCGGAGATCAGGCCGCCGTACCCCAGCAAGCCGGGCAGCGCGCCCAGCAACAGCGCGCCACAGGGGATCCCGAATGCCAGGCCCGGGCGCGACGGCAGCACATGGTGCATGGCCTTCAGCGTCACGGGCATGGTCATCTGGAAGACCAGCATGCCGGCCAGGGCGAAGGTGGCGTCGTTGACCAGCAGGCTGATCAGCGGCGCGGAGACCAGCAGGGCCAGGGCGCTGGAGGTCCCCCACCCCACCCGGTCGGCGACGAAGCCGCCCACCATCTTGCCTCCGCAGGCAGCCACGGCCAGGCCGATCATCACGGGCTCGGACACCCCGCGCCAGGCCCCGGCCACGGTGCCGCCGCCCAGGGCGCGCACGAACACGGAGGCCAGCAGGAAGACAGCGGCGATGGCGACCACCGCCAGCGTTCCGCCCCGAACCCGGGGCAGCGTCACCTCCCCGCCCCGTCGGCGAGCCGCCAGCCACAGCAGGGGGATCCCGGCGACCAGCAGGCCGACGATGACAAATCGAGCGGGCACACCGTGCAGGCCGAGCCAGATTCCGGTGCAGACGCCCAGGGCACCCGGACCGACGAACACCCCCGATTCGGTGGCCCGCGTTCCGGACTCCCGCAGGACGAACGCCCCCGCGCCCACGTGGAACAGGGCGTTGCCCACGCCGACCACGATCACCCCCGCGAGCGCGCTCCCCGCCGCGAGCGGGAGCGCGGCTGTGACCAGCACTGCACCCGCGACCGCCATACCCCGGTAGCAACGCCAGCGGTCCGCGATCAGACCGGCCAGGACCTGCCCGCCGAACGCGAGGCTGTTGTAGAGCACGACGAGCGCCAGGATCCCGGTCGCGGCGCCGCCGTGCCGGCTGACGTCGGTGAAGATCACGTACAACGCGGCGGCGTCGACCAGCATGTGGACGATCCCCAGCATCAGGGCGTCCGTGGTCACGCGGGTCCAGGCGCTGGCGGAGGTGACGGCCATCAGGGGCAGGGTAGCAGGTCGGGGTCGTGGTAAGCTGCCAGGCGGTGGGGTCTGGGGGATGGTTGGCTCGAAGATCCCGTGTCGTGAGGAGGTCCCATGCGTGTTCGAATTCTCGCGCTCTCCGCGTTGCTGTCGACGATCGGTTGCGGCAGCGGCCAGATCCTGATCGGCGACATCGAGGACGCTGAGGACGTCGTCCAGGCCTGCGAAGACATGGCCGACCAGGTGGTCACCGAACAGTTCCGCATCGAGTTCGAAGGGACCAGCGGCGGCTGCCCCTGGGGCGAGGACGGCAACCAGTGGCCGGCGCAGGGCGTGCTGACCGCGCGGATCGAGCAGCGACAGTCGCTGGACCTGGACGACGCGCTGATCTGCGATATGCAGTTCACCTTCGCCGGCGAGGCGGGGCTGGAGCAGGACATCGAGTACGACGACAATTTCCTGTTCGTGTTCAACGACATCGTGCTGGCATCCAGCTACCGGCCCTGGGTCGAGCAACTGGACAGCGACGGCATCTACCGTATCTACGACTGGGACCAGATCGTCGGGCTGGACAACCTGTTCGACGAGTCGATCCCGACCTACTGCGTGGGTGACGACTCGGATCTGGCGGAGTGCGACATCCCGCCGCCGGAGAGCCACGGACCGATCTCGCTGTCCTTCGACCTGTCGATCATCTCGGAGCTGAGTTTCCAGGCTGTCGAGCAGGACCGACGCGACTTCACCTTCATCGCGACCGGTGACAACGACGAGTCCCTCGACTGCTCCCACGATTCGTTTTTCTTCGACGTGGACGTTCCCTACCTGCCGTTGTAGCCGGTGCGCTGCCGGGCATCTGCTATAACCCCGCCACCGTCTGGAGGGATCATGGATCGTCCGCTGGTCGTCGTCACCGCGCTACTTCTCACCGCCGCCTGGAGCGGCATCGCCCTGGCCGACGCGGCCCCGGATCCGGAGGACTGCACCGAGAGCTGGTGGGAGGCCAACGGCCGCGAGGACTGCGAGGAGTGCCCCTTCGAGACCGAGACCGACGAGGCCTGCGACGAGCAGTACGCCGAGACCGACTTCACGCGGGTCTGCATCCGCGAGGAGAACGGCTACGACGTGGGTGTCTGGTGCTCGCCCGACGAGGGCGATGATGACGACGGACCCATCTGTCACATGGCCGCTCCGGCGGTGGCCGCTCCGCTGACCGGTGGGATGGTGGCCCTGGGCCTGGCCAGCCTCGCGCTGGCCCGTCGCCGTCGCTGAGCCCGGCAATGCGGCTGCGCCAGCGCCACTTCATCGACAGCCACAAGTGTGCCACCGCGCTTGTGGTGCTCGCGATGATCGGCCTCCACGGTGCCTGGGACAATCCGACGGCCTGGGTCTACCTCGGTCTCCACGGGACCTATGGCTTCCTCTGGGCCTGGAAGAGCCGCGTGTTCGGCGACTCCCAGTGGGAGAAGCCCTGCCACCCGCTCTACGGCATCGGCATCTGGGGGCTGCTCAGCCTCTACTGGATCACCCCGTGGATCATCACTTCGCGGGACGTGCGGGTGGTGCCGTGGTTCCTGGGGATCTGCGTGGCGATGTGGGGGATCGGCCTGTTCCTGCACTTCGCGTCGGACATGCAGAAGCACGTTCACCTGAAGCTGCGGCCGGGCACCCTGTTCACCGACGGGCTGTGGTCCCGAGCGCGCAACCCGAACTACCTGGGCGAACTGCTGATCTACCTGGGATTCTCCCTGCTGGCCCTGCACTGGATACCGCTGGCGGCGCTGGGTACGGTCATCGCGACCATCTGGATCCCCAACATGATCCGCAAGGACCGCTCCCTGGCCCGCTATCGGGAGTTTGCTGCCTACAAGGCCCGCAGCAAGTGGATCATCCCCTTCGTGCTCTGAGCCGCCGACGGCCCAGGCCCCAGGCCACCAGCGCCAGCGGAGCCAGCGATCCGAACGGAACCCGCGGCGCCGCGGTCGAGCAGGTGCAGTCGCCCCCCTTCAGCTGATCGCCACCGCCCAGCCCGTCGTCGCCGACGTCGTCATCGGCCGCGTCGTCGTCATCGTCGTCGTCGCCGGGATCGGTCCAGATCGCCGGTCGCATCAGGCACACGTCGTCGATGTTCCAGCCGCCGAATTGCAGGCCCTGATCGCTGGCGAGCTCGAAGCGGATCTGGACCGCGGACTGACCGGCGGCCTGGGCCGAGATGTCCAGATCGAACAGGATCCACTCCCGGTCGGTGTGGTGGACCTCGCCATCGGCCCCCGCGTTGGACCAGACCAGCTGTTCGTTGACGTAGATCTTGCCCTGATCGTAGATGCCGTCCTCCACCTGGAGCCAGCGGCGGAACTGCAACCGCACGGTGCTCTCACCGCTGAGGTCATGGACCGGGCTGGTCAGGGCGTTGCGCCGCTCGTTCTGGTACAGGCCGTCCCAATCCGGGTAGATCGCCAGGTCGTTGCCCCACGCGTTGATCCCGCTGTGGGCGACTCCGGGATCGCCAGCGGCGCCCGACGGCGCACCCCGGTTCCAGTCGTCGGCACCCTCGACGTTGTCCCCCTGCAGCAGGGCGTGGGTCCAGCCCTGATCGGTCTCGAAGTCGTCGCAGAGGATCGCCTCCAGGCCCCCCACGTACAGGTAGTACCCGGGGTCGGCGGGATTGTCCGGCTGATTGATCCACTCGCCGGTGGCCAGATCCTGGGCCTCGATCCGGTACCGCAGCTGCGCGCCCTCCGGCGACGGTGGCAGCTCGTCGGTGTAGAGATCGCCACCCTGGGACACCATCGTCCGCGACGCCCAGCTCTGTCCGCCGTTCTCCGAGTACACCAGCCGCACCTCCCCCACCTCGCCGTTCGAGCACTCGCTGTGGGCGGCGGCCACGGTGGCCTCGATGGGGATCGGGTGGTTGGGCTGGGCGCCGTGGGCGGCGTGCTCGTGGTCGATGGCGATGGCCGAGAACTCGGTGGCCGTGGCCAGGCCGTGGTCGGAGAAAGCCGCCTGGATGGCGCAGATGTTGGGCGTCCCGTCGGCCAGGTTGCCGTTGTCGTCGTCGGCGACCATCGCGGCCTCGTAGATCGACGGGATGTCGGTCGAGGTCTTGACCATGCCGGTGAAGATCCGGCCCGCCTCGTCCTCGCCCGCGCCCTGGCCCAGGTCGGCGATCAGGTTCTTGCGCAGGTCCCACACCGACCCGCCGACGATCAGCCCGTCGTGGTGCACCTCGCCCACGGTGTCGTAGGGGTAGACCTGGTTCGGCTCCACGTCCCGCAGGAAACCACCGCTGGTGTAGAAGTAGGGACCGACGTGGCTGTCCCCGGTGATCAACGTGGCCAGGGCATCGGCGAAACCCTCGCCGACGTCGCCGTAGAAGTCGCCGACCCCCCAGATGACGCTCTCGTAGTGAAAGCCATGGCCGAACTCGTGATACACGATGTCGGCGACCAGCGCGGTGTTGTTGCAGCCCGATCCCTCGCGCAGGAAGGTCAGGTCCCCGTCCCACCAGGCGTTGCAGGTGCTCCCGTAGTTGGCCCAGACCGTCAGCGGCTGGTGCAACCAGCCCACGTCGGCCACGTGAGCATCGGCGAACTCGCGCGCGTCGGCCACGTAGCGGAAGGCGTGTAGCTGGGCCTCCGAGTACTCGCCGGACACCTCCCAGGTCACGCTGCCGCCGTCGCTCACCGAGCCGGCGTTGTAGCTCACGTCACCGCCCGCGCTGTTGCGTACCACGGTGTATGGGCCCTGGGCTTCGAGGCTGACGTTGGTGCTCGAGCCGTTGGCCGTGAAGGTACCGTCGCCGGCCGTGGTCTGGTTGCCGTCCCCGGTGGTCACCCACATGCGGGGCGCCGGGCTGACCACGGCGGACGAGCCCAGGTGCCGCTCCCGATGGCGGAGCTGGACCGTGCCGGTCATGAACATCCGCTCGTCCCGCAGCGCCAGCATTCCACCGCAGTCGGCGTCCACGTAGCCCGTCCAGCGACCAACGCCCGCGGTCCACATCTCGACCACGTGGGCCGGGATCAGCTCGATCTGGTCGGGGCGGATCGTCGGGAACAGGGCCGCGTCGACCCGGGCCTCGTCGGCCTCGACGCCGCGGGCCGCGAGTTCGTCCAGGGCCACCTCGAGGGCCGTCGCCTCGCTCAACCGGTAGCCAGCGGGAGCTGCGTCGACGGCAAAACAGCGGACGCCCAGCCACATCACCCGGCCGTCGCGGATGGCGACGAACACCCCGGCGCGCAGCACCTCCACACCGTCCACGGTCTGGTGGTGGCTCACGTAACGGACATCGTGGGCGACCGTGTTGGACCACGGGATCAGGTCGTCGGGGTGCACCCCGGCCGGCAGCAGGTCGGCGTGTTCGCGCCAGAAGTCGTCGGCCACCGCCTGGGCGATCTCGCCATCGTCGGTGGCCGCGGTGTCGACGGGGACGCCCTCCCCCCAGAGGTGGAGGAACTGGCCGTTGGGTCCCCAGCGGCGCGCTTCCCAGGCACCCGGGTGGCGTTCGACGAAGTCGGCGGGTGGTGCGACACGGTGGCTGCGGGGATCCGGGTCGCCATGGCCAGCGATCCAGTGGGTGTCGGGGGGCACGTATTCGATGCGGCGGTCGTCCTCGGTGACCGCGCGGGCGGCGGGTGCGAGGAACCAGAGCAGCAGCAGGGCGGGGGGTACGAGCCGCCTCCTGTTCATCGGACGCCCTCCTCTCCGTGCAAGCAGCCTATCGGTCGCCGCATTGGTGGAAAAGAGAAACACCCGCGCGCGGCCCACCTCTGGCGAAAACCTGACGCGGTACGTAGAACCAGGGACCGTCAAATCCGGATCCAACACCGCGCAGAGGGGCGACCATGTACTTCACCGACGAGCTCTACCGGTTCCTCGAGGAGCTGAAGGACAACAACGACCGCGAGTGGTTCAACGCCAACAAGAAGCGCTACGAGCAGCACGTCAAGAAACCCAGCCTGCGGTTCATCCAGGACTTCGCCCTCCGGCTGCAGGAGATCACGCCCCACGTGCTGGCGATCCCCAAGGCCAGCGGAGGCAGCCTGTTCCGCATCTACCGGGACACCCGATTCTCCAAGGACAAGACGCCCTACAAGACCCACGCGGGTATCCAGTTCCGCCACGCGGCGGGCAAGGACGCCCACGCGCCGGGCTTCTATCTGCACATGGCGCCCAACGACGTGGGCATGGCGGCGGGGATCTGGCATCCGGACAACAAGACCCTGACCCAGATCCGCGACGCCATCGTCGACGATCCGGACGGCTGGGCTGGGCTGAAAGCCGAGGTCACCTCGGTGGCGGGCTTCGACTTCTTCGGCGAGTCCCTCAAGCGCCCACCCCGTGGCTACGACAAGGACTTCGTCCATATCGAGGATCTCAAGCGCAAGGACGTCGGAGTCTGGACCAAGGTGACGCAAGCGGACACCACCGCCGACAACTTCCTCGATCGGTTCACCGACCTCTGCCGCGCCGCGGCGCCGGTCAACGCGTTCGTCTGCAAGGCCATCGGCCAGCCCTGGTAGGATCCCCGTAGCTCGTCTCCATCCCGAAATGCGGGATGGAGACTGCGGAGTTCCCGAGACCGAAATGAGTCATTTTTCGCGAGGACGTGCCTGGATCGCGCTGGCGATGATGTTACTGGCGGGGTGTGCCCTGCGCTCCGCTTCGCCGCCCTCCGCCGGGGTGGTCGACGAGCCCCCGCCACCGCCACCGATGGCCACCCTGACCGTGGTCGTCCAGCCACTGGACGCCGTCATCACCCTCGATGGCCGCGAGGGGATCGAGGGAGCCGTACCGCTCGGGGACCTTTCCCCAGGCCGCCACGACCTGCTGGTCGAGCGGGCCGGCTTCGAGCCGGTCGCGCGCACGTTGCTGCTCCAGCCGGACATCCACTTGATGACGGAGGTCGCGCTGCCGCCCCTGTGGCACGACGTACACTTCGGTTCGCACCCGGCTGGAGCGACGATGTCGTTGAGCCGCGAGGGCGGGGGCTCGCTGGAGGTGACGACCCCCTGGGACGGGGAGCTACCCGCCGGGGCCTGGACCGTGCGCGCGGAGAGAGCGGCGCACGACCCCGACGAGGCATCCCTGTTCGTCGACGAGGCGACCGACCACTTCGCCTGTCTCGATCCGCCGGGGCAGCTGGTGGACTGCGTCCGGGTGCTCGAGTGTGGCCCCGGGCCCAAGGCGGTCCGCTTCTCCCCCGACGGCGGCGAGCTGTGGACCACGCTGCTGGGGGGGCCCCGTCGGTGCAGGTATACGAAACCGACGGCTGGCAGATGACCACCTCCCTCGACCTGGCCGGACACGGCACCGTCGAGCTGGAGTTCAGTGACGACGGCTCCATCGCCTAGGCCAGCCAGATGAAGACCGCCAGCATCTGGGAGCTGGACCGGGTGACGAAGGAGCCCCTGCGGCAACTCAAGTCGAAGAGTCGCTGGTCCAAGGTGATCGCCAAGTCCGCCGACCGCCAGCGGTTGTTCCTATCCAACTGGTTGGGGGACAACGTCTCGGAGATCGACCTGGAGACCGGCGAGGTCGTGCGCAAGCTGCGCACGGTGGACACCCCCAGGGGCCTGTGGCCGACCCCGGACGGTCGCCAGCTGTACGTTGCCGGCTTCGGCGACGGGCGGCTGGACCGCATCGACCTGGAGACCGGCGGCCGCGAGACCGTCTACAACGGCGCGGTGCTGCGCCACCTGGCGGGGGATGCGGAGCGGGGTCGGCTGTACATCTCGGACATGCGGCGCGGCCGGATCTGCGTGCTGGACCTGCAGACTGGAGAGGTGTCGATCCTGGCCCGCACCGAGGCCAACCCCAACACCATCGACCTGTCGCCGGATGGCCGCGTGCTGGCGGTCTCGTGCCGCTCGCGGAACAACCCAGCCTCCTACCACCTACCCGGCCCCGACTGGGGCACAGTGTTGATCCTCGACGCCCTCACTGGCGATGTCCTGGATGCGATCGTGGGCGGCAACCAGCCCACGGGCCTGGACATCTCCGCCGATGGCCGCTGGCTGGCGGTCTCGGACATCCTGGACAACCGGATCCGGGTGTATACCCTACCGACCACCGAGGAGCTGCTGGCCGGCAGCGGGGGCCGGCTGGATGTGTATCGCGGCGAGCTGAGAAAGTGACGGATGAGGTGATGCGAGCACGTTGGTGCCTTCTCGGGCTCTTGATCGCGGGGTTGGTCGCGGGGTGTCGGGGGCGGACCGGGGCCGGGACCGAGACCGAGCGGGAGGCCGCCCCGACCGAGACCGCGGAGGAGAGGGGCTGCACCGAGCGGCCCGGCCAGCGGGTCCGCTGCCAGCGGACGTTCACCATCCCCGTCCATCCGTGGACCGACCGTGCGCTCCCCCGGGACGACCGGGAGGGCGGACCCAAGGCGGTGCTGGTGGACGCCGCCGCTGGCGAGCTGTAGGTTGCGATGCTGGTGGGACCTCAGCGCTGCGGATCCATGACCTGGCCACCGGCCAGCAGAAGGCCACCATCGAGCTGGGGGAGCTGGGGGCGGTGGAGTTCGCGGTCTCGAAGGACGGCGACCGGGTCTACGTCAGCCAGCTGGAGTCCTCGACGATCTTCGAGATCGATCGGTCGACGAAGACGGTCCTGCGCCAGTTCCCGGCCGGGGGGGACTGGCCCAAGATCCTGGAGGTGTCGGCGGACGGCTCGGCTCTGTTCTGTTCCAACTGGACCAGCGGCACCATCACCCGCATCGACCTGACCTCCGGTCTGGTGACCGACAGCTACGAGGTCGGCGAGGTGCCGCGGGGCCTGTACGCGACGGCGGACGGCCGCAGCCTTTTTGTGGCCGGCTTCGGCGACGGGGACCTCCGGCGGATCGACCTGGAGACGGGGAAGGTCGATGTCTTCCACGACAGCACCGGAGCCCTCCGCCACATCGTCGCCGACGAGGAGCGTGGGGTGCTGTACGTATCGGACCTGCGCCACGCCAAGATCCTGCGGGTGGACCTGGAGACCCTCGCGGTCACCGAGTGGGCGAGCACCCGGCCCAAGCCGAACACCATCCACCTGAGCCCTGACGGCCGGATCTTGTTCGTCTCGTGCCGCGGCCCCAACAACCCCGAGTCGTACCTGGATCCCGGGCCCGAGTGGGGCGCCGTGTTGCTGCTGGACACCGCGACCGGCGAGCTGCTCGACGCCATCGTCGGTGGCAACCAGCCCACGGGGCTCGATCTGTCTGCGGATGGTTCGTTGCTGGTGTTCTCGGACTTCATCGACAACCGGCTCAACCTCTATGAGGTGCCTCCCAGTGCCGAACTGGTGGCGGGCGGCGGCGGCCGTGCGTCCAGCTATCGCGAGGATCTGATCAAGCCGGACTGGGAAGGCTGGGTTCCGGCCAGCCCTTGACCGCACCGTGGCGAAAGAGGTTTCCTCGCTTGCTGTTTTGCCGTTACAGCTTATCTAGACTGCTCAGGTAGAACGGGGGTTCGGGAGACCATGGCCACCGCCCGCCGCCCAGCGCCGATCACGCCTGCCGAGATCGATCTCGAGCGTGAGAACCGCCGGCTGGAAGAGGCTTCCCCCGCCGACATCCTGCGCTGGGCCTGGCAGACCTTCGGCCCCGACATCGTGGCGTCCTCGTCGTTCCAGGGCCAGAGCGTGCCCCTGCTTCACCTGATCTCCACCTCGGCGCCCGAGCTGCCCGTGCTGTTCCTGGATACGGGCTTCCACTTCCAGGAGACCCTGGCCTTCCGGGATCAGCTGGTCGCCGACTTCGGCCTCAACATCGCGATATTACATCCGAGCATGGGCCACGACGGGTTCCGTCGTCGCTATGGCGAGCTGTACCGCTTGGATCCGGACCTTTGCTGTTATCTCAACAAGGTCGAGCCGATGGAGCGTGCCCTGGAGGGCCAGCGAGCCTGGATCAGCGGCATCCGCCGGGACCAGTCGCCGACCCGGGCAGAGACGCCGATCGTCTCGCGACTCGACAGCGGCCTGTACAAGGTGTGTCCGATGGCGACCATGACCCGACGCGAAGTGTCGGACTACGCCCAGCGCCACCGCTTCGCCGATCACCCCCTGCTCGCCAAGGGGTACGTGAGCGTCGGTTGCGCGCCGTGCACACGACCGGTGTGGGACGATGGAGAAGGCGAGAACGACCGCACCGGGCGCTGGGCCGGCAGCGACAAGACCGAGTGCGGACTGCACACTGACCTGGGCAAGGACAGGAGTGGACGATGAGCAACGATGGCGCGCTGCGCGTTCTGGTAACCGGCGGCTGTGGATACCTGGGATCACACCTGATCCGCGATCTGGGCAGCGATCCCCGCTTCGCACCGGCCACGATCCACGTGCTGGACAACCTCCAGCGTGGCCAGGCTCGCGCGCTGTTCGACCTTCCCGAGAGCGCCCGCTACCGGTTCTTCGAGGGCGACGTGCTCGACCCGGCCACCCTGCGCAGGGCGCTGATCGGGGTGGACGCGGTGATCCACCTGGCGGCCATCGTCCACACCCCGATGAGCGCCGAGAACGCATCGTGGGTCCAGCAGGTGAACCACTGGGGGACCTCCCACTTGCTGGATGCCTGCGCCGACGAGGGAGTCACGCGGGTGGTGTTCGCCTCCAGCGCCGCGGTGTATGGACCGGGTGGTCCCTTCCGGGAGGGCGACGTCTGCCGTCCTCTGGGGCACTACGCCCAGTCCAAGCGGCGGGCCGAGGAGACCGTGCTGGCCTCGCGGGAGCGTGGGATCCGCCCGCAGATCCTGAGGCTCGGCAGCTTCTACGGGCTGGCGCCCGTGCTGCGGCTGGACGCCGTGGTCAACCACCTGGGCTACCTGGCCGGCATCCGCCGGGCCCTGCCCGTACATGGCACCGGGGAGCAACGGCGGCCGGCGATCCACGTGGCCGACGCCAGCGCCGCGCTGCGTTTCGCGCTCACCCGCGAGGTGAGCGAAGAGGGTGAGCTGTTCAACGCGGTCAACGGCAGCCCTTCGGTCAACGAGGTGATCGCGGCCATCCACGCCGTGCGGCCCGAAGCCCGGGTCCACTACACCGAGCAGGACGTGCTCGCCCACCTGTCGATGGACGTGGACGGCACGGCCCTGCAGGAGGCTGGCTGGACGCCCACCCACTCCTTGGAGGCGGGTGTACGCGAGCTTCTGGAACGTTTCGCCGCCCTGCGCCCCGCCGACCGCCTGCCAGTGGACGAGCTCTGAGCACTGATAGACTGGGGCGCGGGAGGACGCCGATGCCCCATCGCCCCGCTCTGACGCTGTGTCTGGGTTTGCTGATCCTGACCGGCTGCCCGGGGGACGACGATGACGCCACCGGAGATGACGACAGCACCGCGGGCGACGACGACACCACCTCCGGAGATGACGACACCTCCGGCGACGACGACACTTCCGGCGATGACGACACTTCCGGCGACGACGACACCTCCGACGACGACGACACCTCAGGCGACGACGACACCTCAGGCGACGACGACACCTCAGGCGATGACGACACCTCCGGCGACGACGACACGACACCCGTGGACGCGGACGGCGATGGCTGGGAGGAGGGGATCGACTGCGACGACGGCGATCCAGCGATGAACTGGGACGACGCAGATGGCGACGGCGTCTCCAGCTGCGACGGGGACTGCGACGACGGCGATCCAGCGATGAACCTGGACGACGTGGACCTGGACGGCTACTCGACCTGCGACGGGGACTGTGCTCCGGACGATCCCCGGGTTTTCCCGGAGGTGACCGTCACCTCGGGCTGGCAACGGGCCTGCCCGCTCTGGATGGCCGCCGACACCACCGACACGTCGTGGTTGTACCACCGCGTCGAGCAGCCCCACTGGGTCTTCGACGGCGCCATGCTCGCCATGTATTTCCGCACTGGCCACGAGCAGTCGGAGATGGCCTTCGGTGTCTACTACACCACCAACTGGGGCCAGACATGGACGCTGGATGGACCCATCTTCCAGGGCACCAGCTGGCCCGAGGTCCACTGGGACGGCTGGGGGGTCAGTACCCCGTCGGTGGTCTATGATCCGGCCGATCCGGTGGCTCCCTACAAGCTCTACTACTCGGCCCTGGCGACCCAGATCGACGGGCTGCGCCACGTGGGCGTGGCCACCAGCACGGATGGCTTCACCTGGGCCCGCTACATGGACCCGGCGGACCCCACCGTCGCAGCCCAGATCCTCTCCCCCGGCCCCGCCGGTTCCTTCGACGAGGAGATGATCGACACCCCCTACGTGTACCTCGACAGCTCCACCTACGTGATGCTGTACGTCTGCCGCAATGCCGCCGACTCGGGGGTGTGCATGGCGACATCGGTGGACGGCTACAGCTTCGACAAGTGGGATCCGGCGCCCGGGTTTGGCGACGATCCCCAGCCCCTGTTCGTGCGCGGGGGAGCGGGCGACTGGGATGAGGACTCGGTGGGCTACCCGGTGCAGCTGACCGACGGCAGCACCACATCCCTTCTCCACTCGGGCCGGGACGCCAGCGGGATCCGCGCGACGGGCGCGGTCCACCTACCCTTCGGGCCGGCCACTGCCCTCAAGATGGCCGTGATCAGCCCGGTGTTCGAGCGGTCGTTCCAGCCCGCACGCTGGGACGCCGAGGACATGTACCCGGGTGACGTGATCTACGACAACGGCACCTACCAGTTTATCTACACGGGCGCCTACGACGACCCGGCGTTCCCCGGCGGTCAGGTGGCCCAGCTGGGCCTGGCGTCCAACCAGCAGCCCACGGTGTCCCTGACCAGCCCGGCGGTGGATCCCCTGGTCATGCTGACCGGCGATGCGCTGACGTTCTCCGGAGCGGTCGCGGACGCCGGTCCCCTGGACACACTGCTGATTCTGGTCAACTCGTCGGCGGACACCTCGGTACAGCTGACCGCGAGCCCCGATCCGGCTGGCGACTGGACGCTGATCGCTCCCCCGAACACCTTCGTTCCGGGGAACTACGTGGTGACCATCTCGGTCCATGACGAGGGCGGCGCCGCCGGATCCACGTCGATCACCCTCGATGTCTCCTGAGAGGTTGTCGCTTGCCCTCCCCGGATGAATCCGGTACAGATTGATCGTTGGCTGAACGGGAGGACGAGGGGGACGGGCGAGCGACCCACGGGCCGCGAACCGGTCACCCGAGAGACGACGCGGAGACCGCGTTGACCTGGAGATAGGCCCCGCCTGCGGGGGCACCCGCCTGGATTTCTCGGTACCCATCCAATGAGCATTTCATCGAATCCCCGGATTGATCCGGGTTTGCAGAACGAGCCTGATCGCCCGAGACCTGGCTTTGGTTCTTTTCCCCTCTCTCGGGCACGAAGGAACTGGAAGAAATGAAGAAGATCTACGTGGGCAACATGCCCTGGACCATGGACGACGACTCCCTTGCCAAGCTGTTCGAGTCCTACGGCGAGGTGCTGTCGGCCAAGGTCATCAGCGACCGTGAGACCGGCCGCTCCCGGGGCTTCGGCTTCGTCGAGATGGAAGATGCCGACGCGACGGCAGCCATCGCGGGTCTCGAGGGCCACGCCGAGGACGGCCGGACCCTGGTCGTCAACGAAGCGCGTCCGCGGCCCGACCGCGGCGGTCGCGGCGGCGGCGGCGGCTACGGCGGCGGCGGCGGCGGCGGCTACGGCGGCGGCGGTGGCGGACGCGATCGCTGGTAGAACCGCGCCCGGGCTCGAGTGAGCCCGACAGGATTCGGAACGCCCCCGCTGGAGACGGCGGGGGCGTTCTCGTTTGGATCTTGGTCTCGGCCTCGGAAAGCTACCGCTTCCCCCCGAACAACATCGTCGGATTCCGCAGCACGTCCCTGGTGATGTAGCCGGCGTACTTCGGGTTCTCCTTGAGCCGGCGGACGCAGTAAGCGTACCACGAGGTACCGAAGGGGACGTAGACGCGGACCCGGTGGCCGCGCTCGATCAGGGCGTCGCGGACCGCGGGGCGGACGCCGAGCAGCATCTGGAACTCGTACTGGTCCGGGGTCAACCCGTGCTCGGCGATGAGCTTCTCGGCGCCCTCGATCACCGGATCGTCGTGGGTGGCGATGCCGACGTAGAAGGCGCGGCGCGGCAGCGTGTAGCCCAGGATCTCCACGAACGAGGCGTTGACCTCGTCGTACTCCTGCCAGGCGTGCTCCTCGGGCTCCCGGTACACGCCCTTGCAGATACGGAAGTTGGGGGACAGGTCCTCGAGGGCCTTCGCGTCGTCCAGGCTGCGGCGGAGCATCGTCTGCAATACGGTGCCCACGTGGCCGTAGCCCTGTTCCCGCAGGGCGCGGAACACCGCCAGCGTATCGTCGGTGTAGGGGGTGTCCTCCATGTCGATGCGGAGGAAGTTGTTCAGCTCCCTGGCGCGATCGGCCACCCGCCTCACGTTGGTCTCGAACAACTCCCGACTGATCGAAAGTCCGAAGTGGGTGGGCTTGATGGAAACGTTGCCATCGACGCCGGCCTCGTGCACCGCGTCGAGGACCCTCAGGTAGGTCTCCGCCGATGCGTTGGCCTCGGCCTCGGTCTCGATAGCCTCCCCCAGCAGATCGATGGTGACCATACAGCCCGCGTCGTTGAGCTTGCGTGACTGCTCGACCGCCTCCTCGAGGGTCTCGCCGGCCACGTAGTGCATGGCGACCCTGCGGACCAGGGCCCTCGGCATGAACTTGACCGAGCCGGCGACCGTGCGATCGAAGAATCCCATCGCTTCCACCTCGCGTGCATTCTTGACGCGTTAACCGCGCGGGGAGAGGCATGTTAGCATAGCGCCGGGGCGTGCCATCGCCCCCCTTGTTGGCCCGCGACGTGCACGCCGTTGGGTCGCGAGCGCCAGGCTGCAGAACGCAGCGTGGCGGAGCCAAACGATGACCGACGCCGCGCCCGATCCGTGGACCTTCCGTTTCACCGCCTCCGGACCTCGACTGGCCGAGGCGGTGGACAACTACCGGGCGCTGGGTTTCGATGTCCGCACCGAGCCCTCGGACGCGCTTGCCGACGGCATCCGGGGCCCGAGCTGCGGCGAGTGTGGGACGGAGACGGCGGAGGGAGCAGTGATGGCGATCTTCACTCGCACCGCCGCCGGGGATGCGGACGACCGGATCGACGACGAGGGAGACGAGGGATGAACGGGCGCAAGTCCTCCCTGTGGCTGCTGATGCTGGCCGTCGTGGCCTGGCTGAGTGCTTTCCCCGCCTGCAAGGCGCAGTTCGAACCGCTGCCGGACGACGATTCGGCGGATGACGACGATGACGACACCGCCGACGACGACACGGGTGACGACGACACCGTCGACTCCCTGTTCGAGTCCGGGCCGCTGGAGCTGGTGGACGGCGGCGTCTACACCATCTTCCTGATCGGCTCGATGACCGGGACGCCGCCCGTGGGTTCCTGGCTGGTCGAGGATCTGGGCACCGTCGTCAACGCGGACCAGCCCGCGCTGCGATTCGTGCACGCGGCAGCCAGCGAGGGCCCCACGGACTGGTACGTGGACGGTGTGATACCCGACGCCTCGCTGGCGGGCATGCTGCCCGGAGCGATCTACCCGCCCCAGGAGCAGATCGGCTACTTCAACCCCGGCGACCCGGGCACCTACAAGGTCGACGTCTTCGCGCCGGGATCCGTCTACGGCATCGACACGCCCATCGCCGGCGACTACATCGAGTTCGACAATCCGGACACCTTCTACTCCGTGATCCTGACCGGTGGTCCCGCCAACCGGAGCCTGGTGCGCACCGTCGACGACGTGAGCGCACCCCAGCCTGGTAACGCCCGCGTGCGCCTTTTCCACTCCATCGAGGGGCTGGCGATCTTCGACGCGTCCATCGAGCTGGTCGCCACCGGCAATTCCCTGGATCTGTGGGATGACGTGATGCTGTCCACCGACGCCGATCCCTGGGAGGTGCCGGCGGGGACGGTGATCCTGCGGATCTTCGAGGCGATCTGACCCTTCGTTCTCCCTTGCATCCGTGACGCGAATCCGCGATATCCGCCGCCAGCGATCAGGCAGCGAGGTGAACCCATGAAAATCGTGATGGCCTACTCCGGAGGACTCGACACCTCCGTGATGATCCCGTGGCTCAAGGAAAACCACGACGACGCGGAGATCATCTCCTACACCGGGGATCTGGGGCAGGGCGAGGACCTGGGGCCGATCCGCGCCAAGGCCCTGGCCACGGGCGCCGCCAAGGCCGTGGTCGAGGACCTGCGCGAGGAGTTCATCCGCGACTACATCTTCCCCGCGGTGCGCGCCAACGCCGTGTACGAGGGCATGTACCCGCTGCACACCGCCCTGGGCCGCCCGCTGCTGGCCAAGAAGATGGTCGAGCTGGCCCTGGCCGAGGGCGCCGACGCGGTGGCCCACGGCTGCTCGGGCAAGGGCAATGACCAGATCCGCTTCGAGGTGGGCTTCCGGGCGCTGGCGCCCCAGCTGCAGATCCTGGCGCCCCTGCGCGACTGGGAGCTGACCACCCGCGAGGCGGAGTTCCACTACGCCCAGGAGCGGGGCATCCCGCTGCCGATCACGCTGGAGAAGCCCTTCTCCATCGACGAGAACATCTGGGGCTGCGCCATCGAGTGCGGCGAGATGGAAGACCTCTGGACCGAGCCGCCGCCGGATGCGTGGCGGATGACCAAGGATCCGTCCAACGCCCCCCGGGGTTCGGTGGGGATGATCATCAGCTTCGAACAGGGTGTCCCGGTGGCCATCGACGGCCGCGAGATGGGCGGCATCGAGCTGCTCGAGTACCTCAACGATCTGGCCGGGACCTTCGGCGTCGGCCGGATCGACATGGTCGAGAACAGGGTGGTCGGGCTCAAGTCCCGCGAAGTCTACGAGGCGCCGGCCGCCACCTTGCTGCTGATGGCCCACACCGAGCTGGAACGCATCTGCCTGGATCGCCCGACGTTCAACTACAAGCGCAGGATCTCCCAGGACTTCGCCAACCTGATCTACGACGGCATGTGGTTCAGCCCGCTGCGGGAGAGCCTCCAGGCCTTCATCTCCGAGTCCCAGCGTCCGGTGAGCGGGGACGTGCGGATCCGGGTGTCAGCCGGCCTGGCCCAGATCACCGGCCGCCGCTCCCCCTACTCCCTGTACTCGGACGAGCTGGCTACATACTCTAGCGAGGATTCCTTCGACCACTCGACCGCCCGCGGCTTCGTCGAGCTGTACGGGCTGTCGTCCAAGACCGTGGCCGAGGTGAGACGGCGCACGGGCAATCCCGAACCCAACGACGTGTGAGGGGGAGACGATGACACTCTGGGACGGGCGATTCGAGGGGGGCCCGACCGGGGAGATGCAGCGCTTCTCCGAGTCGCTGACCGACGATCTGCCCCTGTTCGAGCAAGACATCGCCGGCTCCATCGCCCACGCCACCATGCTGGGCGAGGTCGGGCTGCTCAGCGCCGAAGAGGCGGCGACCCTGCGCGACGGGCTGCTGGCGGTGGGCGACGAGCTGCGGGCCGGCAGCTGGACCCCGGGCATCGAGCACGAAGACGTGCACATGGCCATCGAGGCCCGGCTCACCGAGAAGGTGGGTGAGGTGGGTGGCAAGCTGCACACGGCCCGCTCCCGCAACGATCAGGTGGCCACCGACGTGCGGCTGTGGCTCAAGGCAGCGCTTCCGGGGCTCGACGGCGCGCTGGCCCGCCTGCTGGCGGCCCTCCTGGACCGCGCAGAGACCGACGGACGCACCCTGATTCCCGGCTTCACCCATCTCCAGCGGGGCCAACCGATTTGGCTGGGACATCACCTGCTGGCCCACGCCTGGACCCTCGCCCGGGACCGGGATCGGCTGGCCGACGCGCTGCGGCGGGTGGACCAGAGTCCGCTGGGCGCCTGCGCGATGGCCGGCACTCCCCACCCCATCGACCGGGAGCGGACCGCGGAGCTCCTCGGGTTCGCGTCGGTGCTCGACAACGCCATGGACGCCGTCTCGTGCCGCGACCACCTGCTGGAGGTGGCGTCGGTGTGCGCCATCACCATGACCCACCTGTCGCGGATGGCCGAGGAGCTGGTGCTCTGGTCGACCCGCGAGTTCGGCCTGGTCCGGCTTGGGGACGGCTACACCACGGGCTCGTCGATCATGCCGAACAAGCGGAATCCGGACGCCGCCGAGCTGGTGCGCGGCAAGGCCGGCCGGGTGGTGGGCGATCTGCAGGCCCTGCTGACCATGGTCAAGGCGCTGCCGCTGGCCTACGACCGGGACTTGCAGGAGGACAAGCGGCCGTTGATCGATGCGGTGCTGACCACCACCGCCTGCGCGTCGATCAGCGCTGGCATGTTCGCGACACTGACCGTCGAGCGGGGTCGATATGCCGACGAGATGCGGGGCGATTTTGCGTTGGCCACCGAACTGGCGGACCACCTGGTCACCCGCGGCGTGCCCTTCCGGGACGCCCACCACGTCGCGGGAAGGCTGGTGCGCTGGTGCGAGGAGCGGGGCGTTGGCTTCGACGCGCTGAGTCTGGACCTGCTGCGGGACCACCACCGGTCATTCGGGGACGACGCGCTGACCTGGCTGGATCCCGAGGCCGCGGCCGAGCGCCGGACCTCCCTGGGTGGCACGGCCTGGTCCGAGGTCAGCCGACAACTGACGACGTTGCGCGCGACCCTGCCCGTCGAGCCATGATAATCTCGCGCGCACGGATTGATGGCACCCCACGATCCCCCGACCCAGCTGACCCCCTGCTACATCCCCGCCCGCGTGTTGCTGAACGACGCGGTCGTCGACGTGACCCTCACCCGCCTCGGTGCCACCCGGGCCCAGCTATCAGGCGACATCCCGCTGGACGCGGGCCAGGGCGCGCGCCTCGAGCTCAACCGGCCCACGGACGGGCGCCGGATCCGGGTCGAGTTCCAGGTGGCCAAGGTCCATCGCGAGGGTGCTCAGTGGGGGTGGAAGCCCGCCTTCCACCTGGACCTGGACGAGCGGCTGGACGAGTGCTCGCCGTTGACCGAGGAGCACGTACCCGTCTACCCGAGGGCGGGCAGCCCTCCCCCACCGCTGCCCACCGAGGATCCGGACGATCCCCCGGCTGGGACCGGATCGGGGGCCGAGGCCGAGCCCTCGCTGCCACCGGGCTCCTGGATCGGCGCGGTCTTCGATGCCGTGTCGGCTGCGGACGACGAGCGGGCAAGCGGGGACGATGACCGGGGCGACGAACCGCCACCGTCGTGGGCCACCGCGCCGACAGACGCCGCCGAGGGTCGTGTCGGCGAATCCCCCGTCGCGACGGGCGAGGCGCCGGCCGAGGAGAGCGCCGTCGACACCGAACTGGCCCCGATGCCGCCCTGGGAGCTGAACGACCTGACCACTCCACCCCCGATGGAGGCCTTGATCATCCGGGACGACGAAGGCGTCGAGGCGCCGGTTGATGGCGTGCCGCGGCGTCCCTCCGCCGGCACCCCGTGGGATTCGGAGGACGAGGAGGTCAGCCGCTCAGGGCGCGGGATTCGTATCCTGGCGGAGGCCCCCGCGACCTACCACTCGGCGGGTCAGGAGCGGTTCGGCACCGTCCAGGACTTCGACTCCCAGGGCATGTTCCTGGCCATCGCGCCCGGGGACCCGGTCCCGCCCATGGGTGCCGTCGTGCGGGTCAAGTACGCGGTACCCCAGCCCGATGGCCCCCGATCGGTCCGCTTCACCGCCGAGGTCCGCTGGGGCCACGGCGACAACGACCCCGGGGCCCAGGGACGCGGCATGGGCCTGCTAATCATGGACTTCCCGACCCCGGCGGAACGCCGTGCCTACGAGACACACGTGACCGCCCTGCTCAGCGGCGACGACTGATCAATCCCCGGTGGGTAGCGAGAGGTCCACGTCCGGATCCAGATCGGTGATCTTGATCCGCGCGCCGAACAGCGCCTCGTAGAAGAAATCGAGGACCTGGGCCCGCCGCTTGCGCTCGGCCAGATCGTTGCTCCCGTCCGCGAGCCTCCAACCCAGCGCGTCACCGTCGTCCATCTCCACCCCCTGTTCCGCCCGCTCCCGGTACAGCGGGGTGTTGCGCTGGATGATCAGCAGGGAGGTGGTGGGGGGCTCGGTGAAGCGGTCGGCGTGCTCGATCAGGAAGCGCACAGTGGAGGCGAACTCCCGCCGGCCCTCGGCCGGGTGGCCCAGGATCAGGTTGGAGAAGAAGTCCATGCCGACCGCGTCCAGGTCCGCCAGCAAGCGGCCCACGTCGGCGGCTCGGTAGGGCTTGTTCATCGCCCGCAAGACGGTGTCATCGAAGGACTCGAAGCCGAATCCCAGCTTGTCGCAGCCCGCGCGCCGCAGCTTCTCGAGCACTGGGCCGGTCAGGGTGCGGGTCACCGTTGCGTTGCCGGCCCACGGCAGGTCCCAGCCCACCTCGATCAGCCGGTCGCAGAGGGACTCCAGCTGCCGGACCGCGCCGTTGATCAGCAGATCGTTGAAGTGGTAACGCACGAGCCCATAGCGCTCGCGGTGGGCCAGCATCTCGTCGACCACGTCGGCCGCGTCGCGCCAGCGGAAGTCGCGCCAGATCTGGGCCTGCAGACAGAAGTCGCAGCGGCAGACGCAGCCGCGGGACAGCAGGGTCGAGACCATCCGCGACGGAGCGTAGGGCGGCTCGACGGCCTGGGTGTAGGCTTCCATCGGCAGGCCCTCGAAGTCGGGCCACGCCAGCGAGTCGATGAGAGCGATGGGCGCGCGGGGGCCGGTGTCGTGGACCTGGCGGCGGGGGCCGGGGATCAACAGGCCGGGGATGGACATGTAGTCCGGTTCCGGATCCCCCAACGCAGCCATCACGTCCAGCACGGGTCCCTCCCCTTCCCCGTAGACCACCACTTCGAACAGCTCGCTCCAGGCCAGCGGATGACCGTAGACTCCCGGGTCGCAGTTCTGGCCACCGACGAGCAGCGGCACATCCGGCGCCAGCCGCTTCAGCTCGCCGGCCAGGTCCAGCGTCGCCTGGATCGAGTATGCGGAGAAACCCACCAGGTCGGGGTCGAAGGCCAGGATCCGGCGTGCGAAGGCGTCCAGCGAAGGCCCGGTCACCGTGGGCGCGATCTCCGAGCGATACAGCTCCTCGTCCTGCCACTCGTGCAGGTGTGTGCGGTCCCACTTGACCTTGAGCGCGTCGGAGGCGTCCCGGAACAGCTCGATGTTCCAGTCGATCTGCAGCACCTCGTGGCCGTGCTTCTTCAACCACCCGGCCAGGTAGGCGGTGGTCAGCGGCGGCGTCTGCATGGCCCACACGGGGGTGGCGACGAGGGCTACGCGCATGGGGGGAGTATAGGGGGAAGGGATGGGGAGGGGGATGGGGAGGGGGATGGGGAGGGGCTCGGACTCGGACTCGGACTCGGACTCGGGCTCGGGCTCGGGCTCGGTTCCGGAGACGCCCAAGGCCACGTCCAGGAAAGAACGGCCGGGGAGCCTACTTCTGCTTGGCGAGCTTCTTCTCCGCCTTCTTGGCCAGGGAACCGGCGGACTTCTGGACGTCGGAGGGGCCGTTGGTCTCCAGTTTACGCAGGATCTGGACGGTCATGTCGCTGATCTTGCCCTCGTCCACCGCCTCGTCGAGGCCGTCCATCAGCTCCTCGAAGATGTCGTCCAGGTCGCCCTCGGTGCGGGCCAGCAGCACGTCGAGGATCTCCATGCCGTTGGCCGGGGCGGCCATGCCCAGGCTCTTGGCGGCATCCTCGACCACCTCGTCCTCGGCGTCGCCGGCCAGGGCGAGCAGGTGGTCGTTGTAGGACGACGCCGTGCCCAGGCCCTCCCACATCATCCGGCCGATGACCTCGGCCACCCGCTCGCGGATGCCCGGGATCTCGTCGGCGACGAGCCGGGAGAGGCCATCCTCGTGGGCCCGCGGCACGCTGTCGGCGCCCCAGAACTCCACCTCGACCCACATGGGGATCTCGGGGCCGCCCACCACCGCCGGTCGCACCATCTGGATCTCGCCCACGCTGTGGTGGCCCGCGAGGATGGCGACCGCCTCGTGGCGAACGTCGGCGTACGCGGACGCCACCAGCAGGTCGGCCTCCTCGGCGGTGAGCTCGACGAGGCGCTCCTCGAGCACCTCGAGGGCCTCTTCACGCACGTCTTCCACGTCGCTGTTGGCGAAGATCAGCACCTGCTCCAGCCCGCCGGCCACGTCGGACCGGCCGACCCACTCGACCACCTCTTCCAGCTGATCCGGGTAGGCGTGCGGGGCGCCGTGGGACAGCCAGTTCACCAGCTCCAGGCAGCCCGCGTCCCCCTGCATGCGCAGGGTCGAGAGGCCCGACTTGACCTTCTTGGGCTCGAGCAGCTTCTCCTTGGCGATGGCCATCTTCTTGGTGTTCTCGCTACCGAAGCAGCCGGGCTCCGAGCTCGGGTGACGGGCGGTGATGGCCACCGCCGGGGCCGCCGTCATCATCAGTGCCAGCGCAGAACACATCCCCGCGATTCGTGTCGTCCACATGGTCGCACCTCCCCTTCAGGAATAGGAGTCCGGTTTATACGGCGCGCTCGCACGGTTTCCAACCCCCCCGGGATCCGCGGTCGACTGCCGTCTCCTGAGCACGACCCTACAATCGCGACAGGGGATCACAGCCGACCGGAACATTCGGAGGAACCGTTGCCCGACGACGACGATATTTCCATCGACGCGCCGTTGACCACCGCGGAGATGATCACACCGGAAGCGACGCCGGAAGAGGTGGCGGAGGCCGTCGCCGACGAACACCAGGCGACGGTGGCCGAGCTTCACGGCGATCTCGAATACTGGCGAAACAAAGCCAACAACCTCAACAACCGCACCCAGATCAAGCAGGTCGGGCGCAACCTGGTGTTCTGCATCCTGTCGGTGCCGATGATCTACGGCGGCGAGGTGGTCGGTGTGATGACGCTGACCAACAAGGTCAAGCAGGAGGAGGACTCCGACCAGCTGGTGCTCGACACCCTGGGCCGGTTCGGCGAGGACGACGAACAGCTCCTGCTGGGGCTGGCCGACAACGCCGCCGTCAATCTGCACAAGGCCCGGCTGTACAGCGAGTCGATCACCGACCGGCTGACCGGCCTGTACAACGCCCGCCACTTCGAGGCCCGCCTCGACGGCTGCATCCAGCACACGGTGACCACCGAGGACCCCCTGTCGCTGGCGGTCACGGACATCGACCATTTCAAGAAGTTCAACGACACATACGGCCACCAGGCGGGCGACTTCGTGCTGACGAAGACCGCCCAGCTGCTGCGGGACATGGTCCGCGACAACAGCCTGGACGCCGCGTTCCGCTACGGCGGCGAAGAGTTCTGCATGCTGCTGCCCGCCACGCCGATCAGCGCGGCGGCGGCGGTCCTCGAGGAGTACCGCCGGAAGGTCGAGGATGCGGAGTTCCAGTACGAGGGGCAGGCGCTGAAGGTCACGGTCTCGGTGGGGCTTGCCGTCTGTCCGACCGATGGCGATACCCGCACGATCCTGTTCGAGGCCGCGGACAAGGCGATGTACGCGTCCAAGGAGGGCGGGCGCAACCAGGTCAGCCTGATCCACGGGGGCGAGCCCCGGCCGTTCCAGGCTGCGGAGGAGAGCTGAGCAGGCGGCGGAACCGCTAGCCTACTTGCAGGAGGCCGGCGTCTCCCAGCCGGGGAAGGCGCCCATCGAGTCCATGCTCAGCTTCATGGCGTCGAGCATGGTCTTGCAGGTGTCTTCCATCCCGGGCGAGTCCTTGTAGGTCTCGGCGGCCTGGCAGCCAGTCTTGGCCGCTTCCACCGACTCGGCAGGGTAGCCGGGCAGGTTGGACAGGGCTTCGATGTAATCCGAGCAGCACTTGGAGTACGCCGAGCAGGGGTCACCGGGCACCGCTTCGGCAGCCGCGTCACCCGCCGCCTCGGCGGCAGTGTCCATCTCGGCTTCCATCTCCTTGACCGCCTCGTCGAAGGCGGCGTCCAGGGCCTCCTCCAGCTCCGCGTCGGAGGTCGCACCTCCACCGCAGCAACCCCAAACCAGGGCGGCCAGCGCCAACATCGACAGGACCATCGTCAGCTTCTTCATGGATCTCCCTTTCCCTCCCGAATGGGGGAGTGGCTTGTTAGTGTCTTGGATCGCTGAGTCGAAGTCAAAATCTCCTGGAGGTCCGCCGTGCGCTCCGTCCGAGTCCAGTATCCGTCGTTCCCCGAGGCCGCCGAGAACGCCAATCTGACCCCCGAACCCGGCCTGCGCTGGCAGGTCCTGTGCGGCGATCGGGACCACTGGCGGTCCGGCATCTTTTCGCCGCCAGAGTCGTCGCGCGCGCAGATCGCCGAGTTGGAGCGCCACGACTGCCCCGAGCTGTTCCTGCTCCTCGACGGGCGGCTGACCCTGGTCTGCCGGATCGAGGGGGAGGAGCGCGAGATCGAGCTGCGACCGGCACAGCCCGTGCTCGTCACCGCCCCACATTCGGGCTATTGTCCGGACGGGCCCCACACGGGGAGGGCGTTCGTGGTGGAGCGGGACAAATTCCGCACGGAGTACCGGGCGTTGGACGAATGGGCCACCGAGTAACGAAGAACCGTCGGTCGCAGGCCGACACGCGCCACGCTGGTCGCGCTCCTGCGCTGGCGACCCTCCTGCTGCTCCTCGCCGGTTGCCCGGGCGACGAGCTGGATGCCTATGTGGAGCCCTACCTGGGCACCGCCCTCGACGCGAGCTTCGACGATCCCCTGCTGCTGACCTTCGCCGCGCCCCGGGAGACCGCCGAGTACAGGGTCGACGAGGGCTACACACTGGCCAGGGACGAGGACCAGCTGCTGTGGCTGACCACCGACACCGCGGGTGACCTGGGGCTGGCCCTGGAGCTGGACGGTCAGCTGCGGCTGCTCGACCGCGACCTGAGCTCACCGGCCACGATCCGCTACACCGGATCGGATTCGATGGTGCTGGATCTGGAGCTGGAGCCCTCGGTAAAGCTGGAGCTACGGTTCGCCGCCGCCAGCTCGCGGGTGGCCGCGATGGAATTGTGGCTGGAGAACCTATCGGACCGGGACCGTGATCTCGCGGTGATCCCCTATCTGCGGCGCTGCCACGGCCCGTACACCAACGTGGAGAGTGCAGAGAACGGGGTGCGGGCGAGGCACACGGTGGAGATCTCCGAGGAGGAACAGCTGTTCGCGCCTGGTACCTACGTGGACACTGCCGCCGACGCCTTGTGGGTCGAGAGCGGCTACGAGGGCTGGACGGTGCTGGAGACCTGTTCCCACGACCTGGCTGCGGACCTCTCCTCCCTGACCAGCGGGGGTACCGGGCCGAGCAACTCGGTCTCGATGATGGCTCTGCGGGCCGCCGTCACCCTGCCCCCGGAGTCCCGGACCTCGATCCGAATCCAGCGAGGGGTCGCCCCCCAGGACGAAGCGGATCGCCTGGACGACGCGCTGGCCACCGCCCGGGCGCTGGACACCCTGGGGATCCTGGAGCGCAGCTACGGCCGGCTGACGGCGACGCCCCCCCTGGCAGGTCTGGGGCGCAGCGACGAGCTGGTGTACCGATCGAGCTTCGTGTTGCTGGACCAGCTGATGATGCCCCCGGAGGGGAACCTGGACCGGGCCTATTATCTGTTCTCGCGCGAACCCACCTGGTGGTTCGCCAGGCTGGGCCAGCACAGCCACGAGAGCCTGGCGATGCTGGCGATGGCCCGCTTCCACCCCGAGCTGGCCGAGTCGTCGCACCGGGTCTGGATCGACCGGATCGAGGACGACGGTTATCTGCCCTACAACGTGGGACCGGTGGTGGAGCAGACCACCCTGGGCACCACGACCGCGCCGCTGCTGGCCTATGAGGGCTGGGAGCTGGCTCGGGTGCTCGACGATCCCACCTTCCTGGAGGACGCCTACGAGACCGCCGCCCGCTTCCGGGACTACTGGGTCACCGAGCGGGACGCGGACGGCGACGGGCTGTGCGAGTTCGGCGGATTTGCCGTCACCGAGTCGGTGCGGGACCTGAACAACGTGATCTGGGAGGAGGTGGCCCCCCCCGAGGAGGTGGAGGCCGTCGATCTCAACAGCTGGCTCGTCATGGAGGAGCGGACTCTGGCCAACATGGCGCGGGCGCTGGGCAGGGACGAGGAAGCCGCTGCCTGGGACGCCGCCGCCACCGCTCGCGCCTCGCTGATCAACACCCGCATGTGGGACGAGGAGACGGGCTTCTACTACCACGTGGCCAGGGACACCGACTCGTTCGACTACGCGGCCCCCGGGGACCTGAAACGAATGGAGATCGCCGGGTTCATGCCCATGTGGGCCGGCATCGTGCCCGGCGAGCGGCTGGAGATCCTGCTGGAGAAGCTCACCGATCCGGATCGTTTCTGGCGCGAGTACGGCGTGCCGGGATTGGCCGCCGACGACCCCTCTTACACACCCCAGGCATCCGGGTGCTGCCGCTGGGATGGACCCGTCTGGGTCCAGTGGCAGTACCTGTTGTTCCGGGCCCTGCTGCGCTACCACCGTCAGGACCTCGCCGACGAGCTGACCGACAGGACCCTGGCGGGGGTCCGTGCCCAGCTGGTGGAGCACCACCAGTTCCGTGAACTCTACGATCCGGACGACGCCGGTCGCCCCAACGAGTCCATGCCGAACTACGTGTGGTCTCCGCTGGTCGCGTTGATGATGCTCGAGGGGGAGGAGGCCCGTTGACCGGGCTCGCCTCGACGGGCGACCTGCCAACCCCCGCGGCGCTCATCGACGTCGGGCGACTGGAGCGCAATTGCGCGCGCATGGCGGCTCGGATCCGGGGGGCCGGCGTCCGCCTGCGGCCCCACGTCAAGACTCACAAGTGCCCTCCGATCGGTCGGATCCAGCTGCAAGGTCGGGACGACGGGATCACCGTATCGACCCTGGCCGAGGCGCGCGCGTTTGCCCGCGCCGGCTTTGCCGACATCACCTGGGCCGTGCCCATGGCTCCGGCGATGCTGGACGAGGCCGCGGAGCTGGCCGGCGAGCTGGACGCGCTGCATCTGCTGCTGGATCACGGCGACACCCTGGACGCCGCCGAGGCCTGCGCCCGGCGCCGCGGACAGCAACTGTCCATCTGGCTGAAGGTGGACTGCGGCTATCACCGGGCCGGGGTGGACCCGGACTCGGCCGACGCCTTGGAGCTCGCCCGCCGCCTGGACGCCTCCACCGGGCTGACGTTCGCCGGCCTGTTGACCCACGCGGGGCAGGCATACGGGTGCCGAAACGCCGCCGAGGCGCGGGGGGTGGCGGCGACGGAGCGCGACGCCGTCGTCAGGCTGGCCGACCGGCTCGACGACGACGGGATCGCGGTCCCAGCCCTGTCGGTGGGCTCGACGCCCACGATGTGCGCGGCGGTGGATCTGGATCGGATCAGCGAGGCGCGGCCCGGCAACTACGCCCTCTTCGACACGTTTCAGGCGGCCATCGGCAGCTGCGACCTCGACGACGTGGCGTTCTCGGTCCTGGCCACGGTCACGGGCCGCTACCCCGGCCGGGACTCGCTGGTGATCGATGCAGGTGCCCTGGCGCTGAGCAAGGACCTGGGGGCGATCCACGTGGACCCCGACGGGGGCTTCGGGCGGCTGGCGGCCGTCGATGGGCGCCTCGAGCCCCGGCTACATCTGGCCGGCCTGTCCCAGGAGCACGGAAAGGTCCAGGTCGATGGGGGGCTCGGGCCCGGGGAGTGGCCGATCGGAACCCGCCTGCGGGTCCTGCCCAACCACAGCTGCCTCGCCGCCGCCCTCTTCCCCGCCTACCACGCCGTCGACGGCGAACACATAATCGACACCTGGCACCCCGTCCGAGGGTGGTGATCAGGAGAAGAAGTGAAGCCGCAGATGAACGCAGATGGACGCAGATGAAGACCGCCCTTCAGTATCCTCTTCTTTCCCCCATCCGCGTGCATCTGCGCGCATCTGCGGTTCCAGTTCCCATCTTCTCCGGACTGCTGGCGGCGATGATGGTGGTCTCCGGTTGCCCGACGACCCCGGCCGATGGCTGGACCCTCGAGGCACTGGAGGTGGGAGAGAATCCCGCCAACCTGCTCAGCCGCACCCTACGCTGGACCACGTCGACGCCGGCCAGCTCCCACGTGGAATTCGGGGACGACGGCGTGCTGACCCACCGGGTAGGCGACGACGCCCAGGTCACCGAGCACGAGGTCGTCGTGTTCGGCCTGCGGGCGGAGACCGAGTACTCCTTCGAGGCCGTGTCCGTGGACGGGAACGGCGACGAGGTGCGGGGGACCGTCGATGCGGTGGTGACCGATGCGCTGCCCTTCGAGTGCCCGGTGTTCGAGGTGAGCGCCCTGGATCGGGGGGCGATGCAGCCCGGCTGGACGATGACCAACGTGATGGTGGACGGGATCCTGTCACCCCCGGTGGTCGTGATGCTGGACCCCGACGGCCATGTCGTCTGGTACCACCAGGCGGGCGAGGTGCCGACCTTCGCCGACGTGGACGCGACGCTGCTGGACGACGGCACGGTGCTCATCGGCGGAGGGTTGGGGCCGGGTCAGTCGGCGATGCGGGTCGACATGGCGGGCAACCGGGTCTGGCTGGGGCCGACCCAGCCGGAGAACTACCTGGCACCGGGCAGCCTGCACCACGTGTTCCGCCAGCTTCCCGACGGGCACTACCTGACACTGGAGTTCGAGGCCCAGAACACGGTGCTCGAGGACGTGATCCTGGAGCTGGACGGAGACGGCGAGGTGGTCTGGGAGTGGCACGCTGCCGACCACATCCCCAACGCCACCATCGAGCACGTCCACGGCAACATGGCCCTGCTGGGGCGCGACGAGACGGCGATCTTCTTCAACGCGCTGCTGACCCGCAGCTTCTACAAGATCGACCGGGAGAGCGGCGAGATCCTGTGGACCTTCGGCGAGGGTGGCGACTTCACCATCGGGACCCCCCACGACTGGCCCTGGGTGAGCTTTGCCCACGCCCCCCAGCTGCTGCCCGACGGGCACGTGCTGATGTACGACAACGGCGGGGTGGAGAATCACGACTTCTCCCGGATCGTCGAATACGCCCTCGACGAGGAGTCGATGACCGCCGAGCTGGTCTGGGAGTATCCGGGCGAACTGGCGGACGACCACTGGTACACCCAGTTCTGGGGCGACGCCGATCGGCTGGCCAACGGCAACACCCTGGTCACCGCGGGGAGTGTGATTCCCATGGACACGCCCTCGCGGCTGTTCGAGGTCACGGCGGACGGGGCCGTGGTCTGGCAGCTCGAGATGGCTTCGCCCAGCGAGGGCGGACTGGCGGGCAGCTACTCCTCGGAGCGGATCCGGCCGCTGGTCGAGGAACTCTGACCGCCGTTGCCACCGAGCAACGGTTCGACCAGCTCACCGAGGGCGCGGGCCACCCGCGCGTGCCCTGCCGCTGACAGGTGCCAGTCGTCCCCGGGTAGGAACACGCCCTCCGCCGTCTCCGACCGCAGTGCTGGCAGCAGGTCCAGGGAGGGAAGGCCCCGCTCTTCGGCCAGGGCGAGGATGCGCCGCTGCGGCAGGAACGGGTAGTCCTCGTCCAGCTGGTAGGCCAGGGGCGCCACGGCCACCACGAGCAGGGCTCCGTCGTCGGCCACCGCGTCCGCCAGCGCGTCGAACTGGGCGGTGAACCAGCGCCACTGGGGTGTATCGCCCTCGGTCCAGACCGTGATCGGCAGCTCGTCCTCGGTGGTCAGCTGCACCGGCCACGAACGGCCGTCGGCCATCGCCGACCGGCGGTGGGGACGGGCCAGGCCGCCCAGCGGACCGGCCCAGCCCCGAGCGGCCCCGAAGCGCCGGGCCAGGGCGAGGTGCTCGTGCAGCCAGAACGCGACCCGGCGCCGCCGCAGCGGCGCGAGGACGTGGTCCTGGTGGTAGTCCGGATCGGGTATCGCCGCGGCCGGGATCTCCCGGTCGGCGGCCTCCCAGCCGCTCCAGGGGCGGTGCCCGAGGAAGTTCCAGTGCAGCAGTGGATCGGTCACGTCATTGAGACAGACCACCAGCAATACCAGCTGTGCTGCCAGCGTCCGCCCCTCGGCCTCGTACCAGACCCGCTGGTTGTAGGTCGAGTAGCCGGGCACCCCGGCGTTGATCACCTGGGCCCCCGGGTGCGTGCGGGACAGGACGGCCTCCAGGCGGTCGGTGAAACGATCGGCGAGGGCGACCTGGCCCCCGTGGACCACCGAATCGCCGAGCACCAGCAGGCGGTCCTGGCCACCGGAGGAGCCGCGGTGCAGGTCGCGCAACCCGGCCGTCCCGATCTCCTCGCCTGTCGGGTCCAGCCGATAGAGGTACGGGCAGTCGCCGCATCGCACCGCGACGGCCCGCTCGGGTTCCGGGGTCGGCCACGCCAACCGGGCGAGCCCTTCGGCGACCGCCAGACCGGCCAACAGACCGCCGACGGCCAGCGCGATCCGTCGCGCCCTTCGTCTGCCGCCCTTCGTCGGCCCAGTCATCGCCGGATTCCTCCCCGGATTCGGGTTGCGACACGGATCATAGCGGAGCGCCACGCGTTACCCTGGTGGGGATGAGCGCACTCGATGCCGAACTGAGGGACGCCCTGGCCTCCACGGCCCTCGGTCAACCGTTGACCGTCGCCCTCGAGCGGGACCTGGGGATGGCCGCCCGGAGCGTCCTGGCTCGCCACGGGCTGGCGGACGCCACGGTGGTCGTGCGCCGCGTGGGCCAGGCGCTGGACATCGAGGTGATTCCCCCACCGCGGGTCCCCAACGTCCGCCGGATCTCCCTGCGCCTCGGTTGAACCGCCGCACCTGGGTGTGAATTCCGACCCGATTCGTGGTATCTGGCGGACGCGATGGAGGCGGTCATGCGGCAGGTGGTACCCGAGGACATCGAGCGACGCTTCACCGGGTTGTGGCGGTTGGTGGGCAACACGCCGCTGCTGGGTATCGAGTTCCTCTATCGGGGGACGCGGCGCGTGCTGTTCGCCAAGTCCGAGCAGCTGAACATGACCGGTAGCATCAAGGACCGGATGGCGCTGTACATCTTGCAGGACGCCTACCGGGAGGGCGCCATCGGGCCGGGGGCCCGGGTGGTCGAGGCCACCAGCGGCAACACCGGGATCTCGTTCGCCGCCATCGGCCGCGCCCTCGGGCACGACGTGACGATCATGATGCCCGACTGGATGAGCCGGGAGCGGATCGACCTGATCACCAGCCTGAACGCCAACATCGTACCGGTCACCCGCGAGCAAGGGGGCTTCCTGGGCAGCATCGCGCTGGCCGAGAAGATGGCCGAGCAACACGGCGACGTCTTCCTGCCGTCCCAGTTCGCCAACCAGGCCAACGTCACCGCCCACGAACTGACCACCGGTCCCGAGATCTGGTGGCAGCTGCGCTTCCAGGGGTTGGAGCCGGCCGCGTTTGTCGCCGGCGTCGGCACCGGAGGCACGATCATGGGCGTCGGCCGCCACCTGCGCAGCGTCGCCCCGGAGATCAAGCTCCACCCCCTCGAGCCCGCCAACTCGCCGATCCTGTCCACCGGCCACAAGGTGGGGACACACCGGATCCAGGGGATCTCCGACGAGTTCATCCCGGCGATCGTCGATCTGGACCAGCTCGACGAGGTGGTCGCCGTCGACGACGGGGATGCGATCGTGATGGCCCAGAAGCTGGCTGGCGAGCTGGGGCTGGCGGTGGGTATCTCGTCAGGCGCCAACTTCCTCGGTGCCCTGAAGGTCCAGAACGAGCTGGGCGCCGACGCGGTGGTGGCTACCGTCTTCCCGGATTCCAACAAGAAGTACCTGAGCACCGACCTGCTGGCCGAGGAACCCATCAAGGAGGGCTTCGCGGCGCCCGACGTCGAGCTGCTGGGTTTTCACAGCTTCAAGCGGGTCTGCAAGACCTGCTGCGATCCCACCGATTGTACCCAGCAGGAGCTCTGTCCCGAGCCGAGGTTCGTGCTCGACTGACCACGGAACAGGGTAGCCGGCCGGGGTTCACTCGCCGATGAGTCGTTCGATGTCGAAGCGGGATCTCACCGGGACGCCGGTGGCGCCCTCGGAGACAGCGTTGGCGATCTCGATCAGTTCGTCGTTGGCGATCTTGCCGTCCTTGGCGCCGTCTCGGACCGCCGCATCGATGGCCCGGACGTCCTGGGCGTGCAGGAGGTCGTTGAGCTCGGCAGTCTCGGCGAAGTGCAGCAAGCGCTCGCACAGATCCTTGTTGTCGTTGTTCCGGACCGGCTCGAGGACCTCCATCAGCGGGGCGATGCGAGGGGGGCCGGAACCGGCGGTGCGCCATTGCTGCCAGCCGAACAGGCCGACGAAGGCCGCCATGCCCAGGGCGATCACGGCGATCCCGAAGCCCTGGCCTCCGGAGCCCTTGCGCTTTCGGACGGGACGCCGTCTCCGCCGTCGCCTGGCCATCCCCTTCCTCCCATCTCCAGCCTACTTCATCGGACATAGCGGGTGCAGCTCAAGCGGCACGGCGCTCCGAGGGGGCGCGCAGGCGGGCGTTTATTATCATCGGGCCTGGGGTTGGACCTGACGTCCAAACCACCGGGCACCATCGAATGGGAGTAAGCCACCGTGCGTTACCATGACGTGATGAACGCGCTACCGATGTTGTTCGGCCTGCTGCTCGCGGGCTGTTGCGGTGACCAGCCGGATCCAGAGATCGAGGAGGGCACGCCAGCGATGGAGGACAGGGAGTTCGTGGGCAAGGACGCGTTGGTGGTCTCCAGCGCCCTGCGCTTCGTCGACGACGCCAACGGCGCTCGGTTCCACCGGCTGCGCGCCTGCTTCGACCTGGACGCGGCAGGGGACGACTGGAGCCGCTACCCGCTTCGCAAGATCGGCAACTTCATCGAGCAGGACTGGTGCCGGGGCGACGGTTCTCACCGCGGCTGCTCGGGGGGATTCTTCCGCGAGACCCGGGACGTGGACTGGCGCTCGTTGCACACGCTGCACTACCCCGCGTCGTGGCCGGAGGTCTTCGGGCTGGGCGTCGGTGCCGGCCACCTGCCGGCCGCGGGCGAGTGGGGGGTGTCGTTCGCCTACTACTCCGACGGTGGTGGTATCACCGGGTCCAGCGTGCACGTGGAGTTCCACCGCATGGGCGAGACGCGGGTGGAGGACTCGATCCACCTGGGCACCGGCTATGGCTACGACGTGGAGGAGGCCCACCTGTCGGTGGTGGCGCCGGGGAGCCAGGACGAGGTGATGATGCGGCTGTTCGCCTCACCGGAGTCCCTGCGGGACGAGGCCGTCGCCCGCTACGACGCGCTGCTCGCCGAGGTGGAGCGCGCCTTCGCCGCTGGCGAGGTGCTCAAGTGCGAGTACGGCGAGTACAACAACGACGGCATCCCCCCGGAGTGTTACCCGCGTGCGCTGACCCCTGAGGAGTACGAGGCCGGCCTGACGGCGGCCCGGACCGAGCTGAGCGGCCGCCGCGACACCCTCGTCGAGCACCACGCCGCGTTCCACGGCCTGTTACTGGAGATGTTCGACCCCGAGACCTGCTGGTAGGCCGCGGTTCAGTCGGTCAGCTGCGCGAACCACTTGAGTAGATCGGTCTGGGTCAGGATACCCAGGATATGGCCGAACTGGTCCACCACCGGCAGGCAACCGACCCGCGACTCCACGAAGATCCGCGCCGCCGGGCGAAGTCCTCGTCCTCGGTGAGCACCACCCGGATATTGCGGTCGCTCAGGACGCCGACCACCTCGCCGTCCTCGATCACGGGTAGGTGCCGGATGCTGCGCCGGACCATGATCCCGATCGCCTCTTGGAGCGTGGTGTCCGGCGCGGCCGCGATCACCTCCTCGGTCATCAGGTCACGCACGGTCAAGGAGGTCAGAGGATCGTTGCTGGCTGCCGTCATGCCGCCTCCCTCTTGCAAGGTACCGTCTGGGCGGGAGGGTGTGTCAAGAACGGAGTCCGTCACGGCCCGGCCTCGATTTCGCCTGGCACCCCCACGAACGCCGGGATAGGGTCAAGGTCCCATGAGACGCCGATGGACGCCAATCGCGATTGCCCTCGTCCTGTTCGTGACAGGGGCGGCGCTGTCGTTCGTGGTGACCCAGACGCTGCGCGGAGTGAGGGGGACGAGTGGGCCCGATGTGGCGGTGGTTGTCGACCCCCGCTCGGACGTGGAGCTGGAGCAGGTCGTCAAGGAGGGCTGGCGGGCCATGTTGGTTCCGGTCGACCAGGTCTCGTCGAAGGGTGGTTTGCTCCAGCCCAACGACCACGTGGACATCCTCGGCACCTTCTTGAAGCCCGAGAAGAAGGGGTGGGTCACCATCACCCTGCTACAGAACGTGACGGTACTGGCGGTGGGCGCTCCCTTGTTCGGCAAGGACCGGGGATCGTCGGAGACCGTGACCTTGCTGGTCACCCCCGAGGAGGCGGAGCTGCTCACATTCTCCGTCGACAAGGGCAAGATCTCCCTGTCCGCGCGCAACGAGGACGACATCACCAACGACAGGGCGCTACCGCCCAGGGGCTTTCGGGGCATCTTCGGCGGGAAGAAGCGCGAATACTTCTACAGAAACGACGCCCTCACCATCGAGCTGCCGGAGCCCAGCCTGATTCCTCTTTTCGACTGAGGGGCCGAGGCCGAGGGTGCCACGGTCGGCTTGTCCGGCCGTGTCTTCCGAGGCCGAGGCCGAGGGCTCTACTCCACCGGCTCCGGGGCCGTCGACGGGACGATCTTGCGGAAGACCTCCTTGGGCCAGCGCAGGACGCCGTCGACCATCAGCAGGTCGTAGCGGGGGTCGATGCGGAACAGGCGCTCGTTCTCCAGCAGGTAGGGCTCGAGGACGTTCCAGTCCTCCTGCAAGAAGGGGTCGAAGCGGGCGCCGTTGAGCTGGCTGGCGCTGACGGTGCCGTAGGGGTCGTTGAGGTAGCAGCAGCCGCCGGAGGCCAGGCTGAACAGGTTGGTACCGGGGTACTTGGTCTCCAGGCCGAAGATCCGGCCGTCGTCCAGGTTGGTCACGCCGTTGATCACCAGGAAGCCACCGTCGATGTGGCTACCGGCCATGAAGGACTCGGCGGCGTAGTCCAGACAGGTGCCGTTGACCACCACCCGGACGTTGCCGACGGCGTTGATCAGCGGCCGGCCCGCGGTGTTGCCCCGGATGAAGACCTCGCCGCCCTTGGCGCCGTACAGCAGGGTCTGTCCCACGTTGCCGTGGATCACGATCCGGCCGGACTTGAGGATCTGGCCCACCTGGTCCTGGGCGTCGCCGTGGACCTGGATCTCCGCACCGTCCAGTCCGCTGCCCAGGTAGTCGCCGGACGAGCCGTAGATGTCGAAACGGATCCCGCTCGAATCCGGACCCAGACCACAGCCCAGGAAGCGGTGGCCGGCGCAGCCGAAGACCACCAGGTGCTTCCAGCCCAGCTCGCAGGCCTTCACCGTCAGCCGGGCCACCGAGTCCGGGCCCTCGATGTCGAAGCCGCGGGCGTCGATGGCCAGCATCTCGGCCCGGGGCGGAGGCGGCGCGAGCTTGGAGGCGGTATCGCGGATCACCCGCCGGCTGCTGTCGCCGTTGTCGTCACCCATCAGGGGCAGGGTCTCCAGCAGGGCCACGATGGCCGCCTGGGCCATGGCCCGCATGGCCGACGGCTTCTTGCCGCCCGGGTCGTAGCGCTGATCGAGCAGCTGCGTGAGGAACTCCAGCGCCACGGGCCTCCGGGCGGGATCCTCACGCGTCCAGCCGACGACGCCACTGAAGATCCGCTCGGCCGCACCCAGGTCCCACTCCGCGACCCGGACACGCGCCTTGGCGAAGGCGGCCTCGGCGCCAGCGGCCTCGAGCACGGTCGCCCAGTCCACGCTGGTGCCGCGGGTCGACGGCGCCACGGGGACGATCCGCACCGGGTAGCGGGGCTGGCGCCGGTCGCGGGCCAGCTCCACTACCTGGCCGAATTTGTCGGTGCAGTGCACGCTCCCGGCACCGTCCTTTCCGCCCGTGGTGAACACGAAGGCCCCGCCGTCGCTGTAGCTGCCTCCGCGGGCGTTCCAGTAGCGATCCGCCAGCGGCGCGACCCGGTGGTCGTCGACCGACAGGTCCTCGAGGTAGGCGTCGATGGCCTGCTTCTCGCTGGCGATCAGTCCCACCTCCAGCTCGCCGGTGTGCAGGGCGAAGACCTGGGGGCGAAGCATCGAGGTGTCGGTGATCCCCACCAGCTGGAAGGCGTCGTCGCCCGCCCCGTGGGTGCCGGGTAACGACCGGGCGATGATGAAGAAGAAGGGCCCGTCGGGGCTGCCGTGCAGGTGGCTGGCCCGCAGGGCCCGGTACACGCGCTGCCGGTCCTTGGGCAGCATCTCGAAGTCGCGCTCGGTGGTCGGCGCCAGCGCCTCGCAGATGTACTCCAACGGATAGCGGTACGCGCGGTTGTACAGATCGAACAGCAGGATCGCGACCTCGGTGTCGGTCAGGAACAGGGGCGCGATCCCCTTCTGGCCCAGGTACTCGACGATGGCCTGGTAGTTGGCCAGGTCGCCGTTGTGCACCAGCGCCTCGTCCAGCCCGGCGAAGGGGTGGGCGCCGCCCGGGTGCCAGACCCGGCCCCGGGTCGGATACCGCTGATGGCCGATCCAGACCTTGCCCTCGAAATCGTCGAGCAGGTAGTAGCGCAGGATGTCCTCGGCGAACCCGACCCCCTTGAGGATCATCAGGTTCCGGCCCTGGGATATGACGAAGGCGCGGGGGTTGGCCGCGTCGTAGAACTCGCGGTTCAACGCGAAGGTGTTGCGATTGATCACCTCCGCCTCGGCCTCGTCGCCGGGCTCGACGCCCAGCTCGGATGCCATCGCCTCGATGGCATCCGGGCGCACGCGGACGAAGTAGCGGACCACGTCGGGGGGCCGGATCTCCAGCCGCCCCACGTCCCGATGGTCGTCGGCGTGGGGCAGCTCTTCGCTCTCGGCCATCAGGAAGGTCGGTTCGACGAAGCGCCGCTCCAGCTCGCCGCGGGCGTCGGGGTCCATGTAGGCGACGTGAAGGGCGTAGTGCTGGGGATAGCGGGGGAAGCAGCCGGACACGGCGATGCCGCCGCCCTTGCCGTTGCCTCGGTTGTTCATCTGGGACAGCGGCCGGTGGAGGTAGCGGCCGGCCACCGGCTCGGACGCGATGGTGCCGATGACACCACAACCGCCCTCGCAGTCCTGTTTGGCCACTCCGGCCGGCACGCGGGCGCCGGGGTGGTCCCGCTCCAGCCAGCTCTGCCGGGACGCAATCAGCCGGTCGACGATCTGGCGGCGCTCGGTCATCGGTCCGCCCTCCCCTCGCGCGGCAGGTAGCGCAGCAGCTCGGTCCGGCCCCGCAGCTCCTGCACGCTCCGCAGCCCGAGCCGGGCCACGATCCAGCGCAGCTCGTGCTCCCAGCTGCGGTACAGGTTGACGATCCGCCGTCGGCACCAGTCCGCGTTCAGGTGCTCCACCAGCCCGGGATCGGTGGTGGCGATACCCCGCGGGCAACCCCGGTCCTTCTCGCAGTTGCGGCACAGCAGACAGCTCACTGCGACGATGTCGGCGGTGCCGATCACCACCCCATCAGCGCCCAGAGCGATGGCCTTGACGATGTCCATCGGCCCCCGCACGCCGCCCGAGGCGATCAGCACGATCTCGTCGCGAATGCCCTCGGCGGCCAGGAAGCGGTGGGTCCGCAGCAGGGCCAGCTCGATGGGCATCGCTATGTTTTTCTTGGCCACCTCGGGGGCCGCGCCCGTGCCGCCGTAGGCCCCGTCCAGGTGCACGATATTGGCGCCAGCGTGGTAGCTGCCCACGGCCACCATGTCCACGTCACCCGGGGTGGAGACCTTCACCGATACCAGCACCTCGGGGTTGATCTGGCGCACCCAGTCCACGTGCTTGCGGTGGTCCTCGATGGAGTACACCGAGTGGAAGGGGAAGGGGCTGAACAGCGCGGTGCCGGGCACCGCTTCTCGCAGCCGCGCCACGGTGGGGGTGTTCTTGTCCCCCAGCAGGTGGCCCCCCAGGCCGGGCTTGGCCCCCTGGGCGTACTTGAACTCCACCATCCGCGCGCACTGGACCGTCTCCTCGCGCACGCCGAAGTAGCCGGTGGCGATCTGGGTCACCACATGGTCCGCGTGGTCGAACAGGGGCTCGGGGTAGCCGCCCTCGCCCGTGCAGGTGAACGTGCCGGTCTCCGCCGCGGCCATCGCCCGCCCCAGCATCACGTAGTCGCTGATGGATCCGTAGGACATCCCGCCCCCGTACCAGGGGAAAGGGATCGATATCCGCGGGCCGAAATCCCGGCGGTTGAGGTCGATGGACAGGTCCACATCGTCCGGGTCGACGGGATCGGCGCCCGGCACCACCCGCAGCTGGTCGAAGCCCCCGTCCGACCGGCCCAGGGTGGTGGCCTCACCGTGGACCACCGGAGCCAGCCCCTCGGCCCGCTGCCAGTTCTCGACGATGAACCGGTGGGTCCAGCGGTGGTGATCCACCACCTGCAGCCGATCGTCGTCGGTGATCCGCAGCGCGCCTTCCGGGCAAGCGCCGACACAGTCGTCGGCGCAATCGGGGCCGACACAGGCCTCGGATACCGGCGGAGGTGGGTGCAGCAGGCCCCCAGGCCAGCGGAGGACGCCCCGGGAACAGACCGTGGCGCAGGTGCCGCAGGACACGCAGCCCTCGCCTCGCTGCGCCAGGTACAGCCCCTGGCGGTTCCGCATCCGCTCCAGCGCCGTGTACGGAGAGTGGTGCGAGGTGCCCACCTCGGCGTCGAGGGCCAGGGGACGGTCATCTCCCGACAGGGGCACGAGGTCGTCGAAGAAGGCGCCCTCCAGCTCGTCGGCGAACAGTCCGCGGCCCACCTCGCCGCGCAGCCGCCGCACCTCGCGCAAGCCCATCGCCCCGAGCACCTCGAGCAGCTGGTTTCGCCAGGCGGCCATCAGGTTGACCACCCGGCGGGCGCCCCAGCGCGGGTCCAGCTCCAGCAGCTCCCGGTAGCATGGCTCGTGGTCGCCGCAGTCCTCGCAGACGTGGCAGCCCATCGCCACCAGCAGCGGAACGTCGATCACCACCGCGTCGGCGCCCAGCAGGATCGACTTGGGCAAGTGCTCCGCCCGGGCGATACCCCCGGACACCAGCAGGCTCAGCTGGTCGCGGATTCCAGCGGCGACCAGGGCCAGATGGCTGGCGCGGATCGCCTCGACCACCGAGGCCTCGTCGCCCTGGCCATCGGCCCACTCCCCCCGCCAGCCGCAGGCCAGGTGGATCGCGTCGAGCCCCCCGCGGGCCAGCTCGACCACGATCTCCGGAGCGGCCGAGGTCGCGGGCACCTCGGCGACCAGGATCAGATCCCGCTGCCGTTCCCGGAGGCGCGCCGCCCGCTCCACCAGCGAGTGCCCCGCCAGCTCGACCACCGCGGTCCAGCCCGTCACGTCGCCCAGTGGCAACACCGGCTCGCCGTCGCCGCCGGCCGGCCCGACCCGGGGTTCCCCGTCGGCATCGAAGTCGCCGTCGTCCAGCCGCAGGGCGATGTGGTTGCGGTTCTCGCGCAGGTACCGCACCGCCTTGTGGTCGTGCTCGTCACCGTCCACGGGCACCCGCAGCGACCGCACCTCGGACAGGTCCATCAGCGCGAAGGTCTTGAGTTCCATCGCGGCCCGCACCCGGGCGGCGGCGACCCGCAGCCCCCCCGGGCCGAGGGGCATCCGCCCGAACAGCACGGGAACCGGGATCTCGCGGGTCAATGGGATGCGGTCCTGCAACCGCCCGTCCCCGTCGAAGCGCAGCCCCGCCACGTGGGGGAGCTTCCGACCCAGGTCGAACTCGGTGGAGATGTACTCGCGGCCGTGGATTCCGTCGCGTGTGGGCCGCACGATCTCCGACATGTCGGTCCAGATGCCGTCGAATCCCTGGCCTCGGAAGGGACCTGCGTAGCCCGCGCCACGCACCGGGATCTTGCCGTCCAGCGCCTCGGACCAGATGGTCAGCACTGCGTCGGCGTCGTACGGCGGGACGCCGATACGCTCGAGGGCCGGATTCCAGACCACCTCCAGCGCCCGGCGGGGGCACTGCTGGGGGCAGACGATACAGGCCCGGCAGCGGTGGGACCGGGGTTCGGCCATCACCCGCGGGTCGTCCGCGTCGCGCTCGTGGACGCTGTAGATGCAGCGGCGGATGCACTCGCCGCAGCTGACGCAGCGCTCGCTGCGCAGCACCGCGTGCATGCCCGGGGTCGGATCGGCCGGTTCGACCGGCTCGGTGTGGAGCTCGAACTTGCCGCCCATCATGGCAGTGCCACCGGCAGCACCAGCTCGTCGCGATTGTCGTCGACCTGGGCCGCAAAGCGCTGGATGATCTCGCGGAAGCGGGCATCGTCCACCCGTTCCCGCACCTTGACTTCCAGCTCCTCCCACGCCTCCAGCAGCTCCAGGCTGCGGGCGCAGACCTCGGCGCACTGACCACACTTGAGGCAGCGTTGGGAGCCCAGCAGCTCGTCGTCGTCCAGCTCGTCTTTCGCGCTGATCCGGCGCATCAGCGCCAGCTTGGCCCGGCCCGACACGCTCTCGGCGCCGGTCGCCGCCACCGCCAGGCAGACCGGGACGCAGGCGCCGCAAGCGATGCAGCGCTCCTCGGTGGCGGACGGCAGCGCGGACGGATCGTGGCGCTTCATCAGCATCGGCGTCGCCAGCCCGGCCATTCGCAGGGAGGCGGGGTAAACCCCCGGACTCATCAGCGCAGGCAGCAGGGCCACATCGGTGCCGACCCGGAAGAACTTGCCCGGGTTGAGCAGGCCTTCGGGGTCCAGGGCGCGCTTGGCGCCCTCGACCCGCCGCAGCCGGTCGTCGCCGAAGGTCCGCCGGGCGAAGGGGGTGTTCCAGATGCCGACGCCGTAGGGCTTGCCGCCGTGGCGCACCGCGGCGGCGGTGAGCGCCGCGGCCAGGGGGGTCAGCATCAGGTGGTGCCAGCCCTGACGCGGGTCGGCGGGGAAGGTCAGCAGCACCAGGATCGCCGGCTCGTCGCCACCCTGGACCGCATAACTGTGACCGTGCAGCGGCACGCCGTAGCGGCCGGTCAACCGGCGGGCGGCGCGCACGAAGCGGGGCACCCGGTCGGCGGGGAAGATCGCTTCGCTGGCCAGGAACACCGGGCCCAGCGGATTGTCCATGGGGAAGAACCGCCGCTGCCAGAGGCGGCCGATGACGCCCGCCGGCAGCTCGTGGGCGCCGTCCGGGGGCGCCGCCAGGCCGGTACCGGCGGCCGCCTCGACCAGCATCAGCTCGCCCTCGTCCACGCCGGGGAGCCCCTCGTGCTCCGAGGTCCGGCCGGCGAGCATCACGGTCCGCGGCAGCGCCTCCCCACTCATCAGGGCGCTGGCGTGCTCGACCGCGGCGGCCAGGTCGTCGAAAAGCAGGCCGATGACCTGGGAGCCGCCCGACACCCGGTCCAGCTCCAGGGTCAGCTCGGTGAAGATCCCCAGCTGGCCCTCGGTGTCGAACAGCTCGTCGAAGCCGTCGGCGCCGGAGTCCAGCCGCTCCAGGGAGCCGTCCGGACGGACGAGCTGGATCGAACGCGCCTGCTCCCGCAGGGGTCCGGCGGCCAGGCTGCCGAGTCCCAGACCGCCGGCCGCGGCCCAGCCACCCAGGGTGCCGAAGGCGTTGGTCGGCCGGGAGCGGAACACCAGTCCGTGCTCGTCCAGCGTTTGCTGGGCGAAGTAGAAGATGGAGCCGGCCCGGATGGTCGCCACACCCGCCGCCGGGTCGATGTCCCGCACCCCCTTGAGGTGGGAGAGGTCGATGGCCACGCCGCCGGACACCGGCACCGCGCCCCCCAGGCCGGTGGAGCCGATTCCGCGGGGGGTGAACGGCACCTTCTCGCGGACGAGCACCTGGACCGCCGCGGCCACCTCCTCCGGGGTCTCCGGGCGGACGACCAGCTCGGGGGGCTGGCTGTCCAGCAGCTTCTGGAACAGCGCAGGCGGTTCGCCCAGGTCGCGCGCCATCTGCGCGACCTCGTGGGGCACCTGGATCACGCGAGGGTCGCCGATTCGCTCGGCGAGTGCGCGGGCGATGGTGTCGATATCGGTCATGGACTCAGGACCCGGGCTTGTTGAGGATGGTTTCCAGCTTGGCTGCGTACGGCTCCTTGGCCGCGATCATCTCGCCGCGGGGGAGCTTCAGCTCGGTGGCGATGCGGGCGATCTCGTTCTCCTCGACCACGGCCACGACCCCATCCGCGGCGGCGACCGCGAACAGGCAGCTCATCAGCTGCCGCTTCTGGTCCAGCGTCGCGACGCGGGCGAATTCACGGGTGACCAGGTAATCCTCGGTGCCGCCGAACAGCATGGCCTGGCTCTTGGCGATCTGGACCACGAGCACCGCCAGCTCGCCACCGAGCCCACCGACGTCGGCGACGATGTGCTCCATCTCGGCGTCCTCGTCGGCGGTGACCTCGCGGTCCGCCATCGCCACCCGGCCGAGGATGTAGGCGAAGGACGCCAGGTAGCGGGCGCGGTCCGGATCCAGGGACTCCAGGCGACGGACGATCTTGCGAACCGTGCGAGTGTCACCCTCGGTGCGGCGTTCCTGCCGCGCCTCGCCCCCCATGCCGAGCATCTCCAGTAGTCCCATCAGCGGTCATCCTCGGCCACGACGACGAGCCCGTCCGCGGCGGTCAGGGTCACCTCGGTGTGCTTCTCGGGGATGAGCTTGACCCCGAAATTCTCGGCCGGGTCGCCCTCGAACTCCTTGTGCTTGTAGCCGATGCAGACCTCGCGGTCGCGGTTCTGGACGAGTGCCATGAGGTCGCCAAAGCGACAGGTGATGGGCAGCGTCTCGAAGTACAACCAGGCGGGCTTGACGTAGATCTCCGAGCCCTCCTCCTGGAACAGGTCGTCGTAGACGTCCTGGATGTCCGGCTCCTGGCTGATCTGGGCGAACATCATCGACACCATCCGGTTGCTGATGATGAAGTCGTTGACCCCGGCGCGGGAGATGAGCTCCTGGTTGGAGGAGTCGAGCACCTCGGTGATCAGCTTGGTCCCCACCTTGCGTCCGTACTCCTGCTCGACCTGCCGCTGCAGCTTGCGCAGGTGGAGCAGCACGATGATCGTCTCGGAGTCGACCCGCTCGGCGCTGAGCTCCTCTTCGGGCTTCTGGGGCAAGATGATCACGGTGTTGAAACTGAACGGGCCGACCGAGGCCAGGTCGTCCACGTTCATCGGATCCAGGTCCACGTGGGACACGGAGAGGCCGTCCAGATCCTCGTCCAGGGCCGCGATCTGGGCGATCACCGCCTCGGATGGCGCGCGCAGCATCACCTGCACCTCCGAGCCGTCGAGCACGTAGTCCGCGTACTCCGAGATGATGATCGGTGCCTTGGGGCTCCAGCCCAGCAGCAGCTGGCGCTCGGCCTTGGGCTCGATCCGCCCGGGCCGCAGCGGGATCGTCCGGTCGGGCTCCATCACCTTGGCCGGGCGGAAGTCGATGGTCGAGTCGTCGTCCGCGACGATCAGGACCTCGTCGTCGTCGGCCAGGGGGTAGTCGAGGGCCGGGCGCATCTCGAGCTCGCCCTGGCTGCTGCGGATCCCGATGGGCACGCCGTCCGGGAAGTGGAACTGCACCTCCGAGAACGCCAGGCCTCCCCACTCCGCGTTGTGGAAGTACATCTCACAGCCCTCGAAGCTGAGCAGCTCCGAGTAGACCACCGACAGGCCGCTGGTCCGGGAGGTCTGGACCATCACCTTGGCCAGGATCTCCTGGGCGTCGATGACCGAGATGCGATCCGGGTCGATGTCCTTGACCACGTCCCGGTTCTTGGGATCGAACATCTCGGCGACGACGTTGATCTCGTGCTCCTCGCCCACATGCTGGACGATGGCCAGCACCGTCTTGATCACGCGGGCGTCGCTGACCAGCTTCTCCTCGCGGCTCGCTGCCTCTCCGCACTCGGCGAGCACGATGACCGAGTCGGCCTGCTCGGCGCGGACCTTGGCCAGGGACAGCAGGGAGCTGGTCGGACCGCTGCGCGTCACCACCCGGATGTTGCCCCGGTCGGTGAAGTGATCGCGCAGGTACTCGTCCATCTCCTCCTTCTCGTGATCCGAGAGGATGACGACCACCGGGTCCTTGGCGGCCTCGTTGGCCTCGACGAACTCCCGCAGGATCTCCACCACCCGCGGGCTCCAGCCGATGATCACCGCATGGCCGGTCTCCAGGACGCGGCTGTGCCCCTTCTTCAGGTTGGCGATGGCCTGGTCGAGGGCGGTGGTCAGGAAGGCGATCAGGGCGGAGAAGATGACCACGCCGGACATGCCAGCGGTGACGGCGAGCAACTTGTAGAAACGGAAGGTCGTGTTGTCCTGGGCCATGTTGCCCGGATCCGTGAGCTGCAGGAAGGTGAACCACGCTCCCTGCAAGAAGCGGTCGACCACGTCGATGTAGCCGTCGTGCGGATCGCCCGCCAGGTAGGGCGCCAGCCCTGTGACGCCCAGCGCCAGGTCGGCGCCCGTGAGCACGAACCGCAGCACTGCGATGGTGCAGAACACGAGCAGGAACGCGACCACCAGCGCCTGGAAGAGAGCCTTGCTGCCGCGGGCGAGGAAGTTGTCGACCTTGTATCCGAGTCGTTCGCCGAACGTCGCCATAGGAAGTCCCGATTCGCCGTGAGGATGGATGTTCATACCACAGGATCCGCGCAGGTACGACGCCCGCGTGGGGCGGACCAGAGGGCCGCGGTGGTCGACATGCTGGGCGGTGCGCGGCTGGCCGGTTCCTCCCCAACGTGGTCTGCTGTCGTTGCCGATCCAGGTTCAGAGGAGGCCCCTCGATGACGCGTTCCACTCTGTGGTACCCCGTGCTGCTCGCTCTCACTGCGCTGGTCCTGGCGCTGGCCCCGCCTGGGCCGGCCGGAGCCCAGGTGTGCAGCAACGGCTCGCTGGTCGACTGCAATCCAGCGGGCGCGACGTTCAACCCGGCCGCCGCATACGTCGATCCCAGCCCGCCGACGGGATACGTGCAGTGCGCGGGCTTCATCAACACGGTCGACGACGACGTGGCGTGGAACTGGGAGAACAACTGCATCGACTACAAGGAGGGGGTGCTCTACCTGCGGCTGGTCGACGACGACAGCGGGTCGATGTTGGCCGCGGCGCGGATGTCGGCGCCCGAGGACGGCTGCCCCTGGGGTTCGACGATGCGGACCTACGACGCCGACGAGCTGGTGGGGGACGGGCTGCTGGCCAACAACGGCGGTTGCGGCGACGGTGCCGGTACGACCATGGGCTGGTTCGAGTCCGATTCACACTACTGCGGTTGCGGCCGCCCGGGGGGCGGGGACGGGTACTGCGACGACATCTACAGCGCCAGCGCGGCCAACGACAAGATCTTCTACGTGGGCGGCAACTCCACCAACGACGAGTACGAGGCTGCCTGGGGGCCGCCGGGCGGCAAGGGCACGTGCTCCCTGACCAACGACGTCGTCAGGGTCCGGCTGGCCATCTTCGCGGCGGACGCGGACGGAGACGGGGTGCCCGACGAGGTGGACGGCTGCGACGACGACGATCTGGACGGCTACGGCTCCCCCGGGGACGCCACCTGCGTCAACGGAGCGGAGGAGGACTGCGACGACGGCGCTGCCAACGTGAATCCCGGCGCCGACGAGGTCTGCAACGGCGTGGACGACGACTGCGACGGGACGGTCGATCAGGGCGCGGTGGACGAGGGGACCTGGTACTACGACGGCGACGGAGACGGCTACGGGGCGGCCTCGCCCACGGAGCTGGCCTGCGACCAGCCCGCCGACCACGCCGACAACGCCGACGACTGTGACGACGCCGACCCCAACGTGAACCCGGGCCAGGCCGAGGCGCTCAACGGCGAGGACGACGACTGCGACAGCTGGGTCGACGAGGGGGTCCTGCCCTTCGGCGCCGTGGTCATCACCGAGATCATGCGCGACCCCGACGCGGTCGACGACAGCCTCGGGGAGTGGATCGAGCTGTACAACGACGGCGGGTTCGACGTGAACCTGCGGGGCTTCGAGGTCACGGATCTCGGGACCGACGCGTTCGCGATCGAGGAGGACCTCTGGCTGGCCCCGGGCGAACATGCCGTGCTGATCCGGGAGGACGACGGCGGCCTCAACGGCGGGGTCGTGGCCGACCTGGAATGGACCAACATCGCCCTGTCGAACACCGCCGACGAGGTGATCGTGACCTTCGCCGGGGACGAGATCGACCGGGTGGAGTACGCCGACCCCTACTGGCCCGACGACGCGGGCGCGGCCATGTCCCTGGACCTGGGCAGCCACGACGCCACCCTGAACGACGATCCCGGCGCCTGGTGCGCCGCCGTCGACGGATTCGGCGACGGCGATCTGGGCACCCCGGGGCTGGTTAACCCGGGCTGCTGTGCCGACCTGGACGGGGACGGGTACGACGATCAGGGCTGTGGCGGGGACGACTGCGACGACGGCGACCCCGCCATCTACCCCGGCGCCGACGAATGGTGCGACGCGCTGGACAACGACTGCGACGGCGACGTGGACGAGAGCCCCGCCATCGACGCGATCACCTGGTACGCGGACGCGGACGGCGACGGCTACGGCGACGTCGGGGCGCCCCAGCAGGCCTGCGATCAGCCCGACGACCACGTGGCCAACGTCACCGACTGCGACGACGGGGATGCCGACGTCCACCCGGGTGCCGCCGAGACCTGCGATCACGTGGACCAGGACTGCGACGGCGATGTGGACGAGGGGCTCGCCCAGCAGGCCTGGTATCCGGATACCGACGGGGACGGATACGGCGATGTCGCCGCCTCTCCGACCCTGGACTGCCTGACCGTGGACGGGTACGTCACCAACGACCAGGACTGCGACGACGGCGATGCCGGCGTGAGCCCGGCGGCTCCGGAGCTGTGCGACGGGCTGGACAACGACTGCGACGGCCAGACCGACGAGGCGGACGCCCTCGACGCCGTCACCTACTACGAGGACGGTGATGGGGACGGTCACGGCGATCCCGGCGGCGCGATCGACGCCTGTGTCCAGCCGCCGGGCACCGCCTTGAACGACGATGACTGCGACGACAGCTTGCCGCTGATCTTCCCCGGACAGATCGAGTCCTGTAACGGCCAGGACGACGACTGTGACGGCTCGGTGGACGAGGACGACGCGGTGGACGTCCTGCCGTGGTTCCACGACGGTGACGCAGACGGGTACGGCGACCCGGGGCTGGTCGTGATCGGCTGCGAACCTCCGCCGGCCTACGTCGCCAACGACGAGGACTGCGACGACGGCGACGGGACGATCTACCCCGGCGCTGCGGAGCTCTGCGACGGGCTGGACAACGACTGCGACGGCGATGTGGACGAGGACGACGGCCACGGCGCGCCCACCTGGTATCTGGACCACGACGGGGATGGCTACGGCGATCCGAACTTCTCCCAGGACGCCTGCGACGCGCCCCCGTCCTACGTGGCGGACAACACCGATTGCGACGACACCGAGGAGACCGTCCACCCGGGCGCCGACGAGCTGTGCAACGGAGTCGACGACGACTGCGATCCCGCGACCGACGAGCTCGACGACGTGGACGGCGACGGGTTCACGGTCTGCGATGGCGACTGCGACGAGAGCGACGCCGCGGTGAATCCGGACGCCGACGAGGTCTGCAACGGAGTGGACGACGACTGCGATCCCGCCACCGACGAGGATCAGGACGGCGATGGCGACTACATCTCCATCTGCGCCGGGGACTGCGACGACGGGGATCCCACCGTGAACCCGGGCGAGGCGGAGATCTGCGACGGGCTGGACAACGACTGTGACGGGTCGGTCCCCGCCGACGAGGTGGATGGTGACGGTGACGGCTCGCTGCAGTGCGAGGACTGCGACGACGGCGATGCGCTGACCTACCCGGACGCTCCGGAGCAGTGCGACCAGCTGGACAACGACTGCGATGGCGAGGTGGACGAGGACGTGGACGAGGACCTGGACGGCGACGGCTTCAACGCTTGCCAGGGAGACTGCGACGAGGGCGATCCGGCGATCTTCCCGGGCGCCGCGGAGGAGTGCGACGGCGTGGACGGCGACTGCGACGGCACACCGGGCGACGACGAACTCGACGTCGATGGGGACGGCTGGCTGGCTTGCGACGGCGACTGCGACGACAGCGACGCGGGGGCGAACCCGGAGCAGGCCGAGGTCTGCGACGACGGGGTCGACAACGACTGCGATGGCGGCGTGGACGACGACGACGGGGACTGCGCCGGGGACGACGACACCACCGGCGACGACGACGACACCACGGGCGACGACGACACCACCGGGGACGATGACACGGCGGACGACGACGACACGGCGGGTGACGACGACTCCGCCGCCGCGCCTGACGACTGCGCCTGCCGCGGCGAGTTCGTGGCTGCCCGGCCCGCGGCGCCGCGATCGTCGTGGATCCCCATCGTACTGGCGGCCATCGTCGCCTGCCGACGGCGGCTGGCCCGCTGATCTGCCCCGGCGGAATCCGCGCTATCCTCGGCGGGTTGTCGTCGCCGCTGGATGGCCGATGATCCGCGAATCAACCCGGCTGGCTGCCCTCGCCCTCGCCCTGGCCTGCGGGTGGCTCTGCGCGGCGCCCGCGTGGGCCCAGGCGCCGACCCTCGCCATCGCCGACCTCGAGAACCACACCGGCGACACCTCGCTAGACGCCGCCGGAGCGGGGGTCGCCAGCGTGCTGATCTCCAAGTTCGCGCGGGTCGAGGCGGTCCAGGTCGTGGAGCGGGCCCGTCTGCAGGAGCTGATCGGCGAGCTGGAGCTGGTGCAGGCCGGGGTGGTGGATCCGGCGACCGCGGCCGAGGCCGGCCGGGTGCTGGGCGCCGACTACATGGTGCTCGGCTCGCTGTTCTCGGTCCAGCTGCCTTCGATCGCGATCTCGCTGCGGGTGGTCGAGGTGGAGTCGGGGGCGGTGGTGACCTCCGAGGACGTGACCGGGACGGTCGGAGACGGGGGCGAGGAGTTCTTCGTCCTGATCGACGAGCTCAGCTACCGGATCCTGGAGGGGCTGGAGGTGCGGCTCGCCTCGCGGGACCGCATCGAGTTCGGCCAGGTGGAGGTGCGGCAGCTGGAAACGGTCAGCGTCTTCGGCCAGGCGTTGCGGGCCATCGACCGGGACGAGGCGGATGCCGCCCAGGACCTGCTGGCGCGGGCGATGGCCCTGGAACCGGGCTTCACCCTGGCCGAGGAGACCCTGGCGCAGCTGTCCGCCGAGGTGGCGGGGCGGCGCACGGCCTACGCCCACCGGGCCATCGAGGAGGTCCACGGCTGCTGGGACCAGCGAGAACGCCAGCGACGCTGTCAGAAGGTTCACGCGCGGCTGGCCACCGAGGCCATCACGCCGGAGCTGCGGGGCCAGGAGGAGGGCTGCCTGGACGCGTTCAAGGAGCAACCGGGCGGAACCCTGGCCGGCTACCAGGCGTTCCAGCGCCGGGCTGACGGCGGCTACTACGACGACCTGCTGGATCAACGCGACTACCGGGACCTGGCCAGCGGCTGGCAGAAACGCGCGGACTCGCTGCTGGGCGACGCCTGGTACGTGGAGCGGCGGCTGCAGCACCTGCTGACCTATCAGCGGCTGGTCGCTCCCCGGGACGAAGAGGAGGCCGAACGCTACCGGGAACGGGTCGAGAAGTTCATCGAGGGGGCATACCGGCGATGAGGGTCGTTTCGGCTCGGAAGCTGGACCTGCTCCTCGCCGTTCTCGCGCTGGTGCTCCCGGAGGGTGCTCGCGCGGTCGAAGCCGACCAGATCAGCACCAGCCGCAAGACCCCGACCACGGTCTGGATCCTCGAAGGAGCCCTCGACCACGACGACGATCTCGCGCCCCAGGGGTGCGCGTTGGAGCCCTACGCCGAGGAAGCCGCGCTGCCCGCGGGCCTGCGCGCCGCCGCCCACCTCATCGAGCTGGACTGCGGCGCGGTCTACCTGTTCCTCGATCTTCCCCTCGAGGTCCACGATCGCCGCCACACCCGCTGGGCACGGACCACCCTGGACGCCGTCTCGCTGCAGCCCCCGAAGAAGGACCCCTGGCGCAAGGCCGAGCCGCTGCGGGAGGCCTTCGTCTGGTGTCCCAGCGGCCGGGCGTACCTGGAGGCCGCGCCCCTGGACGACCCGGACTGGACCGAGACCTACCGGCTGGCCTACGGCGAGCGGGTCCAGGTGCTGGCCGAGGAGATGGCTGTGTTGCGCACCAGCACCGGCCGCACCGTGGTCGCTTCGGGCTGGTGGCAGAAGGACGAGGACCCGATCCTGGAGAGGGGCGGACGACAGCTGCGAACCCTGCGGGATCGGTTCACCGGGGGTCGCGCACTGCACGAAGGTGGCGGCATCATCCGCGACCTGCCCCCGGCGGAGTCGCTGTTGGCGGGCCTGGCCGGCAGCCAGGGCTGGCCGTTCCAGCTCGACCTGGACCCCGAGTACCTGTCCGGCGAGGTCTTCGATCCGGCCTGGCTGGACCCGGTGGGCCAGGTCTGGGAGCGGACCTGCGACGATCGCCGCGTCCGCGACGGCGACCCCTGCGGCGCCTACTACCTGGACTACAGCGCCTTCGGAGCCTGGTGGCCCGACAAGAACACCGACGTCCTCGCCATCCTCGACGGCACCGAGACCGTCGACGGCCGCCGCCTCCCCCGCCTGCGGGTGCTGGTTCGCGAGCCCTGGTCCAACAAGCTGGAGGTCAGCCCGGGGTGGGACGGCGAGTAGGGCGGCCCGGGGCGGATCAGCGTGGATCGAACCAGTCGCCGGACGTGGACCGGAACGCGTCCGGGCCGCGGCGGGCCACCACGGTGCTGATGAACGCGCTGTGGTGGGTCTCCTCGATCTCGAAGCCCGCCGTGCGGATCACCGACTCCAGGCAGCTGGGCGTCATGCCCCAGAACCAGTTGCCGTACCCCTGCTCCGGCTCGTAGGGCGAGGTGATCGCGAGCTGCTCGCCGCGGCCCAGGTTCCACAGCCGCCGCTTCTTGGTACAGGCGCTCATCGCCGCGCTTGTGTTTCGGCGTTCCGTGGGCTATCGCCGGAGGATGGGACACCTCGTATCCGAACACCGCGCCTACATCGATCTCCAGGCCCGCCTGGACAAGACCCACATCGGCTTCCCGGAGGGGGACGGCCTCTACGACATCCTCCGGTTGCTCTACACCGAGGAGGAGGCCGCGGTGGCCGCCCGGATGCCGGTGATGCCGATGAACCTGGCCAAGCTGTCCCGGCACCTGGACATCCCCGAGGCCAAGCTCGGCACGCTGCTGGAACGAATGTGCGACGTGGGCACGGTCATGGACATCATCCACCCCAAGAGCGGTGAGACGATCTACATGCTCTCGCCCCCGGTGGTCGGCTTCTTCGAGTTCTCGCTGATGAAGAAGCGCCAGGACATCGATCAGCCGGCCCTGGCGCTGGCGATGGACGCCTACCTGAAGAGCGGGGCGTTCTTCGACCTGGCCCGGCCGGAGATGACCCAGATCGGACGGACTCTGGTGGACGAGAACGCCCTGCAAGGGCCGCTGACCACCGAGATCCTGCCCTACGAGCGGGCGACCCAGGTGCTGCGCGACGCCGACAAGATCGGCGTGTCGATGTGTTACTGCCGGCACAAGGCCGAGCACCTGGATCGGGCCTGCGACGCCCCCAGCGAGGTCTGCCTGAACATCAACGGCGGCTTCGACTACGTCCATCGGCACGGCTACGCGCGCCAGATCGACACCGAGGAGGCCCTGGACATCCTCGCTCGCTGCCGGGAGCTGGGGCTGGTCCAGATCGCGGACAACGTACAGAAGCGGCCGATCTACATGTGCAACTGTTGCGGCTGCTGCTGTCAGCAGTTGCGGGCGATCAACCGGTTAGGGGTCCAGAGCGCGGTCCACACCAGCAACTTCCTGGCGACCATCGACGACGAGACGTGTCGGGGCTGCGGGCGCTGCGCCCGGCGCTGTCCGGTCCAGGCGATCCACCTGGAGCCGGTGCCCCGGGACGGCCACCTCAAGGGCAAGATGCGGGCGGTGGTGGACGACACGATCTGTATGGGGTGCGGGGTCTGCCACGCGGCTTGCCGCCAGGACGCGCTCTCGATGGAGGCCCGCGCCCAGCGCGTGTTGACCCCCTCGTCCACCCTCGACCGGGTGGTCCGGATGGCCATCGATCGCGGCCGCTTGCAGCACCTGCTGTTCGACGACGGCAAGGGGCTGCCGACCCTGATCGCCAACCGCGCGCTCGGGGTGCTGCTGGACCTGCCACCGGCCAGGCGGGCGCTGGCCAACGAGCAGTTGCGCTCACGCTTCGTCCAGGGAATGATGGACCGCTTCCGGGGCAAGCGGTAGACTCTCTCAAAACCCTGAGGGAGATGCACCATGCAGACGTACACCAAATGGATCGATGTCCGCGTGTGGCTGGCGCTCGCCGCCGGCGCGCTGCTGCTCGCGTGGACCATTGGCTGCCCGCCACCGATACACCCGGACGACTTCGGCGACGACGATGATGCCACCAGCGACGACGATGATGCCACCGGCGACGACGATGATGCCACCGGCGACGACGATGATGCCACCGGCGACGACGACGACTTCAACAACGTCGCCGCCTGCATGGACTGGCTGGAGGCCATGTTCTGTGGCGACACCGACTTCAGCGATTTCGTCGACTGCAACGACTTCGCTGAATTGCCGTGCGACCTGGCCGACTACTTCGACTGCCTGGAGGAAGAGACGATCTGTCAGGGCGGCCACGCGGACGTGTCCGGGTGGGTGAACTGTGAACTGTGTTGATCTGGCCCTCTGTGAGTAAGCCGTAGACGCGGAAGTCAGAAGAAAGGACAGCGGAATGTTCGAACACAAACGAATCGGATTCGCGCTCGTGGCCGTCATCGCCCTGACCCTGGCCGTGCTTCCGGCCACGCAGGGACAGGCAACGCCGGCCCGGGCCCAGGCCCTGGGCGGGTTGGACGTGCACTACCCCAACTCGCTCAACACCTTCATGTACTTCAAGGACAACACCAACATCTTCCTCAACCCGGCCCTGATCTACCGGTACAAGGACTACGTCGGACTGAGCCTGGGCGTCAGCGGCGGCTCCATCTCCGGCGCCGGGGTCAGCCCCTACGGCGGGTTCCTGCTGGAGCCCGGCGACAGCGGCTTCATTCTCGGTGTCTTCCTCAACCGGGACCCGATGTTGTTCGGTGAACAGGCGGCGCTGGCGCCGGTGGTCAGCAACCTGATCAGCGGCGGCATGGGCGGCTCGTTCAACACGAGCTCCCAGGGCGGCGCTGGCATGTCGTCGGTGTCCCCGGTGTTCCCGCTGGACGCCTTCGTCGGCGGCCACTTCGGCAACGCCACCATCGGCGCCAACGTCTACGTGGCCGGCGGTCGCCACCGCTCCACGGGCAACACCGCCATCGACGCGCCGGACTACAGAGACTACCTGATCGACGACCGGACGGCCAAGTCCCTGTACACGGCGGTCCGGCTGGGCTTCCACTACGAGGGCAGCGTCGAGCCGGGCGTCTACCTGGGCTTCTCGTCGCTGAGCGCCTGGGCCGACGCCTTCTCCTACGACACCGACCAGGGCATGAACGACCCCTACGTCAGCCACACCGAGGGGCTGAAGGGCACCATGCGGGTCCTGGGCGGCGTGCGGCTGGCGGTCCCGATGGACGAGACCACCATCACGCCCCACATCGGCGTGGCCTACGCCACCGGTCAGACCTTCGTCGACGAGAACCTGGGCGACGAGGACACGGTCGAGGACCTGGCCAACAACGAGTTCCGATCCAACGGACTCAACCTCAACGCGGGCGTGGGCGTCACCTACGAGCCGGTCAAGAGCCTCAAGGTGATCTGGACCGCTTCGGCCCACCTGCAGCGCACCTCGCTGATCGTGGACGACCACCTGACCATGGATTCCGATCCGCCGGACGAGGCCGAGGACAGCCGGTCCGTCGGTACCTCGACGACCTACGCCGCGCCCGTGGCCAGCGTGGCCGCCGAGTATCGGCCGTTCAAGCACCTGCAGCTCCGTGGCGCGGTCCGCGCCAACGTGCTGTTCGCCCGCAACGACGGGCGGGACATCAGCTATTACGGGCAGGACATCGCCTACGACGGGATCACCCTCGACGACCAGCCGTCGACCCCGGGTCTGATGGCCTCCTTCGGCCTGTCGGTGCCCCTGGGCGTGCTCGCCATCGACGGCACCTTCGGCGGCCTGGTGATGGGCAACGCCGACATGCAGTTCTTCTCCCGCATGGACATGCGCGTCCGCTGGTAGGCCTCCCCGCCCTGCTCCAGCTCCCTCACCGCCAGCGACACTCCCCCTGAACGCACCCGCACTGAAGCAGGTACGCCTCCGCGTTGTAACAGTCACGGTACTCGCAGGTGCTGATCATCTCCTCGCTCACGTGGCCGCAGATCTGGCCCGAACACCCCCCCGTCGTGCAGTCGGCGTGGGAGTCGCAGGCGGCCTCGGTCGAAGAGCCGCAGAAGGGGCCGCAACCCGCCAGCGCCAGGCAGACGGCGGCGGCGACGACGATCGGGCGTAGGTCGGCCATGGAGTTCCTCCCGACACTACAACCGTGTCCTGGCGCTCAGGGGGATCGATGCCCGTAGAGGGCCGCGCAGTACGCCTCGAACTCCGGACCGGTGACCGCCTCCAGCCAGGCGCGGTTGTCGCGGTACCAGGCCGCCGTGGCGGCCAGGCCGTCGCCCAGCGCGATGGTCGGCTCCCAGCCCAGCTGGCCGCGGATCTTCTTGCTGTCCAGGGCGTAGCGGCGGTCGTGCCCCGGCCGATCCTCGACGGCGCGGATCAGGTCGTGGGGTTTGTCGAGCAGGTCGAGCAGCGCCTCGACCAGCACGCGGTTGGGCACGATCTCGCCGGTGGAGATGTTGTAGATCTCGCCATCCTTGCCCGCATCGAGCACCGCGGACACGGCGCGGCAGTGATCGTCCACGTGCAGCCAATCCCGCTCGTGCAAGCCGTCGCCGTACAGGGGCAGCTCCTCGTCGGCCAGCGCGCGCAGCAGGAACAGGGGGACCAGCTTCTCGGGGTACTGGCGCGGGCCGTAGTTGTTGGTACAGCGCGTGATCCGCACGGGGGTACCGTGGGTCTGCCGGAAGGCCAGGCAGAGCAGATCGGCGGCAGCCTTGGACGAGGCGTAGGGGCTGGACGGCGCCAGGTTCGACCGCTCGGTGGCCACCTGCCGAGGCGCGGTGGGGCCGTAGACCTCGTCGGTGGAGACCTGGAGCAGCAGCCCGGATCCCGTCCGTTGCACCGCGTCCAGCAGGACCTGCACCCCCAGCACGTTGGTCCGGACGAAGTCCCCCGAGTCCAGGATCGAACGATCGACGTGGCTCTCGGCGGCGAAGTTGATCACCGCGTCCAGGTCAGCGGTCACCAGCTCGGCCACCGCGTCCCGGTCGCAGATGTCCCCCTCCACGAAGCGGATCTGGTCCTGGACCGAGGCCAGGTTCTCCCGATGCCCAGCGTAGGTCAGCAGGTCCAGGACGATGACCTCGTCGCCGGCCTGAACCCGGTGAGCCACGAAGTTGGAGCCGATGAATCCGGCGCCTCCGGTGACCAGCAGCTTCATCTACCAGCCCTTTCGCACGCCGTGGGCGTGCCAGTCGTAGGGGATGTCGTTGTCGAACGGATCGATGCGGATCTCGTCCGGCGATCCGCGATCATAGGGCTCGGTGGGCACGTTGAGTAGCACTGCGATCTCGTCGGATGCGGCGCAGAAGCCGTGCACGACCCCGGGGGGAATGCGGATCAGGGCCGGCTCGGCGCGCCCCGCCACCAGCTCGATCAGCTCGCCGTGGGTCGGCGACTGCTCGCGGGCGTCGAACACCACGACCCGCACCGGCCCCGCCGCGGCGAACATGACGTCGGTCTGCCGGTCGTGGCGGTGCCAGGCCTTGACGTACCCCGGCTTGACCGCGGTGTAGTACAGCTGGCCGAACCGCTCGAAGAGGGGATCGTCGCAGCGCAGCAGCTCGCACAGCTCGCCCCGCTCGTCGGCGATGGGCGTGAGCCGGCGGATGGTCACACCGTCGATCATCTGCGCAGCTCCGGCGGCGGCTCGATGGCCGCGGCGAGGTGGTTGGCGCGGGCGTAGGACGCTGGTGTACCCGCGTCGCTCCACCAGCCCGCGAACTCGCCGAACCCCAGCTGACCGCGGGCGATGTAGGCGTTGTTGACGTCGGTGATCTCCAGTTCGCCCCGGGACGACGGCGTCTGGTCGCGGATGATGTCGAACACCTGGCCGTCGTACAAGTAGACCCCGGTGACCGCCAGATCACTCTCGGGCGACGACGGTTTTTCGGCGATCCGCACGACCCGTTCACCGTCGGTGTCCAGGGTCGCCACGCCGAAGCGCTGGGCGTCGGGGACCCGCTTGAGCAGCACCCGGGCGCCGCCGGGGTTCCGGGCGAAGGCGTTCACATAGGGGGCGAGGGAATCCTCGAACACATTGTCGCCGAGGATGGCGACCAGCGGATCGCCGCCGGAGAACCCCTCGGCCAGCGCTAGCGCCTGGGCGATGCCACCGGCCTCGTCCTGGACCCGGAAGCTGAACGCCAGCCCCAGCTCCGCCCCCGAACCCAGCAGCCCCACCACGTCGCCCATGTGCTCGCGCCCCGTGACCACCAGGATCTCGCGGATCCCCGCCTCGCGGAGCTTGAGCACCGGGTGGTGGATCATCGGCATCCGCCCCACGGGCAGAAGGTGCTTGTTGGTGACCCAGGTCAGCGGCCACAGCCGGGTACCGGTCCCACCGGCGAGCACCACACCCTTCATGGCGCTACCTCCTCGAAGATCGCCGCCAGTTCGCGGGCCGCATTCTCCCACGTCGAGCCACTGGATATCTCGTTCGCTCGCCGGCCGAGGGTGTCGCGGTGCTCCGGGTCGTCCTGTAGGCGGACCAGCGCCTCGACCCAGGGGGCGGGATCGTCCACCGGCAGCAGCACCCCCGCAGCCGCCGCCCCCTCCCGCAGCACCGGGATGTCGTGGGCGACCGTGGGCGTGCCCATCCGCGCCGCCTCGAGCGGGGGTAGTCCGAAGCCCTCGTACAAGGTCGGAAACACCAGGGCCTCGGCGCGCTGGTAGAGGGCCGCGAGCGCCTCGTCCGACTGGGGGCCCAACGCCCGGACAGCGCCCTCGATACCCCGGCGACGAAGCTCGTCACCGAAGGGATCGTCGCCCCAACCCCGGGCACCGACGACCAGCAGCGGCGCCAGCTCGATGCCGTCCCGGGCAGCCCGCCCCCAGACCCGGGCCAGGAAGGCCAGGTTCTTGCGGGGTTCCAGGGTGCCGACGCAGAGGAAGAAACGATCCGCGGGCTCCAGACCCAACGGCCGCAGGATGTCCGCGACCTCGCCCGCGGGCCGGGGATGGAAGGTGCTGTCGGCGCCCTCGCCCACCACACTCGTCCGGTCGGCGAGCCCCGGATCCAGCGCCAGCAGATCGTCCCGGGTGGAGCGGGACACCGCCACGATCCGGTCCGCTCTGGCCAGCGAGCCCCGGCCGAGGGACGCGAACACCAGCCGGTTGGTGCGGCTGAGGGTCTGTGGGAACCGCTGCCAGGTCAGGTCGTGGTAGGTGAGCACCACCGGGACCCGCCGCGACAAGGTCACTGGCGCGATGTGCTGGGGCGCCCAGAAGACGTCCACCTCACCCGTACGGCGGAGACGCGTGGGGACCGCCGTGCCCAGCCACAGGGAGCCGACCCGCGTCGTCGGCCCGCCGACCCGCACGATGCGGGCGCCCACCGGGGGAGCGAGGGCCGGAGGGCGCTCCTCGGGCGTGAACAGGACCAGCGCCAGCTGCGGCGCCACCCGCTGCAGTGCCCCGAGCATGCTGGCCAGGTAGCGCGGGATCCCTCCCTGTTCGATCCACAGCGGGCGCGCATCCACGCCGATCCGGAGACGGGGGGCCATGGCGGGACTGTACCACCGATCAGGGGCGAAACCGGCGAAACGGGCGGCCGGCGACGAGGATGAGCGGACGAGGGACGGCATGGCGGTGACCGCCCGTGGCGGGTGGCTGTGCCACAATGCGCCTGGAGGCTGAGGATGCCCGCGCGGATCCGCGTCGACCACCGCTACGCCGACATCGACGCCGGGGGTGGGGTCCGCACCTGGATCCGGTCGCTGATGGGTGATCCGGATGCACCGTTCGACCAGACCCTGAACCAGCCCTGGGACCGGCAGCCGGCGGACCGCGACCACCGGGTGGTCCACCTGCACGACCACCGCCGCACAGCCTGGCTCGATGAGTACCGCCAGGCGCGAAACCGTGGCGCGGGTATCGTCACGACGATTCACAACCATGCGCCGTACTGCCCGAGCCAGTCCAAGTTCTTCCAGCGTATGGGTCGGCCCTGCTCGATCGCCATGTCACCCGGCGGGTGCATGGCGAGTCGTTTCCTGATGCGATGCGGCCGGAGGAACCCCGTTGCTGCGGTCGGGGAGTTCCGCCGGGCAAGCGCCGTGCTGGAGGTGCTGCGCGGGGGCCGCGTGCAGACCCTGGTGTACACCGAGTTCGTCCGGCGCCAGCTCCTGGATCAAGGGGTGCCGGACCCCGTGATCGGGCTCGCGCCAATACCGATGACGTCGGCGGACTGGCCGGCGCCTGCGCCGCCCCCCGAGGCCCCCCCAAGGCTGTTGTTCACCGGCCGCCTGTCCCCGGACAAGGGGCTGTCCTGGCTGATCGACGCCCTCGCTGCCGCCGACGGCGAGGTCGTCCTGGATGTGGCTGGGAGCGGCGACGACGAACACCACGCCCGGCGGCGCGTCGAGGAGCTGGGACTCGCCGCCCGCGTGACCTTCCACGGCTGGGTGGACGCCCCGCGCGTCCGCGAACTACTCGCTCGGTGTTGGGTCGCGGTCGTCCCCAGCCAGTGGCACGAGCCCGCGGGCATCGTGACCCTCGAGGCCCACTTGGCAGGCCGCCCGGTCATCGCGGCCCGCGTCGGGGGGATCCCGGAGCTCGCGCGGGAGGGTCGCAGCGCCCTGTTGGTGGCGCCAGGAGACGTGGCGGCGCTGGCGGCAGCCATCGACCGTCTTCGCCGCGATGACGGGCTGCGCCGCCGGTTGGGGGCAGCGGGCCGGGAGGACGTCTTGCGGGAGCACACGCGCGAGCGGCTCGTGGACGTTCTCGTCCGCACGTACGAGCGCGCCCTCGATCACCGGGTCCGCTAGGATCACCGCCTACGATCCGACAGAGAATGCCAGGATCCGCTCGACGAAGGTCCCCAGGCTGTACTCGGACCGGACGTGCGCCGCAGCCCTGGCGCCGATCTCGCGCCGCCGCCCGGAGTCCTCGACGAGGGCACGGAGGACCCTCCGAAGCTCCTCGACGCGGACCGGTGCCTCGACCTTGACCACGCAATCGTCGGGCAGCTCCGCGTACCAGCCGTTGTCACTCACCACGGCGGTACGGCCCCTCTCGAGGGCCCTGATCAGCGCACCGCTGGTCTCGCCCTCCGTGGGATGGCGCAGGCCCAGGTAGACGTCGGCGGCCGCCAGATAGGCGTACATCACCTCGACGGGCTGGTACCCCAGGAACCGCACGCAGTCCGTGAGGCCCAGCTCGCGCGCCCGACGCTCGACGGGGTAGAAATCGGGAAACTTGCGACCGATCACGCGTAGCGCGCAGCGCTCCCGGAGATGGGAGTCCTGCGCGAGCGCCTCGACGAGCACGTGGATCTGCTTGTAGGGCACCACGTCGCCCACCGCCACGAGCAACGTCCGGTCCCCGGGCACCTCCTCGGGTCGCGGCCCGAGGGCACGGACCTCCGGGGGCAGGGAGAAGACGGGGTGGCGAATCGTGGAGATGGGGCACTGCGCGCCGCGGCTCACGAGTTGACGCCGGACGTGGTCCGAGTGGACCACGATCCCCGTGGCCTGGGCAACCACATCCTCAGTGAAGGGGTACCGATCCTGGTCGGAGAACGCGAACCCGCCGGGGACCAGCCTGCGGGCCAGCGGGGTCCGCGCGGCGAAGTAGCGCGCCGCGTTGCGGGAGAACCACACCGCTCCCCCCGCGCCGTACCGGGGCAGCATCCGTCGGACGTATCGCGCGCGACCCAGATGGCCCAGGAAAAGGTTGTTGAGGGCCATGTCGTGGAGGACGACCACACCGGGGTGCCGGGCCAGCAGGTCGACGATCGAGCCGTGGTGCTCCGGGTGGTTCCCCACGTTGTAGATCACCGCGTCGTAGTTCTCCAGCTCGTCGGTCCGGGTGGGCTCCCTGCGATAGTCCACCACGCGGAACGCCGTGGAGAGCGGCGGGGCCAGCGGCTCGTCGGTCCAGAGATCGACGCGGGCACGCCCCTTCAACGCCTGGACGATGTTGGCGCTGTAGTCCGCGATGCCACCGCGGTCCGGCGGGAATGGACTGACCCAGGCCACGCGGGGCTGCCCTCGGACGGTCGCGGCTGGCGTCTGAACGCTCACGAGACCGATGGTATCTCCAGCCAGGAGTGCAGATCCCGTTGGATCAGGACCTCCAGTTGCTCCACCTCCGGGCGGAAGTCCCGGACCAGTCGGGCACGGGTCCCGGCGGACAGGGGAACACGCCGCGCCTCGGGGGAGTTCAACCGCAACAAGGACAGGTAGAGGTTCCGCCGGAACGGGGTCGGAGCGATGGCGCGCACACCGCGTTTGACGAGTTCCGGGGTCCGCAGCAGGAAGTCGCGAGCTGCCAGGCTACGCACGCTCTGGTTGCGATTGTGGACATCGAACGACGGCTCGAAGGTCGGATCCAGGCCCAGGAAGTCGAGGACAGCCCGATAGGTGCCCGCCGCATCGGCCTTCAGGTCGTCGAACAACACGACCCGCACCTGCCCCGGCGGGAACACCTCCCGATACCGTCGGATCTGGACGGTGAAGCGGGCGGCCCGCCTGTACTGGAGAGCCTGGGGGAAACTGGCGTGGCGCGGCATGAGCTTCCCCCGGCGGCGACTCAGCTCGGCGTCGAGGGCGGCTTCGAAGGGACGCAGGTCCTCGATCCCGACCCGGACCAGCTGACTGTGCAGCGAGTACAGCATGTCCGCCGGATTGCGGACAAGGGCCACGATCCGGGCGGCCGGGTTGAAGGCGTGGATCTCCGCCGCCGCCCGCTCGGAACGGAGGTACCATGTCGAGGCCTCGCCCAGCACCGTCTGCCCGGTCGCGTGGGCGAAAAGCTCAAGGTACTCGTCCTCCGTGCCCGCGACCCGCCACGAATCCATGTCCAGATCCCGGCCGAAGAAGTTGGGCTCCTTCGGTTCGGACATGCAGACGTCGGGGTGCTGGCCGAGGTAGTTGCGCAGCGACGTCGTGCCGCACTTGGGTGCGCCTACGATGAACAGATTCGGTCTGCGAGGTCCCGACACGTCGCCGTCCAATCGGCGAAATCTAGCCATCCACGTTCGCGGGCGTCAACCGGCGCCACCGCCCCTCCCAGCAGGCATCAGCACCCTCAGGTAGGCGAGAACCGGGCGGCGAAGTGCATCCAGCGGACGGGCGGTCAGGGCGGCGCCCTCCGCGTAGTCCAGGTCCCGCGCCCGCAGGCTGCCCGTGGCCACCAGCGCCAGCGGAGCGAGACCCAACACGACCATGCGCAGGGTGAAGCTGGCCACGGGGTGGGGCGCCATGCCGGCCAGCCAGCCGGCCCCGAGGACAAGACCGGTCGCGAGCGTCGCCCGCAGCATCAACGAGGACAGCAGCCTCCTGGAGACGCCGAAGACATGCGGGATGTCCGCGATCCGGAAGGCGAGGATCACGGCGAAGGAGGCCAGCTCGGCCGCGGAAGCACCCACGGCTCCGAAGGGGCCGGTGAGCAGCAACAGCAGCAACGTCAGCGCCAGCGCCCGGGCGATGTGCATCCACATCGAGCGCAGGGTGCGTTCGTGGGTGTGGTACAGCAGCCCCCAGATGCTCGACGGGAGCTGGATCACCAGCTGCAGGGACAGGAGCCGGAGGGCCGGGACCGCGGCAGCGTAGTCCTCGCCACCGAACAGCGCGACGATCTCGGGAGCGAACAGGAACAACCCCGCTGTCGCGATCACGGAGGCGGCGTGGATCCAGGGCACAAATCGGGAGACGGTATCGACGACCGAGTCCGCGCCCCGTCGCGCCAGCCGGGTCGACAGGGCTGGTAGAAGCGCCGATGGCACCTGCGTATAGAGGTTGTTCGCGTGGGAGAGCACCAGCTTGGCCAGGGTGAAGTAACCGACCACCGCGGGCGTCGTCACCACGCCCAGGATGAGCTTCGCCGCCTGGTGGTAGACCGCGAACGTCCACTGGGCGCCCCACACCGGCAGCGCGAAGCGCAACACGCGCACTCCGACGACCCACGACGTGGACCGGGACGGCAGGGTCGACCCAGGCTGGCGCAAGCGGCGGCGTACCCGGACCAGCGCCCACCCGAGCAGCACGACGGCGAACAACAACCGCACCGAGGCGAGCAACAGGAAGGTGGTGGCCAGATCGAGCCCGAGGACCGCCACGAGGATCGCGACGACGAGAGCGCCAACGCCGCCCACACCCGTCACCAGGACTGGGACGCGATAGGATTCCATGCCCTGGAAGATGTTCTGCCCCAGCGCCTCTGCTCCGCTGCCCAGGACGTGGAGCGAGGCGATGACGAGCAATTCCTCGAAGCCCGCGGGCTGGTCCAGCAGGCTCGCCAGCGGAGCCGCGACGGCGACCAGGCAGGCGGCCACGCAGACCGTCATCCAGATCTTGACCAGCGACGAGATCAGCACCAATGCCCTGGCCTCGTCGCGGGCATCCGCCGCCAGGTACTCAGGCAGGAAGCGGCGGACTCCGTCCTCCATGTTGCCCGTCGCCACCGCGGTCAGGTACGCCAAGGCGACGGCCATCGAATAGAGTCCAAAATCGTCGGGGCCCAGCGATCGCAGAAGGATGATCGCAACGCCCAGACCCGCGACCTGGTAGGCGACGAGCCGGATCGTGAGCAGCGATACTCCTCCGGCTATCCGGTCCGCGAACGACATGCGTTGAGCATTCTACCCCCCGGTCCGCGGCCCGGTCCCCGTGCGACGTTACCGGAGGTAACCGAGGGCGCGGAGGCGTGCATCGAGGTCGTCGCCGATCTCGACCCTCGTGGTGGTCACGGGCGCGATCTCGTAGACGTGACAGTAGGGAACCGGTCCCTCGAGACAGGGCGCCATCCCCAACCCGTGGATGGCGAGCCGATCGTCGCCAGGCATTGCGTCGAGGGAGGCTCCGGTGGAGGCCATCGCGTTCCCGTCACCCAGCAACCAGTTCGCCGCCCCCGCGTGTTGGCCGTCCACCTCCAGGGAGATCCGGAAACCCCGTGCTGCTGCCTCAGCCGGCAGAGTGAGCGCAAGGCCGTCGACGTCCACGATCACCGGCGGATCAGCGCCGATCGGGTTGGGCGAGTTGACCAGGCGAGCGTGGAAACTCAGGCGGCCGGGCAGCCCCTCCGGGTCGATCCGATCGCCTCCATCCAGGTTCGAAGCCTCCCAACTGGAGAACGCCCCGTCGAGGGCCTCGATGGTGCCCCGGAGATCGTGTGTCGCGTCCGGAGAGTTGGCGTTGACCAGTTCGATCCGGACACCGCCAGCAAACCCTCTCTCCACGTCATCGAGCGCCGCCAGGAGCTCCGCGAGTCCGACTGCATCCTCGGACGCCCGGTTATTCTTCTCCGCCGGATCGGTGGCCAGGTCGAACAGCTGGATCCCGGCGTTCTCCGGCGGCAGCTCCCGGCGAATCAGCTTGCGGTCGCCCTGCGACAGGCTGCTGGTCAGGAAGAGGCCAGGTCCAGGTGGCTGTAGAAGGGCGGCGAGTACGACGCCCCGTGCCCGTCCGTGAGCAGGGGAAGGAGACTCTCTGCACCGGTACCCTCGGGCGCCGCCGTGCCCACCACATCGGCGATCGTGGCCATCAGGTCCGTGATCCGCGCGGGCCGTTCGACCCGGCTGCCGGCGTGGACACCGCCCGGAAAGGTCATGATCAGCGGCACCGCGAGCTGTTCCTCGTACAGGGTCTGGCCGTGTTCCCAGCTGCCATGCTCGAAGAACTCCTCCCCGTGGTCACTGACGAAGGCCATCAGCGCGTTGGAGGCGATCCCCTCTTGCTCCAGCCGGTCGAGAAGGTTGGGGATCTCCGCGTCGTTGTACGCGATCTCGCCGTCGTAGAGCGCCTTGGTCTTCTCGTAGTGGCTCCAGGCTGGCTCCGGTCGAAAGCGAGTGTCGTACGGGGGCAGGGGTTCGTAGGGCGTGTGAGGATCCCGGGTGTGGATGTACAGGAACAGGGGTGTGGAGGGATCTCGCGGCCGATCCAGATACTCGAACACGGCCGAGTGGACCCCATCGGCACGCGTCTCGCGGCTGCGCGACTCCACGTCGACCACCTCGTCGAAACCGCGGCCAAAACCGAAGACCGGTAGAACGTTGGGATTGCTGATGAAAGCCGCGGTGGCGTACCCCTGTTCCCGGAGCATCTCGGCCAGGGTGGGTACGTCCCCCCGCAGCGCTTGATCCCGCCGCTGGGCTCCGTGGCCCGGAGGCAGCAGGCCGGTGAACAGGGAACCCACGGTGGCCCGGGTCCAGGAAGAGGGCGCGTAGGCCCGCTCGAAGAGGACGCCTTCGCGCGCCAAGCGGTCCAGGTTGGGGGACGTATCGCGGGGGTACCCGTAACATCCCATGTGGTCGGCCCGCAGGGTATCGATGAGGTAGACCACGACGTGCGGTTTGCCGGTGGGGCTCGACGGATCCGGAGCCCGGCACCCCATCAATCCGCCGGTCAGAGAGCACCCGAGCGCCACGACGAGGGTGAGTCGCGGATGGGGGCGGCGAGGAATCACGCCGAACAGTATAACCACGGGCCGGTTCGGCGACGGAGCGCGCGGCGGTGGCTCAGTCCGGATCGGGCGTCGCCGCATAGGCGAAGGCCGGCTCCACGTGGACCACGACAGCCGTCGCGCCCGTGGCGCCGGCCAGGGTGTGGGCCAGGTCGGCGCGGAGCTCCTCGGAGTCGTAGTCGTGGTGGTCGACCACCACCTCGACCTCCAGGTCGAAGCCGTCCGCGCCTTCGTTCAGCTGGATGTCATGGAACGACACCAGGCGCTCGTCGACCTCCACCAGCCGGCCGATGGCGTCCTCGACCTGCCGGAAGCGGGGGGAATCGCGGTCGACCGGATCGGTGTGGACCACCACGTGGCCCTTGCGACCGCCGCCGACCGCGTCCTGGACCCAGGCGGCGATGCGGTGCACCTGGACGGCGCCGATGTCGTGGCGGGTCTCGACGTGCAGGCTCACCAGCCGCAGGTCGCCGTAACGGTGGATCACGATGTCGTGGACGCCCCGCACACCCTCGACGGCCAGGGCGGCGTCGGCGACCGTGGCGATCTCCACGGCGGAGGGGGCCTGACCGATCAGCGGGTGGATCGCCTCTCTGGCCACGGCGTAGGCGGACCACAGGATCACCAGGCTGACCCCCACGCCCATGGCCCCGTCCAGGATCGGGACACCCAGCTTGGTACCGGCGATACCGACGGCCACCAGGAGGGTGGCGAACACGTCGCTGCGGTGATGCCAGGCGTCGGCGCGCAGGGCCACCGAGTCGCACTCCCGGGCCAGGAAGAGGGCAAAGCGGGAGTTCCACTCCTTGATCACCGCCAGCAACAGGACCACGCCGACCACCCACCAGCCAGCGACCAGGGGCTCCGGCTCGCTGATCCGCTCCACCGAGGCCTCGAGGAACTCGATGCCGGCCACACCCAGCAGCACCGCGATGATCAGCGCCGCGATCAGTTCGGCGCGACCGTGACCGTAGGGATGCTCCTCGTCGGCGGGCTGACGGGCGACGCGCGAGCCCACGATCAGGACCCCGGAGGTGATGCTGTCGGCGGCGGTGTGGACTGCGTCGGCGATCAGGGCGACCGAGCCCGTGGCCAGCCCCAACGCCAGCTTGATCCCGAACAAGGTGGCGTTGAGGATCAGACCAACCCAGCCCTCGAGCACGCCCATCGACGCCCGCCGCGCGGCGCCGTCCAGCCGCGCGGGCACGTGGCGTCGGACGAGCGCTCGCGATAGTGGATCACCCCCGCTCATCCGCCCTCCCCCAGCGCGCAGCGGTTGGCGAAACACGTGACCGACGGCGCCTCCTGTTCACCCGCATCCGGACAGGTGATCTCCGGGCAACTGCCGTCGTCCGGCGGGCAGGGATTCTGCTCGTGGAATCGTACGGTGGCGCGGGCGGCGGCGTGGTTCACGGCCAGCCAGGCCGTCGAACAGCCCGAGCAACAATCCCGGGTCGTCACGGCGGTGCAGTCGGTCTCGGACATGCACAGGAACGCACCCTCGGGCTGCTCGCCTGGCTGATCGCTCATCGAGTACGGCACCACCCCCATGACCCGGCCCACCTGGGCCCCGGTGGCCAACGGTCGCCCCTTGCGGCATCCGGCGGAGCCGGCGGCGAGTCCCGTCAGGGCGAGGAGCAGCAGGAGGGCGGCGGTCAGACGCATGCTGGTACCACTTTGCTACCATGGGTCGCCCGGCCGGGGCCAGCCGTTGTACAACCTGGCCGGTCCGCCGGGGACCCCGTCGACGAGACAACGCGTCGAGACCACGGGCCTTCGCTGGCGCGGCGTGGACGCCTGCCCACATGCGATAATCCGGGCGGAGGGAACGGATGGATAGACGGACGGTTCTCAAGGGGTTGGGCGCGCTCGGACTATCCGTCTCCGTGGCGCCGATGTCCTGCGCCCGCCGCTCGGGAGGCCTCCCGCCGAACGTGGTCTGGATCGTCGTGGATACCCTCCGCGCCGATCACCTCGGCTGCTACGGCGGCTCCGTACACACGCCGGCCATCGACCGTCTCGCCGCGGGGGGTGCGCGGTTCGAGTGGGCGTACAGCCACGCGCCACTGACCCTGCCATCCCATGCCTCGATGTTCAGCTCCCGCTACCCCTACGAACTGGGCGTCCGGAACAACGGCGACGCCCTGACGGACAACGCCGAGCTGTTCGCCGAAGGCATGCGGGAGGCCGGATTCTCCTCGCTGGGCGTGGTCAGTCTGGGGACGGCGAACTCGAGAACCGGGCTCGCCCAGGGTTTTGATTCCTACCGGGACAGCCCCGAGGCGGTACCGTGCATCGCGGAGAAGACCTGTCAGCGGCTGTTCACCGACGGCGCGTTGGACCACTGGACGGCCCCATTTCACCTGTTCCTGCACCTCGCGGATCCCCACAAACCTTACCGCGCCCACGGCACATTCGAGCACTGGGTCACCGTTCACCTGAACGACGATCTCGTCGCCAGGGTCGACGTGAGCTCGGATCCGCGCGCCAAGATCCGAGGGCTCCTCGAGGGACGCAACCGGATCCGGATCACGAGCGATTACCCCCTCGATCTGCACCAGGTCACCTTCCATCCCCAGGAAGCCGAGCTGGATGCGCTGGCCGGCTTCGAACCCCAGGAGTCGATGCTCGGAAGGATGGACGGCGAGGCGACCCTCGAGATCACCGCCGCGACCTCGACCTCCCGGCGAGCCCAATTCACGCTGCGTTTCCGCGAGATCCTCGACCGCCGGACGGTCCAGCAGCGCTACGCCCTGGAGGTCGAATACGTGGACCGCCAGCTCGAGAAGGCCCTCGCCTACCTCGACGGGCTCGGGATGATGGACAACGCGCTGGTGGTCTTCACCGCCGACCACGGAGAGGGTCTGGGCGGGAAGGGCGGCTACGGCCACGCCAGGTTCCTCTACGAGGACCAGATACGGATCCCGTTGATCCTCTGCCGACCACCCTCGATCCCGGAGGGCCTCGTCGTTCCCACCCGGGTCCGCCACGTGGATCTGGTACCCACCGTCTGCGCCCTGCTCGACCTGCCGGCGCCCAAGGGGGCTCGGGGGGCGGATCTGATGCCCGTGATCGCGGGAGAAGACGACACGGATCGACCGGTACTGAGCGCCACCTTTCGTCCAGAAGCCACCGAGAACCTCGTCGCGCTGCTCGACGGCGACTACAAACTGATCCACCACCTCGACTCCGGACGAGACGAACTCTATCGACCACGACAGGACCCGACCGAGACCACCGATCTGGCCGCCGATTCCGCCGACGCCGTGCGGAAGCTCCTGGTCCGTCTCGAGGAACTCCAACGGGAGACTGGTTTCCCGGACGCCGCGGAGCTGGCCGCTCCTCCCGATACCCCGGTCGACGACAGCACGCTGGAGATGCTGCGCGCCCTCGGCTACGTGCGGAGCGACTGAGAGCGGCTTGCTCCAGGTCGCTACCCGGGAAACGCCCGATCCGGGAGAGGAGCCGGGGAGAGTGGCAGCCGGACGCATGCTGGCACCACTTTGCTACCATGGGTCGCTCGGCCAGGGCCAGCCGTCGCTGCAACCCGCCGGGCCGATCGGGGAACCCGTTGACGACGCCACGTCTCGAGTGCACGGGCCTGCGTTTCCGCTACGGCGGGCCCGAGGTCCTGCAAGACGTCTCGTTGGCGGCGGGCCCTGGCGAGGTGGTGGGGCTAGTGGGCCCCAACGGCTCGGGCAAGTCGACCCTGCTCCAGATCCTGACAGGGCTGCTGACCCCGGCCGAGGGGCAGGTCCGGCTCGATGGCCAGCCGCTACCCCACCTGACCCGGCCCGCCATCGCCCGCCAGCTGGCGTTCGTGCCCCAGCAGTTCGAGCTGGCCTTCCCGTTCACCGCGCTGGAGGTGGTCCTGTCCGGGCGCCACCCCCACCTGTCGTGGCTCGCCTTCGAGGGCCGCGAGGACCTGGACATCGCCCGCCGGGTGATGGATCGGGTCGGCCTGCAGGGGCTGACCGACCGTCGTTTCCGCGAGCTGTCCGGAGGCGAACGTCAGCGCACGATGATCGCCGCCGCCCTCGCCCAGCAGCCCCGCGTGCTGCTGCTGGACGAGCCCACCGCCAGCCTGGACCTGCACTTCCAGGAAGAGGTGATGGCGGTCATCGACCGCGCGGCAGGCGAGGGTACGACGGTGGTGATGGCGATCCACGATCTCAACCTGGCTCTGGCCTGGTGCCCACGGATCGTGGTCCTGGACGGTGGACGGGTGGCGGCCGACGGCCCGGCCGATCAGGTGCTGACCCCGGAACGACTGCTGGAGGTCTACGGCACCGGCGCGCGGATGGTCAGCGTCGACGGGCAGCCGGTGGTGCTGCCGTCGGGCCCCGGCCGGCGGGGCGCCGGGGGGGGCGAAGGTGGCTGAGCGTTACACATCGCCGCTGCGACGGGCCGTGATCGCGACCCTGCTGGCGGCCGGGGCGCTGGCGGTGACCCTGACCGCCGGGGTGTCCCTGGGCAGCTCCCGCATCGATCTGTGGGCCGCGCTCGTCGGCGAGGACGAGACCGCCCGCCAGATCCTGGTACACGCGCGGCTGCCCCGGGTCGCGCTGGCCGTTCTGACCGGGGGGGCGCTGTCCCTGGCCGGGGTCACCTTCCAGGCTCTGCTGAGAAACCCACTGGCCACCCCCTACACCCTGGGGATCAGCTCCGGGGCTTCGTTCGGGGCCGTGCTGGCCATCGTCGGCGGCCAGGCGCTGGGGCTGGCCGCGATGCCCACCGGGTCGGTGCCGCTGATGGCCTTCGTCGGCGCGGGCGCCGCGGTGGGCATCAGCTATCTCATCGCCAGGCGGCGCGGCCCCTCGCTGCCCACCTCGACCCTGCTGCTGGGTGGCGTCTGTATCGCCTTCTTCTTTGGCGCGATGACCCTGTTCGTGCACTACATCGCCGACCTGGGCCAGAGCTACCTGATGATGCGGTGGCTGATGGGCTCCCTGGACGTGGGTGACTTAGGCGCGATGGCACCCGTGGTGCCGATGGTGGTCGGCGGGACCGCGATCCTGTTCGCCATCGCCCGCCACCTGAACCTGCTGGCCGGTGGCGAGGCCGTCGCCCTGTCACGGGGCGTGGACGTAAGGCGCATCCAGCAGCTGGCCTATTTCGCCGCCTCGCTGATCACCGCCGCCGTGGTGGGCGTCGCCGGACCCATCGGCTTCGTCGGACTGGTGGTCCCCCACACGGTCCGGCTCCTGGTCGGCCCCGACCATCGCGTGCTGATGCCCACGGCCATCCTGGCCGGCGCCGCGTTCCTGGTGCTGTGTGACCTGGCCGGACGGACCCTGATCGCGCCGACGGAGATCCCCGTGGGCGTCATCACCGCGATGACGGGCGGGCCGTTCCTGGTGTGGTTGCTGCGCCGGCACACGCGCGGCGAGAGCTGGTGAGGGCCGCTTATTCGGTCAGCGACGTGATCTCCCACTCCTTCATCTTCTCGTGGGCGTCCTGCCAGGACTTCTCGCGGGACATCTCGGCCTGCTGGAGGAAGGACTCCTCGTCCTTGAACCAGTCCTTGGGGATGCCACCCTCGACGCTGGCCTCGAGCCAGGGGCGGTTGGTGGCCGTCTCCACGATCCGTAGCTGACCCTGCACGCGGACGGTCAGGACCTCCTTCTTGAAGGCCTGGATGTACTTGCCCCGCACCTCGTGGACCTCGATGGCGCCCTGGTACGCGGGTTCGCAGGTGTCCCACGCGCCCTCGGGGTGCTCCTCTTCATGCCACTGCAACGTGTAGCCGGCGGGCTTGAGCATCTGCCCGAGGTGGTACTTGGTGGATTCCTCGCCCCGGCCCCAGTAGCGGGTCGCCGGGGCGAACTCCATCACGTCGTAGTGGAAGATGGTCCGGATCAGCGCGGTGGAGGCGCGCAGCTCGGCCCGCTCGGTCTCCGCCTCGACGCGGACGGACTCCGACAGCTCGGGCGGCATGTCGTTGTAGAGCAACACGGCCGCGCAGGCGTTGTGCTTGGGCACCAGGGCGTTGCGGGCGCGGCGGACGGTCACGTGCCAGTCGTCGATGCACTGCTGGGAGGGCTCCCACATATCCCGTGTCGCCACGCAGGCGTGGACCGCCTCGGCGGCCGCTATCGCCTTGCCGTTCTCCATCAGCGTCGCGGCCTCTTCGCCCAGCCAAGTGCCCGCCTGGTCCACGCAGATCGCACTCACCTCGGGGCGCTTTTCGTACTCCACGCAGGCCCGGAGCATCGCCACCCCGTCCTCGCCGGAACCGTTGAGGTAGGCGTTGTGGGCCACGATCGCGGCCGCCTGGGCGGCGGCATCCACGCACAGCGCCTCGTCGGCGATGGAAGCCCGCGCCTCGCAGATCTCCCACTGGGGCCCCGGATTGAAGCGCAGATCCCGCGCGTACTGCTCGGCGAACACGCCGGCCAGCCCCTCGAGCAGGACCGCCGCGCCAGCCTCCAGCGTCCGATCACGCCGCGCACCGTGCAGGGTCGGGAAGTCCTGGACCTTGCGCATCGCCCGGGCGGCCAGCTTGCTGGCCTCGTCGGGGTTGGGGCTCTCGAGGTAGAACCTGGCCTCCTTGATCCGCTTCTCCGCGATCCCCTGGTTGACCAGGTCCAGGACCGCCAGCAGCACCAGGAAGGCGAGGAGGGCGAAAAAAGCATAAAGCACGTAGCGCATGGCTGACCTCGGGGGCAGGGCGTCCGCGCCATCCAACCCCGTTTGGGCGGCCGATGCAAGTCGGGACCCCGCTGCACACGCCCCTCTGCCGCCCGCGCCGCGGCGTGACCTGACGACTGGCGGGGGATATGCTGGAGCCGTCACGTGCAACGGAGGGGAACAGCCATGCGCATCCGGAACCCACTCGCGATCCTGGCCATCACCGCCCTGCTGGGGGGGTGTGCCAGCGAGTTCGCCGCGTTCGAGGAGGCAAAGGCCGCTGACACCATCGAGGCGTACCAGGCCTTCCTCACCGAGTATCCGGACGGTGTGAACAAAGCCGCGGCCGTGGAGCGCATCGACAACATGGAGTGGAAGGTGGCGGAGTCGGAGAACACCGCCGAGGCCTACGAGGCCTACATGTCGGCCCATCCCGACGGCCGCCACTCGCAGGACGCACAGCTGGCCGCCCCCAAGCTCGCGTTCCGGGTGGCGGACTACTCCGGCGACAAGGCGCAGGTCGAGAGCTTCCTGGAGAAATACGGGCACAGCGCGTACGCCAAGAAGGCCGAGGCGCGGTTGGCGCTGCTGGACCTGGGTCCGAAACACCTCGAGATCGGTCCGACCCGCCTCGAGGAAGCCGGCAAGAATCGCTGGACGGTGGCCGCGGACGTCAAGAACGTGGGTCAGGCCGATGTCATCACCGCCGAGTTCCGGGTCGCCTGGCGCAACGCCGACGGCCGCGTGAGCCGCTCCAAGGAGTGGTTCCTGGTGGTCGAGAAGAGCGACCGTTACGACGCCGCCGACGAGCTGGTGGCCCCCCTCGTTCCCGGCGAGACCCGACCCTTCACGTTCTCCTTCCGCCGCAGCGAGGCGGCCGACGACTGGGTCGCCGACGTCGAGCACATCCAGATCGGGCTGGTGGATCTCAAGACCGCCGGCTAGTCAGCCGGCCTCCCACTCTTCGGGCATCGTGTACGAGACCAACTCGAAGTAGGTCGGGGTCGTCGACTCCTGGGCGACCAGGCCCAGCTCCTCCACGTAGTAATTCTCCCAGTAGAGGATGATGGGTTCGCCGTTCTCGACGTAGGACAGCCGCATCGAGACGTGCAGAGCGTCGAAGGTTCCCGCTGCGATCTCGAGGGTCTCGATCCCCTGGACCTCGTAGCGCTCGGTGAACTCGCGGAACAGCAGCATGTACTCCGACGTCCAGGCCGACCCCGGATCCAGCTCCGTCGACAGCTGCAAAACCGGCGGATTGAACAGCGTCAGCGTGCCGTCCGGCTCCTCCATCCCCACCCGGAACAGGTTGCCGTCCCGGCAGTGGTCGTAGACCCAGGTTTCCACCTCGCCCAGGTCGACGCTGACCACCTCATCCCGCCAGTACACGCCGCCCTGCCAGGGCTGGAGCCCCTTGTAAGTGGCCACCCGATCGCTGTCATCGGTAACGACGAAGTGCCGCTCGTAGCCGACCTTGTACTCGGGGGCCCAGATCGGACAGTCCTCCGGATCCGAGGGGGAGAAGTCGTCGTCGTCATCACCGAAGGGGTCGTTGTCATCGATTGGGTCGTCGGGAAGACACCCCCACCCCGGCAGCCCGGACAGGGCCAGGACGGCGAGCCAGTGGCGCGGCGAGAGCGTCATCGATGCTCCAGGTTCTCCGAAGCCTGTTTACCACATGGCATGCCAGCCGCCAGGGCAATCCAGCGTGTCGCGCCGCGCACGCGCACCCGCTCGCTGCTAACCTGCATATCTCACCAGGTGCCGTGATGATCGCGCAGGCCCCCGGCATCACAGGGGATTCCGTGACCGAGCGGAATACCGGGCTGTATTCCCGAGGGAGCGGGATTCCCTGTGATGTCGGGGGACTAGCGAGGGCGCGGCGATCCTGGTGAGATATGCAGGCTAATATCGCCTGCGCCTAGGAGGTGTCGCCCGTGCCACGTCCGATCGCCATCGCCTCGCTGCTGATACTGGTCGCGGCGTTGCCGTCGCCTGCGTCCGCCCTGATCCGGACGGTCCCGGGCCAGTACGAGACCATCCAGCTCGCCATCGACGACGCCCGCGAGGGCGACATCATCCTGGTGGCCCCGGGGAACTACCCCGAACAGCTGACCATCACCCGCTCGCTGTACCTGATCAGCGAGGAACCCGGCGGCGCGGTGATCGACGCGGACCAGCAGGACGCGATCACGGTCAGCTACGTGGAGATGTTCCAGGTCGTGGGTTTTGTGATCCACAACTGCCGGACGGCGCTGCTGACCGAGGAGTCCAGCGGCGCGCTGATCGACACCGAGATCTCCGGCTGCATGCCCGTGCTCGACATGGAGGACGTCGTCACCTTCAACGGCGACGTGCACGCGACGGTCAGCGGCGTGTCGATCACCGACACCGAGGCCTCCGACCCGACCCTGGGGCAGCTGGGCCTGTACGTCGGCGGAGACGCCCTGATCCGCGAGGCCCTGGTAGGGGACAGCGGCGGCGCGGCAATCGAGCTGCACGGCGTCAGCGGCGCCATCGTCGACACGGCCATCGAGGGCTCTGGCGGCGATGCCATCGTGGCGGCCGCCGACCACCTGTTGCTCGCCAACCTGGTCATCGAGGACGCGGACGGGACCGGCATCACCATCGCAGGCGCCGACGACGTGCTGCTGCTGGACAACATCATCGAAGACGTGGAATTTGGCCTCGAGTTCTCCTCGTCCCCCGGCACCGTCGACCAGGCGGTCGTCTGGCAGAACACCATCATCGACTCGGAGCAGGCGGGCATCGTCGCCCTGGCTGACATCGGCTACCTGCGAATCGGGCACACCGAGGTTCGCGACGGCGGCAGCCGGGGGATCTGGCTGCAGGATCCGGACATGGCGGCGTTGATCCACGACAGCCGGGTCACGGGCAACGAGGTTCTCGGCATCAACGTCGGGATCGCCGCCGACGGCTTCCTGGACAGCTCCGACATCACCATCCGCCGCAACGTGATCGCCGACAACCTGACCGTCGGGATCCAGGTCCAGGACAGCGACGCCCGGATCGTCAACAACACCCTGGTCAACAACGGCGACTGGGGGCTCTACCACGCGACGTCGTTCGGGACGCCCAGCTTCTGGCTCGACGTACGCAACAACATCATCGCCGGCCACGAGGGCAGCCTGGGGGGCAACGACGGGTACGCGGTGTTCACCGACTACGCCCCCACGCCCTGCAACATCGAGTACACCCTGCTGTACGGCAACGACGTGGACTGGGACGAGGTCAACGGCTCGCCGTGCACCGACGGCCTGGGCACGCTCGACGACGATCCGCTGTTCTCCGACCCCGACAACGGGGACTACGGATTGCTGGCCGGCAGCCCCGCCATCGACGCCGGCGATCCCGACGAGGCCTACCTGGACGGCGACGGCTCGACCAACGACCTGGGCGCCACCGGAGGTCCCACCGAGGCCGGGTTGCCGGACAACGAAGCGCCGAGCTTCACCTTCGAGGCCCTCGACGACGTGTACGAAGGCGCGTCGGGGTGCCTGACGGTGGCCGTGCCCGACGACGTGGATCCGGAGGGATACCCGGTGTTCGTCGAGTGGACCATCACCGGCTCGAGCAACGGGACCTGGGACGCGTATGGCAAGGCGGTGCGGCTCTGCGGGGAGGACGACGGCGAGTTCACCTGGACCGCGACCGCGACCGATCCATTCGGGGCCAGCGCGACGGCCGACGGTTCGTTGCTGGTGGTCAACCTTCCGCCGGGCATCACCTCGATCATGCCGACCACCGCCTCCGCTGGCGTCGAGTACAGCTATCAGCTCGAGGTCTTCGACCCGAGCGTCTTCGACACCTTCGAATACGAGATCGAGATCGGGCCGGAGGACATGTCGGTGGACTCCTTCGGATCCGTGAGCTGGTTGCCCACCAACGAGGACGTCGGCCGGGTGACCGTCAAGATCGTGGTCCGCGACGACGACGGCGGCGAGTCCACCCAGATCGAGGACATCGAGGTCTCCTACGGCGGGCCGGTGGGGGACGACGACGACTGCAGCTGCTCCCTCGACCGGCGGCGCCCCCCCCTCGGCTGGGCCTGGCTGGCCGTGCTGGCGGCGGCTCTGCTGCGTCGGCGGGGGAGGTGATGATGCGCCGACGCTGGGTGCTCATCGCAGGCCTGCTCCTCGCCGGATGTGGCGGTTCCGCCGGAGGCGGCGAAGGCTCCGGCGAGCTGACCGAGCTGGTCGGGCGGGCCGGAGAGGTCACCGGGGCCGAACGGACCGCCGTGACGCCCGGGGCCGCGACCGCCGACGGAGCAGTCGAGGCGGAGGCACCCGCCGCGGCCACCCGGGGTGAGGTCGGGGCGATCTGCGGCGTCTACCGCCGCGCGCTCAGCGGCCGCTGGGACGACCAGCGGACCCGGGAGGCGGTCCGCGCCCTCGACCTGACCACGGCCACCGCCCGCGGATGGGGAGAGATCCTGGCGAGTGACGACGTGGACGCCTCCCTCGACGCGTCGCGAGAGGTGGTGGCGGCCGGCGCAACACTCCAGGTCGGGTCGGATTGCGAAGCGCTGGGCAGCCTGGTGGCCATCGCCGATGCCATGAAGGACGCGCCGCGGTCGCTGCAGCGCTGAGGGAGGCAGACGAGCAGCCCATGTACGCAGTGCTCGAATTGCCCGAGGAGGGACGCCAGGAACGCCTGGTGACGGACGAGACGGTTCTGGGCCGGAGCCAGACCGCGGCGATCCGGGTCAACGACATGCAGGTGGGCCGCAAGCACGCGGCCATCGTCCGTCAGGACAACGGCCGTTATCTGTTGCGCGATCTGGGCAGCGTGAACGGCACCTGGTTCAACGGCGAGCGGGTCTACGAGCGCCTCCTCGAGCCCCTGGACGAGTTCCGCCTCGGCGGTCCCCAGGGCGCGGTCGTTCGCTTCATCCTGTGGGACGAGCAGTGGGACGACGCCGACGCGGACGGTGATGTCGACATGGCCACCGCCTCGCTGCTGATCAATCCCAACCAGGTCCTCGCGACCCAGGCGATGGCGGTCGAGAAGACCGAGTTCCCGGTCTCGGATCTGGGCCAGCTGCCCGAGGACGCCACCAAGACCGCCTTCATCGGCATGGACATCGTCCGTCGCCGTCACCTGCAGCTGACCGTGGAGGGGTTCGGGGTCCAGACATTCGAGCTGAGCCCCTTCCGCGAGGTCACCGTCGGCCGTGACCGGATGCGCAACACGGTCTGCCTGGACCACCGCAGCGTCAGCGTCGAGCATGCGGTGATCCGCATCGACGAGGACGGCCAGGCGCTGGTGCTCGATCAGGAGAGCACCAACGGGACCTTCGTCAACGGCCAGCGCATCACGGCGCCGCGCGCGCTGCGCGAGGGAGACCGACTCACCTTCGGCCACTTCCGCTCCAGGGAGCTGATCTACAGGGACTCGGTCCGCGAGGAGATGGAGGTCCAGGCCACCGACATCGACGAGGGCGGCTCGATGGTCTTCGGCCGCGACGCCGGCTGTGACCTGGTCCTCGACCACGTCCTGATCTCCCGCCACCACGCCCGGATCGACCACAAGCCCAACGGCTACGTCATCACCGACCTCGGCTCGGCCAACGGGACCTTCGTCAACGGCCAGCGCATCGAGAGCGCGACGCTGCTCCACGACAACGACCGCGTCCAGATCGGGCCCTTCATCCTGCAGTTGCAGGAGGGCGAGCTGCGCTCCCATCTGGACAGCTCGGCGATCCGCATCGACGCCGTCTCGCTCACCCGCGAGGTCGGGTCCCAGGGCGCGCGCAAGCGGATCCTCGCCGACATCTCGGTCACCATCGGCCGCCGCGAGCTGGTCGGGGTCCTCGGTCCGAGCGGGTCGGGCAAGACGACCTTCCTCAACGCCATCTGCGGCCTCGAGCCCGCCACGGGCGGACAGGTCCTGTTCAACGGCCTGGACCTCTACCAGCACTACGACGCCGCCCGCCAGGTGATCGGCTACGTACCCCAGCGCGACGAACTCCACGACGAGCTGACCCTGGACCAGGCGATGGAGTTCGCCGCCCGGCTGCGACTGCCCCGGGAGATGACCGACATCGACCGCCGCGAGCACATCAACCGGCTCATCGACCTCCTGGAGATCGGCCACCGCCGCGAGACCCGGATCGGCAAGCTGTCCGGTGGCGAACGCAAGCGGGTCAGCATCGGCATCGAGTTGCTCAGCCAGCCGGGCGTCCTGTTCGCCGACGAGCCCACCGGTGGCCTCGATCCCCGCAACCAGGAGCGGATGATGCACCTGTTCCGGCGCATCGCCAGCTCCGGCTGCACCGTGGTGATGGCCACCCACCAGCTCGGTGGCTTCGACCTGCTGGACCGGGCGATGGTGCTCGACGGAGGCAAGACGGTCTACTTCGGACCGGTCAACCAGTTCTACGACTACTTCGACGTGAACGTGCCCGGCGACATCTACGGCAAGCTCGAGGCCGAGCGCAGCGCCGCCGAGTGGGAGGAGCGCTTCCGCGAGAGCAACGCCCACGAGCGCTACATCGAGGCTCCGCTGTCCAGCCGACCCAAGGCACAGGACCTGCCTCCGGTCTCCCGGCGCCAGTCAGGTCCCGGGCAGCTGTGGACCCTGTTCCAGCGCAGCCTGAACCAGAAGCTCGCGGATCGCGGCGGGCTCGTCACCGCGCTGCTGCAGGCACCGATCATCGGCCTGCTGGTCGTCGCCATCGCCGGTGGCGCGGCCAACGCACCCCGCACCCTGTTCATGCTGGTCGTGGCCTCCCTGTGGCTCGGCTGCTCGGTCGCGGTGCGGGAGATCGTCGACGAGGTCGAGATCTACCGCCGGGAGCGGCTGACCTTCCTGCGGCGCTGGACCTACCTGCTGTCCAAGGTGCTCGTGCTGGCGGTGATCGGGCTCTGCCAGTGCTTCCTGGTCGTGGGGGTCCTGACCCTGGGGGGGGCGCTGGCCAACCACTTCCTGGCGACGACCGGCATCATGCTACTGCTGTACCTCGGTGGCGCAGCCGGGGGGCTGTTGATCTCGGCACTGGTGCGCAGCGCGCCGGCCGCGATGGCCACGGTGCCCCTGATCATGTTCCCCCAGATCCTGTTCGCCGGGCTGCTGGTCCCGGTGGGTGACGTCCCGACCGTGTTGCCGTCGACCGTGCCCGAGATCATCGAGCGATCCCAGATCGAGGGCGAGAAGATGGAGCAGCTGCGGCGCATCGCCGATGATCAGCTGGCCGGAGGAGCGGTCGCGCTCGAGGTCGACGACGAGGGGCGCCGGACCCTGGGCCGGTTCACCGCGGTCAGCGAGGCCAGCCGCGGCGTGACCGTGATCTCGACGGTGATGGCCTCCCGCTGGGGATTCGAGGCGTTGGCCCACCTCTACGTGCACGACCCGTTCGCCCTGCAGGTCGACTCCGCACGCGCCTACTACCAGTATCAGCTGGCCAACTCGGTCCACCTGTCGCTGTACACCGACGCGGAGCGGGACCAGCTGAGGACGCGGCTGCTGGACGGCGGAGCGGCGGCCGGTTCGGTCCCTCCGCCGGTACTCTCCAAATATTCCGCGCTCCTGGGCGTCCATTCCCTGGGGCTGATCGGAGCGGCCTGGCTGGCGTTGAGACGCCGGGATCGGGCGGGCAGGCAGTCCCCGACGAACGCGGCTCAGGAGGGCTAGGTCGCCCCACCGCCCCCGCGGGTGGGTGTGGTATCTTGGCCCGAACCTGCCCAACGGGACTCGCTGAATGACCGAGGAAACCGACACCATCACCCGCGAGATCTTCCACCGGGAGCTGGCGCGGGCCCAGACCGAGCAGGCACGCCTGCGGGGCACGCTGCGGCTGCTGCTGGTGCTGGTTTCGCTGCTGCTGGTGGTCTGTGTGACCCTGGCTGCCGGTATGTGGCGGCTGGGCGAACAGGTGCTGGACACCACCGCCGAGGTCAACGGCTTGCGGGACTCGCTCCAGGGGTTGTTCAGCGACAACCTCCCCGTGGTCGAGGAGCTGCAGCAGGCGCTGTCCGAGGCCACCACCGAGGCGGACAAGATCAACGTGTCGATGGCCACGGGTGGGCAGTTCACCGCGCAGGTGGACGAGGCGATGAAACGGATCGACGACGAGATGCCGAAGACCTTCGAGAAGTTCTTCGACAGCAAGGGCCCCGCGCTGATCGCCGGGGCGATCGAGTCCGACGAGGTGACGCAAGCCGGGCGCGAGCAGACCAAGGTGTTCATGCTCCAGGCGCTCGATGATCCTGCAATCGAAACCAAGATGAAGGAAAAGATGGCCACCGCGCTGGAGGACGTCCTGCGGGGAACCACCCGTAGCGGTTCGAGCGCGTCCGGTGGCGAAAAGGAGTGAAGCGATGACCCGTATGTCGAAGCTGGCGCTGACCGTGGCGCTGACCCTGGGGCTGGCGGCAACCGCCGCGGCAAAGGCCGAGAAGATCGACGGCTACGAGGTGGTGTCCCCCGACGCCAGCGGGGTGTCCCAGGACGTCACCAACCTGGAGAGTGGCCTCGGGCGGCTGGTGGAGCTCGGCCCCCTGGAGCTCGGTGCGGCCGAGGAGGACCACCTGGTGCTGCACCTGTTCTTCCGGCTGGTGGACGCGGTGCCCATCAGCGGCAAGGTGCACAAGATCAAGTTCCAGGATCTGCAGCTCAACGAGGTGTCGTTCACGATCCCGCAGTTCGACGACTTCGAGATCCCGACCACGCCACCCTACGAGATCGAGGACCCCCTGGTGGTCAAGGCGGCGTACGACGACATCGCCATGGGCATGCTCCGGGAGATGCTGGAGCCCAACTACACCTTCGTCGTCACCGGTCGGATGCTGGTCTTCGGCAAGTTCAAGATCAACCGCAGGAACAAGAAGTACGTGGTCCCGGTCAACATCAACGTCCAGCTGCGCTCGGACACCCTGGCCAATTCCGAGTACCGGGATGCGGTCGCCGACCAGATCTTCGAGATTCTCAAGGGCGACCTGCTGCAGAACCTGGAAGATTGGCGCAGCCGGATCTCCCCAGATGAGACAGCGCCGGAGGGCGAGGAGCCACCCGCCGAGCCGCCCGCCGAGCCGCCCGCCGAGGAGCCACCCGCCGAGCCGCCCGCCGAGCCGCCCGCCGAAGAGGCCAGCGAGTAGCTCGCCGCAGCTACCTTCGGTCGATACCACCACGCAATCGGACAATCGGGGTGCTAGAATACGCGCCTCGCTCGGGAGGCAAGCGTGGGGCAGGGGGAAATCCAGATCGTCCTCGCGGACCGCACCCGCGCGGAGGACGCATACCGGTCCGGGCTGCGACACGGGCTGATCACCACCCAGGTCAGCCCGCCGCCGCCACAGGGCAGCGAATGTGACGTCCTCCTGGAGCTTCCCTTCGATGACCTGCGCTTTCCCCTCAAGGGCAGGATCGTGCACTCGGGCACGGTGGCAACGGTCATCCGGATCGCGAAGCTCCCCGCCCGCCTCCACGAGGTGCTCGGGGGCGACTCGGCGGACGTCGACCGCGACTCCTCCTCGGTGTTTCCAGCCCACCGAGACACCCAGGTCAGCCCCCCTGTAGGCGGTCGCTCCTCCTCGAGGACCGGTTCCCTGTCCATCGGTCCCGGTGACGAGTTCACCTCCGAGGAGGAGGAACGATGGTCGGTCGACGGTCCCCCCACCGTCACCCTGGACGACAGCCTCGACGACGGGTCGCTGGGGGAATCCCTCGGCACCTGCAGCGAAGACGGGGCAGAGGCGCGGCGCCCCCCCGACCTCTCCCGCTCGCCCTCGGCCCGTATCGACCCGCCGAAGCGCAACAAGCGCAATTACCTGGCCGAGCGTCTGCGCCAGTCCTCCGAGGATCGGCGGATGTCCCTCGAGGGCGTGGAGCGTTCGCGGGACTCGAAGGAGGGCGCCAGCCTCGACGGTGCAACCCCGAGTTCCGGCGGGAGCACACCGGAGCGGGTAGGCGCGACTCCGCCGCCGATCGCCATGGTGCACCCGACCACGGGTCCCGGCTTGCCGGTCCCCTTCAAGCCGAGCCGGTTCCTGCCAGCGGTCACCAAGCTCGAGGGAGCGTTCGAGGACACGTCGGCCTACGAGGTGTTCCTGCGGGTGTACGACGCGATGCTCACCGGCGTCGGCGTCCTGGATCTACCCGGCGAGCGTTACTGGGTCTTCTTCCTCAACGGCAAGCCGGTGCACTACCTGCGGGACCCGCAGCTGCAGTCCGAGTCCATCGAAGCGCTGCTGATCCGCAAGAAGCTGCTCTCCCAGCCGGTCCTGGACTGGGTTCGCTGGCTCTCCGAGGTCACCGCCCAGCCCATCGTGTCGATCGTGATGCGCCTGGGGCTGATCACCGAAGGCCAGATGCACAGCCTGCGGACCACCCAGGTCAAGAGGATCACCCGGCGGGTGCTGGATCAGAGCCGCGGCACCTACCGCCTGTTCGAGGCGCCGGACATCCGCAAGGTGTTCCGCAATCCGGCGGTCACCGTCACCGAGATGTTGTGGAAACGCGCCTCGTTCACCTACGCCAACCTCACCGAGGCGCAGATCGAAGAACACACCGAGGGAATGCGGGACAAAGCGGTTTCCCCCACTCCGCTCGGGGAGTCGCAACTGGAACAGATCCCGCTGACCGACGACCAGCGGATCCTGGTGGATCGACACCTCGCTGCCAACACGCCGTTCCTCCAGCTCAAGCGGAGCGGCGGGGAGCTGCAGACCCGGGACCTGATCGAGCTGCTGCTCTGCCTGCAGCTGATGGGTCTGATCGCGTTCTCCCCCATCCGCCGGGGCAAGGACCCGGAGGTGGCGCGGCTCGAGCGCAAACTCCGGGAACTCTACAAGCGGCTCGATCTGGACTACTTCGCCTTCCTGGATCTGCACTGGTCGGCCCTGCCCGAGGAGATCGAGGCCGCCTGCGAACGGCTGGACGAGGATCTGGAGACCATCTCCGTCGCGGCGGCGTTCATCCGCGACTTCGACCGCATCGCGGCCGGACTGGGCACCCGCCTGGACGAGGTCCGCGGCATGGCCCGCGACGAACAGGCACGCCGCAAGTACCGGGCCCGCAAGGTGGGCGAGACCGAGCGGATGATGGCCGCCGAGATGTACCTCAAGCAGGCGGAGATGGCCCTGTTCCGCAAGGAGTACCCGCAGGCGGACGAGTGTTTCCGCCGGATGCTGGAGATCGACCCCGGCGGCGCGGGCAGCCGCGAGCGGCGGGATCGGGCCAAAGAGGCGCTGCGAGCCCTGCGGGCCGGCCGCCGGCCACCGCCGCCGCCCCGCTGAACGCTTCCCACTTGCACACAGCGCCCGCCACGGGAGTCGGGCGCGCGACGCGTCCGTGGTAGGATTCCGCCCGAGGGGGGCGAGGGGTACCGAGGGATGACGCCACGTGAAATCCGTCTGGTGTACGAGGACGCCAGCCAAGCGGGAGAAGCCTACTTCTCCGGCCTGCGCCACGGTCTCGCCACCGCCGATGTGACGCCCCAACCCACCGAGGGTGATCCGGTCGTCGTCGTCGTCGATCTGCAGTACGCGAGCGAGATCCTGCGCATGTCGGGGACCGTCGTGCACTCCAGCCCGGTGTCCACTGTGATCCGGCTATCCGATGTGCCCTCGGACCTCCACCTGCTGATGGGGGCGGTCGAGGAGCATCGGCCCGACGAGGGCTTCACCGCGTCCACGACCCTGTCCGACTTCCACCTCAGCGATGACACCGAACCGCTGGACGACGAGGGCGAGGCCACCCTGGTAACCCCGGGACCGGCCGACCTCCGGGAGGTCGAGAGGGTGGACGTGGCGCCGGTCCCTGTGGCGCCGGTCCCCGTGGGCCGGGAAACCCTCGAGGGTAGGGTCGGGATCCCGGTACCCTACGACCCGTCGATCCTGCTGCCCGGAGTCGCGCGGTTCCGCGGTGACTTCTCCGAGGTCTCACCCTCTTCCCTGTTCCTGCGGATCCACGCCGAGCGGCTGACCGGCGTCGGCGTGATCCTGGTGACCGACGGGCGCTACTGGGTGTACGTGCTCGATGGCAGCCCCGTCCATTACCTGCGGGAGCCGGCGCGTGAGGAGACCTCCACCGCCTCCCTTCTCCTCCGCCAGGGATTGATTCCGCCGGACGTGATGGACCACGTGGAGCTCCTGAGCGCGCTGACAGCGCGCCCGCTGGTGTCGTTGGTCACGCGGCTGGGGCTGGTCAACGACTCGCAAATGACCGGCGTGCGCCGCGAGCAGGCGCGTCTGACCACCGCCGACTTGCTGGGCAGAACCGACGGCAGCCTCCGGTTCTACGAGTTCCCCGAGGTGCGCGACGTGTTCCGGGAGTCCGCGGTCAACGTGGTCGAGCTGCTGTGGCAAGACGCCACCGAGTCCGTGGGGCGGCTCGGGCGCGGTGAGGCCGATGACCAGCTCAAGGCCCTCGAGGGCCGCCACGTGGCCCTCAGCGATCTGGGCAAGCGAGTGCTCCACGAGCTGCCGCTCAAAGGACAGCAGCGGGAGTTTCTCAACCAGCTGACGCGACCCACGCGCCAGGTGCGTAAGTTGATGAAGCGCGCGCGCGTCTCCCTCCCGGTGGCGATGCACATGTTGCTGTCCCTGGAGAAGATGGGGGTCGTGGCCATCGCGGGCGGCAGCGAAAGTGGACCCGAGTCCCCCTTGGAGCGCTCGCTGCGGGCCCGTTTCGCACAGCTCGACGGTGACCCCTTCACGCTGCTGGATGTGCACTGGTCCGCGCTCCCGGAGGAGCTCCGGGCGGCCTGCGACGACCTGGAGCGCGATCTTCGGGAGTTCGACAAGCTCGGGGCCCACATCTCCAACTACACGGAACTGCGCACTCGCCTCAAGGCGCGCATCCAAGAGGTCAGCCAGCTCGGTGAAGACGACGAGGCGCTCGCCGAGGCCGTGGCCGAGATCGCGGATCCTGCGGACCGCACGACCGCCGCGACCCTGTTCGAGCGTCAGGGGGAGATGGCCCGCTTCCGCGACGATACGAGCCAGGCGCGACTCTGTTTCCGCCGGGTCCTGGCGACCGATCCTGGGGAGGCCGAGGGGGAGGCCCGGCGGCGGCGAGCCCGGAACCTCCTCAAACGCCTCGAGAGCTGACCACCACACCCCTCCGGGGCGCTTCGCGCCTATACTCCCGCCATGGTCGAGGACTGGCCCGAATACAAGCGAGCGCGCCACAAGACGCGCCGCCAGTTCCTGATGCTGGGCGCGGGCGCCCTGGGGGCATCGGTGCTCGCGGGCGGGCTGGTGGCGCTGCCCTTCCTGCGGCGGGGACCCTACCCCACGGGCCCCGTGGGCCTGAAGCGGCTCGGCGATCTACAGGCCCACGTCCTGGCGGCAGTCGTGGGGGTCGTGCTCGGTGCCCAGGTGGATCCAGGACCCATCGTGGAGCGGGTGGACCGCACCCTGGACGCCCTCGACCCGACATTGAGCAAGGGCATGCTGACCGCGTTCCCCTTCCTGGAGGGGAGCGGGTTCCTGCTGGGCGGGCGCCTCCGTCCGTTCACCGAGCTCCCCATCGAGGCCCAGCACCGGGTCTTCGACAGCTGGTCGGCGAGCCACGTGCTGGTCTGTCGCCAGGCGACGGCCCTGCTCCGGGAGCTGGTCATCGTCCACCACCACGGCGCGGAGATCGCGTGATCCTCGACGGTGCCGATATCCGCGGGCCGCTGGAACTGACGGCCGACGTGTGTGTCGTTGGCACCGGAATCGGCGGATCCGTGGTTGCTCGAGAGCTGGTGGCCGCCGGGCTGGCGGTGATCGTGCTCGAGGAGGGGGCCGACGGACAACCGGCGGACAGCGAACTGACGGCACGGGAACAGCGCCTGCGTCAGCGGGGTTGGCAGGCAACCGCCGACCGGGGGATCGAGGTCCAGCAAGGTCTCCTCCTGGGCGGATCCTCCCGCCTCGGCCCCGACCTGGCGCGGCGCGCCCCCACGGGGATCTTCGACGAACAGGCCGACGACGGCGTCGCGTCGCTGGGACCCGCCGCCCTGGATGCCGCGTACGACCGCGTCGAGGCCCAAGATCCGCCGGTCCCGGTGACGGACGGGGTATCGGCACTCGAGAAGGCGGCTGGATCGCTGGGCTTCACGAGCCTGCGGTTGCCCGGGCTGGTCGACGAGGATCCCGGATGCTGGCTGGGAACGGCGGCCAGCTCTGGCCGGACGGTGCGCCGGATCTGGACCACCCTGGCGGACCAGGGCGGCATGCGCCTGCTGACGAGCTGCCGGGCCGAGGAGATCGAGGTCGCAGCCGACGGCGGGTTTGTCGTCGAGGCCGCCACCCTGGAGCGAGGCACGGTCCGCTTTCCGGTACGGATCGAAGTTGGCGCGCTGGTGCTGGCCGCCGGCGCCGTCCACTCCCCGGCACTCGCTCTGCGCAGCCGGCTCCCGAATCCACATCGGCTGCTGGGCCAGGGCCTGCGGCTGCAACCCACGGCTCCGCTGATCGCCCGGTTCGATGGGCCGATCGATCCGGCGGCCGAGGGCCGCCTCGAGCTGGAGCTGCCCGGCGGGGAGAAGGTCCCCGACGCTCGCGCCTGGGCCAGCGCCATGCTCCCCGGCCAGCTCGCGCGATATCTGCCGCTGCGGGACCAGGAGCTGGCCGCCGCCATGGCCGAACGGAGCCATCTCCGCGTGCTGAATGTGACGCTGCGAGACCGACGGGCGGGCAGGGTGGTGCCGATGACCGACACCCATCCGGTGATCCGCTACGAACTCGCACCCTCCGACCGCCGTAGGCTGCGCGCCGCGATGACCGAAGGCGCGCGCCTGCTGCTGGCCGCGGGCGCCCGCCGCGTCTGGACCTCCCACGCGATTCCCACCGAGATCTGTGCGGAGTCCGAGCTGGTCAGGATCGCCGACCGCCACTACCGCGCCGCCGACCTCGGGCTGTTCAGCACGACCCCGCTGGGGACCTGCGCCCTGGCAGCCGGGCCCCGCGATGGGGTCACCGGTGACGGCGGGCGCTTCCACGGCGTCGAGGGGCTCTACGTGGCCGACGCGTCCCTGCTGCCCGCGGCCCCAGGGATTCCCACGGGGCACACGGTGGCGGCGCTGGCGCTGGGAGTGGCCGAAGCGGTGCTGGCGGATCGGGGCGCGGCGGGCGCCTGACCGGGATCAGTGGCCGCCGCCGCCCTTGGACTTCGGTTTCGCGTTCCAAACCCTCGACGCGAAGACTGTACCGAGGGCAGCCACCACGATCATCGAGATCGGCCACAGCCACCAGTTGACGGGGTCGGAGGAGACGCCCATCAACCCTTCACCGCTCTCGCGCGGGAGGATGAAGTAGTAGGTCCCGGCCATCACCGCAGTGCCCAGGTAGACAAACCCGTCGATGATCCCCACGGCCGTTCCGGCGTTCTTGGCGCCGCCGAAGTCCATGCTCGCGGTGCCCGACAACATGCCGTGGACACCGATGATCGCCATGGACATCAACACCACCATGAACCCCACGATCGGCGTCTTGTAGGCGAAGGCCAGCACCACCGCCGAGAACAGCATGACGATGTACAGCAGCATCGCGACGGGGCCGCGGCGGGACTGGAAGACCCGGTCGGAGATCACACCGGCCATCACGCCACCGAGGATGCCGGCGCAGCACAGCATCATGCCCCAGTTCTCGTTGACGAAGCTGGACTTGAGGTGGAGCACGGAGTCGGTCTGCTTCGCGAAGATGCCGTAGTACTGCATGATCGCCTGGCGCAGGAACCCTGAGCAGAACTCGACGAGGGCGATGGTCAGGATGACCGGGTTGCGCAGCAGCTTGGCGAAGACCTCGAAGACGCCCAGCCGGGGGCCGTCGTCGCCCGCGGTCGCGTCCCCGGTGTGGAAGTCCTCGAACCCCGCCTGGCCGGGGGTGTCGCGGACGAAGACCAGATCCGCGATCCACAGGGCGGCGAGGATCATCGCCGGGGTGAAGAACACGAACGCCAGACCCAGGTTGAAGGGATCACCCTCGGACCTCTCGAACAGATCGAGGATCTTGCCCGACCAGTCGAAGGCGAAGTACAGCCCGAGCGAGATCAAGATGCCGAAGATCGCCCCGAACACCCCCCGTTCCTTCACGTGGAACCACGGCGCGTTGACCTTGACGATGGCCACCGCCCCGAAGCTCTGGAAGTACATGTTCATGCCATAGAGCACCGCGTACGCCGGCACGAAGTTCCCCGCCAGGAACGTGTACAGTCCCGCCGGCTTCTCGTAGAGCACGCAGAGCGAGCCCAGGCCCATCAACGAGTTGACGAACACGATCCCGGCCCCGCCGATCATCATCGCCTTCTTGCCGCCGAGTCGATCCGTCAGCGGCCCGTTGAACAGGAAGGCGCAGCCGTAGACCAGGGTGCCGATGGCGAAGATCGCCGAGAAGTCCTCGTTGCCCATGAGCACGGAGCCGTCGAGGGCCTGGAGGTTCTCGAAGGCGTCCTTGCTGACCTTGAGGTTGTAGCGCCCCATGTAGAAGAACGCGTAGGTCAACCCCAGGGGGAGCCAGTTCATCAGCCGTCGGCGGCGGTAGGCGGCGGTGTGGCCCAGCCCCTCGACCTTGGGCAGGCGGGCGAACACGATGGTGATCACCACCAGCAGGATGGCGATGGGCCCGAACTCCTCCCACCAGGCCTTCTCCTCGTCGTCGGCCGCCAGGGCGACCGCCGGGAGGGTCAGCAGGAGGAACAGGGCCAGCGACGCGGGCAGCGCACCCCAGCCGCGGCGGGCCAGCTTCGACAGGATCTCGGTCATCGGTGGCTCCCCTGGATCCATGGGAGAGGACGGTGGATCGCAGCGAAAGATACCACAGGCGGTCCGCGCTCAGGGTGCGGGAGAACGGCGGCGCAGAAGGGTCATCGCCCCGGCCAGCAAACCCAGCGAGGAGAGGAGGCTGATCGCGCCCCCCGCGGCCAGGGATGGAACGCGGTAGGCCAGGGCGACCACATGTTCGCCGGGATCGACCGGGATCGACAGCTGGTGTCCGTTAACCCGTTCGGTGGCCACCTGGGCTCCGTCGACGGTTGCCACCCAGTAGGGATCCCAGGGTCGCAGCCAGACCAGGCGGCCCGCCGCGCTGCCCTCCACACGGGCCTCGAACCGACCACCACTGTCCGAGACGGTCCGCACGGGCTGGCCGGAGGCAGCCGGATCGTCCCGGGGGGTCCAGCGCACGTCCGGCAACGGAGCGTCGAGGCGCAAGATCGACACGGAGCAGGCGGCGCCGCGGACGGTGTCGACGAGGGCCACTGTCGGGATCGCCAACAGGGGCGCCAGGTGCTCCTCGCGGTGTACCAGCAGGTGGGTCACCCCGGCCAACCGGAGGCGCCGTAGCCGCTCCGTCATCGGCAGCGAACCCAGGCCCGTGTAGGTGTCCCTCAGATGGGCCGGGTGCATCACCAACCAGCCGAAGGGCAGGGCGAAGCCGTGGCCGGCCGGGATGCCGGGGAACAGGCTCTCCCGCAGCACCTGGGTCAGGGAGGCGCCCGGGCGAGAATCGGGATAGACCCCGGCGGCGGTGTAGCTGAACGGGAAGACCCGGACTGGCGATGTCTCCGCGGCCAGCGCCGCCGCCGTCTCCGAGGGCGCCCAGGCCGTCGCCGGCTCCTCCACCGGCGCCAGCGGCAGGTTGAACAGGGCCAGATCGGCGGCGCAGAGGGCCAGCGCCAGCCCCGGCAATGCGTGGCGAAAGGCGCCGCCCCGGACCCTGCTCGACCCCACCAGCAGCAGGCAGACCACAGCGGCAATACCGGAGGCGGCTGCGGCGCCGCCGAACAGCTGGCGCCAGCTCACCGGCGCGGCGGCATCCGACGCCGTGGGCGCCACCAGCGCCGCCAGCGCCAGCAACCCCGAGGCCGCCATCGCGGCCGCGACGACCACCACCGCGAGGCGCGACCGCTCCGGCGAGGCTCGGAGAGCCCGGACCCCCTCCGCCACGAGCACCGACCCGAGGAGGACGGCGGGCATCGCCCACTTGTGGGGATAGCGGATCATCGAGAGCAAGGGCAGCTCGGTCTCGGCCCAGCCGATCGGCGGAAGCGCCGGACCCAGCGCCAGCACCAGGCAGATCGTGGCACCGACGGCGGCCACGCGAGCCGGGCCGGACCGTCGCAGCCCGACCATCGCCCCGATGGCAGCGAGCCACAATCCGGCACCGCCCATGTAACTGCCGGGCTGGTAGAAGAGGATCGGATCCGGTGGCCGCCAGGGAAACCGAAGGCTGTCCAGGGCCGGCACGTAGCCGGCGTTGGGGGAGATCAGGCCCAGCAAGTGGTGGGGGCGCAAGGAGCGGCTGAGCAGCTCGGCCGGCGCGGCGCCGGCCGACCAGTCGGTGGTCCCCAGCCAGTCGGCGAACGGCAGCCACTGCACCGCCGCCACCAGCCCGCCGCCCACCACGCAGCCCGCCGCCAGCGCCCCCCGGCGGACCACGGTGCGGGCCAGCGGCCGCGACCGCCCGCCGTCCAGCGCCGCCAGCGGAACGCCCACCAGCACCGTCATCACCACCACGTCCAGCCCGCCGCCGAGGATCGCCAGGGCCAGAGCGGCGATGGTCGCCAGGCCCCCGCCGATCCGATCGCGACGGGACCCGTCCCCATCGACCGCGGCCAGGAGCCCCGCGAGCGCCCACGGCGCCCAGGCCAGCGCGAACAGCTTGTCCTGCATCGCCGACACCGAGAGGGCGACGCCCCCCAACGCCACGGTCAGGGCGCCGAACGACGCCTCGGTTCTCCCGTAGCCCAGCCGCCGAAGTAGCCGCCAGCTCCCCGCGCCGAGCAACGCCAGATGCCCCGCATGCAGCCACGCATAGACCCACCCCAGCGGCAGCACGGCGTAGAGCAGGTGGGGCGGATAGATGGCACCGGTCTGGGGATTGAGCAGAAGGGGGGTACCCGCGTCGTTCAGCGCGTCGTACAGGGGAAGCTCGCCCCCCGCCAGCGCTTCGGCGAGGCGCGCCCGCAGGGGCCAGAAATAGGCCAGCGCGTCCGAGCGGATGGGCACCCGTCCCAGCAGCCACGACGGGGCCAGCGCCACGGCCACTGCGGCGGCGGCCACCACCTGCGGCGCGACCAGGCCGCGACGGGCGGGGGCCGACACGTCATTCCTCCCGGGGAGTGGGCTCGGGCTCGGGCTCGGGCTCGGGCTCGGGCTCGGACTCGGGCTCGGACTCGGGCTCGGACTCGGACTCGGACCCGGTCTCGCCCGCGCCCCCGTACCGCATCTGTGGCGGCGTCATGTCCAGCCGCAGCTCCATCGAGGCCAGGTCCAACGGATCGAACTCGACGATCACCACGGCCCCCGGAATCAGCTGGGCCACCGCCGTCGGTGCCACCGATCGCACCACCTGGACGTCGGTGGTGCTGCCCGCCGGGAAAGGCAGCTGGACCGTCAGCCGCACCAGCACTTCGCCCGCGGCGGGTTCTCCCACCGACTCGCAGTCGACGATCTTGCCGACACCCACCTCCTTGGCGAGGCGACTGCTGGTGTGCTGGACCGCGATGGTGGTCCGCATGGCGCGCAGGGCACTCCAGCCGATGAGCAACGCCATCGAGCCGCCGATCAGCAGGCAGATCGGATCTGAGTACATGGCGCAGATCATAACGAAAACGCAGGCGCCACGATCGGCCGGAATCAGAGGTTGAACGTCACACCCCGCGCCACGATCGGCCGGAATCAGGGTTGAACGTCACACCCCGCGTCCCGGAGGGCGGCGATCAGAGCGCGGGCCTTGTCCAGCGTCTCCTGGTACTCGGCCTCCGGCTCGGAGTCGGCGACGATGCCGCCGCCCACGTGGAAGGAGCACCAGCCATCCCGGTGGACCAGCGTGCGGATGGCCACGTTCAGGTCCACCCGGCCGTCGAATCCCAGGTAGCCGATGGCGCCGGTGTAGGGCCCGCGAACGTGGGGCTCCAGTTCGTCGATGATCTCCATCGCACGGATCTTGGGGGCACCGGTGATCGATCCACCCGGGAAGGTCGCCCGGAGCAGATCGATCCGATCCGCCTCCTGCCGCAGCGTCCCGCGGACCGTGGCCACCAGGTGATGGACGGCGGCGTAGCTCTCGACGGTCTGAGCCTGCTCGACCCGCACCGAACCGTACTCGCAGACCCGGCCGAGGTCGTTCCGCTCCAGGTCGACGATCATCGCCAGCTCGGCCCGGTCCTTGGGACAGCGCGCCAGCTCGCGGGCACGCTGACGGTCCTCTCCGGGTTCATTCACCCGGGCCCGGGTGCCCTTGATCGGACGGGTCTCGATCTGCCGTCCGTCGATCCGCAGGAAACGTTCGGGGGACGACGAGAGCACCTGGAACGAGCCGAAGTCCAGATAGGCGGCGAACGGCGCCGGATTCTCCCAGCGCAGGTGCCCGTACAGCTCCCAGGGGTCGACCCCGAGACGGACGGCGAACCGCTGGGCCAGGTTGGCCTGGAAGATGTCCCCCTCCTCGATGTACCGCTTGACCGCGCGGACCGCGGCCAGATATCGCTCACGGCTCATGTTGGAGCCCTCGCGCGACGGCATCGCCGCCTCTGGCAGCTCCACGGACAGGGCCGGCCGCCCGCCGTCCGGTATGCCTGGCACCTGCGCGTGGAGCCAATCGCTGCGCCCCCGGTCGTGATCGACGGCCACCATCCGATCGAAGAACATCAACGCCAGGTCCGGCAGACCCAGGTCGTCCTCGGCGGTCTGCGGCAGCTGCTCGACGTGGCGGGCCAGCTCGTACCCCAGGTAGCCGATGGCGGCGCCGGCGAGCGGCGCGTCGTCGCCGGGGGGACGCGGTACCCGGTAACGGGCGAGCAAATCGCGCAACACGTCGAAGGGATCCGCGTCCAGCTCCCGGGTCCCCTCCCCGTCCAGCAGCTGCACCCGGCGACCCCGGGCGGTCATCACCAGGAAGGGCCGGTCGCCGACGAACGAGTACCGGCCCTGCTCGGTCCCCAGGCAGCTGTCGAGCAAGGCCCGGCAAGGACCGCGGGCGAGATCGGCGAACAGCGCTTCCTGGTCGAGCCGCGCCCGGATCGGTTCGCGGGTCAGCATCGATCCGCCGGCCCATCACAACGGTGAAGGAAGTTTCGCAACAGGGTCAGCCCGTCGCAGGTCAGGAAACTCTCGGGATGGAACTGGGTACCCTCGATGGACAGGGAGCGGTGCCGCAGGCCCATCACGATGCCGTCGGCGGTCCGTGCGGTCACGTCCAGACAATCGGGGACGCTGTCCGGATCGACCACCAGCGAGTGGTAGCGGGCGCCCTCGAAGGGGTTGGGGACGTCCAGGTAGATCCCCGACTGGCGATGGTGGATCCACGACGTCTTGCCGTGGACGATCACCCGGTCCTTGGTCAGGCGGCCGCCGAAGGCCTCGGCGATGCACTGGTGGCCCAGGCAGACGCCGAGCAGGTGGGTCCGCCCCGCCAACCGGCGCACGAGCTCCACGGAGATACCGGCGTGGACGGGCAGGCGCGGGCCGGGTGACAACACGATCGCCCGCGGCGCGCGCCGCTCCACCTCATCGACGGTCACGGCGTCGTTGCGCACCACGTCCACGTCGGCCCCCAGCTCGCCCAGAGCCTGGACCAGGTTGTAGGCGAAGGAGTCGTAGTTATCGACGACGAGCACGCGGTGACCGGTCACGTGGCACGTTTAGATCACCGGACGAGGGTGGTCAACAAATCAGGAACCAAAACCGCGCGCCGGAGTCCTACCTGTGCATGGACGGCCTGCCGGGTCCCGGTGGGCGACGCGAGGAGGAAAGAAGATGCGCAAGCTCGGAACCACCCTGATCGGCCTGCTCATGCTGGGCTGCCCGCCCCAGCTCGATGAACCCGACGACGATCCCGGCGACGGCATCGTGACCGCCGAGGACGACGGCTCGGCTCTCCTCGGCGACGAGCTGCAGGGTCTGGGAATCGACGTCGTCGAGGAGGGACCGTGGGTCATACGCCGCGGCCAGCGCCCGGTCGTACCCACGAGCTCCGACATGATGGCTGACGAGGACGGCATGGATCCCGAACCCACGAGCTGGAGCTACGACGGCGTCGGCGACTCGATCGGCGGCGGGTCCGCGGCATCGACGTCGGAACGCGCCCGCGGGGGCGAGGCCGCGCCGATGGACATGCCGGCGCCGACCGGCGGGATCCACAAGAGGGTGGCCCGCACTCCGGTCGCGACCGGCCAGCCGGCCGGGCCGATGCGGGCGGGGTCGACCGACGACAACGCCGACTTCGAGGAGTTCCTGAGCTTCCTGTCGTCGTGGAGCGACAACGCCCACGTGGCCAACCAGTGGGACGAACTGGACGTCAGCGATCGGCGGGTCATCCGGGTCGCGGACAAACGCGGAAAGCCGGCCGCGGGCGTGCAGGTGTCCCTGGTCGACGAGGCCCTGGACCGCGTGGTCTGGAGCGGCACCACCTACGGCGACGGCTCCCTGCCGTACTACCCCACCGTGGCCGCGCGTGAGCTCGGCGAGTCCGCGCCGCTGGCGACACCCAAGGGCGGCTACCTGGTGCAGGTCCGTCACGGCGAGGAGCAGACCCTCCTGCGCTGGGACGGCGAGGGCGAGGAGCTCGCCGTGGAGATCAAGGACCGCCAGCAGGTGCCGGACACCATCCCGCTGGACGTGCTGTTCCTGATCGACACCACCGGTTCGATGGGGGACGAGATCGCCCGCATCAAGGCGACCCTGCTGCGAGTCACCGAGCGTCTGGGGGAGCTGGAGCAGGAGTTCGATCTGCACTACGCCGCGGTCCTCTACCGTGACATCGGCGACGACTACGTGACCAAGGCCCACCCCTTCACTGGCGACATCGAGAGCTTCGTGGCGACCCTCCAGGGCGTGCAGGCCAACGGCGGCGGTGACGGTCCCGAGTCCCTCAACCAGGGGCTCGCCCACGCGGTCAGCATGGAGGGCTGGCGCGACGACGCCGCCCGGGTCATGTTCCTGATCGCGGACGCGCCGCCGCACATGGACTACAGCGGTGATACGCCCTACGGCCAGAGCCTGCTGGCGGCCGTCGACCGCGGCATCCGCGTGCACGCGGTCGCCGCCAGCGGCCTGGACAGCTTCGGCACCGTCGTGATGCGCCAGACCGCCCAGTTCACCGGCGGCAAGTTCATCTTCATCGAGTACGGCAGCACCGCCGCCTCCGCCGCCTCCCACGGCGTCACCGGGAGTGTCTCGTCCAACAACCTGGACGACATCATCTACGAGCAGATCGCCGGCGAACTCGCGGGATGGGGACGCCTCGCCACCGCCCTCGCCGCTCGCTGATCCCCCTCCCCTTCGTATACTGACCCTCCGTGGACAATCGTCCCCCATCGCCCCGCATGGCGGGGCCCTGGCCAACGCTGGCGTTCGCCGCGCTGGCCGCAGGGCTCCTGCTCGCACTGCGCCTGGTCCAGCTGCTGAGCTTGGCGCCCCTGCTCTACGATCCGGAGTTCCTCCAGTTCGCAAAGTTGGCCCTCGACCTGCAGGGCGAGCCCGATTGGTTCGACATCGGACTCCGCGGGTTGTTTCGCGACTACATCTACATGGAGTTCGCCCAGGGTACGGCCTGGATCGCGGCGGGCACCGCCCTGCTGGCGCCGGTAACGGGGCTGAGCGTGTGGTCGATGCACGGCGTGGCGATGCTCTCGGAGGCGGCGGCGGTGGCGGCCCTCGCGGCTCTGCTCTTCCGCCTGGGAGGGCGGCGGGCGGCGGCGCTGGGGTTGGCGCCCTGGCTGCTGGCGCCGGGCTTTGCGGTGGTCTGGCAGCTGCTGCCGTTCGGCAATCACACCGAGTTCCTCGCCCTTCCGCTGGCAGTGGCCCTGTGCCTGTCCGCCCAGGGCGTGCGGCGCCCACCAGCCTGGCCGTGGCTGGCCAGTGCGGTGCTGCTCGCGGGGGCGGTCTTCCTCTACCGCGGCAACCTGGCAGCGGTGGCGGCGCTGGCGGGAACGGCGCTGTGGAGCCGCGCGCCAGGGACCGCGGCGCTGGGGGTGGCCGCGGCGCTGGGGGCGATCGTCGTGGCAGTTGCCGCGCTGGTGGGCATCTACGGCGTCGATATCGTCGTCGGTTGGCCCCCGGACGACACCTTGCTGCCGCGGTTCGGCGCCGAGACTTCGTTGCTCGCCAGCCTGCGGGCGCTGCCGCAGACCTTCCCGGGGGCCCCGGCGGCGCTGGGCAGCTCGCTGCCGATGTTGCTGGTCCTCGCCACGGCCCTGCTGTTGGCGCTGGCGACCGCGGCGCGCCGCGTGGGAAACGCCGACGGCGGGCTCCACGCACGGCGCTTCGTGGCGCTGTGGGCAGCTGGATCACTGGCTGCGATGCTGCTGGACGGCGACCCCCAGCCCGTCCATCGGCTCAACGCGTTGTACGCCCTGCTGGCCACCGCGGCGCTGCTGGGAAGCCGGGCCCTGCCGGCCGCGATCAGGCGTGTCGGCGCCGTGCTGCTCGTCATCCTGGCCGTGGCCGGGCTGTGGGACGCGGTGGGCACGGTACACCCGGCCGCCTGGCGGGTGGTGCGGGAGTACGAGGGCATCGAACTGTGGCGCGAGCTCCGGCTGCGGCGGGTCGATCCCGACGATCTGCCCCACTGGCGGCGGATCATCGACCAGGGACGGGCCACGCCGGACATGGGCCGCGCGACCCACCACGTCGAGGGCTGTCGCCCACCGCTGCGGGAGCGGCTCTTCGGCCCGCCGCCGGCACCGCGGGCCAGCGAATGTGGCTGCGACGAGCCCGGCGAGCTAGGGCGTTTCCTGGCGGGCGAGCTGGCTGCGGATCCTCCGGTCAGTACGGAGGACGTGGGCCGCGGGGCATGGGTGTTCTGCGGCAGGGACCTGGACGTGCTGGATCGGGCGCTGGAGGGAATGGACGCCGGGGACAAGGAGAGTTTGCTGGCCGGCGCCCGTGACGAGGCGACGCTCGCGCGCTGAGCCTGGTCAGCGCGGGGGCTGGACCCGCTCGACACTCGTCCCGCGGGCCATGGTCGGGCATCGATCGCACAGCTCGAAATCGCCGTAATCCGCGCCGCAGGCGGCCTTCCGCAGCTGTTCGTAACGGTCGTTGCGCCAGATCTCCCCCAGCCCCTGATCGAAGGCATTGCCCATCACCAGGTCGTGGTTCTGGTCCACGCAGCAGGGCACCACGTCGCCGTTGGCCTTGATCACCATGAAGCGGAACGGGAACAGACAGGGGGTGGCGGAATAGGACGGCTCCCCGCGCTCCCTCCCGGTCCAGGTACTCGATCCCCGGGAACGGGGTCAGACTGGCGAAGGAGAACGTATCGGCCAGCGGCCCCCAGAACTCACGGTATGCCCGCCGGAACCCGTCACCTTCCTCGTACAGCTCGGTGTGCAGCTCGATTCGCAGGGCCCCGCCCAGCTCGTCCCGCACCCGGCGCAGGCGGGCGATGTTGCGGTGGACCCGCGCGAAGCGGGCGCCGACCCGGATCGACTCGTAGCGTTCGGCCGAGTAGCCCTCGACCGAGAACACGATCTTGTGCAGCCCGGCCTCGACCACGGCCCGTGCGATCCGGGTGGGCATCGCGGTGCCGTTGGACACGACGGTGACCTGCAGCCCGCGGCCAACACCGTGCTCGACGGCCTCCGGGAGCTGCTTGTACAGGAAGGATTCGCCGAAGTTCTGCAGGCACACCGAACCCACGCCCATCTCCGCGCACTGGTCGAGCACCTGGCGGGCCCGCTCGATGGGCATGTCCCGGGTGGGCACGCGCAGCTGGTCGTGGTGGCACATGATGCAACGCAGGTTGCAGCGGTTGGTCAGCTGGATATTGACGCCGCGCGGGGCATCGGCCCCGCGGTGCGCAGATAGACGTGGCCGTCGAGCTGCCCCTTGTTCAGCAGCTTGCGCAGCTTCTTGTCCAGGCCGGCGTAGGCGGGTCCGGCCACCGCGAGGACCAGCGGCAGCAGCAGGACCATCGCCAGCGGCCGCGGGATCACGCGGGTCCGGTGGGCGAAGCGGATCATGGGAACCTCCCCTTGGGACCGGATGGTAGAGGGGTCATCGAACGACGGTCAAGGCGCGTGCCGTCGCGCCGATAATCCCCCGGTATTCGTGGTTCCCGCCCCCCCGCGCCGCCCCCTGCCGTACCTGGGTACAGAAACGACGGTCGGGCAGGTCGCGCCTACCCCGGGTTGCCGCGCCCACTCCGCGCCTTCACAATACCCCCCGCAACATGCCGGACGATCGCCACGATCCAATCCCCGCGGGGATCGAAGCCGATCCCTCCGAGGAGACAGATACGTTCGCGCTCACCACCGGTGAGGTCGACGGCATCGACTCCCTGTCCGGCGAGCAGCCGGCCGGAGAAGGCGAACGTCGCGATCCCACCCGGGTCCCCACCTCGCCGCTGCCCTCGCTGGCGCGGGGTACGCTGATCGATCACTACCGGGTGGTACGGTTGGTGGGCCGGGGTGGCATGGGCGAGGTCTACCTGGCGCGCGACACATGGCTCGGGCGACGGGTGGCGCTGAAGGTGGTCAACCGCCGGCGAATCGGGTCGTCCGAGGCCATGGCCCGCTTCCTGTTCGAGGCCCGCACCACCGCACGCTTCAGCCACCCGCACATCGTCGCCATCCACGGTGTCGGCGAGCACGACGGCCAGCCCTACCTGGCCCTCGAGTACCTCGAAGGGCGCAGCCTGCGCGCCCGGCTGCGCGAATCCCGGCCGCCCCTCCGCGAGGCAGCCCGTGCAGCTCTGGCCATCGCCGCGGCGCTGGCGGAGGCCCACGCCAACGGTGTCCTGCACCGGGACCTGAAACCCGACAACGTGTTCCTACCCAACGACGGTAGGATCCGCGTGGTCGACTTCGGTCTGGCGCGGGTCCGGAGCCAGGACGATGCCGGCACGGTGCGCAGGCAAGGCGCCTCGGCGGAGTACGACCCCGATCAGCGCCCGGAGGCAGGCGCGGCGATCTACGGCACACCGTCGCACATGGCCCCCGAGCTGTGGTTCGGCCGAATCGCGACCGGCGCCGCCGACGTCTGGGCGCTGGGGATGATCCTCCACGAGCTGTTCACCGACCAGCACCCGTACCGGAAGCGGGGCGAGCCCCCCCCCCAGGGCGGCCGAGGTCTGCTCGCCGCGCCCCGTCCCGCTGGCCTCCGAGCTGGCGCTGACGCCCGAGCCACTGCGCGAACTGGTCCGAAGCTGCCTGGACAAGGACCCGGAGCGGCGGCCGAGCGCTGCAGAGGTGGCGCGGGGGGTGGGCGACTGGCTCGATCCACCTCGACACGATACCGGGACGTCGGCCGGCCCCTACCCGGGGCTGGCAGCCTTCGACGAGCGGCGCTCCCACGTCTATTTTGGCCGCTGCGGTGAGGTGGCGGCGTTCGTCGAGAGAGTCCGGACCGAGACGATCCTGCCCATGGTCGGGCCGTCGGGCGCAGGCAAGACCTCCTTCGTCCAGGCGGGCGTACTGCCCCGGCTCCGTGAGCAGGGCCGCTGGCGGGTGCTGCGGATGCGCCCGGGTCGGCGGCCCTTCCTGACCCTGGCCCGCCGGCTGATCGCCGCGGACGTGAACGAGGGGGCCACCGACGAGGCCGCCCTCGAAGAGGACAGCGAGGCCGCCGCCAGCTCCGCCGACCATACCGCCGAGTACGCTGGAGCGCGCGCCCGGAGCGGTCCGAGCAACATCAGCGTGGGGCCGCAGCAGCGCCCCCTGGACGAGACCCTGGGTGACGATCCGGAGGGTCTGGCGAGCCGGCTGCGGATGTATCCCGACACCCTCAACCTGGCGCTGCAGCGCATCGCCGAGCGGGCCGACGCGCCGGTCCTGTTGATCGTCGACCAGCTCGAGGAAATCCACACACAGGTCGAGGACGAAGAGACACGACGCGCCTTCATGCAGGCGGTGTGTACCGCGGCCGGCGATCCGGATGTGCGGGTGCGCGTCGTGCTGACCCTGCGGGACGACTTCCTGGGCCGGCTGGCGTACGGCGCCGAGGTGCGGGACGTGCTGGGTCGGGTGACGGTGATGCGCAAGCTGGACGAGGAGGCCCTGCTCGAGATCCTGGTCCAGCCGCTGCACCAGGTCGACCACCGCTTCGACGATCCCGCCCTGGCCGAGCAGATGGTCCAGGAGATCCAGGGGGAACCGGCGGCCCTGTCCATGCTGCAGTTCGCCGCCCGCACCCTGTGGGAACGCCGCGACACCACCCGGCGGTTGCTGCGCCGGGAGGCGTTCGACTCCCTGGGCGGTGTCGCAGGTGCGCTGGCCGCGCACGCGGACGGCGTTCTGGAGGGATTGAGCCCGTCCGAGCTGCGGGCGGCCCGGGAGATCCTGTTGCGGTTGGTGTCGCAGGTGCGGACCCGCCGCAGCGTGTCCACCCGCGAAGCGCTGCGCGACCTGGGGCCGGACGGCGAGCGGGCACTGGAACGGCTCACGAACTCGCGACTGATCTCGGTGCGCAAGGGGCTCGAGGACGAGCACCCGCAGCTGGAGCTGGTCCACGACTCGCTGATCCGCGCCTGGTCACAGCTCGCCGAGTGGGTCGAGTAGAGCAGCGAGGAGCGGCAGCGGCAACACAGCCAGCTCAGACAGGAGCAGATGCGCAGGCGTCGGCTCAACAGGGCGCTGCTGGTTGCGCTCGCTTCGATCGCGCTGGCCGCGATGGCGACCGCAGCCGTCCTGGCGGTCAGCCTCGCCGATGCCCGCGGCCGGGCGCGCGAACTCGAGGCCGCCGGTACCGAGACGCCCGACGCCCCCTGACGTGCCCTCCGGGCCTACTTGCCCCGGCCCCGACGCGGGCGATCTTGTGGGTCGCGATCCCCTGGTTCCGCATCGCCCTTGCGCCCCTTGCGCGGCCGGTCGACGGCGCGCAGGGCCTTCTTGCGCAGGCGGATGTGGACCGGCGTGACCTCGACCAGCTCGTCGTCTGCGATCCACTGGATCGCCGCGTCCAGCCCCATCGGACGGGGCGGCGCCAGCAACAGGGCATCGTCCTTGCCCGAGGCGCGGACGTTGGACAGCTTCTTGTTGCGGGTGACGTTGACGTTCAGGTCGTTGGTGCGGGAGTTCTCGCCGATGACCATCCCTTCGTAGACCTCCACCGTGGGCCCGATGAACAGGTGGCCACGGGGCTGGAGGTGGAAGAGGGCATAGCCGGTGGAGTGGCCCGGACGGTCGGCGACGATGGCGCCGCTGGTGCGGAACGGGATGGGACCGGCCCAGGGCGCCCAGCCGTTGAACAGGGTGTTGAACACGCCGGTGCCGCGGGTGTCGTTGAGGAAGTCGGAGCGGAAGCCGATCAGCCCGCGAGAGGGGATGTCGTACTCCACCCGGACGCCGCGGCTGCCCAGGGACCGCATGTCGGCCATCCTGCCCTTGCGGTGCGCGATCTTGGGGGTGATCACGCCCAGGTAGTCCTCGGCCATGTCCAGCACCAGTCGCTCCATCGGCTCGAGCACCGTGCCGTCGTCGTCCTTGCGGGTGACCACCTCGGGCTTGGACACGCACAGCTCGTAACCCTCGCGGCGCATGGTCTCGATGAGCACCGCCAGCGCCAGCTCGCCGCGGCCGACCACCTTGAAGGTGTCACGCTGCTCGGTGTCCTCGACCCGGAGCGACACGTTGCCGCGCAGCTCCCCGTGGAGGCGCTCGCGCAGCTTCCGCGAGGTCACGTACTTGCCGTCACGCCCCGACAGCGGGCCGGTGTTGGCGGTGAAGAACATCGCGATGGTCGGCTCGTCGACCCGCACCCGCGGCAGGGGGGAGGGCTGCTCGGGATCGCAGATCGTGTCCCCGATCTGGATGTCCTCGAAACCGGCGACGGCAAACAGCTCGCCCGCCGGCGCCTCGGCCACCCGCTGCCGCTCCAGCCCCTCGAACACGTAGAGCTGGCCGAGCTTGGCGACCACGGGTCCCGCCTCGCCATAGACGGTCACCATCTCGCCCTCGCGCAGGGTGCCGCGGCGGACACGGCCAATGCCGATCCGGCCGATGTAGTCGTTGTAGTCCAGGTTGGTGACCAGGGCCTGGGGCAGGGCGGTGGCATCGCCATCGGGGGCCGGAATCACCTCGATCATCGAATCCAGCAGCGGAATCAGGTCGGTCCCCGGCTGTGCCGGATCGGCGGTGGCCGTGCCCTTGCGGGCGTCGGTGTAGAACACCGGGAACTCGATCTGCTCCTCGTCGGCCCCCAGGTCGATGAACAGGTCGTAGACCTCGTCGAGCACCTCGGCGGCGCGCGCGTCCGAACGGTCGATCTTGTTGAGCACCACGATCGGCCGCAGCCCCCCGTCCAGCGCCTTGGAGAGCACGAAGCGGGTCTGGGGGAGCGGGCCCTCGGATGCGTCGACCAACAGGACCACGCCGTCCACCAGGGTCAACATCCGCTCGACCTCGCCGCCGAAGTCGGCGTGGCCCGGGGTGTCTGCGATGTTGATCTTGACCCCCGCGTGGCGGATCGAGGTCGCCTTGCCGAGGATCGTGATCCCCCGTTCCCGCTCCAGATCGACGCTGTCCATGACCCGGTCGACCACCTCGCGGCGGCCCTCCAGGCTGCCGGATTGGCCCAGCATGGCATCCACCAGGGTGGTCTTACCGTGGTCGACGTGGGCGATGATGGCGACATTACGGATGGCTTCGTTGCGCGGCACGGGCGGGCTCCTGGGAAGACGGCGCAGACTAGGGCTGACGCGCGCGCATGTCAACGCGCATGCCGGATCAATCCTGTCGCGCAGACACCGCCGCACGGATCGTGTCGGCCACCGCACCGCGGATGATCGTGAAGCGGCCCTCGGACGTCGCGAAGTCGCCCCCACCGTCGAACAGGCGGGCCCTGACGATCAGGTGGCGGCCAGGACGCTCGTGGATCCAACCCTCGGCCTGGGCCACCCGGTCGAGCGGCAGCATCCGCAGGAACCGGGTGTTCAGCCACGCGGCCACGACCGGGACACCCGCCATCCAGCAAGCCATCCCGGAAACCTCGTCGAGGACCGCCGCCATCGAGCCGCCGTGGGCGTGGGCTGGGGGGCCCTCGGTGCCAGGACCGAACCAGATCTTGGCGTGGACCCGCTCCCCGTCGGCGTCGTCGTGGTAGTAGCGCACGTCGAACCGCGTGCCGGACTCGTCGCCGACCACGAACTTGCCGGGCTTGCCCTGGGGGAAGGGCCAGCTCTTCAGCTCGGACCAGCCGTCCTCGGGCGCCAGCGCGGCCTCTCGTTCGAATTCGTCCATGCTCTCCTCGTCGGTCGCCCATGGTACACGCCACGAGCGGGACGGCAACGCGGGGCGAACCGTGGCACGATGCGGACCTGCGGGGGGAGAGGAGCGGGTGATGTCGCGATCGCTGGCCATCCTGTCGGTCCTCTGCGCGGCGACCGGCTGCGGCCCCGCGGAGCCGCCGGACAAGGTGAGCGTCTCGTTCGTGACGCTGAACCTGCTGCACGGCATCTTCTGCGAGCAGGAACACTGCCGGCTCGAGGACCGGGTGGATCTGCTGATAGACGAGATCGCCGATCGCGGCTGCCCGGACGTGATCACCCTGCAGGAGGTCTGGTCGCCGACGATCGAGCTGCTGGAGCCACGGCTGGACGATCCCTGCGACTTCCCCTACGAGTTGATCGCCGGCCGGGAGGACTACGGCGTCGACGACGAGGCGCTCCTCAGCCGCTACCCGGCCACCGAGGTCGAACTGGTGATGCTGGAGGGGGACTTCCGCCACGTGCTGGTCGCCGAGCTCGACCACCCCTGGGCGCCGGTCGAGCTGTACTCGACCCACCTGGCCTCGGGGGCGGACGGCGGTCCGGACCCTTGCGAGGACTGCCCGGCCGAGTGCGTCGACGCGGGCGCCGAGACCCTGCGGGACTGCCAGGCAATCCAGCTGCGGGAGCTTGTGCGGGAGCGTGGTGCCGGGCTGGCCGTGATCGCCGGAGATCTCAACGATCCGCCCGACTCGTTCCTCTACGAACGTTACACCCGGTTCGGCTGGATCGACGCTTACCTGGAGGCCGGCCATCCCGAGTGTGATCCCGGGACGGGCGTGGGCTGTACGTCGGGGCGGGAGTCCCAGACCCTCGAACACCTGGAGGATCCGGCGCTGAACACGGACGAACGTATCGACTACGTGTTCGTGGGCGGCAACAACCTGGACCGGTGCGTCATCGACACCGCCGCCGACGACGACGGCGACGGCATCGCCACCCGCCTGTTCGCCGACGAGGCGGCTTCCGCCGACTGCGGACCGTCCCCGGCCGACATCTGCTGGCCCTCGGACCACGTGGGCGTCCAGCTGGACCTGGACTGCTGGCCCCTGGGGGACGCGTCCTACATCCCGCCGGAGTTCATGCCCTGAGGGGGGTGAACCGGACTCGGAGCGCAGCATGACCAGCGTGACCATCCGCCCAGCCCGCGATCGTGACCTGGACCGGGTCCTGGCCATCGAACGCGCGGCCTTCGGCGAGGACGACGAGGCCGAACTGGTCCGCGTCCTTCTGGAAGATCCCACCGCCCGACCCGCGATCTCGCTGCTCGGCTTCGACGGCCAACGGGCGGTGGGCCACGTGATGTTCACCGCCACCCGGATCGAGGGACACCCCGGGATTGCAGCGACGATCCTGGCGCCCCTGGCCGTGGTCCCTGACGCCCAGGGGCAGGGTGTCGGCGCCGCCCTCTCCCGGGCGGGCCTGGCCGCGGCAGCCGACGCGGGCGCCGTGCTGGCGTTCGTCCTCGGCCACCCGGCCTACTACCCCCGCGTCGGTTTCCAGCCCGCGGGTCGGCTGGGGCTGCAGCCCCCCTACCCCATCGATCCCGGCCACGACGACTCGTGGATGGTCCAGGAGCTGCGGCCCGGCCTGCTCAGGGAGGTGCGGGGGCGGATGTTGCCCGCGGACACCTTCATGCGACCCGAGCTCTGGCGGGGTTAGCTCGGGCTCGGGCTCGGGCTCGGTCTCGGCCTCGGATCGAATATCCCCCTCCCCGCTCGTCCAACCCTGCGTTCCCGACAGTTCGATGGATGTGGAAGACGGCATCGACCAGACCGTCGTCTTCGAAGGCCTCGACGGTGAGTACGAAGATGTTCCCTGACGGGCGGAACGGGCTATGCTCGGAACCAGGAGGCCCGGGATGTCCCGCACCCGAACGTTCGGCTGGCTACTCACAGCAACCCTGATCTCGCCGCTGCTCGCCTGCAGCGAGTACAACCTGGCACCCCTGCCCGGCTACCTGGGCAAGGAGTTCTTCGCCGTCGACCTGAACAACTACGACGGCAGCACCACCGAGGAGTCGGCGGACGCGGCCCAGTACTCGGTGACGGTCAGCAACCCGGTCACCAGCGCAGGCGATGCGTCGGTCAGCATCACGCAGCGTGGTGCGGACGAGGATCACATCCAGGAACGGATCGCGCCGGGGGACCTCCACGTCTTCGACCTGGTCCGGTTCGACGCCGAGGACTCCTTCGTCGGCGAGCGGTCGTTCTACATCGAGAGCACGATCCCGGTGACCGCCCACCAGTTCAACCCGGCCAACAACGTGGGCGTATTCTCCAACGACGCGTCGATGCTGGTGCCGATCCACTCCCTGGGCAAGCGTTATCGGGCGGCCTGCTGGCCCTTCGACGTGTCCCAGGGCCACACCACCGGGCTGGCCGACTACCTGACCGTGGTCGCCACCGAGGACGGGACCGAGGTCCAGGTCGTGCCGCGGGCCAACGTGCTCGCGGGCGAGGGCGTGCCGCAGACCCCCGCCGGCGTCCCGATGAGCGTGACCCTGGACGAGTCCGAGGTGCTGCAGATCCAGAGCCAGGGCGGCACCACGGCCAACGACCTGACCGGCTCGCTGATCGACGCGAGCAAGCCGGTGGCGGTGTTCTCGGGCAACGAGTGTGCGATGGTGCCGGCCGACGTCTGGGCCTGCGACCACATCGAGGAGCAGCTCCACCCCATCGAGGCCTGGGGCGAGCACTACTTCGTGGTCAAGTTCGAGCCCCGGGGCAGCGAGGCCGACATCTTCCGGGTGATCGCCGACGAGGACGGCACCGAGGTCAGCACCGAGCCCGAGCTGCCTGGCTTCCCGGTCACCCTGGACGGGGGTGACTTCATCGAGTTCGAGTCGGACGGGGAATTCGAGGTCAAGTCCAGCGATCCGGTCAGCCTGATCCAGTACATGTCCGGCTCCGAGTACACCAACGTGCCCCTCGGATCCGGCATCGGCGATCCGGCGATGCTGGTGGTGGTGCCCAACGAGCAGTTCGTCGACGAGTTCATCTTCCTGACCCCCGAGGGTTACCTCGAGGGCTGGATCACCGTGGTCGCCGGGAACAACAGCGAGGTCACCCTGGACGACGATCCCATCGACGACGGCGAGTGGAACGAGTTCCCGTCCGGGGACAAACGCTGGGCGCGGATCGCGGTGGAGCCGGGGGTTCACCGGCTGCACTCGGACCAACCGATGGGGTTGACGGTCTACGGCTACGACGACGACGTGTCCTACGCCTACCCGGGCGGGGCCCAGCTGACACCCCAGGCCTACTGATCGGACCCTTCCCCGGTTCCCCCTGGACCGGCAGGACCCCCGTGGTAGATTGACGCCACGGAGGAGCGATCCATGCGCCACCCCGGCTCGGTGTTCCTGGCCTGTGCCCTCGTCCTCGTGCTCCACGCGGGCTGCCCGACGTCGGACACGGACGACGACTCCGCTGCCGATGACGACGACACCGTCGATGACGACGATACCGGTGACGACGACACCACCGGGGAGGTCGACCTGGCGGATCCCTGCGGCGAGGAGCCGCTGGACGCCGAGGCCCCGGACGACTGTGTCCCCTCGGCCGGGAGCAACGATCTGTGGCTGGTCAACGCCACCGCGATCCTGCCCGACGGCGCGCTGCCGGACGCCGAGCTGCTGTGGTCGACGACGAGCGGCGACATCGTCTGCGTGGACCTCGACTGCTCGGATGAGGAGGGGTACGACCAGGCCACGAGGCTGTGTGCGGACGTGGTGTTGCCGGCCTTCGTCGACCCCCACAACCACATGCAATACAACGTCGTCGGCCCCTGGCCCCACGGGCGGATGTTCGAGAATCGTTACGAGTGGCGGGGCAACTCCGACTACTGGGACTACACCGATCTGATCGACCCGGTGGACAGCTGCTCGGCGACGGCCTGGGCCGAGCTGCGCACCCTGATGACCGGCACGACGGCGGTGGCCGGCAACTACCTCGATGGCTGCGATCCGATCCTGGTCCGCAACCTGGACGAGGGCGAGGACCACCACTACCTGGATGGGTATCGGGCCAAGTTCCGCACCGATGCGCCGGACGAGGACGCCGACGATCTGGCGGACTGGGCCGAGGATCTGGACTCCGGGAGCCTGGACGCCTACGTACCCCACTGCGCCGAGGGGCTGTACGGGACGGTGCGCAGCGAGTTCCAGCCCCTCATCGATGCGGACCTGCTGCGACCCGAGACCGGCCTGATCCACGGCACCGACCTGGACCCGAAGCAGCTGACGCGGATGGCGGTCAGTGGGACCCACCTGATCTGGTCGCCCCAGTCCAACATCGACCTGTACGGCCGCACGGCGGACGTGACCACGGCCCACGCGCTGGGGGTGCCCATCGCCCTGGGGCCGGACTGGACCCTCTCGGGCACGGCCGGGCAGCTGTTCGAGCTGCAGTGCGTCGACCGCCTCAACCGCGAGGCGTTCCGGGGCGCGTTCTGCCTCAGCGAGATGGTGGCGATGCCAACCCAGGGCGCGGCCGCGGCGGTGGGGCTGGACGGCGTGCTGGGCGAGCTCACCCCCGGAGCGCGGGCGGACCTGCTGGTGCTCCAGGGCGACCCGCTGGCGCCGTGGACGACGGTGCTGACCGCGGACCAGACCCGGATCGAGCTCGTGACCGTCGACGGCCAGCCCATGCTCGGCAACGCGGCCACCCTCGAGGCGGTGACCGAGCTGGACCCCCTCTGTGACGAGCTGGATGTCTGCGGCACGGCGATGCGCGTCTGCCTGCGCACGTCCGAGGGACACCGGACCTATGCCGAGCTCGAGGCGGATCTGGAGGCGGAGCTGGGCAATCACCTGTACCCGACCTTCTTCTGTCCCGACGACGTGGATTACGAGCCCGAGTGGTGCGAGCTGACGGTCCCCGGCGGGATCGCGGACGACGACGAGGATCGGGACGGTGTCGCCGCGGCGGACGACGGCTGCCCGGGGGTGTTCGATCCCGACCAGCGCGACGAGGACGGCGACGGGGTTGGCAACGCCTGCGATCCCCTCCCTTGGGAGCCCGGCACCACCGGGCCCTCGATGGTGGAGGACCAGGACCTGGACGGGGACGGGATGGCCAACGAGGCCGACGCCTGCCCGTGGGTCTGGAGCGAGGCGGCCCACGAGGACGGCGACGGCGACGGGATCGGCGACGACTGCGACCGCTGTCCGGCCGATCCCGACGAGCGCTGTGCCGAGCCGCTCCACGTGCGGGACTGGAAGCACGCGCTCCACCCCTACGAGGGCGACGACGTCCGCCTGACCGGGCTCGAGGTCACCGGGCTGACCGATCCCTACGACGGCGCCAGCTACTTCTTCGCCCAGAGCCCGGGCGGAGGGGCCTGCGCCGGCCTGTACGCCTACTCGCTGACCGGCGACGAGGTGACCGTCGGCGACGAGGCCACCCTCGAGGGGACCTACGAGGAGTACTACGGTCAGAGCGAGGTGGCCTGGGGCAGCGTGGAGGTCACAGGCACCGCCGGCCCGTCCGATCCGGTGGTCTGCGAACCCTGCGACCTGGGCTGGTTCGGCGTGGACCAGCACGACATGGAGGGGGTGCTGGTGTCGGTCCAGCAGGGGCCCTACGAGGTGACAGCGGTGAACGCGGAGTACGGCGAGTTCCAGATCGAGGACTGCCTGTGGATCGACGACAAGCTCTGGTCCCCGCCGATGCCGTCGGTGGGAGACGAGTTCAGCTCGATCACCGGGATACTGCGCTACGGCTACAACGAGTCGCGGATCGCCCCGCGAGGGGCCGCGGATCTGGTGGAGTAGCTCGGTCTCGGTCTCGGACTCGGTCTCGGTCCCGGACTCAATCCCCCACGAAGGTCCCGATCTCGTTGGCCCCCGCGCCGATGAACGAGCAGTTGGGGATGGTGCCGGGGTGGTCGCAGGCGTCGTCGTCGCAACCTTCCTCGGGGCAGCTGATGCCGCCGAAGACGAACAGCTGGTCGTCGTAGATCGCCGATCCGACGCCCTTGCGCTCGGTGGTCATCGGCTCGGGGAGCATCTCCCAGCTACCGTCGCCGGAATCGAAGCGGGCCACGTCGTCGAATATCACGCAGCTGAACCCGGTGGCGCCGCCGAAGACGTACACGTACTGACCGCGGGCAGCGGCGTGCTGACCCAAGAAGTGCCGCCCGTACAGCGGCATGTCCGGCAGGCGGCTGAAGGTGGCGGTGGTGGTGTCGAAGGCCTGGACGAGCTGGGAGTTGCAGGGGCAGTCCAGGTCGGTCTCCTTGCCCGGCTCGCAGCCCGCGAACAAGTAGATCTGGTCGCCGACCGTGGCATAGGCCGCGCTCCGCACGGGCGTGTAGTCGCCCGAATAGCTGAGCGTGGACCACGTCGAGCCGTCGAACCACTCGACCACATCGTTGTTCTCCCCGTCCAGGTTGCCCACCGGGTTCCAGCCGCCGATGACGTAGATCGCGCCGCCGGCCACCCCCGAAGCCAGCACCTCGCGGCGGTGGAGCATCGACGGCCCCAGGCTGGCCTGGTTCGTCGACGGGTCGAAGACCCACACCTGGTCCGTGGCGCCCGACTCGTCCGAGGTACAGTTCTCGTCCTGCTGGTAGTGGCCGCCGAGCACGTAGGCCTTGCCCCCCAGCACCTCCACGTTGAACGACGCATTGCAGTTGAGCCCGCCGGGCGAGGTATCGGCCATCACCTCCCACTCGGTGCCAGACTCCCAGCGCAGGAACTTGCCGCCGTAGACCACATACAGCTCGCCGCCGAGCACGAACGCCTGGCCGCCGTAGCCGCCCAGCAGCTCCGTGAAGGCCAGCGAATCCGGAGGCGCGGCCGTGGTGTCGTCGTCCCCCGCATCGTCGTCCCCCGTATCGTCGTCACCGATGGAAATCCCATCCTCGCAGGCGGGAAGCCACAGCGCGAAAACGATGAGCAGGGCGAGAGTCCTGGGCTGCATGCCACATCCAAAGCCGGCGGGGGAGCGGTCCGCCTGGTTCTCATTTCTAACACCACGACAGCGCGAGTCAACCGCGGATGGGACCGCGACTGCGGCCTATTCGGACGACCGGGGACCGAGCGCCGTCAGCTCGTCGGCCAGGACCTGGCCGACCACCTGGTTGCCGAGCACGGTCAGGTGGTTGCGGTCGATGAAGAGCTCCTGGGGCAAGTGGCCACCGTCCCGCAGGGCCTGGCAGCTCTCCACGAGCTGGGCGCCGGCCGGGAAGTCGTCCGGTCCACTGCGACAGACGATCCGCCTGTCGAGATCCCGTGTCGGGTAGTCCAGGAACAGTACCTCGATGCCCATGGCCCGCCCCCACTCGAGGATGCGCTCGTGGTTGCCCAGGCCGCGGGCCCCGGGCGGGCGCCAGCTGTCCGCGGGGCTCCCTCCCCGGTCCATCGCCCGCGACACCCGTTGCCAGCCGTGGCGGGCCAGGTAGACCAGCGCGCTGTGCCACAGCAGTCGCTCGATGGCGTTCACCCCCAGGGAGGGAGCGACCAGGCCCCCCTCGTCCCGCTCGCTGTCGAAGGGGGGGCAGTCCACCACGATCACGTGGGGTTCGAACGCGTGGATCCGCTTGAGGAGCAGCCGGTACACGTTCAACGAGGTGTAGCCGTTGACCCCGGTGTTGAGGACCTCCCAGCCGAAGCCGAGCCTCCGGCCCGCGACGGCGCTGTAGGACTGGTTCGCCAAGACGCCGAATCCGAAGGTCTGGCTGTCTCCCAGGGTCACCACCCGGGTCACCCCGGGCGACGGCCGTGGCGCCATCTTCTGCCAGCTACGGAAGCCGTGTTCGTTGACCTCGCCGTGGGGCAGGGACGCCCAGAACCAGAGCAGATCCGGGTCGTAACGAAAGACGGGCGCCTCGGTGTGGGCCTGGATCAGTTCGGCGGGCAGCGCGGCCCTGCGCAGCCGGGGTACCACCACCCGGGCGATCCCCTCGGCGGTCCCGAGGAACACCACGGCCACCAGAAGCGAGAACAACGCTCGTTTCGAGCGTGACAGGCGCTGTCCGCGGGCGACCATTTCCCCACTGTGGACCGGGAGCGGGTCTACGTCCACTCCAGCGCCTGCGTCGGGCAGAACGCCGCACAGGAGGGATTGTCGCCGCCACACAGGTCGCACTTGAAGCTCTTGAGGCGAGCGTCGTCGAACCGCATCTGGCCGAAGGGGCAGGCCGCGACGCACTGGCGGCAGCCGATGCAGCGGTTCTCGATCACGTCGATGGCACCGGTGGCCTCGTTGCGGACCAGGGCCCGGGTCGGACAGGCCCACTTGCAGGCCGCCTGGTCGCACTGGAGGCAGACCAGGGGGACGTTGTCCGTGTCGGCCACGATCACGTGGGCGGTGATACGGCTGGAGGCCGGCAGCACCGAGGTCTGGGAGTGGCGGAACGAGCACGCCAGCTCGCAGGTGCGGCAGGCGGTGCAGCGGTCCGGGGTGACGTAGAGTCGCTTGCTCGGCATCGCCGTTCTACCTCCCCACACCCGCGAAGTTGGTGACCACGGTGGCCCGCTTGCACTCGTCGCAGAGTTCGAAGTAGTCGGGCAGGTAGCCCCGGTGCTGCACCAGGTAGTCACGCTGGGCCTCGGTGATGGTGGTCTTGCCGCAGGCGGTGCAGGCGAGCTTGCGGAACTCCCGTTGCCAGATGGTCCGGAGCATCTTGGTCTCCTGCACCTGGATGTGGCCGGTGGGACAGACGTAGGCGCATGACGCGCAGCCGATGCACAGCTCCGATGGCAGGTCACCCGGCGTGCCGACTCGCTTCTGATCGCCGCGGCCGAGGGTGGTGATCGCCCCACCACAGACCTTCTCGCAGACCCGGGTACACAGGCCGCAGAGGATGCAGGTGTTGTCGTCGTCCCGGGGGAAACTTACGTCGCTCAGGGCCACCCCGTGCTCGGCGGCCAGCCGGCGCAGGGCGGGCGGGGTCGGACTGTTGGCCAGGGTCAACTCGAGCACCATCTGGCGGCTGCTCACCACCTTGTCGGTGTCGAGGAAGACCCGGATACCGTCCGCGACCGGGTAGTTGCACGCGGTGGTCAGCTTGCGCTTGCCCCGCTTCTCCACCTCGA